>MWCY01000061.1 GCA_002070275.1 Candidatus Hydrogenedentes bacterium ADurb.Bin170
TCCATGGTCCACGTGGCCAATCGTTCCCACATTCACATGCGGCTTGGTACGCGAAAATTTTTCCTTCGCCATAACTCTCAACCTCTGGTTTCCCGGGATGCCGGGGTTTGCGTTACATACCTAAAGTTATAGAAAAAATCATGTATTTGCGGCCGATGCCGCCTGAAGGCTGTGATAAAATGGAGCCCACGATCAGACTCGAACTGATGACCCCTTCCTTACCATGGAAGTGCTCTACCACCTGAGCTACGCGGGCACCCTAAACCACTAGGGGAATACTTTTGGAGCGGGAAACGAGGCTCGAACTCGCGACCCTCAGCTTGGAAGGCTGACGCTCTACCAACTGAGCTATTCCCGCTTATATTCTTTCAACAACCGGGGGTGAACCCGGATAATTTTTAATGGTGGTGGGAGTTGGATTCGAACCAACGTAGGCGCTAGCCAACGGGTTTACAGCCCGTCCCCATTAGCCACTCGGGCATCCCACCAAAGAACAATATACCTTGACAGGGTATGGCGAAAAGTAGTATACCAAAAAGAAACAGGGAAGATCAAACTGCAAGCGTACAATTATTCCTGAACTCTTATTTGAGATGCGGAATTGTTGGCTGCCCGCGCCATGGCAATTTCGCCTGTGCGCACCATTTCGAGGATACCGTAGCCGCGCATCATTTCAAGAAAAGCCTGAATCTTTTCCTGAGCGCCCGTCACTTCCACAGTAATGCATTTGGCATCCAGATCCACAATCTTACCGCGGAATATCTCAACAATGCCCAGCACTTCACTGCGCACTGTGCCTGTTGCCGCTACCCGGATCATGATCAACTCCCGTTCCACATAGGAAGCAGCAGTAAGATCTTCCACTTTAATGACGTCCACCAGTTTATTCAACTGCTGCATAATCTGAGCAAGGACGCTGTCGTCGCCTCTTACAATGACAGTCATACGGGAAACAGTCGGGTCATCCGTTTCTCCTACACACAGACTAGAAATATTGTAGCCGCGGGCACTGAACATGCCTGACACACGGGCGAGCACACCGAACTGATTGGCAACGAGGACACAAATAGTATGTTTTTTCTCTGTCATGATTTTTCTCCTGGTGCGTCGTTTCGCCGGTTATAACGGTTCATAGCCGTTTCAATACCTTCTTCCAGCCAGCACCGTGCGGCCTCGGCTGCTTCGCGCACCATCTTTTCGACATCAGAAATTTCCCAGGGTGCGAATTTTCCTAACACATAATTGCTGAGTCTATCGGGCGCTTCGGCATGATTTCCAATGCCCAGCCGGAGCCGATGAAACTCCTGCGATCCCAGATCTGCGACCAGCGATTTTAATCCATTATGCCCGCCGGTTCCGCCGCCTGCTCGCAAACGCAGCACACCCAGAGGCAGATGCCGATCATCAGAAACGGCTAGAATATCTTCAGGAAGGCATCCGGCACGCCTCGCCAGCGGTGCGACAGCCTGACCGCTCAAATTCATAAAAGTCTGAGGCTTCACCAGCATCACAGACGTGCCACGATGCTGAAAACGCACCGTATGGGCTTTGTCCCGGGTTGCCGAAATCTCAACATTCAGCAGAGCGGCAAGCCTGTCAATAACGACAAACCCCAGATTATGCCGCGTGTTGCGGTATTGTTCTCCGGGGTTGCCAAGTCCTGCAATAAGTTTCATCAGGGTGCCTTGTTTGAAAGGGGACGCAGACGAGGCGCCGGCACTCAGCTTTCGTCAGCGGCACCGCCTTCCGCATCTTCTGCGTCGGCTTCTTCATCACCCTTCGCCGTGCGGGGCGCATGAATGGAAACAATGGCATAGCCCGCTTCAGTGAGAACAGTAACACCTTCCGGAACAGCCAGGTCTGCCACATGCAGTGTGCCACCCAGTCCCAGAGTGGTAACATCCAGTTCCAGATGTTCGGGCACTTCAGCCGCCAGGCATTCCACCTGCACTTCGCGAAGCTGCTGATCAATGACGCCACCGTCAATGACGCCCTGTGCACGCCCCACGAGAATAACGGGAACAGGCAGGTGGATCCGTTCGTCGAGGCGTACGCGCATGAAATCCATGTGGAGCAGGTTGCTTTTCACCGGATGCCGCTGAATTTCCTTAACGAGAGCGGGTGTGTTAAGTTCCGGCGCATCTTCGAAATCGAGTTGCAGCACGATGAAACTGCTGCCTTCTTCGCGAAGCAGTTTTTCAACGGCTTTTGCTTCGACTTCAATGGGAAGCGCCTCTTTTGCCTCTCCGTAAAGGACTGAGGGGACGCCGCCATTCAGACGCATGTTAGTTTTGATACTTCCGCTGCCAAGAGCGCGTTTTTTTGCTTTCAAAGTCTGCATTTGGGTTTGACCTCCGAATCGGGATCACACTGTGAACAGGCTGCTTACCGATTCATCTTTGTGAATACGATGAATTGCCTCTCCGATGAGCGGTGCCAGCGACAAGCTCTTGATGCGAGGACACGCGGCCGCCCGTTCAGACAGGGAGATAGAATCACATACCAATATTTCTTGTAAAACAGATGCTTCCAGCAGATCAAGAGCCGGTCCGCTGAATACGGGATGGGTAGCGCAGGCGCGAACGCTTTGCGCACCATGGTCTATGATTGCGGCGGCCGCTTTTACCAGCGTGCCACCTGTATCAATCATATCATCCAGCATCAGCGCATGCCGACCTTCGACACTGCCGATAATATTCATTACTTCCGCTTCGTTTTCCTTGGGACGACGCTTGTCCACAATGGCAAGAGGCGTACCCAACCTGCTGGCGAAGCTTCGGGCACGTGCAACACTGCCCATGTCGGGTGACACAACGATCAGATCTTTGTGCACACCTTCTTTTTTCAAATGCTCACAAAAGACCACATCCGCCGCCAGATGATCCAGCGGAATATCAAAAAATCCTTGAATCTGACCGCAGTGCAGGTCAACCGTCAATACCCGATTGGCACCGGCTGCAGTGAGCAGATTTGCCACCAATTTAGCGGTAATCGGTACACGCGGCTTGTCTTTTCTGTCCTGACGGGCATACCCGAAATAAGGGATCACTGCTGTAATCCGGTCTGCCGAAGCGCGCCGCGCCGCATCGCAGAACATCAGCAATTCCATCAGGTTATCATTTACCGGAGGGGCTGTGCTGTTCACGATAAACACGTCGTAACCGCGCACATGCTCCTGTATTTGCATATGAATTTCCGCGTCACTGAAACGGCCTACCAGTGCCCGCCCGGGATCGATGCCAAGATGCCGGCAAATGCCTTCTGTCAACTGTTTCGAAGCACTGCCACTGAACACCTTGAAACTGTTTGTAAAATCCACCGCACTGCGCCTTTCGTATCAGATGCATGGACCCTGAAATAAATTTGGCTGGGGCGGCTGGACTCGAACCAACGATAGCCAGATCCAAAATCTGGTGCCTTACCAACTTGGCTACGCCCCATCACAAAAGAAATTAAGAAAAATAGTACACGAGTTGGAGTCTTGATCAGGGGGTTGAAGTATACCAACTACCTGTGTCTTTTGTCAAAAATTCCGTTGTCGGGCAATAAAAACGATCCTGCAGGAGTCTATTATTCGTTTTTTACGCACATTATGGCTGCAAACGGACAGCGCTGCCGTTCCGCCAACAACTAAAGAGAAGGCAGCAGAATGCGTCATTTTCCATTTTTTTTGCGCCCCCGTTGCCCTTATCCCCTGCTTCACATTTTCCAAATATGCATTACCCTCAAATCTTTTTGTATGATAAAAATCTTGCGGGCATTCGCCGACTAGTGATCCTGGTGCGGATTGAATGCTCTGCTGCCCCATGCGTGCATCGTGTGCGCAGGGGTACGCTCTATATGCGACGATACCGTAAACCTATTGGAGACTCTCTTTATGAAGTTAACTTTTCCCGGGCTGATGCTTATCACGATGCTTTGCATGCTCTCCCTGTCCGTTGCAGCAGCCGACAAAACACCCATGAAAGCCATGCTGCTCACCGGACAGAATAACCATAACTGGCAGCTAAGCTCCCCCATTCTCAAGACAATTATTGAGGACACAGGACTTTTCATTGTGGACACTGTCGAGGCACCTCCTGAGGGCGGCGACTTCTCCGGATTTTCTCCGGTTTTCTCCGACTATGCCGTTGTTGTTCTGGATTACAACGGCGATGACTGGCCGGAAAAGACTCGTGAAGACTTTTTAACCTATGTGCAAGAAGGCGGTGGCGTGGTGGTTTACCATGCGGCAGACAATGCTTTTCCGGAATGGCCCGAATTTAATGAAATCATCGGTCTCGGCGGCTGGGGCAATCGTACAGAAAAGCACGGCCCCTATGTCCGCTGGGAAGAAGGTCACCTGGTGTATGACATGAGTCCCGGCCCCGGCGGAGCTCACGGCAAGCAGCATCAGTTTGTCGTGACACACCGCGATACAGAACATCCGGTCACCAGAGGGCTGCCCGAAACCTGGCTCCATGCACAGGACGAGTTGTACCATCACCTGCGGGGCCCCGCAAAAAACCTGCATGTACTCGCCACGGCCTGGTCTGATCCTGAAACAGGAGGAACAGGCAATCATGAACCTATTCTTTTCACCGTATCCTATGGAAAAGGGCGCATGTTCCAAACCGCACTGGGACATGCGGGCAATGAAGCGCCGCCGCCTGCCATGCAGTGTGCCGGTTTTATCGTAACACTGCAGCGAGGTACTGAATGGGCAGCCACCGGCGAAGTTACGCAGGAAGTGCCTGTTGATTTCCCGACCGAAACCCAGGTGCAGCTGCGGCCGAAATTTAAAAAAGATTCTTCCGCCGCGCAGACCGAAGCAGTCAAAGAAGACTCCACTCAGTGACCGGCGGAGAAATGAAAAAAGAGCGAATGCCTTACCAGGAAAAACGACTCTGCGACGTGCCGACGAAAGAAACGGAAGGCCTGCGACGTAGCCTGCCGGTCTCAAATTTCTATTGACACCCGCCGGGAGCGGGTATATAATCATGAAAGGAAATCGTTCGTTATCCTGCCGGCAGCAGGATGAAAAAGGCTGTCTTCCGCTCGTTACCGGGCTGTTCGTCAAGGAGTAACGCCATGGCACACCGTTCAACCGGAATAGCGTGCGCCTTACTTTTTTCTCTGATGGCATGTCTGCCGATGGCTCCCGCCTTTTCCCAGCCGAAACAAATCACACCGGTAATTTGCTATGACCGTGAATTTCCGCCCGAAGGAGACCCAACCGGAAGTCCGGTTTCCGTTACGCCTTCACTCTCCGACAACAAATGCATCTTTGCCGAGACCTTCACTTTCCGGGATTGCTCTCCCGACATCCCGGTTCAAAGCCGTGAGTGGTATATCAACGGAAATCTTGTCGAGCGTGCACAGCATTTTGAATGGCGGCTTCCTGAAGGGCGGCATGAAGTCACCCTGACCTTATACATAAATGATGAATCTTTTTCCGCCACAGAATTTATCACTGTTGTGGATGTCTTTCCTGTTTATGCCGATTTCGCACCGAGTCCGGCAGCAGGGACGGTGCCGCTGGCTGTGTCGTTTATCAACCGTTCTGCCGCATTCAAATGGCTCTTCTACTGGTGGGATTTCGGTGACGGTACAACGAGTGAGGAGCGTGAACCCCGGCATATTTACGAAAAGCCGGGAACGTATACCGTCTGTCTTTCCGTGCTGGATCTGCGTGACTGCAAAGGCGTGTCAAAGAATGCGCAAGCCTGCCGCCGCGTAACTGTTTGGGATATCGGCGCATCCGACTGTGAAGGAAATCTGCTGCAGGATCCCGGTTTTGAGGCAGGAGATATGACAGCGCACTGGGATGCCTCGCCTCTTTCTTCTTCACAGCGTCTTTTATGCTCGCAGGAAAATTGCCTGGAAGGAAGTCCCTACGACGGCACATACTGGGCTCGCTTTTACGACCGCATGACTGATGATGTGCTTGCGTTCGGGCAGAAGTTATCGCTTAAACCCGGCAGATACCTCTTTTCCTACTGGTATCAATGTTCCGATCAGGCAAACGGCACGCTGTCCTTTCATTTCAATCAAACGGAAATAGATCGGCTCTATTTTCCGAAAATGCATTCCGGGGGTGGCTATGCGCAGCGCTCTGTTCTTTTAACTGTAAGCGAAGAGGAAAGCGAGCAGGCCTGTCTTTTGGAGTGTGTAAATCCCACGCTGGGCGGTGCGCCTGTATGTCTGGATCACTTCTGTCTTATTCCGTTCCGGCAGCAGCCGGCTGCGGATCGGAACAACAACTGGGAAATCAGTGAAGACGAAGCTGAGGATGCCATTACGAATTGGCAGATCAAAGACGCCTCCCTGTCGGAAGCGCTTCGGGCGCAGTATCTGTTCAGAAGAGGAGGGGCATACCGCTATAATGAAGCGCTGCCGCCGCCCCTTTGCTGGGAACCGGCAGAATGAGTTCCGGCAGGAAATTGGAAGAAAACAGGGAAAGAGGGACACATCGTGACAGACACAGTGAATGAACAGCAGGGCACTGTACAGTGGTTTGACAGCAAGAAAGGGTATGGTTTTATCGCCGTACCCGATGCACCGAATGCCATGGTTCATTACTCGGATATCGAAATGGAAGGGTTCCGCACCCTTCGGGAAGGACAGACTGTTTTTTTTGTGCTACAGGAGACTGAAAAAGGTTTGAAAGCCGTTCGGGTACGTCCTGCAGACACGACGGAAGAACCAATATAAAGCACACGGCAGCGTCTGCTATAGTATCCGTCAGGATATCTTTCAGACATGAGTGCCGCACAATCTTTTCTATACTCCATCCTAGCTCTGTTTCTTCCGCTTTCTCCCTGTCTTTATGCACAAAGCGGCAGCGTTCAGGAATCATCTGTTGCTGTTGCTGTGCCTCTTCTTTCCGCCCCCATCAATGCGACCTGGGCCGCCAATTACGGCGAAGTCTGGTTTGAAAAAGGATTCCGGGGCTTTGTCTTTGAGGGCATTCTGGATGATCTGCGCCCGTTCCCTGCCGAAGAATCTGCTCTGATCCCCGAACGGATCCCTTTCGAAGAGTCCAATACCGGATATCTGGAAAGCCTGACACTGACGGATTTTGAAGAGGTAGAGACGATACCGGGAGACTGGGACGCACTGCAGCGGGAAATTTCCGGAGCTTCCAATAGACTCCGTGCCGCCGGTATCACAGAAAATTTTCTTGCTTTGCGATTTGCACCCGATGCCCCCTGGTTCACAAATCCCCAGTGGCGACGGCTTGCGGAATCCCGTTTTATGCTGGCGGGGCGCTTCTGCCATCAGACACGGCTCCGGGGAATTCTATTGGACAGCGCTTCGGACAGTGCTTTTTTCGACTACCGCTGGGAGGGCTGGCCACCGCTGCTGGAGCCGACCACACTCGCGGAAGAAGCGCGCCGCTTCGGCAGAAAACTGGCGGTTCTTTTCAATAAATACTGCCCGGACGGCGTGCTTCTGATCCGTGCCCGACCGCCGGAGTCCTGCGGTCCTTTATGGTTTATATTTTTTGAAGGTGTGATGGAAGGCATGGAGCAATCCCGCAATGGCGCCGTAGTTTTATTTTTTCAGGGAAGCACTGATGCGCCTGCACCTGCCGCCTATCAGGCTTTGCATGAGCGGACGGAACGGCTCTGGGAAGGGCGGCTTTCGTCTCAAGCGCAGGAAGGCTGGAAGCGAAAGGGAGGCCTGGCTTTTTCCCTGATGCCTGTCGCTTATCAGGATGACATCCCTTTTGCCCGATATCCCCTGGAGCAGTATGTGCCGTCCCTCTACGGCGCCGCTGTATACGGCAGGCGTTATGTAATCATCGATGCGCCGGAAGGCGGATGGTGGCACATTCCGCCCGATGTGGCAGAACAGTTCTCCGGGCTGTACCAGAAAGGCCGCGGACGGGTTACCTTCGCACCGCCACTGCCCAGAAGTCTGGACGCATTTCTCCCCAAGCTGCTCTGCAGTGAAGCCAGAATTCTTGGCGATCTTGTTGTAGGAGAAATGCCCTGCACTGTATTGCATCGGGAAGGGAAAACCATACTTCTCGCCTACGACGGCATTCCTGAACCTATGCATTGGCCCCTGAATACAGGCATGATGACCGCCACAAATCTGATAAGCGGCGAAAAACTGTACTATACACCCAAAGAGGGCATGGTATCGTTGCAGCCTCTTTCCGCACCGCTTCTTATTGAGGGCAGTCCGCTGGAAGAATATGCATTGACTGCCTCTTTTGCTCTTTCCATCACTCCACCGCTGAGCGCCGGCGTAACACGCTCCCGGTTACAGCTGCATTTATCCAACCCTTTCACAGGCAGTCTGGAAGGAATGCTGACGCTTTCTTCCGGTACGCGCTACGCTTTCGGCTCTTCGGCTGTTCCCGTGATTATCGGTCCGGGGAAATCTTTTTCTTTAACCCGGCATCTTCAGGGACTTTCTTTTCAAGGCGCCGGGGCATCCTTTACCATGGCATTTAACCGGCCGGGCACGCTTCCGCAGAGCCGTGATTTTTTCTTTTCTGTTGCCCCCCATGAAAAAGGCCGTCTCTACACTGATGCCGCTCTGTCCGGCATGCCTGTAGCGGTTCATAGAAAAGACCAGGGTGCACTGCTGATCTGGTGCGACCGGAGAGGGCACGTCGCTGCATGCAGTACCGGCTCCCCTCAGATGCAGTGGGAAAAACGGTTTCGCGGGACTTTTTCCAAAGCGCCCGTCCTGCTGAAAGACCGGCAGGGCAACAGCCTGATTGCCTTTGCCAATGAGAACAACCGTGTACGCCTGATAAACCCGGGCGGTACAGAAACAGCAGTTCTTTTTCCGGGAGGCACGTCTGTATCCGCACTGAAAGTTGTTGAAAGAGCGGACGGCGGGGACATACTGGCGCTTCTGCTCGACCGGAAAGAACTGGTGTTTTATGTTGAAGGCACACGTTTTATCGGGCGCAAACAGGTCTCCGGACATATTGCACACCTGTCCAGTGAATCCCCTGTGCCCCAGTCAGTACTTTGTGTAGTCGCCGAGGAGAAAAAGGGTGATATCACGCATGAGATGCAGTGTCTGTCGGTCACAGGCGAATCACTTTGGTCACAAAAGATTGAATCAGCGCCTGCTCTCAGTCCGCGCATCATAAAAAGAGATGTGGACACCGATCCGGTGATCTGCTTTCCGGACAGCCGCGGCAGGGTCTGTTTTTTCGAAGGCCGGGACGGAAGCCCCTCCGGCTCCATGCAGTTGGAAGGCATGCATAATCCTGATGACATGCTGCTGCTGGAAGGGAGAAGCTGTCTGCTGGTCTTTGGGTCCGCCACCGGAATTACGGTTTACTCAGCTGCGTCGGACGGCTCCGCTGCACCTCTCTGGCAAGTGGATCTTCCCGGCATCACCGCATTGGCTGCCTGGCCGGACGGCATGGGCATTATTGCCGGAACATCGGACGGAGGGCTTTACGGCTTTACTGAAGCGGGACAATGCGTCTGGGAAGATCTGCGCGGAACCGGATACATCACCGATCTGCTCTTTCTTCCATCGGAAACACCTCGGGCTTTCGACCTTCTTGCCGCCGGAGCCGATGGCAGCCTGCGCTTCCTCGAAATACAGAGCAGCAATTCCAAGAATTGAGCCGCACCGCCGCCCGCTCTTTTAAAAAGAAAGCAGGCAATGCCATATAAAGAGGTAGCCGAGTCCGTCTATTTCCTGAAAGATCCGCTTCGCCAGGGCTTCATCTCCTGGAATTTCAGGAATTTCCCGGCGCTTCTCCTCCCAGGGAATACACCCGCCCGGAAGCGTATCCGCCGGAAATTCCGCCGGCCATCCGCTCTTGAGAGCACCGTCGTTTACCCGGGGAGGCACAGCCGCCACAGGAGCGGTTCCGTACTGCCCGTACTCCCGTGTAAAGTCTGTCATGGCGCGGATGTTGTCGGGCCGGGCATCATTTTGGATAATTGCGCTTGCGTCCATGATGAACCCTCCGTCTCTGCCTGCGGTATCAATCACCTCTTTGCACACTGCCCGGACATCATCGGGCGTGCCATAAGAAAGCAGTGCGTTGGGAATTCCTCCGCTCAGGCAGAATTTATCGCCCAGTACCGCATGCGCCTTTTTCATATCCGTACGGTCAACATGAAAAACAATGCTTTTGTCGGGGAGTTCTCTGAATCGTTCCAGATGATAGTCCCAGTTGCCTTCGCCATAAAAAAGCGTCTGGTGCCCCCGTGCCCATAGTGCCTCAATAATCGGTTTCAGAGTGGGCCAGTAATGAGACTCAAACTGATCGGGCGAGAAGAACGGCACACAGCCCCGGTGCATCCAGAAGCCGATGGGGACATGTCCCTCCGGATCGGCTCCCGACTGGGCAACATGATACAGATGAGGCATCAGCGCTTCACAGGCTGCCAGCACTTTATCCGGCTGGGTCAGCATGTCACTCACAAGACCGACATACCCGCGCAGTTTATCGGCGAGAATATCAAAAGGTGCTTTGAAAATACCGGAAATAGCGGACACAGTTCCTGATTCTGCGCGCATCCGTGCGCCCTGCGCAGGAAAGGCGTTGAAATAATTCATCATTGCCATGGCGCCTTTGACCAATGCCAGATTCTGCCTGTAGGTGGCAGGTGCGCCGGGCGCCGGAATTTCTGTCGACACCCGGGGCAGCCAGACGTTGTACAAAAAATCAGTAGGATTGGCGATAAGCAGGTCGTACTCATCCTCGCGCATAAATGCATGCCCTTCAGGGGGCTCAATATACTGAAAAGCGGTATCCGGTGAAAAATCAATGCCGGGAATACCGTAATATTTCAGGCCGAGCGCCTGCGTCAAACCTGTCCACACATAGACCATGCTTCCAGGCGCCGCATCCCAGTCGAAATCTGCCAGCGTCCTGCAGGTGGCATCAAAACACTGGGGGAAGTCGTGGGTTACCTGCTGGCAGGTATACCCGGCATAGGTCGCCACAAACTCTGCAGCAAAAGGACGGATCGGAATACAATCCGGTTTTTCATTGCGCATGGCAGTCACATATCGGTTCAGCCGCTCCAGATAACGTTGTTCCATAGGAGAATTCATAACGCTGCCTACCTTCCTCTTTGCTTTGTTATTTTTTCGATGCACTTTCTGTTAACGAAAAACTGCATGAATTCAGCGATTCCGATGTCTTTATTCCTGGCCTTGCAGGGTCTGACGCTGGGGAGCGATCTCCCGGCGGAAACGCGACACCGCCTGATTATGCTCTGCGAGCGTCCTGCTGAACGTATGGGTCGTACCGTCCGCATTGGACACAAAATAGAGATAGTTTTCTTTTGCCGGGTTGATGGCGGCACGCAGACTGCTGATGCCGGGGCTGCAAATAGGACCGGGCGGCAACCCTCTGTATTTGTAAGTGTTGTACGGGGATGCCACTTCCCGATCTTCGTTCAGCATGCGCTGCCCGTATTTATTTAAGGCAAACTGGAGCGTCGAATCCATCTGCAGCGGCATCTGCCGGGCGAGGCGATTATAAATAACGGCCGCCACCAGAGGTCGTTCTTCTTCTGTTTTTGCTTCCCGCTCAACCAGCGAAGCAATGGTTACGATTTCTTTTTTATCCCGCCCTTCCGTTCCGGGAAATGCTTTTGCCAGGGCATCCCATTCTTTCCTGAACTGATCCACCATACGCGTAACCAGCGTCAAACCGTCCGGAGCCTCGTCAAAAAAGTAAGTGTTGGGCATCAGAAAGCCTTCCAGTGACGGCACAATAACACCCAGCGAAGCGATGAGCTGTGGATTTCCTGCCGCCTGCACAAACGCCTCAGGATTCGCACAGATCGCAGAAGCCTGCGCCACAGAGAGCCCTTCGGGAATGGTTACCCTGAACTGATTCGCCAGCAGGTGACGGGAGGGACCCTCCTGCAGCAGGGCAAGCAGCTCCCGGGCGGACAGCCCCTCATAAAGGGCATAGGCACCATGCCGAATCGAAGGTGGTTCCTTTTCGAGATACAGGGCAAGACGAAAAAAGCCTTCATGCTCAAGCAGCCCGGAATCCTGCAGCAGCACGCCAATCTCTTTGGCAGTCATTCCCGGCAGCACTTCGACCACCACTTCCCCGCCCCGTACACCGTTCCGGACGGTATGGTTATACACGAGAAAAGCACCGGCGGCAATGGTAATCAGAGCGGCGAGCACCAGCACAATCGCCCAAAGGGCAGTAAAGGCAAGCAAATGCAGAAATCTTCCGCCATCGCCCTTTTGCGCTTCCTCTGTCTGTCCGTTCTGAATCTTATCCATAAAATGCCTCTGTTGGTCTGATTGCCCCGGCAAACCATGCCGGATCAGGGCTGCTGTCTGCGCAGGGCGGCTTCTCTGTCGAGCCAGGTCTGGAGAATCAGGGTAGCGGCTATTTTGTCCACTTTCCCCTTGCGTTTTTTCCCGCCTGTCTCCATATCCCGGGCGACCCGGTTGGCTTCCGCCGTACTGAATCGCTCGTCCTGGGTCACAAAAGGAAGTCCGGTCGCCTCTTTCAGCCGCTCGATCATCGCCAGCACCCGCCGGGCCTGAGCACCAGGCTCGCCGTGCTGATTCAGCGGCAGCCCGGCAACAACCCGCACTGGAGACAATGCCTTGATCGCTGCCGACACTTCCCGCACCATTTCATCTTCATTTTTTCCACGAACGACAGAAACAGGAAATGCGAGCATTTGCAGCGCATCACTTCGGGCAATCCCTGTCCGCGCTTCACCAATATCAAGACCGACAATTATTCCTGTAGTATCCATGGCAAGATCATAGCAAAAGCAGGAAGGGGAAGGGCAATTAAATCAAGGATATGTCTTCAGCACAAAAAGGAACCGGAGTGCTTCGAGGCGTCCGGCGTTCAGAATCGTCTTCCAAAACTTCCTCCGAATTCATCCCGCCGCATCTGGACGGCATCAGTCGTTTTGGCGTATACTTGAATTATCGGTACTTTTACTAAAACCAAAAGGCTTTTTTTAAGTCTGTATATCGGAGTTGTATCTTGCAGAAGCGTTTTCACCAGAATCGGGGAAACACTCTGCAAATTTTACTGTCTTCTTTTTTTTACTTTAAAACTTCAGGGAATTTGTCATGCGTAAAATTTTCACGATTATTGGCGGCGTTATAGGCATCCTCATTCTCCTGCTCCTGGTCTATAAGGTCATCATGGACAAAAACTACTTTGCCGATTATGACCCGAAACTCCCCTTTAATGCGCAGGTCAGTGAAACAGGCATCGTAGACAGTACAGTTGATTTCTTCGGCATTACCCGTCCGAGACGCTTTGTTAAAGTGCTTTTTACCATGACCACGCGTCCGGGAGAGACCATGCCTGTGCTGCTTACACTGCCTGTGGAACGGCAAGGAAAACTCCCGGCTATTGTCTTCCTTCACGGAATCGGACAAAGCAAGGGTTTTCTTGAAGAGATATGCACACCTTTCAATGAAGCCGGTTTTGCCATGGCATGCTTTGATCAATCCATGCAGGGCGGCCGGAAAGTGAAAGGCGGATGGCTGGCACAGGCAACCGCATTCCGCAAGCGCCCCTGGAAAACTGTCAATGATGCACGAAGGCTGATCGACTATCTGCAAACCCATCCTGAAATTGATCCGGAACGAATCTATCTGGTAGGCGCCAGTTATGGAGCCATTACAGGAAGCATCATCACTTCTTTGGACAAACGTGTCCGGGCAGCCGACCTGGTAGTCGGCGGAGCCAATATTCCTGTCATGCTGAGTGCACCGTTTATAAAGGAATCAGTCGGAAATTCGGCACTGCACTGGTTTGGAAAGCAGATTGTTTCCTGCATAATGAAACCAGCCGACCCGAGACATTATGTCATGCGAACAGCCGGTACCCCTGTGCTCATGCAAAACGGCTCTATCGACAGGCTTGTCAGCCCTCAGGCAGGCGAAGAACTCTACCGGGCTTTGGGCGAACCTAAAGAAATACGCTGGTATCCCTGCGATCATCCCGGTCTGGGAGCGAAATCGGAAGCTTCAATCATTGTGCAGATTCTGGATGAAGGACTGGCGTGGCTGTTGGAGAAGGATAAGCCCTTCCGCAAAGACGGGGCTCCCGCCCGGACAAATGAGATACACCAGTCTGCCGCCTGACCATACATAGGAACAATTGCAGCGAAGTGCTGTGTATGCATTGTAAAAATACCGTGTGCCGGGTATACTAAGGTCAAACTGATGAACCTGTGGACAGGAGCGATACAAGAAGGCTTTTTCAGTTGATTTCGCCTGCAACCACATGAATAATCCGGCACTTGCCCGCTTTATTTTTTGTTCTCCGGTAAAAACAGGGCAGATAGTTTTCTGACCGGCAGTGCAGTATCGTCTGCAGATAAACCTTTTCTATGCAGTTTGCCATCCCCGACAACCAAATCAGCAAGCAGGAACGGTTGATCTGCTACTACACGCTTCCGAGACTCCTGCACCCTTTCACTGTCGGGCTTCTGATCGCCTATATGCTGTGTGTGGCGGAAGCCCTTGGTGCTTTGGTATTTGGCATGATAACAGATCAGCCTGCCTGGACATCTGTCGGGGCCTGGTCGCTGGGCGGCATTATTGTTCTCGGACTGGCGGCTTTTACCGCCCGGGCGCTGCTCAATGACTGGCGCAGACGCAGAGCGCTCGCTTTAGCCCGGAAAGCTCCGCATACCCTGGACGACAGTGACGCGCCCGATCTTTTTGCCGGACATGTTTTACTGTCGAAGCCTCGTCCTTCGTCAGCACCGGAAACAGTAGCGCAGGAAATCGGGACGAATCGGTGTTATTCCGCAAAAGCCCTGAAAGGCCATTCGCGCTGGCATATTTTCTATCCGGAGGCGAATAGGGTTTTTGATCTCGCTACCGTACGGGTACACGGCTCCTACCTCTTCGCCACCCGCTTCCTCGATCTCTTCGAAGGCGAACAGAAAAAGGCGAGGATCGCGCTGCGCAAGAAGCTGCGTGGCTTGCGTACCCGGATAGATCTCTGCAGCCCCGAGGCAATGGAATATCAGGTTTGTGACGGCTGCATCCGTCATAACGGCAGACTGGTAGGACGCGTTTATGCACTCAGAAACCGCCTGTATCTGGATGTTGAAAGCTCCCATTTAAATCCGGGACTGGTCACCTGCTTTCTGATTTGCTGGTAACAGCCTTCCCGCGGAGCACGCCGGGCATGCAGGTTTGGTTTTTCAGCCTGTTCTGTGCTAAATTATTGATTTGTACGGTCTAAGATTTTCTTCCATTGAGGAGGCTTTTTAAACTATGGCACTAAGCAAAAGACAAATGAAGATTGTGGAGACACTGGAGCGCCGGGTGGAATTGTGCCGGGATTTTATGAATGACTGGCTCCTTTTCAACCAGATCCTTACTTCCTATCCCAATCCGGGCGTCAACAAAGCACAATTGGAAAACCAGTTCCTGAAAATTAAAAGCAAACTGGCACGGACGCATCGTGTACTGCAGCAGACCCTTCTGGATGATTACAGCCTGGACGGAAACACAATGAATATCGTCTCAGGTGCGACGAATCTGGAAGCGATGTACTCCCAGTCTGAAGTGGCCCTGAAAAAGCTTCAGGGTGAATGGCATCGCGCCTTCATTTCGATTAATGAAACACTGGGCGTTCTGGAAGACAAGAAGATGCGGGCAGAAAACGGTGAAAAAGTTTTTGTGCCCTCAGCAGACATGGTGCATGGCGGTGGTGGCGGCGGCGGTATGGACGCCGGCACTATGAAGACCATCCTGATCATTGCCGCCGTCATTGCCGCTATTGCCGCTGTCATTTTCTTTGATATCGGTGGCATTGGCACAATGTACAAGGAAGCTCTGGGAATCAGAAGTGGACTGTAACCTCTGATGGCAGATAGATCTTGCCCTCCTCAAAACATGTATATTTTCCATCAGAAAACAGGATATAGACCGTGACTCGGAAAGATCTGGCTCTTGATCTGGCGCACCGTTTAAATCTGGATATAGACGACGCGCAGGCTCGAGTAAACGCTTTCTTTGATGTAATTCTGGATGCTCTGGAAGCAGGTGACCGCATAGAAGTCCGGGGCTTCGGTGCGTTTCAAATCATCGAACGGCCGGCCCACAAAAGCCGCAATCCCAAAACCGGGCAACGTCTGGAAGTTGAGACACGCCGGACAGTGAAATTTAAGCCGGGCAAACAATTGCAGAGCAGCCTTCGCGAAGCAGGGTTCAAGGCACAGGGAAAAAAAGGTTGATCCGGAAAATCCTGACAGGAAATAACGCCGTCCGTCCGACAGGGTCCTGTTTCATGTTCCCGCTCTCACAGGATTTAGGCAACCGCTTTTTGTTACAAAGATAAACAGCAACAGACGATCTCTTGAACTGACCGCCTGACTACATAAGAAGGAGTAACCTGTGTTCGGAGATGATGAAAAAAGGATGAGCTTTACCGAACATTTGGGTGAGTTGCGTACCCGGTTGATTCGATCCTGTGTTGCACTCGGTATTGCCGTGATCGCCTGTTATGTGATTTCGGATCAGATTTTCGAAATGCTTGCCTATCCGCTGCGTCCGCTCAGCCAGCACGGACTGCTCACTTCCGGTGCTGAAAATGCCGGATCTGCAGATGCTGAAAATGGTCAGTCCGGTGCGCCTGCTACAACTTCCAAGGCACAAGAAATACGCTGGACTGTTCTGAATCCGCTGGAATATATTCTGGTTAAATTTAAAATTGCGGGGTATGGAGGCGTCGTCCTTGCCCTACCCTTCATTCTATGGCAGATTTGTGCCTTCATTTTTCCCGGGCTGCATGCCAACGAGCGGCGCATCGTTCAGATTCTCATCGCAGGCTGCAGCTCTCTTGCCTTTATTGGCGTTATCGTTGCCTATTTCGGCGTATTTCCCCTCGTACTGCCCTATCTGCTTGAGTGGATTCCGCAATGGGTTGATGTACAGCTGCGCCTCACAGAGACTTTGTCCGTTATCATAAAAGGGCTGGCAGGGTTCGGCATCGCTTTCCAATTCCCCATGGTCGTACTGATTCTGGTGTACATGGGACTTCTGACCCCGCAGACGCTCAAAAATTACAGGAAGATCTCCATCGTTGGGATGGCCTTTCTTTCCGCTATTCTCACACCCCCCGACCCCTTCTCCATGCTCGTCATGCTCTTCCCGCTGGTCATTCTCTATGAATCCAGCATATGGGCATCCTACCTTGTTATAAGACGCAAAAAGTCGCGGGAACTGGTCGTCACAGATAAGGAAAACTGACCGTTATGCTTGGTATCGGCATAGGTGAAATGATCATTATTGCCGCCATCGCCCTGATGGTGATCGGCCCGGAGAAATTTCCTGATTTTGCCAAAATCGCGGTTCGAACCATTCGCGATCTGCGGGGCTATATGGAAGACATCCAATCCGAAGTCACCAAAGAATTGGCGCCCGTTAAAAAAGAACTGGAACAACTCAATAAAATCAAACCGGAAGAATATATTGACTCGCTGACGCAGGACAAACCTGAGAAAGTTGCCGGGCAGTCTGAAATCGACACGGCGGGCAGTGCCGATCCCACAGACAGGCAGCACGACGGATCCGGACGGACATCATCTGCAGTCAGTGCGGCGACTTCAGATGAAACAGCGCAAACACCCGCTGCCGAAGACAGGGAGTCAACAGAAAAGGAGCCCCCTGCATCTCCCGGCGAGGATTTTGACAATCTGGCACCGCCCGAACGTTTGGATTAAGCATGGATACTCTGGAACAGCATCGTCTCTGGTCAGGCGAGATCAGCGCTATCGCCAATGCTTTTAAAAAATCACAAATCCTCTTTACCGCCTTTGAGTCCGGAATTTTTGAGCTGCTGGAACACCCTGTTTCCGCTCAGGAAATTGCCACAGCGTTAAACTGGAGTGAGCGGGGCACAACGATGCTGCTCGGCGGTCTGCTGTCTCTGGATCTGATCACACTGTCCGACGGAAAATACCAGAACACAGAAGCCTCTTCCGCATGCCTTGTCACCGGAGGAGCAGCCTACCAGGGCAATCTGATGCAGCATACCATGAACGGGCGTGACGCCTGGGCATCTCTGACTGCCTGCATCCAGTCGGGTACCTGCCAGATCGATGTGCAGCGTCGTAGCGGAGAGGCGCTGAAGAGCTTTATTCTGGGCATGCGCAATATCGCCCAAATGAGCGCCCGGGAATGCCTGGCTGCTGTTGATCTGTCCGGATTCCGGCATATGCTGGATCTTGCAGGCGGCCCCGGAACCTACGGCATTACATTTCAGCAGCAGCAT
>MWCY01000062.1 GCA_002070275.1 Candidatus Hydrogenedentes bacterium ADurb.Bin170
GCCAGAGGACGTCAAGCCCGTCCTGATGCACGATGAACTGCTTGGGCCGTAAGCGCAGCCAGACCCAGGCGTACAAGACCATCATGAGCAAGCCGGGTGCTGTGAGCATCCTTGCACCAAGGAACGACGCGATGAGAAACGCAACCGGCAGGGCGAGAAGAGCGAGTGTCAATCCAAGATTCAGCGGGGACATTCGCGCCAGCCGGAAACACCTGATCTCAGTTTCATTGATCATGATACGGTTCAACGCTCCAGTTCAATTACTAATTATAGTTTATGCACACTCTCCTAATTATCTATGTACTTTTGTTCTTTTGCGCTGTTTTGGATCAGTTATATTTATTCAGAGTACAAGCCCATTGCGCTGCCTCAATGATACGGTTTTGGATGGAGTGTCTCCCTCTGCCGCAGCAGGAAATCCAGGGGTGGCTGCTTCCGCAATGTTTTCGCAACGCCCTGCCTAAATGCGTTCTGATTAGTTTATTAATGACAACAACATTTGCCTCTGCGATATAAGGCTTTGCCTCGTCAAAGTCTTTTTGCCAGTTTGTGTTCCATCCCGGAAAAAGGAATTTACATTTAAGCCCCGGATAGTTTTGGCGAATTTCCTCCTGAATGGAGTCTTTATATGCAGTTTGGATCTCATTACCGCCAATGTATAAAACATGGATTACGGAACCCGCTCTTAACGTATTTTCTGTTTCCTGCATCTGTATCTGCTTCTGCTCAAGACCGCTGAGGCATTGATGCAGATCTTTCCAGTAGTCTTCCCCTAATCCGTAATCTTGCAATGTCTGAATAATTTGCCTGGCTTCCTGAATCTGATGCGCTTCGCCGCCGTCTCTGCATTGAAAAAAAGCGCTACGTAGTTTGGGTGCCGCATCAATAAAATTGCCGTTCAGCTCATAGAGTCGTACCAGCAATGCATTAATGTCACTTTCGTTCCATATAGGCTGTAGTAAAGGATTCTTTTCTAAAAATTCGATGAATAGCAAACGACAATGCTGTTCTGCCTGAGCCTCAATTTCCATGAAATCGAGTATAGTTTCGCAGAGCTCGATCGCTTCCTGTTTTCTTGCAGCGTGGAAAAGTGTTTCAAGATCGCCCCATTTTTCAAAAGTCGCTTCTTTTTTCTTTTTGATCCACTCAAAAAAAGGCTTCTGCACTGCACCTATTGTATAAAATCCAGTGGACCACAGAGTTTGAAATGCTTCGTTATTTCTTTTTTGAAAAAGTCTGTGGGCTACGTCTTCTATTGTGTCAGGTACATCAAATGCTTTGAGCGACTCCAGTACTTTTTCCCAAAGCCACATCGGGAATTGAATTTTGTTTTCGAGATTATGCTGTATGGACTCAATGGCATTTTGCAGATTTGCAGGATCCATCACTTCTAAAAGGGCGATGCCTAGCAGAAAGCGTGTCCAGTCCACAAGGCCGTTCTCATTGTATATTTTATGCTTTTGCAGCATTCCGTCCAATGCTATCTGCAAATGATGAGCACACTTTTCCTCACATTGTTCAGCGCCGACAAAATATAAAATACCCATACAAAAATGAGCGTTTGTTGCCAGAGTGCCATACTGGTCGATTGCCTGCAGATAAAAATCTTTTCCTTTAGCAAGAGAGTTGGCTATTCCTTTTGTATCTGCCATGTTTCCTGCTGGCAGGATTGATTTTAAAGACCTGAACCCTCCGGATACGAGACCGAGGTCGGCAAGCGTATTGGCTGCATTTTCTTTATCCAGTTTTTCAAGCGCTTTAGAAAATAATGTTTGCGCTGCTGCGAACTTTCCTTCTAGCTGAGATGCCTGCCCTTGTTTCCGTGCAATTAAAGGTTCAATTTGGTTTACAAAGTCCGAATCAAGTTTTTCATACTTTGAAACAATTTTATTTAATGTTTCCAGTAATAATCCGGCTTCAGTGGAAGCTCCTCTCCGAAGCATCCGGGCTGCATCATAATAAACATGTAATAAAAATCGCTCACGTTCAGTAGGCCATAAACCGAAAATATGCTGAAGCAGCCAAATCTTTAACAGGTCAAATTTTCGGTCTTTTAATAAAATCGGATAAACATATGGCAGGAGCATGGCACCGCATTCTAATGCCCGATTATTAACAAGCTCCTGCACAATGGATATCTGGTTTATCAGCAGATTTCGGCATTTCTCTTTATCCGTTCCTCGTAAATATCCCATAAAAGCACCACAGAAGTACCAGCTGCGCCGTTCGTCATTGGCACCGGGAAAATCAAAAGCCATTTCACGGTTGAAAAGAGCGTTGAAAAAGCCGCGATGAAAAAAAGAATGCTTTCGTTCAACATTCAGTTCGACTACTTCGTCTATCAGATGTTCTACATGCTCTTCGGGAAGGGCATGGTCAACTTGCAGAGCGGAGGCGACCATCGTTTTTATAAGCAGGTGATCAAGTGTTGTAAAGCTACTGGTTCTTTCCGGTTCCTTTTCTTCTTCTTCAACGGTCGGCTCAACAACTTCCTGCGTGCCAATCTTTTGCGACAGGTGTTCAGCAAAATCAAGAGGAATCTCCTCGACAGCCTTTTGCAATGGCGTCCAGAGTGTATCGTCCCCGGTAAGAACAAGGTATCCGATATAGATGCAAACAATGCGAGGTTCATAAGCGGAAAGCAGTTTTTGAATGCAAGCAGAGAAAGCCTGTGAATCAGGAGGTGCAGGATCGTCATTGATCAGTCCATTTTCATGAGGAATCCCAAGGCTATCCAAAAAGGAGCAAATCATGCTGCGGTGGTGAGCAAGCAGCCAGCTTCGCAATGCAGCGTCCAAGGCAGGTTCTAAAGAGGGACGGAGAATAAACTTGAAAAGAAATCGGGTTTTTTCTTCAAGTGAGCGTTTTTTAAGGTATTTTTCACGAAAATGAAGTATTTGCGAAAGGTGGTCATAAACGTAGTGGATCAGATCAGTCCCTCGATCCGGATCTTCCCAAAAATCCTGACACGCTCTTTCTTTTTCTTCATCGGTCAAAGCCTGCCACAGGACTTTGAGATCAATTCTTGTCGTACCAGCTTTGTTTTCCATGATGTAACTCCCCTGTTTACAATGATTGTTATTATCGAACACAAAACTGCATTGTTTACATATGAAAACTTTTGTCTTACGGTCGCACTCAGGCGGTAAAAATACTCCTTAACTTCGTATCTTTCTTTTTTGTATAAAGCTCTCTTTTTCCTGGTGAGCTCTCCTTATTTTCCGCTGCGTTTCTGCTGCAGGAGCCACTCATAGAGCTCGGGGGTGTCGTAGGCGGCGACCCAGGAATCATGGCCCGTATCGGGGTACACCGTGAACTTCACATCATTTCCGACCTGTTTCAGGGCGTTGACCATTATCTCGGAGCTGAGAATCGGCACCACATCGTCTTTGGCGCCGTGGAACACCCAGACAGGCAGCTCTTTAATGCGTTTGGCGTGGAAGGGATCGCCGCCGCCGCAGATGGGCGCAATGGCTGCAAAACGCTGCGGGTTCTCCGTGGCAAGCCTCCAGGTGCCGAATCCGCCCATGCTCAGCCCGGTAACATAGATTCTGTTTTTGTCTACCCGGTAATTTTTTTCGATATGATCCAGCAGTGCTTCCAGCGTGTCGGTCTGCAGCCCATCCGTCCACCAGGCATCGGCGGGACATTGCGGCGATACGACAATGAAGGGCTGATTCCATTCTCCTCGGGCGATCAGTGCGGGCGGTCCGTGACGGGCGACCTTTTCGAGATCGCTGCCCCGTTCACCGGCACCATGGAGGAAGAGGAGCAGCGGCGCCGGCTCCAGACTGTTCTCGTAGCCCTCGGGCAAGTGGAGCAGGTAGTGAATTTCCACCTCTTTTTGCACGACACTCTTAAAAGACTGTGCCGTCTGGCCGGTGATCTCATTTTTACAGGTAGCGCATCCGTGTATCAGCGCCAGACAGGTGAGCAGCAGCACAGGAAAATAAAAGCGTTTTTTCATAACAGGATTCTCCCGAAGTTGTCCACAGAATTATGGCGCATTGACCGGGGAAAGTACAAGGATTCTTCTTTCAGACTTTATTGTGCGTACTGATAAAAAAGACCGCCCGGATTTGTTCGGGCGGTCTTGAACAATTTCAGAGGTTCAATAATGACTCACAGAACGGTGAAGGAGGCCTGTCCGCTGATGGCGGAACGTGCGGTACGCACTGTCGTTACGATAGTGTAGGTTCCGGGCCGCAGATTGGAGGGCACACGGAAGGGCTGTGTGCTGACCCAGGTGCCGTCTTCACGGGTGAATGAGTGGGAGGATACATCAGCAACAAGGGCGCCGTTCTGCAGGAGGCTCCGCTGCTCGCTGACCTGAATGCTCCCGCCGGTTCCCAGCAGCGCATACTGAATGCTAGCATCCGCATTTTCGCCGGGGCGCACGGTTGCAGGCAGGATTTCGCTGCGTTCCAGGGTCAGCATTTCACCCTGTGCGGGCTGATAGTTGTATGTTGCGGCGGTCTCTTCTCTGCTCCGCATTTTTTTGACTTTGATGTCATGGGCAATAAGACCGGTTGCGGCACCGAGAGCGGCACCGATGGCGGCACCTTCCAGAGCATGTCCGCTCTGATGACCGATGACACCTCCTGCCAGAGCGCCAACGCCGGCTCCGAGTCCTGCCGCTCCTCCATACGTTTCGCATCCGCTCAGGGAAAGAAGCATCCCGGCTCCCAGCAGCAGAGTAAGACACCAGATAGCAGTTTTTTTCATATCCAACTTCCTTTTTTGTTGCGGAGCAGCACCGCCCACGATCTTTTCATCTACCAATTCAGACGCATTTCCCCGTTGATTATTCATTATACACGCACCCGCCCTCCGGAGTCGATGCTTCGGTTTCGTCTGCGTTCTTTTCCGTAAACATGCGGAAAGGCAAATACATTTCATTTTTTATCGGGATTTGTCGGGCATATGGAAAAGAAATGAAACAAAAGTCCCTCTCCGGGAATATACTGTAGGAGAGAAGGATTTGTTTTTGATGGTTCTGCATGCCGTTCACCGCATAAAACCGCATTTGTAAACCTTTTGCAAGAAGAGGGCGTTCCTCCCAATGGAAACCGATCGCGCCGACAACTACGCATCACTGGACGACAAAGCGCTTGGTCTCGCTTTTCGTAACGGCGATGCGCAGGCCTTTGAGGAGATTGTCCGGCGTTATCAGGGCCGCCTCTATGGTGCCGCCTACCGCATCACGGGAAACCGCGAAGATGCGCTGGATGTGGTTCAGGAGGCACTGATGAAAGTCTATACCAAAATAGCGGCGTGGAAACCGACAGGAGGCTTTCTTGCCTGGATGACCCGGCTGACGACCAATCAGGCCATTGATCTGGTACGAAGCCGCAAGCGTCGGCACCATGAGAGTCTGGATGAGGGTTTTCTCTCCGGTACGGCTGCAACGCCGCTGATTGCGCCTGCCGTCGATTCCCAGTCGCTGGCACAACTGCATGAGCTGGAAGCCCATATCAGAAAAGGGCTTGTCCATTTGTCACCCATGCAGCGCAAAGTGTTTGTTGCCCGTCACTTTGAAGAAAGTTCTTTGGCGGAAATTGCTGAAGACTTGAATTGCAGTGTAGGCTGTGTCAAAGTGCATTTATTTCGCGCGGTGCAGAAGATGCGCACCCATTTGAAGCCGCTGGAGCCGGATCGGTAGGCGTGCCGGGCTTCAAAGCGGGTGGATATGTTTTTTGCGGAGTATGTTCTGAATGAAATTATTTTTCTTTGATCCGGTCTCTATTCTTTCTCTGCGCCGTGCCCGCCGTGCTGCCGGGCCCCTCATGGCCCAGGCGCTGTATGAGCCGCTCTCTCAGGCTGAGGAACACAAGCTGCAGCTGCTTGTGGAGCGGCATCCCGAGCTGGCGCAGGAGTTCGAAAGTCTGAAAGCCTTTCTACCCCGGATCACCCTTCAGGAGGATGACTGGTGCGGCGATCTGATGCCGGCACTGCGCGCACAGATTGAAGAGCAGGCACTGCTTCGCAGAGGCGTATTTTCCCGGCGGGGCATCAATTATGTCTTTGTGGCTTCCGCGCTGCTGCTGGGCTGCGGGCTGTACGCCTTTTTCATGCTTGCCGGGGACAACCGTACCGGCACCGTGACTCCTTCCCCGCTTCGGACGGCTCAGTCCGCCAGTGCGCTTCAGAACGAGCTTCTGGCGGTGCACGACTTCATGAATCAGGGCAGGTACCAGGAAGCGGCAGCCCGTCTTGCACAGGAAGTGAAGCTCCACCCCGATGATCCCGCCCATGCGGATGCGCTTTTGCAGCTGGCGGATATCCAGTACACGCATCTGCAGCAGTATGATAAGGCCTATGAAAGCTATAAAGAGCTGGAACGGAGCCACCGGCCGGTTTTTAACAGCCACTGGGACAGCAACCGCCAGCTTCGTCTGTTGTCAGCCGCACTTCCCCTGAATTTTCAGCCAATCGCATCGCTGGAAGCGGCGGCACGGGCTGAGTCCCCACTGCATGCCTATGAGCACATCCTGACCGAATACCCGGAAGAGATTTGGGGTGAAGAAGCGCTGCGTGCCATGACGCTGCTGGTCAGCGACGGATCCGGTGAGGCACCGGATCAGGCTTCTGCGCTGCAACGTCTGTCGGGCATGTGCACAGAGCCTGTCGCACTGGATCGCATCTGCCTGGAAATAGGGCATTGCTACAGCGACCGGCTGGCGAACCGGGAGCAGGCGCGGGACTATTTCAGGCGTGCGGCGGAGAGTCGTCATCTCGCTCTTGCGGACTGTGCCCGGGAAGCGCTTGCGCATCTGGAGTAAGGTTTTTCTTGGAGGCTTCCGCTCTTCTTGTGGTATCGTATTCTATGAACGGCGCTATTGCTTTGTCCGGCGCCGGAGACCATTGCGGCAGCCCTTTCTGAAAATAATGGGAAGTGTCTGCTCCGGAATCATACAACCAGGGAGAATGCGTGCGTGTCCGAGCCAATAGCCTTTGAAAAACTGTTAGTGCACCGGGGCATTCTGGATGAATCGCGCCTGGAGCGCGCCAAAGGGGAGGCGGCGCGCAACGGGATGTCACTGCTTGCTGTGATTCCTCAACTGGGGTATGCCACTCAGGAAAGCGTGTACGAGGCGCTTGCCGAATTCTGCGAAATGCCTTTTGTGATGCTGTCCCGCCGGGGGATTGAAAAAGAAATCGCACAGAAAACGCCGGCGCGCTTTGCCACGCATTACGGTTTTGTGCCCGTGGAGGAGCGTGGCACGGCATTGGTGGTGGCGATCAGTGACCCTCTGAGCCCGCAGCTGCTGGATGATATCCGCATGGTGCTCAAACGGCGTATAGAGCCTGTTGTGACAACGCCTGCAGAGATTACCCGTGCCATCAAGGAACTCTATGGTGTCGGCGCAGACACCATGGAGAAGATGCTGATCGAGGCCGAGGGAGAGGGAGCGGTACTCACGCTTGAAGGGAGTTCTGTTGAGTCGGATCTCGGCGATGACACCATCGATGCTTCCATTATTAAATTTGTCAATGAGATTATTCTGGAAGCGATTCAGTCGGATACCACGGATATTCACATCGAGCCTTTTGAAGACAGTCTGCGGGTGCGTTACCGCATTGACGGGATTCTGCATCAGGCACCGACGCCGCCTTCCATCCGGGGGTTTCATGCCGCTATTGTGTCCCGTGTAAAAATCATGGCAAACCTGAACATAGCGGAAAAGCGGCTTCCCCAGGACGGGAAAATTCTGGCGAATTTCGGGGAAAACCGTTACGATTTGCGTGTGTCGATTCTGCCTACGCCCCACGGTGAGACAGTGAATATCAGAATTCTGAGTCGCTCATCCATGGCGCTTTCGATGGATCAGCTGGGCTTTCTTCCCGAAGATATGGAGCAGTTCAACCGCTTTATCAGCCGCCCTCACGGGATTATTCTCGTGACCGGTCCCACTGGTAGCGGAAAAACAACGACGCTTTATGCCGCTTTGGCAAAGTTGAACCAGGTTGACCGGAAAATTCTGACCATAGAGGATCCCATAGAGTACCAGCTCTCCGGCATTTCGCAGATGCAGGTACAGCCCAGAATCGGTTTTGACTTTTCGGTGGGCTTGCGCTCCATGCTCCGCCACGACCCCGACATCATGCTGGTCGGCGAGATCCGCGATTATGAAACGGCAGAGATGGCGATTCGCTCCAGCCTGACCGGACATCTGGTGCTGAGCACCCTGCATACCAATGACAGTGCCGGTGCGGTCACCCGCCTGATTGATATGGGAATCGAGCCGTTTCTCATCGCCAGCACGCTGATCGCCTCGGTCGCTCAGCGGCTCGTGCGGAAAAACTGCAGCTATTGTAGTGAAGCCTTTGAGCCGGATCGGGAACTGCTCAAGGCGGAATTTGATCTGAGCGACAAGGATCTTGAAGGAGCGCGCTTTATGCGCGGAAAAGGCTGTGAACAATGCCGATACACCGGGTATAAGGGTCGGCTTGCCATTTATGAGATGCTTCCTTTCACTGAGGCGATCAAGGACATGACGCTGCAGCGTGTCAATGCGGGTATCATTAAAAAAGAAGCCATGAAGCGAGGCATGAGGACGCTGCGCGATGCCGGCTGGCGCCGGGTGTACAGCGGCGACACAACGGCAGAAGAAGTGCTGCGCCTGACTGCCGACACAGACCCCATTCATCAGGGGGATGCCTAGTATATGCCCAGGTATGAATATGAAGTGAAAAAAGGCCCCGGCGAAGTCGTGAATGGCGTGCTGGAAGCGGAAAACAAGCGGGCGGCTGTGGCACGGCTTCGGGAAATGGGATATTTTCCCATTCGCGTGGACGAGCAGGTGGAGGAAGAAAGCAAGGACACGCTTCGGGAGGCTATGAAACGGATCCGTGTGAAGGATCGTAATATCTTTTTGCGCCAGCTTGCGAATCTCAGCGAGTCCGGTATGATGATCACCCGGGCGCTCCGTACGCTGGTCGATCAGACAGAAAACCCTAAACTCGCCCGCATTGTCGACCGGATCCGGGACGATGTGCAGAAGGGGGCGAGTCTTGCCGATGCCATGGAAAAGCATCCCCAGGTCTTTCCTTCCATGTACTGCAGTCTCATCCGTGCCGGTGAAACAGGCGGCATGCTTGAAGAGGTCCTGTGGCGTATCTGTGCCTTCGGTGAACAGGAAGAGGAACTTCGGGGTAAAGCGGTGTCCGCGATGATCTACCCTACCTTTCTGCTGATTGTCGGCTCCGCGGCCATTTTTATTCTGATTTCTTTTGTTTTTCCCAAGTTCATTACAATTTTTGAGGACTTCAACGCACAGCTTCCCCTGCCCACAGTCATTGTAATGAAGATTTGTGATTTCATGGGGACCTGGTGGTGGGCGGTGCTGCTGGGCATCGTAGGAACCGTTGTGCTGCTGATACGTTATTACCGTACGGAGCCGGGAAAACGCAAGTTTGACGGCTGGGCGCTTAAAATACCGGCCGTTAACACGCTGATTATTAAATATGAAATGGCAAAGTTTTCACGGACGCTAGGCACGCTTCTGGACAATGGAGTGCCGGTGCTGACTTCGCTCAAGATAACGGCAGATACCATGAGCAATCTGCTGGTGCGTGATCGTGTTGCGGAGCTGCACAACGGAGTAACGGAAGGGGAAAGCCTCAGCGAAACGATGCGTGAAGGGCCATTGTTTCCGCCGATGGTGGTCAGCATGTTTGCCGTCGGGGAAGAGAGCGGGCGGATCGGCGATGTTGCCAGACGTATCGCCGACGCCTATGACCTCGAGGTGGATCGTGCTGTGAAAGCGCTTACGGCGCTTTTTGAGCCTCTTCTGATTGTTATTATGGGGGTAGTCATCGGTTTTCTGGTGATCGCCATGCTGCTGCCCATGCTGACCCTCAGTTCGAATATTGGTGCCTGATGGGTTTCTTTTTTCAAATCTGGCGACTTTCTGATTCAATCTTTCCGTGAAATATAGTTTCATCTTCCTGTTCTTTCATAAACACAGGAGTTTCCGGTACAAAACTTTTATAAAAATTTCCCTTTCCGAACAATAAATTCTTGACATTTTCAGGAAAATCGAGTAATCTATAGGATACAATGGAATGTAGTTCTGTCTCTTTTTTTTTGGAGATGGCAATACAAGACCGAGTTCATCGGCTGGAAACAAAGGAAGAGATCTGTATGAAACATCTGGCACCCGTGACGCGCAGGTCGGTAAAGAAAGCCGGCAGCTGGGAAGATTTTGTGTGTGTCGTAGCAACGCTTTTCAATAACATTATCGGTGCCTTCGGCGGTTCAGCGCCGATTTCCGGATATATTGCGGACAAGTGCACCATTAAGCCGCCGGAAAACCGCTAATAAGACGACCGGAGGCGACTTCTTTCCGCTCGGCGCCTCCGTTGCATTTTATGAGTGAAATAGTATCTCTCACCGGTCAATGAGATGTCACGGACAGCTGTGATATGTTGCCCGGAGAAGCAGCCTGATAAAAAGACATGAAGGAAGGAAAAGACTATGGGCTTCCATCAAAGACAGGTTCTGGTTTATACGGGAATTGCGGCAGTGCTTCTGATCGGGCTATCGGCATGTTCGCCTGTGGTATTTGTCCCGGATAAAGCGCTCGAGGCTGCCATTCGTCAGGAACTCAGCAAACCGCTGTCCCTTTTTCTCACCCGCGCCGACCTGGAGAAAATTACCACACTCAATGCCGCCGCACTGAATATTGAGCGGCTTGAGGGCCTGCAGTACTGTAAGAATCTGCGAAAAATCAACCTTAACGACAATGCAGTGCGGAATATCGATCCGCTGAGTTCTCTGACAAAGCTGACCCATGTACATTTGAGAGGCAACAGGATTGTAGAAATTGAAGCGCTTGCGGGGCTGCTGCATCTGGAAGTGCTGGATCTTTCCGGTGTGGACAATGTGATTGCGGACTGGAAAGCGCTGCAGGACAATGTGCTGAACGGCGGTCTTGGCGCCGGCAATGTGGTCTTGCTGTCAGCACTCAATACGCTCGATAAGGATGATCATCCTTTGCCGGGCTTTGCTCCCGTCTATGATACCCTCCTTCAGGAAGGAGTTGTCGTCGAATTTCTGGATTGAGTGATCGGCGCAGCCAGCAGACCCGCCCCGGGTGGGGAGGCCGCCCATTCGATTGTAAAAAGCAAAAAGGCGTCTTGATGCAATGAAAAAACGATTGGATCTGGCAGTCAGCCTAGCGGTTTTTGTGTGTCTTGTTCTGGTGATTCAGGGATGTACCGCTACGCCGAAATTCAGCGTTGAGCCGGGAAGCATTTCCTTTGGATCCACTGTTTTCGAGCGTCGGGTAACGCTTAAAAACGAAGGGACACGGGCTTTAAATTGGTCTGTGGATACAGTCATGCGCGCTCATGCGGACGCACCCTGGACCACAGCGTCAGTGTCCTGGCTGGCGTGCGAAAAAGATGCGGGCTCTCTCAAGCCGGGCGTGGAAAATCTGGTTGTCACCGCCAACCGCAGTGCGCTGGAGCCGGGACTATACGACAATGTGGGCCTGCGCTTCATTTGCGGGAGCAAGCAGCAGATCGTCCCTGTTTCCCTGACTGTTGCTCCGCTGCTGAAGGCGACGCCTTCCAAGGTTTATCTGAAACCGGATGCACGGAATGCCTCTTTTGAACTGGAAAATCAGGGGGATGCCGCTGTTACCTGGCAGGTGCGTTATTTTGAAGGTATTGCAGGGCAGGAAGAATCGCTGCCCGGCGACATGATGCTTACTCCCGCCCCCGGCCGCCTTTCCGGAAAAAGCAGGGCTACTGTTCGTTTAGAGTGGACACGTGAGCGGGGTGATTTCGGGCTGAAGATTTTTAATGTCGATGCGCCCGGGCATTTTGCTGTCGTGTACTTTACTTTTTCGAAACCGCTTGGCACTCTCGGCGTTGATCCTGAAACACTCAGGGTCTATTACCAGAGCAGCCCTGCCTTTCAGGGGGGCTCAGGAGCTGAGCAGCCTGTGTCCCGCCTCACTTTGAAAAACAAAGGAAACACAAGCCTTTCCTGGACACTCAGTGTCAACGGTATCGGCGGTGTGGCGGCAGATATTTTTCAGATTACGCCTGTGCTCGGGACATTGCAGCCCGGACAGGAAGGCGAAGTGCTTGTCAGCGTTTCCAATGCGGCGGCAGCGATTCCGGGCAGCGGCAATTACGAATTACGCATTGACGTGCCCGGTGCCGATGGCACGGTGATTGTTCCGCTGGTGCTGGAAGTGGTGAGCCTGCCCGTGGTGGTGGCTTCCGATCCGCCGGAGCCTCACGCCATTCGGCCCACGCCTACCTATATGACGCTGCTGGACTTCGGCAGAGAAGAGACGAGCAAGAAGTTTTTTGTTTTTAATGCAGGGGCTTTGGATTCACGGCTCTATTTCCGGATCACGCATGATGATGAAAATGCCGAGTCGCCGCTTGTTGTGGATGTAAGCCCGATGCGCGGCAACACCACCGGACCGAATCAGGTATTTTATCTTGCCAGTGTGGATCGCATGGTGGATGCCCAGCAGATCGTGGTCACCGTTGACCGCAGCGCCATGAAGGAAGATCTGGAATACCGGAACCTTACCATTGAAGCCTGGGACGAGGAAGGAACCGGGCCTATTGCCGCTGTGGAACCGTGGACAGTCCAGATTAAAGTGGAGCGGGCACCGATGACGATAGAAGGGGCGCTTAACCGGAGTCGTCCGCCCTATCTCATGCGCTTTGCACTGCTGCTGCGTGATATGCTGGGCGAAGTGATTCCCACCCGTACGCCTGAAGATCTGGGCAAGCTCAGCTTTGAAATTCAGGAAGACGGCGAAGTTCTTGATCTGAACGAGACCGCCATGCAGGTGAATGGCCCCGAAAACCTGAAGGTGAATCTGGTGCTGCTGCTTGACTATACAGGCAGTATGTACAAAGCCGGAGTGGGCGATCCCGAATCGCCGCGCCTTCCCGGCGAGGTGCTGGAGGAGATTAAAGAAAGTGCCTCCATGTTCCTGGATGATCTGCCGCCGGGCTATCGCGTGGCTCTGATGTATCATAACGACCGTCAGCCGCGCAGCCGCATGATCCACGGATTTTCTACCGACCGTGCTTCGCTGAAAGCGGCGCTTAAGCGTTTTTCTGTACCCCCGGCGCTGCACGGTACTTCCGATGTGTATGATGCTCTGATAGAAGCCATTCAGCGGCTGGCGGCGGAAGATGCCGAAGATGTGCTGCCCTTTGACGATGCGGATCTTCGCTCTGTTGTTTTCATTTCCGACGGCAAAGATAATTCTTCGACACAGGATGCAGCCGCAGTTGTGACGGCCGCACGCAACCAGAAGGTACGTTTGTATCCGCTTACCTACAGCGCAGGCAGCGCCGTCAATTATCCCGATATGATAAAACTTGCTGACGAAACCGGCGGACACCTCTACCGTGCCGGCAATGCCGCCAACCTCGTGACTTTTCTCGGGCACCGCCGTTCGCTGGTGCTGAAGCCCGTGCAGGATACAGGTGCGGTCTCGTCAACGGCAGCCTTTATTGTGAAGAATGCAGGAAAAGATCCCCTGTCCTGGCAGGTGAAGCGCCAGAATCATGCGGACTGGCTCCGCACGGTGTCGCCTGCAGATGGTACGCTTGCACCGGGCGAGGAAGTGCAGGTGCTTCTTTCACTCGATCCTGCTTTACTGAATACGCCCGGCAAAGCGGGGCTCGCCCTTCTGGATATCCTGTCCAGCGACGGATCCGGTGCTGCGGAGCTGTTTCTTGCCCTGAATGATGCGGGCACAGACGTGCAGCAGCTTTCCCTGTCCTTGAGAGATGAACCCGGGCGCATATGGAATGAATTGAGCAATCAGATAGTGCTGTCTTATGTGACGCCGTTGCAGCGTTCCGGCAAATATTCCATTATCGCAACCTGGCGCACGCCTCAGGGGAAAGATGTACGCGCCATGTTTGAAGAGGACGGCATGTACTACCATGGCGACGTTCACGGCGGTCAGCTGTCTCTGTATACAACAGGCATCAGCCTGAACCGGACTGCGGCATCCGATGCGGAGCGAGCCCGGGCGGAGGTGTACGTCCGTGCGGATTATGTGCCGCGCAATGTCAACTTCTTCCGGATGCGCTTCATATCGCAGCTTGATGCTCAGGCGCCGGCGGCAGTGCGTGCCGCTTTTGATGCGGCTGCACTGACTGTGGAAATAGATCAGGAGGGCCTCCTCTATTTCTCTGACGGATCGAAGCCCAACTGGCGCATGATCAGCAAGGGCAATCACGTTTACGAGTTGCTGACGACAGAAGAGAATCCGTTGCCGTATGCGTCGTCCGGCAATCTGCTGCGCATTCGGTTCGATAATTTACTTCCCTTTGTGGATGCCTGCGCCGTTGCCGGTATTCCGGCGGAATTCTATCTCGGTATGCGCGTGGACAACAGCGTGTATTATGCGCCCGCATCCAATACGGAGCCGTCCGGTACGGTGTACTTTACCTATCCGTCCGGTCCGCTTAATCCCGATCGGTCTTTGTGGATTGGAGATGCGTCCGATCTTGCCGCACCGGCACGGAGTATCGCAGATCTTGCGGCGCCCGGCATCAATCCCGAAGCGCCCGATGCCTGGGACAGGGACGGCGACGGACTTCCCGACTTCGATGATCCCTACCCGGATGACGAAACGCGCCCCGGACGGATACTTCAGCCGGAGTCTCTGTCTTTCAATGCTGCGGGTGATACTGCCCGGGCGGTTACGATCACCAATAACCGCTGGGATACGTTTAACATTACGGCTCTTTCAGTGGAGATTATCGGGGGTACTCCTCTGCAGCCCGATCAGTTTTCCTGGAGCCTCGAAGGAGATCCGGCGGTTGCCGATCTGATAGATAGCGATGAACCTATTCGGGTGCAGCCTGGGGAAACACTTCACTGCACGCTGTTTTTTGATCCGGCTTCTCTGGCTGCCGGCAACTACAGCGCCCGTATCCGGCTAAAAAATGATCTGTATCCTGACGAACTGACTTTGATCAATATAGGGCTCTGATTCAACTCTGCGCCTGCTTTCTGATGAAAGGATCATGGACATGAAAATGTCTGCACGGCATATGATGAAATGGCTGGTATGTGTGGTTGCGGCTGTGCTGCTTTCCGGCTGCCCGTTCTCCGGTGAACTGCTGGTTCAGCCGGGATCCGTATCGCTCAGTATCAATCAGTCCACCGCCCAGATAAGTGTAATCAATGCAGGCAGTGGAACTTTGTCCTGGACAGCCCGTGCAGGTCAGCCCTGGCTGCTGTTGCGCCTGGGTGAAGAGGGCAGTGCCGAGGCACAGATCAGCGGTAAAACAGTGAAGACAGATATTATTACCCTCTTTCTTGATGCATCCCGGCTGCCCGGTACAGATGAAAGACTGCGCGGTACCGTATTCATTACAAGCGGCGGCGGCGATGAAGAAATATCGGTCACTTTTGAACCCGACCGGCAGCCGCGGTTGACCATTCAGCCCGTTACTCTGCACTTCAAAAGCAGCGAAACCAAAAAAACCATTGACCTTACGAACGAGGGTGCTGCCACGCTCCTCTGGCAGTCACGGGTTGCGTCTGCATCTCCCTGGCTTTCGGTAACCCCTTCTTCCGGCGAGACAACAGCAGGCAGTGCACAGGTGCTTTCCATCGCTGTTGACCGCGCCATGCTGACGCCCGCCGCGGAACCCTATCAGGGTGAACTTGTTTTTGAATCCAACGGCGGAAGGCAGAGTCTGGCGGTTACGGTTGATGTAGGCGCTTTCAGCCTGTCTCCTCTTGAACTGGATTTCGGGCTGATTGCCGCACCCAAAACGCTTTTGGCTTCCCTGCGTACCCAATCGCCTGAAGCCGTTGTTTTGACTTCGGAAATTGAGTATGGCAGCGGAAACGCCTGGCTTTCCGTCACACCTGCCGCACTGCAAGCAAGCCGTACGAAGCCTCTGGATCTTTCCATTACAGCCAATCCCGCAGGTCTAGCTCCCGGCAATTATTCCGCTGTTCTTAAGCTGAGCCATGTACCGACAGGACAGCAGGAACAGATTTCGCTGAAGATGGAAGTAGGCAAGGCGGCAGATTTTCTGATTGATCCGGACGAAATTAATTTTGGAGATCTCAACGGAACCGCAACAGCCACGCTGACGCTCACCAATGCCGGAGACGCGCCTTTCACCTATCAGGTTCAGAAGCAGTCACCTGCTCCCTGGCTCACGATAAGCCCTGAATCTGCTGCGAATGCAAATCCATACAGATGATGCGGTCGGCGCCCGCGGTGGTCAGCAGATTGGCAACCAGCTTGGCCGTAATCGGCACCCGCGGCTTGTCTTTGCG
>MWCY01000063.1 GCA_002070275.1 Candidatus Hydrogenedentes bacterium ADurb.Bin170
GTACCGGATGCCGCCGCCGGATCCCGGGCGTTTCGTGGCAGCGTATCATGCGACTCCCTGGGCAGACGATGCGGAGAGTCCCGGTCAGGAAAATTAAAACAATACTTTTCGAAAACAAGGAAAACATGATATGACAAAGAAAGCGGACAACCATCCTTTGCTCGGGAAAAAAGCACCGGCATTCACTTTGGAATCAAGCGACCGTAAAAAGGTACAGCTCAGCAATTTTAAAGAGGGGCTTGTTGTCCTTTATTTTTATCCGAAAAACAACACCCCGGGCTGCACGCTGGAGGCGCAGGAGTTCCGCGATCTTCACGATGAGTTCACAAAACTGAATGTGACAGTGCTCGGCGTGAGTCCGGACAGCCCTTCTTCGGACTGCCGTTTTTCCGAAAAACTGAGCCTCAATTTTCTGCTGCTTTCGGACCGGGATCATGCCATTGCCGAAAAATACGGGGTCTGGGTGGAAAAAAGCATGTGCGGCAAAAAGTACATGGGTGTGGAGCGCACCACCTTTTTGATTGACGGGAGCGGGAAGATCATTCATGTGTGGGGCAAAGTGACGGCAAAAGGCCATGCGCTGGCGGTACTGGATCTTATTAAAAATCGTGCATAAGAAGGCAGTGAAGGAGCGCATTCAGGCGCTTGAATCTTGACGCGGAAAAAGGGTATGCCATGGTTGTCTCGACGCTGGATTGGGTGATTGTCGGGTTTTTCTTTCTCTTTTATCTGGGTGTCGGGCTTATATTGACCCGCCGTGCAGGATCCAGTACAGCTGAATTTTTTGTTGCAGGAAGGAGTATGCCCTGGTGGCTTCTGGGTGTGTCCATGGTGGCGACCACTTTCTCCACCGACACGCCGAATCTCGTGGCGAATATTGTCCGAGAAGACGGTGTCATGGGCAACTGGGTCTGGTGGGCCTTTTTGCCCACGGGCATGCTGACTGTTTTTGTTTATGCCCGGCTCTGGCGGCGTTCCGGACTGCTTACGGATCTTGAATTTTACGAATTGCGCTACAGCGGCAAGTCTGCTGCCTTTCTCCGCGGCTTTCGCGCCATCTATCTGGGTGTCTTTTTCAATGTCATTGTCATGGCATCTGTTTCGCTTGCCGCAATTAAAATCGGCAGCGTGCTGCTGAACCTCACGCCCATGCAGACGATTTTAATTGCAAGCACCATCACCGTGATCTACAGTTCCTCCGGAGGATTGCGCGGCGTCCTGTTTACCGACCTGATTCAGTTCACTGTCGCCATGATCGGTGCCGTTGCAGCCGCTGTGATTGCTTTGCGCCACCCCGATGTGGGCGGCCTTTCAAAGCTTCTTGCCCATCCGGCGTTGGAGGGTAAGCTCTCCATCTTCCCGAGCTTTACGGATCCGGATCAGCGGGGAGTGCTTATCTCCGTCTTTCTCATGCCCATTATTGTCCAGTGGTGGAGCGTCTGGTATCCCGGTTCGGAACCGGGCGGCGGCAGTTATATTGCGCAGCGCATGCTTGCCGCCAAAGACGAGAAAAACGCTGTCGGAGCCGTCTTTCTTTTCAATGCCGCCCATTATGCGCTGCGTCCCTGGCCCTGGATTGTGGTTGCCCTCTGCTCCCTTCTGGTATTTCCCAGCCTGGACTCGCTGCGCGAGGCTTTTCCCCATGCCGCAGCCATCATCGGTCATGATATGGGCTATTCGGCGATGCTTACCTTTCTTCCTGCCGGTGTTCTGGGTCTGGTAATAGCCTCGCTGATTGCAGCCTATATGTCCACGATTTCCACGCATCTGAATTGGGGTGCATCCTATGCGGTTCATGACTTTTACAGCCGTTTCCTGCGCCCGGACGCTTCCGAAAAAGAGCTGGTTCTGGTTGGCCGTGTAGTGACCGTCGTGCTGATGATTCTGGCGGGTGGTGTTGCCCTGATCATGGAATCTGCCCGCGATAATTTCCAGATTATGCTGATGGTGGGTGCCGGCACCGGGCTTATTTTTATCCTCCGCTGGTTCTGGTGGCGGATCAATGCCGCAAGCGAAATCGCCGCTATGATTATTTCTTTTTTCGTTGCTCTTTATTTTCGGTTTCTGCACCATCGCTTCGGTTTTCTCCCGCTCAGCGATGCGACCCAGCTGCTCCTGACTGTGGGGATTACGACGGCAGGCTGGCTTGCTGTTACCTGGCTCACCCGCCCGGTGGACGAGGAAGTGTTGCAGCGGTTCTGCAGCCTGATCCGCCCCGGCGGTCCCGGGTGGAAAGGGATTCCGATTGATCCGCAATCCGTCCCTCACGGAGATACGGCATGGCAGGTGCCCCGGGGTATTCTATGCATGCTTCTGGGATGCCTCTCCATCTACAGTGCCCTTTTTGCCACGGGTTATCTTATTTACGGAAACTATCTGCCCGGCGTGCTGCTGTCGGCAACAGCCGTGATCTCCGGATACGTTCTGGTTCGCCAGTGGCGTGTTCTCCTGGCCCGTGACTGATAAGCCCGCCGTCAGGGCTGCTGCCAGCCCTGTGCACCCAGGAGCGGAACGAAACGGCAGGGCGTGCCTTCTTCCCGGTGAAATCCGTTCCGGTGCCGCCTGATTCGAATCAGGCGCTGGTGTTGGCGGTCTCCCACCGGTGCTACCAGCATGCCGCCTTCCTTCAGCTGTGCCAGGAGTGCTTCAGGAATCTCCGGTGCGCCGGCAGTGACCAGAATGCCGTCGTAGAGCGCCCCGCTTTCATGACCTGTACTGCCGTCTCCCAAAAGAGGTGTTATTCCCCGGTATCCGAGTTCTGTCAGCCGTTTTGAAGCGTTATGATAAAGGACGTCAATGCGTTCCACAGTGAATACCGTGTGGGCGAGAAGCGACAGCACAGCAGCCTGATACCCGGATCCGGTGCCGATTTCAAGAAGCCGGTGTTCAGGTGACGGGCAGAGCCATTGGGTCATGAGTGCCGCCATATAGGGCTGGGAGATGGTTTGCTCTGCGCCAATGGGCAGCGGTCTGTCCTCATAGGCCTGCGTTTTCCAGTCCGCATCAACGAAGAGATGGCGCGGTACGGACAGAAACGCAGCCAGTACCCCGGGGTCTGTAATCCCCCGTTTGCGGAGCTGTTCCTCAACCATTATTTTACGCAGGGAGTCATAATCGGGTTCATGCAATGTGCTCTATTTCCTTTCTTATTCTATTGTGTCACAGTGTGCGCCCGGCTGCAAGTACGGGATTTTATAGATTTGCGATGGGCAGATTTTGCGCTTCCTCCTGTTTTTTAGTATCATAATGACCTTAAAGGGCACCCGTATTTTTATATACGCCAGTTTTCGTACTTTAAAAAGGGGCGGGTGCTGTCCAGTCAGGGCTGAAACTGATTAGGGCTGGAGGGTCGGTACTGCTTTTAAAAAGGCAGATCCGTCACACTTTCCCGATTGAGGATCGGAATCCGCTTTCAGTCTTACCAAAATACCAGTCTGTATCAGGCCGGCAGAAGGAGTTCTGTATTTATGAAAAATTGCGATCAGGTGCTTACCACCAACAGTATTGTGACGCATTGGATTGAGGAAATGGCAGCTTTATGCCTGCCGGACAAGATTGTCTGGATAGACGGCTCGGACGAGCAGCGCCAGGAACTGATTGCGGAAGCCTGCCGTACCGGCGAGATTATTGCCCTCAACCAGGAGCAGTACCCCAATTCTTATTATCACCGCACACATCCGCTGGATGTTGCCCGTGTGGAGGACAAGACCTTCATCTGCTGCCAGCGTGAACGGGATGCCGGTGCGACCAATAACTGGAAAAATCCAGAAGAGGCGTATACGGAAGCCGCCAATTTTTTCCGTGGTGGTATGCGCGGGCGGGTCATGTACGTCGTTCCCTTTTCCATGGGACCTGTAGGCTCTCCCTTCAGCAAGATCGGTATTGAGCTGACCGACAGCATTTATGTCGTATTGAACATGATGATAATGTGCCGTGTAGGCAAACAGGTTCTGGATGTGCTGGGGCACAGCGATGACTTCACGCGCTGCCTGCACAGCAAGGCGACACTGGATCCTGAAAAACGTCGCATCCTTCACTTCCCCGAAGATAACACCATCTGGTCGGTTAATTCAGGCTATGGCGGCAATGTGCTTCTGGGTAAAAAGTGTCTTGCCCTGCGCATGGCGAGTTGGATGGCCAGAAAAGAAGGCTGGCTGGCTGAGCACATGCTGATTCTGGGTGTGGAAGAACCGAGCGGTCGTGTTGACTATGTGGCGGCTGCCTTCCCCAGCGCCTGTGGCAAAACCAATCTTGCCATGCTGATTCCGCCTGAAGGGCTGAAGAGCAAGGGGTACCGGATCTGGACTGTTGGTGATGATATTGCCTGGATTCGCCCGGACACGGACGGTCGCCTCTGGGCGATTAATCCTGAGGCTGGATTCTTCGGTGTTGCCCCGGGCACCAATTCCTCGTCCAACAGAAATGCCCTGCTGACCGTCCGGAAAAACACGATTTTTACCAATGTGGTGCTGGGTGAAGACGGTACCGTATGGTGGGAGGACGGAGAAGGAGATCCCCCGGCGAATGCGACAGACTGGCTGGGCAACCCCTGGTATCCGGGAAAGAAAGATGAAAACGGCAAGGAAATTCTGGGTGCTCATCCCAACAGCCGCTTTACGGCACCGCTGAACCAGTGTCCTTCCGCTTCCCACCGCATGGAACACCATCACGGTGTGCCTATTTCCGCCTTTATTTTCGGCGGACGACGCAACCATCTCGCCCCGCTGGTGTACGAAGCATATTCCTGGAACCATGGTGTTTTTGTCGGTGCCAGTATGGCATCGGAGCGCACTTCGGCACAGTACGGCAAACAGGGTGAAGTACGTCGTGATCCCTTTGCCATGCTCCCCTTCTGTGGTTACAACGTTGCCGATTATTTTAAGCATTGGATTTCCATCGGCCGTTCCATCAAACACCCGCCGAAGATTTTCCATGTCAACTGGTTCCGTCGCGACGAAAACAATAAATTCCTGTGGCCCGGCTACGGCGAAAATCTGCGTGTGCTGGAGTGGATTCTTCAGCGGGCACGAGGTGAAGGGGATGCGGTTGAAACGCCGATCGGTTATATTCCCGGAAAAGAGTCGCTGGATATGACCGGTCTTGAGCTTGCTCCGGAGACGCTGGACGAACTTCTGACGGTGAACCGGGAAGACTGGAAGGCTGAGGCGGACGACATAGAACAGTTTTTCGACAGCCTCGGACTGAAAGTGCCCTGGGAATTGCGAAATGAGCTGGAAGCCCTGCGCAACCGCCTGTCGGATGACGAATAAACAGCGCTTTTACTGATTCTGCAGATAACAGCTGCGCCCGGTTTCAAATCGGGCGCAGCTTTTTAGTTGTTATGCCCTGCAGGGCTGTGCCGTGGCATCTCGCCTTTGAAATCGCCCAGGCTCTCCCAATAAAGCCGCCGGCTCAAGTCCACTTCCGCCACAGCGATACTGCCCCATTCCATAGCCTGCGCCAGAACACGCCCCTCCTGATCATAAATGCCGGTTATCATCCAGTGCATCGATATGTCTGTATAGCTGCTGGCTGCCAGATACACATGATTTTCACATGCCCGTGCAGCCGCAAGCAGGGGATTGCATCCTGCCACGGGAAAAGCAATGATTTCGGCGCCATTCAGGGCAAGCTGCCGTGCCGGCTCCGGGAAAAATCCATCATAGCAGATCATGATTCCAATACGGCCGATAGGGGTGCTAAAAACAGGATAGTCTGTTCCTGGCGTGATCCCTGCCTCGATCTCATTGCGGGGCAGGGACGCTTTCCGGTATTTTCCGACCAGGGCGCCTGCCGGGTCCGCGAGAATGGCGGTGTTATAAATAAGGGAGCCTGCTCTTTCGGTGAGCCCCGCGACAATATATAAATGGTATTTTTCTGCCATCTCGGCGAAATAGTCACTCATCGTTCCGGGGATTGTTTCTGCCATTTCGTGATGCGGTTTGCCTGTTCCTGTCGTCGGAATGGACTCGGGGAGTACCAGCAGATCCACTTTTGCTTCAGAAGCCTGGCGAATCAGCGGCTCAAACTGGCGGCAGCTGTCCAGACCGCTTGCCGCATTACGGGGCACATAATGCACGGCACCCAGACGGACCCGCCGGGGTGGCGGTGCTTCCACGGGGGTGAGCCGGATGTCCCGCCATTCTACAGATGCCTTCCTTGCCCAGCGCAGATACAGTTCTACCTGCACGGCAGCAGCACCGTCCGGTGACTGATAGGTGCCTGAGACGTGCGACCAGCCGTCTTCATCGGGCCCAAAACAAACAGGGTACTCAGGTTCAGACCGGGGATTCCGGCCGCCCTGATAACTGTGTGCACCCGGTTCACCATGGTAAAGCGCTTTGCCGTCTCCGCTCTGCCAGAGCAGGCGCGCCAGAACAGAGCGGCGCGGATATTCAACGCCTGATGCCTGATACCGGGCATCGAAGCGGTACCACTGCCCTCCTGTTACGGGAAAGGATTTAAACCAGCATCCGTCAAGCCCTTCCCTGTCATCGGCAGAGATGCGCAGCCTTCCGTCGGGAAGCCTTTCAAAGGAGGGGGCAATTTCTTTTCTCGGGGCCCGGCTTTCCCAGTCCTTCAGCTCGGTGGCACTGCATACGGCAGCGATGATCATAAAAAAAATCAGCCGCAACGGCATGCCGATGGAAGTGTTCATGGGAAAGGAGCCTTCCTTTTGCCTGCTTCAGAGATACCCCAGTGCCTCCAGTGAGCGCACATCTTCGAGATTGATGCTGTAATCGGATTCGTCGCCGATGCCGAAATGCTGACGAAGAGCGGCATCCTCTTCTTCGGCTTTTTTGAGCAGCGCCTGCGCTTCAGCGACAAGTTCCGGCACATCCGTGGCAATGGAGTGCTTTTCTGCGGGGTCTATGCTGAGATCAAAAAGCTCTTCAGCGGAAGAAGTCAGGGAGCGGATGTATTTCTTATTACGGAAAACGACGCTTTCCAGAGGGTCATAAAAAATGTTTGTGCCGATAAATACGGGCGGAGCGCTCTCTCCTGGCTGCTCATTATGCAAAGAGACAGGGAAAGTGTTGGGCGCAAGATAAGACGGAACAGCCTGTCCGCAGCTTTCCATCAGGGTGGGCATTATGCCCAGAGTGGTCACGGGTACCTCGACAATGCCTGTTTTTATACTCTTTGGCTGCTTCAGCAGAAGCGGAACCTGTACCAGCGGGTTGTACAGGTTGTGCCCGTGCTCGAAATGGCCGTGCTCCCAGAATTCTTCTCCGTGGTCGGCTGTCAGAAAAATGAGGGCGTCGTCATAGAGTTTGAGCAGCTTCAGCGCCCCGAGAAGCCTGCCGATCTGCTCATCCGTATAGCTGACATCGCCCTGATAAAGGGCACGGATCCATTCGCGTTCGCGGGCAGTGCGGGCAATGCTTCCGGCACGGGCGGCACGGACATCTGAAAATGAACTTCCTGCTTTCCGCAGCTCCGGATCCTCCGGCAGGAAGTTTTCGGGCGGTTCGTAGGGTACATGAGGGTCAAAATAATGAACCCATAGAAAAAATGGCTCGTTCCGGTGCTGTTGCAGCCAGTCGATGGCATGATCGGTCAGTACGGCTGCATTGGCGCGTTTCCGTCCTCCCAGGAGGAGCAGATTATGGGAGAGTCCTGTGGTGAAAGCGGGCATTTCCACGGCCTGCGCCGGAAACCAGAAATATTCGTCAAAGCCCCGGTCAAGCCCGCTTCGGGGAAGGAGAAAAGCGTTGGTACCGATGGCGCAGCTGCGGTAGCCTGCCTGCTGCATGGATTCTGCCAGCGTGGGGATTGCGGGAGGCAGCGAAGTTTTTCCATTTGTCATGCCGTGAACCCGCGGGGATACTCCGGTAAGAAAGGAAGCCACCGCCGGATAGGTCCAGGGCGCAGGAGAATATGCTCTGGTGAATACAAGACTGTCTTTGCCGAGTGTGTCGAGGTGCGGCGTTTTTGCCCGAAGATTGCCGTACAGTCCCAGCGCGTCCTGGCGCAGCGTGTCCACTGTGATGAGGAGTATTTGTTTGGATGGCACCGTTGCTGCAATCTGCCGCCCTGCAGCAGGGTCGGGAAGAGGCGTTGATGCTTTCTGAAAACGGATACAGCCCGCACTTCCGTGAATCAAAACCAGCAGCAGAAAAAGGAGCAGATTCAGCCGCCTGGTGGATTTGGCAAAGAGCGTTAAACCCACAGCGGAAGTCAGTATCACAAGCAGGGCGCCGCCCCAAAAAAGCGTATTGTCTCTGGTATCAAAAAATACAGGTTTTGCCTGAAAACACAGGGACAACAGAAAAAGAAAGAGGGTGAAGGCAAAAAAAAGCCGCGGTGGAACAGACCACTGCCGGTTCCGGCTGATTTTCCCCAGAATAAGACTTGCCGCACCGGCGACCAGAAAGGAAAATACGCCGAAATACCGCATGATCGTGTGCCAGTGAAGCGCATACTGATCCGTATAGGTAAACAGAATATCCAGTACGATGATCAGATAGGTAAAAAGAAAAAAGAATAAAAAGAGAAACAGCCGGACAATTCCCGGACGGATGCCGCCGAGCCACACAAAAATAAAAGAAAGAACTGCCGAAAAAAGGCAGAGCCAGCCAAAAAGCAGCAGGGAACTGTTGGAAAACTGAAGAAAATAATCGGAAAAGGAAAGAGGGAGATAACCGGCAGTCAGGGTCTGTCCAATGGATTCCAGGGCAGTCAGCCCTATTGCCGCAGGCATACACCAGAGAATCATCCGGCCGATCAATAAGGCGAAAGAGGATATCACTGCGGTGCTCCTTCCTTAGGCAGTATGACAGGCAGGAGTTTCAGAGGCTGCACTCCTGCCTGTTCGGGACGCTTCCGGCGGATGCCGTTCAGTCCGTCAGTTCTTTAATGCGGATATTACGGAACTTCAGAATATCGCCATGACCCAGAAAGCCGATATGCCCGGAAGCGTTTTTCACGCCGGGATGTTCCTGCCCGTCCAGAGTTCCGTCTTTGGTCGCTTCATCCAGATCGGCATCCACAATGGTTTCGCCGTTGAGGATAACAGTGACCCGGCGGCCTTTCGCAATAATTTCTTCCTCGTTCCATTCGCCCACGGGTTTGAGATGGTCCCGCTTGGCGGGGACGATACCGTAGATGGAACCATGAGCCTGCCATTCATGAATTTCGTTGTATTTGGGGTGCCGGTCATCCAGGATCTGAATTTCCATACCCGTATAGGAAGGATTGCCGGTGAGCGGAGCGCGGATGCCGACGCCATTGTTGGCGCCTGGCGTCATTTTGAATTCAAAGCGGAACGAGAAGTCGGAAAACTCTTTTTCCGTGAAAATGTTGCCGCCCGGTTTGCAGACCATTGCCCCTTTTTGCACAACGTATCCCGCTGTATCGCCCATCCAGCCACTCAGGTCTTTACCGTTAAACAAAGAAACATATCCCTCTTCAGGTGCTTTTGTACATTCTGCACCGTCGGACATGGCGGCGCAGGCACTGAAGAGAGCCACTACAAAAAGCGAAAGTGAAAAATTCAAAACCTTCATGAATACCGATTCCTTTCATCCCTTACAGGGCTATTCGTGCTTGACAGAAGAAAGAAACGTCTGATTTCATAACGAAATACAGACAGGTGAAAGCTATTTTATTATGCCACGCTCCGACGATGGCTGCAAACTGCCGGCGACGGCGCCGCCAATGAATGGGGATGCCTGGCATGTTTTGTGGCTTTTTGCCACTTTTCTGTATAGAATGATGCACACTAAAAGATCTCTTTTTTTCAACAGAAAGGGTTGATGATGAGCCGCATTTCGTACCGGATGATTGCCTGGCTGCTGGTATTTTTTCTGTCTTTGTCCTCTGTTGCCTGCAGCAGTTTTATTTTCGAAGGCGATGTGCCTGTGACTATGTCGGATGGGGTCGTGCTGCCGGTGAATATTGCCCGGCCTGCCGACGATGGTAAATACCCCGTGATCCTGCTGCGTACACCCTACGGAAAACCTGGCGAAGATAACGGCGACATGAAATCCTATGCGCAAGCAGGTTATGTAATGGTTGTGCAGGATTGCAGGGGCACAGGAAAAGCCGGGGGCGAATGGGAGCCTTTCCTGCATGATCCGCAGGATGGGCTTGAGACCCAGGCGTGGATTGCGGAGCAGCCCTGGTGTGACGGGCGTATCGGTCTTTCAGGAGGCTCCTATGTGGGCTGGACGCAATGGGCATCACTGCCAGGGGCGCGTCCTGAAGTGCGTTGTGCGGTGCCTGTTGTGCCTTTTGCGGAGTGCTATCCGGATCTTGCCTATCAGGGCGGCGCTTTTCAGCTGGCGCTGCTGATGGGCTGGGGCGCCATGATGGGCGGTGCCGGATTGACAGAGGAAAGCGCGCAGGAAGCCTTCCGCTATCTGCCCCTGAATACCTTCGGCAATCAGTTTAAAAAACCGGTTCCTTATCTCAATGCCTGGGTGGAACATGCCGATCCGTCCGGTGATTACTGGCGGCTTCGCGGGATTAACGGCCGTTATTCCGAAATTGAAGCGGCTGTGTTGAATATCGGAGGATGGTACGATATTTTCTCAAAGCCTGTGCTGGATCTCTGTACCCGTGTGCGCCAGGAATCAACAAGTGAGTTTGCCCGAAAGAACCAGCATGTGGTGGTGGGTCCCTGGGCGCATGGCGTAGGTGCCCGGAAAGTGGGCGCGCTGGACTTCGGCGCGGATGCGGAAACGAAGATTCATAAGCTGCAGTTCGACTGGTTTGAACACTGGCTGAAGGATAAAGATACCGGGGTGGAGGCGTGGCCGCCCTGCAGGATTTTTGTGATGGGCGAAAACCGCTGGCGCAATGAAAACGAATGGCCCCTGGCGCGTACGGTTTACACACCTTTTTATCTGCACAGCAGCGGCAGCGCCAATACCCGGAGCGGGGACGGTACTCTTTCAAAAGAACTGCCTTCAGAGGAGGCGGCGGATCGCTTTGTATATGATCCGGAAAACCCGGTTCCTACGGCAGGCGGAAACAATCTTTTCGGTGCCCCTGCCGGGCCCTTTGATCAGTCGGCGCTTGAAGAGCGGGCGGATGTCCTGGTCTATACTTCTGAGGTACTGGAAGAAGCCCTGGAAGTGACCGGGCCGGTACATATGATTTTGCATGCTGCCTCTTCTGCTCCGGACACAGACTTCACTGCCAAGCTCCTGGACGTGCATCCGGACGGAAAAGCCTACAATCTGTGTGACGGCATTGTTCGGGCACGGTTCCGCCGCGGTATGGACCAGGAGCTGTTTCTTACACCGGGTGAAGCCGTGGAAATGGATATTGACCTGTGGGTGACGAGCAATCTGTTTCTGCCCGGACACCGCATCCGTGTGGAGATTTCCAGCAGCAACTTCCCCCGCTTTGACCGCAATCCCAACAGCGGTCTTCCCTTCGGTACGGATACTGTGCTGCACCCGGCGGAGCAGACGGTATTTCACGATTCGCTCCGCCCATCGCATATTCTGCTGCCGGTGATACCCAGATAGAAGATAGGCTTTACTCTTAATCTAGAATAAACTCAGGAAAGGAATCTGTAGTGAAAACATTTCTGTATGCCTCTTTCTTTGCGCCTGTTTTTGTGTTTGCTTTGTCTTTCTGTTCTGCAGCGGAGGAGAATGCTTTGCCCAGGGAACCTTATAAAACAGCGCTGATTACACGCTGGGGTGAAGGTGTGACAGCGGAGAATGCCTGGCGCGAATATCCGCGCCCTCAGATGGTGCGTGAAAACTGGACGAATCTCAACGGACTGTGGGACTATGCGGTTACAGGAAAAGAGCAGACGGAAGCGCCGTCGGCAATGGACGGGCAGATCCTGGTTCCTTTTGCCATTGAATCACGGCTGAGTGGTGTGCAACGGCTCCTGCAGCCCGAAGAAGCGCTCTGGTACAAACGTACGGTAGCGCTGTCCCCTGTTCCGGGCAAGCGGACCCTGCTGCACTTTGAAGCCGTGGACTATGACTGCGAACTGCGCGTGAATGGTATCATCCAGGGGACGCATCGGGGCGGCACGCCCTTTTCCTTCGACATCACAGGTGCGTTAAAAGACGGTGAAAATGAACTTCTGCTTCGTGTGGAGGATCCGACGGACAACTGGCAGATCCGGGGGAAGCAGGTGCTGGATCCCCATGGTATCTGGTATACCCGTGTATCGGGCATCTGGCAGACTGTATGGCTGGAAGAAGTACCGGAGCGCAATATCAGCAGCCTTCTGCTGACCACGGATGCGGCGAAGGGAACGATTCATCTTTCAGCCGGTCTTGTCGGTGCTCCGCAGAATGCAGCCCTGTCTGTCAGCGTGCGCAGCGGCGCTGATACGATTGCTTCCGGCACCGGTCCGGCATCAGGCATTACCATTCCGGTACATAATCCTGTTCTGTGGACACCGGATACACCGCATCTCTATGACCTGGAAATTGCGCTTCTGTCCGATGGGGGCGAAGCGGTCGACCGGGTCAGCTCCTATGCCGGTATCCGTACGGTTGGAAAAATTCGTGATGCAAACGGGCACCTGCGTTTTACGCTCAATGGCGAGATACTGTTTCACTGGGGGCCGCTCGACCAGGGCTGGTGGCCCGACGGGCTTCTGACGCCGCCTTCAGACGAAGCGATGCGTTCCGATGTTGAGTTTTTGAAAAAAGCGGGATTCAATATGATCCGCAAGCACATCAAAATGGAGCCCCGGCGTTATTATTACGCCTGTGACCAGCTGGGCATGATGGTCTGGCAGGATCAGCCCAGTGCAGGGCACGGCCCCAAATGGACTTTTCTGAAGGAAAATCCGGAAGATGCCGAGTGGCCCGAAGCGCAGCATCTGCAGTACATGACGGAGCTGGAGGGCATGGTCATTGCTTTGATCAATCACCCGTCCATTGTGGTATGGGTACCCTTTAATGAGGCGTGGGGTCAGCACCGCACCATGGAAGTGGGTGCCTGGATGGCAGCCCGGGACACCAGCAGACTGGTGAATATTGCCAGCGGCGGCAATTTCTGGCCGGTGGGCGATATTGTCGACTTCCACAAATACCCGGATCCCGGTTTTCCTTTTGATGAAAATCGGTACCGTGAATTTATCAAGGTGGTCGGGGAATTCGGCGGTCACGGCTACCCCGTGGATCAGCATCTGTGGAACCCCGACCAGAAAAACTGGGGCTATGGCAATCTGCCGAAAAACAAAGGGGAATATGAAGAACGCTATGCCCGCACGCTGGACGGTTTGAACGAACTTCGTAAAGCGGGGATTGCCGCCGGAGTGTATACACAGACAACAGACGTGGAAATAGAAATCAACGGACTGCTGACCTATGACCGCGCCGTGGAAAAGATGCCTGCGGAAAAACTCCACGAACTCAGCCGGATCCTCTTTGAAGACTGACGGCGCAAAGACAGTGTTTCTCTGCTGATCTGTATGACCCGGCGGGTATGCCGGAGCGCTGCGAAAAAAAAGCAGCTTACCGCTCCAGTGATTCCCCCGGGTCGTTTCCTTCTGTCAGCCAGTTGAGGGAAAAGCGCACAAAGACATTGTTGCTGTAATCGTCTTTTTCGAAAAAGATGCCGATATCACCATTTTTCAGCAGTGCCATGGTCGAATAAGCGGCGGATCCCGAGTAAATCACTTTGCCGCTGCTCCAACTTTCCCCTTCGTCATAGCTGATACGGACGGCAAGATTCCGGCGTTCTTTTCTGTCCATGGCGTTGGAAAAAAGGAGGCGGTTCTTCGCCGCCCCTTTTGATTTCTGTGTACAGCGGAGGAGTGCCCCGTTACACCCGGGGTCAATCAGTGCTTTTTCTGCCCGGCTTTCCCAACTTTTTCCCTCATCGGAAGAGAAGTGGGTAAAACGTTTGCCTGCTTTGTTGACCCTGCTGTTGATGAGCCAGCGACCGTCATCCAGTTCCACCACTTTTGATTCGTCCGCAGGCCTGATGGGCGTATCGATCAGCGTCCAGCTTTTCCCGTGATCCCGGCTCGCGAACAGGTGCAGCCCCGGCTTCAGGTTGACGAGTGTGTGCAGGAGCAGCCCGGACCGGGTTTGTGTTCCAAGCCCGGAGGTGATGAATTTGAAGTCGTGCTGCCAGTCCTCTTTCGTGATCTGCCCTGTAATATCTTCCGCCTCGCTCCAGGTGCTGCCGTTGTCGCTGCTTTTCATTACATGAAGGCGGTATTCACCGGGCGCTTTGTCATGATCCATGAAATTGTAGAAGAGAAAAATCTGCCCTGTGATTTCGTCGACCAGCAGCGACGGGTCGGAGGCGCTCCGGCCGTCGGGATAATCAACCAGACTTTCCAGATCCGACCAGCTGTCGCCGTTGTCGCTGCTGCGGCGCAGCACCAGATTGATATTCCGGTTCGTGCCCAGATCACTTCCGTCGGCAACCCGTTCATCGATGACGGCAAGCAGCGTGCCGTCGGAAGCGGCTGCCAGAGCAGGGATGCGGTAGCAGCTGACCCCTTCTTTCATGGAGGTATTGAAAAGTTCCCGGCAGCAGCTGAGCCCTTCGGCAAAAGATCCCTCAGGGACGGCATGACAGCCCGTTGCAGGGAGGAGCAGGAGCAGCGTCAGAGGCAGGTATTTAAACATGCGGTTCCTTTCCGGGTTTGAGTAAAAGTCAGGGCTTTTCCTTTTTCAGCACTGCACGGATGACTGCGGCTTCCTCTTCGTCATAGGGAGTTCCGTCTTTTCTGAAAACATCATGAAACCAGGGATCAGGTTCCTTGTCGAAAGGCTTTTCCCAGGAATGCCAGGGGTATATGGTCTGGGAGCGGCCGGAGACAAGACCCCAGTTCACGGCGCCGATATTCTGTTCCTTTAAATAGGGAAGCACATTCTGAAAGGTGCAGCCTGTACTGCGTGACATGTATTCCGTGCAGACCAGGGGCCGATCCGTCTGCTGGAGCCATTCCACCGCCTTTTTCATTTCCATGACATTCTGATAACTGTGGAAGGTGATGAGGTCGGAGCGCTCAGCCATCAGTTTGTCGAGTTGGTTTGCCGGATTGATACGATTACCGGGGGCCACCCAGATACCGACAGTGAGCGGCTGCGAAGGATTGACTTCCCGTGCCCAGTCAAAAAGTTTGTCTACCAGAATGAGGTGAGCGGCTTCTTTTTCCTGCGGCGACCACCCTTCAGTCGGCTGGTACTGCGGCACCGGATTGGCGGGTTCGTTGAGCAGATCCCAGGCGAATATACGGGGATCATCCTTAAAGCGGGAAATCACGGAAGTGACATAAGGCTTCAGTGCTGCGTCATAGCCTTCCGGGTTTTTCTGGATATCGATATGCGGCGCCTGTACCCAGCGCGAATTGTGTACACCGGGCACCGGCTCTTTCTGGCGGCCCAGCTCCGGGAAAGGATCCCAGACGCTGTCCAGCAGGGTGAGCATGGTTCTGATGCCGTGTTTATCAGCAATGGCGAGATACTCATCGATGCGTTTTTCGAAAGCCGTCCCTTCCGCTCTCCACAGCATGTCATGCAGAAACACGCGCATCACATTGAAGCCCAGTTCAGCCGCCCAGCCCAGTTCGCGATCAATCGTTTCAGGATCCCAGGTGTCCTCCTGCCACATCTCAAACTGGTTGGATGCTGTGGAAGGAACAAAATTGGCGCCGGCAGGGTAGGGCCCGTTCGCATACCAGTCGTTGATCCGCTTGCGGCTCCAGCGCCTTTCTTCCTTCTCCCAATAAATCACAGCGGGATCATCGGCATTGGGGATGCGCAGGAGGGTCACACTGTAGCGGGGCACAGAGATGCTGCTGTTTTCAGCCGGAACCTGCACTTCTTTAATGCATATGGTATCAGGCGTGTCCGCTTCATTCAGGCTATCCGGGTTGTCATTCTGGATCTGCCAGCCCCGGATGGA
>MWCY01000064.1 GCA_002070275.1 Candidatus Hydrogenedentes bacterium ADurb.Bin170
TAACAGGACAGAAACATATCCGGGAAAGGGTGCTCAACGCCTTTCGGCATCAGAGGGGAAAACAGGAAGCATGACACCGCCTTGCATTATACGCAACGCGAGTGCTCAACGCCTTTCGGCATCAGAGGGGAAAACAGAGCTTTTTCATTTGAGTGAGTATTATCAGTCTTTTGAGTGGGGTGTTTTCAAGCACCCTGCTTGTGCTTTTTTTTTCAGGCTTTCTTTTTGTCGTGTTCATGGCCATGTTTTTTATAACCTCTTTAAAATGAAAAGCTTATGTCTTGAAAGTATGATTCAAGTATCAAAAAGCGTTGATAAATCGGATTCGTACTGCTTTTACAGAACAAAATTATGTTTTGGCGTATTTGCCGCATTTCACGGGGCGGTACTTGAATCCTGTATTTATCAGATGACAATGCATCCTGGCGGATCGTCAGGCCATTGTGTTTTTTCGTTGTTTGCCCTTATGGAAGCCACGCAGCTGTTGCACAATCGCACAACGAGAAGGTCGTCCTCGAGATGAAGTATGGTACTCAATTCCCAACGCAGACGCTGGAGCGTTCTTTCTGAGAGGTAACACCGAAAGATACTGAACTGGATGCGTTGTCCGTAGCCTTCCAAAGTTTGTGCGCATTTTCGCAGTCTTTTTTCGTCCCGGACATCGTAAGAAATTAAAAACCAATGTTTCATGGATTACCTCAGCCTTGCCCGGGCAAAAAGTCCCGGGCTTCCTGTCCACTCTTTTTCCAGCAGGCGCGCTTCGAGTTCAATGGCTCTGCCATATTCCAGAGAGTAACCTGTGACGGGATGTTTCCAGAGTTCCTGCAGGCGACGTTCATAGAGGAGCACTGCTTTTTTTCTGCCTTCCTGAGACAGCCACACCCTGCCCGGTGCAAAGGAAAAATCCACTTTTGGATCGAATTGTTTTCTGTTGACTGCTCCCAGCACGGGCATATCACAAAGCGGTACACGGAACAGCTCCATGAGATCGAGAACCAGCGGGTGGGCTGCCGAGCGCGGCGTGTGATAAAAGCCGAAAGCCGGCTCCAGCCCGACTGTGAGCAGTGCCTGCATGACACTCCTGTGCAGCAGAGCATAGCCAAAGCTGAGCAAAGCATTATACCGGTCTTGAGGCGGTCTCCTGCTTCGTCCTTTAATCTGAAATTCTTCTCCAGCACCTGCAGCCAGCAGTGTGTTCGGGTAAACAGCAAACCACGCCCGACCCGCCATGCCTTCCAGTCCCCGGAGCACATCCGGGCTTTCTGCTTTCACGATGTCAGCAAGACTTTTACGCAAATCGGAGATACTTTTTGTGATTGCTTCGGACCGCGGTGCGCTGCGGGTTGCACGCAGGAGATAACGAAGCTGCCCTTCCACTTTTGCGTGTACCAGTTTTTGCGCAAGTGACATTTTGAAAGACTCATCCCGCAATGCTTCGTACTGGCGAATACGCCGCTGTACCTGGCCCGAATCAGGAACGGCGCCTGTTATATAAAACCCGGAAGCAGACATCCAATGTACCGGGATCCGGTTCAGCACACATAACTGCAGGGCCTGCGTGGTAACCTGGCCGTATCCGTGAATAACCATTGACTCTATCTGCGCCAAGGGAAATTTCTGTATTTCGCCATCCGGCGTCGTAACAGAGATCTGATCACCTGCTTTTCCTACTCGTGCTCCCGGAGTCGTCACATGAAGTACAGTATTTTCCTGTTTTCTCGGAAAGAGCCGGAGCGGTTCCCAGTCCGGATCACAGGCCAGCCGCTCTTCTTCAGGCAGGCATACCGGCGCGAGGGAACAGCGGATACAGAGGCGTTCATTAGCTGTTACAGCGGGCCGCTTGAGAGAAGAACGGAGCTCGCGGGCGCGAGCAACTGCCTGATTCACTTTGCATCTTGCGGCATCATCCAGAGGAAGGCGCACCGTAATATTTTCGGCGTGGTACCGTATCCGGCCTTCCGTTATCGGTTTTCCGAGGTGTTCTTCCAGAAGCATGCAATAGGCATAAAGCTGGAGGGCATCGGAGTCCCACGCCTCGTAAGGCTCACCTTTCCGGAGGGGAGAGCGGGGGCGTCCACGCTTATGTTCGTAGACAACCCATCCGCCCTCCCGATGGCGAACAGCATCCAGTTTTCCAATGATGCCCAGAGTGTCACTGGACAGCTCAAATTCCTGCCGCTTTTCGCCTTCCTGCAGCTCCAACGTTTCATGAAGTTCCCGGCCTGCAAAGACGCGTTCATCAGCAACACGGATCTCTTCCACTTCTTCGAGGTAGAAAAGGCGCTCGCAATATTCCAGTGCATGGAGAGCCATGACGCGAATTGGCAGTTCCAGAATTTCGGTCATAGATACATCTCCGTCCAAGCGCGCTCCGGCACATCCGCCCGTGGTTTTCCCAGAATATACAGAGCGGAGCGGGTTTGGGTCATATCGCTGCGATGAATACATTGAGTCATCCGTGTCGTTACCGTGCCGTCTTCTGTCCCTGCGTCTTCATCAAGACGCTCCCACCAGCGGATTTCCTCAGGTGGAGAAGTCAGATCAAGGCGGTTGGGCAGAAAGTTGTTGTCTCCCAGAAAAGGCAGTCCATAGCGTTTTTTGACTTTACCTGAGAGTCCGTCCCGAATAGCAGCTTCGAATGATTCTTCTCCATCGACCAGGATGTAGGCTTTCAGATCACAGAGCAGCTCCCGCTTTACAGGTTTGATGTTATACTTGCTGCCTTTGCAGCGGTCAGCATTTTCTTTGCGGTGCGCGCCAACCGGGTAGTTGTGTAACTGCTGATAGAGCACTCTGACTTCAGGGGCAGCAGGAGTGCCCAGTGCCAGACGGCATCCGGGCAGTCCGCTGCTGCGAATCAGTGTCATTTCCGATTTTCCGTCGTCCCATCGCATCTCTATCCCGGCAATATTCAGGAGCAGGCCATATGCCGATGAAGGAGGCATAAACCGGGCGGTAGGTCTGAAATATCCGGCCGTGAATATCCGAAACACCGCAAAAGGCGCTTCGACATAGAGACTGATCATGACTGTTCTCCTGCCGCAAAGGCCTGATCACCCACCAGATCCAGAAGCCTTGCGGCATTGCGATCCAGTACTGTGCCTTTTTGACTCAGCGTACTGGAAGTCTTCTCGTCCATATCGCGCACCAGTTTACCGCCCAGATAAAATTCATTGCCGGGAAAATCACCGGCCAGAATGCCTTCCACCACTTCCGGGAAGAGATGCGTTTGCGTGCGGTCGGCTATTTCAAATCCATAGGTGTTGTAGCCGGCAGCCAGGCAGGGGGTCAAGCGGACAACCACACTTGCCGGCGCCATTTCGAAGTAACTCCGTGCATGATTACCGGCTACATTGTTCAGCTGGCTGATGGCGCGGAGCAAGGCACGGGTCCACTCCGGCTTCTTTCGGCAATCTTCAAGGTTCAACGCAAAGGGATACTGATAGGCCGTGAAAACAGTTTCCCTGTGAAGCAACTGGGAATTCTGGGCATTCTGCCAGGGGCTGTTCAGCTGCTGGGGCGATTGCGTAAAAACGGTGTTGTGTCTATATGGCTCCAGAGCGACAGCCATGTTCATGCGCAAGATGGAGTCCCGTTTAAAGGTGAAGGCAGCGGGATCTCTTCCTTCTTTTTCTTTGATTTCTTTCAAATATTTTGTCCGATCCTTGGAGCCTGCCGCTACCAGCCAGCCCATAAAAAAATCATCCGCCCATTTTTCGGCATCGGGGAAGGTGGTGAACTGAACGGCAAGCTGCTCTTCATCTTCGAGTCTTTCCCTGTTGCAGGGAAGTCCCAGCGCCCGCAGCCCTTCGCGGAGCGCATTGCGTATGGCTTCGGGTGAGATAATGGCGTATTCAAAGCGGTCTTTGGTGATTTTCTGAATGACGGCGCGATTTTCGGCACTTTCGCCACGGTAGTTGGCACTTGGGGCGGCATGGGTCAGAACAGTAGCAAATAGATTCATGGTGATACTCCTTGACTGATTCAGTCTTCTTTAAAGGTTGAGGTTGAGGTTATGGGTTTAAAGGACCAGGAAACAGCAGACAGGGCAAGAAGGGAAAGAGTCTTGACTTTTTCCCATTCTGTAAACAGGGCGTTGGAAATTTCCACATAACGGTCTTTCTTAAGATTCTGGGGAACAGAGCACAGAGTTCCGGCAAAGTATTCGACAAAATCCTGCTCAGTACGGCCCCGGATCGCAAGAAAGGCGTCCATACATACTTTCTCTTTTGCATCGCGATAAGACTCAGGGGTCTTTACATAGCCGTTTTCATCGCGGTTCTCCTTAAAAGAGTCATAGGTGATGCCACTTTTATCTTCTGTTCTGGACATGACATAGGTGCGCACCACCTCATACACACGCTGTGCCAGCAGTTCATCTTTCATCTCTTCACTCATCGGTTGTCCTCCTTTTGTGGGGTTGTTGGGTTGCAGCAGAGAAAACGCATACCAGGCATCTCTCCCGAAAAAAGAAAGCTTTCCCGGAGTTTCCCCTGTCTTTTGAATAAAAAATTTGGCGGGCATAAAGGCCATTACAGAAATAAATCCCCGGTACCAGGGCGCATCGGCAAGCAAATTAGCCAGGTGCTGCACTTTGAAAAGACCGTTACGGAAATTCTGTTTAAAACGTTCGTAGCGGTCTAAAATCTGGCGGGAAGCCTCAATACGCTGCATACCGTGCATCTGTACGTTGTTACCAACTTTTTCCAGGTGATAGCTTTCCACAGCGGAAACGCTAAAACGGAAGGAACCATCAGCACGATGGCGTGCAAGAGCACCCAGATACTCAAGTCCGCCTTCTGCAGGCACGTCGATTCGGGCTGCGGATGGTCGGTACCCAGACAGCTCGGGCCCTAAACTAGCGAGCATCTCCAGACAGTTTTCGCAAAAATACTGCAGGTCGAGAGGCTCGGGAATGACCAGGACAAATCCGACATCATTTGTTTTTCCGTCAAGATCTACCGTTGCCGGACAGAAAATGCGGGAAGCCAGTGGCCAAAAATGAAGAAGAAGGTTTTCTTCGGGTATCCCTTGAAAGCCAATCTTTTCGGCACTCTCCGCCTGAGCTCCAATAAAAATAGAACTGGCAATCGGCATGAGGGATGGGCCTTTCTTTTTAGCCTGAGATTTCTCGAGTGCCTGCCACAGCTTTTCAGATTCATTTTGCTGCACTCCTTCCAGACGTGTTTTATAGGGTATCTGGGTGGCAGGGCGACCGCGGAGAATATTCCACATGACCTCTCTGTAGAGTTTGGTCCAGGCTACCTGATCACCATTCAATGCAGAAAGAAAAGCGGCTTTGGGCTGAATAATTTCGTAAATAAACCTCTTTTCTATTTTGGATTTCCCGTCTTCGTCGATGGTCTCACTTTCATCTTCCCTGAGAGGCTCCTCTCCGGCTCGTTTATTTTTTAACGCAATTTCAATATTGGCTCCGTCGTAGTAATCGTCAAAAACACTCTGAAGGCTTTCGGCAGTTACTTTGATAGAAGCTCCATGTGCACTTACTTCTACTACTTCGGGGATGGGAGCTATTTTTCTGCGTCGCATAGATTCGAGCATCAGCAGCAATCCGGCAAGACCTGCTTTGTGTTGAGCAGTGGGAAGATCATGCAAGGTGTAGCGGAGAACTAAGCCTTCAGAGTGCTTGCTATCCTGATCCGTTGCGCCAGGCGGTGCTTTTTCAGGAATCATTGAGGTAGTCATAGGATTTCCTTTCGTGCTTGCGGGCCGTAGCCCAGGTTGGGATCATAGTTTTCTGAAGATGCAATATGAAGCCAGTCGGGAAGGCGAGCGTCTCTTTTTCCTTCCTGACGGGGAACCGGAAGCAGCAATCCCGCCGATTTCGGCGAGCGTTGTTTTCGAAGCTCGAGATAAGCAGGCACATCGCTGTCCAGGACAGCCTGAACCATAAAATCTATGCCGTCGCGAAGACTTTCCTCCCGGGACAGGGCATTTACGCCCCCGTTGATAAAAGACAGCCAGCGTTCCGCTTCATATTGATCGGGGCCCAGCTGCCCGAGAAGTTCTGCCAGATCTTTTTGTGTAACGAGTCTTTCAGTCAGTGCGGAAACAAAAGAGGTGACACCGGAGAGACTCTTTTTATCGTAGGGAAGATCATTTTCAGGTTTATAAAGGAACACCTCGCCGATCCGGTTGCTCTGAGGGAGATCACGTCGGTTGCAGCGGCCCATACGCTGAATCAGTGCTGTAATCGGTGCATATTCCGAAATAAGAACGTCAGCATCCAAGTCCAGGCTCATTTCACATACCTGCGTGGTAACGGCACAAACAGCCTGCTTCTCGCCCTGAAAAGCCCTGATCACCTGATCGTGCTGTTTTTTCCGGTCACACAGACGGAAACGGCTGTGATAGCACAGTGCTTTCATTTCTTCCGCCAGCCTGCGGCAACGCTCCGTGGTGTTGACCACCCAAAGAACTTTGAGCCCCTGATCCAGTGCCTGACGAGCGTTTTTCAGCGCTTCATCCTCGCCAGCCAGAAGCGTCACTTTATAGCGCTCTTTATCGGAACGTTCCTGTAGATCCGGGAAATGTTCATCTCCATGATGGACAGGATCAGGAAATAAACGCAGGCCTAATTCTTCGGTGAGCTGGCAGATGCGGTCACCGGGAAGGCTTGCAGTCATACAAAGCACCGGCAGATTAAATTCTTTAAGAAAGGCTTTCAGAGCGTCAAACAATCCTTTGTCATAGCTGTGTATTTCATCCAGCACAAGCACAGAGTCTGCCAGAAGAGGAAGAAGACAGATTGAGGCGTAGACGTTCTGAATAAAACCCAGAAACTGGTCTACTGTTGCAGAGAAGATGCGCCGGGACCAGTATCCCAGAGCAAACAGACGCTCTTCTGTAAGATAGGAGCGACCGCGGCGATCATCTGAGGCATTATCAAACATGCCTTGTAAATCAAAGGTTGCCGAACCGCTAATCAAGGCGGCATCGCTCTCCGGCGCCCATGAAACATAATCGCGGAATCCCTCGGCAGCAGTGGCACGGGTCGGATAAAGAAAAATGACACGGGAAGCAGGCCTGGCAGACAAGCGGGCCGCTATCCAACGCCAGGCGGCAAGAGTTTTTCCGGAGCCGCAAGGCGTAATCAGCAAGGTGCGGTCCGGAAGCTCCGCTGCTTTCTCCTGAAATCCGCTCCACTGAAAACTGGAAGACCGCTTTTGGGTTATGCTGCTAATACGGGGGGTGATAACACTGTCAAGGATTTCCTTTTCACTGAGGGATTGATTCTTCGAGAATAAAGGAGGAAGCCAATCCCGCACCTCTTTGTTTTCCCTGGTAATACCCGAGCCTGCACTGTCTGAAATGATTAGTGCCGCACGCAGGGCCCGGAGAAGGCGTACTTCTTTCTTATCGCTGCGAAGCCGCCGATGATATTTTTCCAAGCGGTACCTTAAGGCATCCGCTATTTTGTAAACCTGACAGGTATCCGGTTGTTCATAAAAACTCCAGTGCTTCGAAAGAGACAAAGAAAGCGAAGGATTACCGGGCGGCGGGGGGAAGGCTTGATTTAAAAGAGACTCTATGACGGGCACATTAATTTGGAAAGTATTATGAACACCAAGTTTTGCGAATCTGCTTCTGTCAAAGCGCAAATGATGACTCATGACAACCGTAATCAATAATTCCAGATTAAGCGATTGAGGGAAAAAGATGCCCGCTTCAGGCATGCTCAGAATCATGCCGGACAAGAATTCGTGATATAACGCCTGATTGAGACCATCACCTGGGCTCTTGTGCCTAAGCATGGCTTGAAAGGTATTGTTGGCTTTTCCGAGATCGTGAAGCCATGCGGCTGCCAGACCATGCTGCAGAAAAATGTCATGGTCTTGCTGAGATAATTGGAAAAATGTGAACCATTGTTCAGTTAGCCAGCCAGTCTTTCCGTCTGGAAGGAAAAGCGCCTGAAAACTATCTGCCACGGCAGAGGAGTGCCCCATAAGCGTCTCGTGTGGTAGCGGTGCTGTGGGACAGCGCGTGCTTTTCGCAAGAATAATACTTGTAGCTGCGGTCATTAATTACGCTCCGGAATGAAAATGCCGCAACCCATCTTTCTTCTTCCGCCCAGTCCTCGAATCTGCAGGTCGAGCGATTCTTGTGCTGTCAGATCTTGCACGCGCACAGCAAAACCAACTATCTCGCGATCGGCAATACGTAAGGTACGCCTGATATACAATTCTTCACCTTCCGTACGTATGTTTTTCCCTTCCAGAGAGACTTCTCCGGAACGAGGTACCAGACTGGCGATTCCGTGGATATTCAAATCTGCAAGCTGCCCTTGAACCGCTTCAAGAAAAGAATTTTCTGTCTGATAGCCTTTGATGGTTACCAGGCGACTATACAGACGCGGAGCAGGTGTCAATTGGCGAATGGTTGGTGCGCCCAGGGTGAGACGGTCACTGTCAAGATTCAATATTTTTCCCGTAAGAAGAAGAAAGTCCTGTATATATTCGGCAGGAAGTCGAAAGCGTATTCGGCTTTGTGCTGTTAACTCAAGAGAGCGATCTCCGCAAAGCCGTCCATTAATCGGGTGAATCCCTAAAATCTGGGCCAGACTGTCTTTATCAGAAGACGACTTCTTATTGCCCTGAGGATGGACGTTTGGCAGAAGCCGTGATAAGGAGCCATACAGCGCATACCCATGATCTGCGGCGATTCGATTTCCTGTTACTGGGAACTCCATGTCGACAACGTGCATAACATTTACCTCCTCGTTGAATGTTAAAATCGGTTTGGATCTGTAGACAGTTGCAGAATTATATTGTATGTTGAATATAACTATAGCACACTTTCTCTCTATAATACGGAATTTTGGATTATTTAGTCGAAAATTATTTTTCAAGGAAGATCTGTTGAAAAGCGATGTAAAGAAATGAATTTTAAATAACAATAGATGTTATTAGAGGAATTATAAAAAACGTAAATACTTCTTGCCGAAAACGAGTGTATATGAATAGATGTGCTGAAAGGCAACCTCTTTTCATATACAGCCAAATCAGAAAAGACACGGCGGCCATAATAAAAGAACTGTGATTGCCCGGCATTGCGCCTAGATAAAATCCAAGATAACTGCAATGCCGCCGGCATCATTTTACCCCCCACGCACAAACTTACAGAAACAGAAGATAAGGATCCTCTCGCACGCGTGCGCATTATAATAGGAAAGTCTATAGTATGTTAGATATCTAACAGTTTAAAATAATACATATATTTTTGACAAGCTCCGTAAATTGGGATAACATTATCACTAAAACTGTGGGCTGACAAGAGATGTTTTGTACTTTGGTTCTTTCAGTGATGCTTTAGGACTAAAACAAGAGGAGAAAACCATGCCGAAAAAGACCATTGGCTCCCCGACTACTGCAAGCCTTACATCAAAGGTACTGCAGAGGCTTATGCCATCTTGAAGGATAAGCGGGCGTTCATTTGTTCCTTAGAACGGGACGGCGACTGTAACTGTTTTTCCTGCTGGGAACGGGACACACCGGAAGGCCTGGTGGAAGACACATGGGCGCGCCGGGTTCGGTGGATCACCACAACACTTATACCCGACTTCCCTTCTCCTAAGCTTCGGGATCTTCCAAAGGTGTTGACTCCCAAAGGTATCAAGTGGGCTAAGTCCTATTGGCTTAAAGACCCCGGCCCTCTGGAATGGGCACATCGACCGTGGGACGACTGGATTAATCCCAAACTTGCCCGATATGAAAACAGGGACACCCGCACTCTGGAAGGATTGGCTTCTTCTACCCCTCCCGATGTGGAGAGTGTGACCCTTCCGGATGAAGCATGGTACTTGTGGCAACGTGTGGTCCTGAAGCCTGATTGTCGAAAAGCTGAAGCTGTTTTCCGGATGAAGTGCCTTGTGCTTGCGGGCCTGCTTCCTGAAGACTTTATAGAAAAAGACTTGCGGGCTTTCGTGGAAGAAGAAGAGGAAGAACCCCATTGGCACAAAGGCGTTCAGCGTAACCTATACCGAATCATAGAAGATAGCGGCGCGTGGGTGCAGTGGAAAGCCAAAGCACCCGATCCGGAGGCTCAGCGTCATAAAGAACTTCTCCAGGCAATTCAAGCACAAAAGAAATCACCACAAAAGAGAACAGGGTACAATCCCAGAACCAAAAAAGAAATGGATGCTCAGAGGAAAGCAGGGGCTATAAAGCTGAAGGCGTGGAAGGATCTGAATTTAGCGGTTGCGGAACCACAGGAAGATGGCGCTTTTATCTTTTGCAAGAAGCTTTCAGATGGGAAGGGCATCCCTTACACCCTTCTTATGGTGAATGAAATTAACACATGTGACCCCAAGGGTGGGCGTAGGGACAGAAAAGGGGACGGTAACGCACCGTGGCGACTTCTTCACAAAATGGCAGGTATCGCAACCGAGACTGAAGAGGGCTGGAAAAGCTTCTTTGATGCAGAGGACTTTGAGGCAGTCAGAAGTAGCGCAAAGGTATTGAGAGAAGCCTTTAAAGTTTTGTTCCCTTCCGCACAGGGCAACCCGATCACAGTATTAAAGAAAGACTATTCATTCATCTGCCGGGTTGGTTTGTTCAAGGTTGCGACAAGAGACATTTTGGACAGAGGGCTTGATAGTGGCATTGCCCCTGAGGTACTGAACCAAGAGGAAGAGGAAGAGGAAGGGGAAGAGGAAGATCCCTGGAGCATTAAAAGCCTTCCCGCTGAAGAGTGGTAAGAGAGTTACGTAACTCTGGAAACTCTGAGAGTTCTTAAGTCGCAACCCGTCATATACCAACAACTTATGTCACAAACATTCAGGCGTAGAGTTTTCAAACCTCAATAGCAGTTGGATTCAATTGGTGAATCCTGAAGCTTAAGAGGAGGTTTTCTCCATGAAAACCAAACTGCTGAACGTGGCTCAGGTGAGCGAACTGTTGGGCGTGACTACACGCACGGTGTGGCGTATGCGGGACTATGGGGCGATACCTGCTCCTGTGAGAATGGGCGGCTCTGTCCGGTGGCGGTCTGATGTCATTGAAGCCTGGATAAAAGCGGACTGTCCCCATTGCCGAAAGACCGGGTGGAGGGCAGAGCAATGACCAGAAGCAAAGCTATCCGGAAATGGTACGTGTGGTGGTGTGGCGGCAGTGCCAATGAAGCAAGGGAATGTCGTTCAACCACACATCCCCTTTATCCCTATCGACTCGGGGGAGGTGTGCCGGAAGGATACGCCGCCACGGACCGGGCGAAAGCTATCAGGGAATATTGCCTGGACTGTTGTGGCTTTTCGGCCCGTGCTGTGAGGAAGTGCACGTTTACCGACTGTCCCCTCTATCCATATCGATTTGGATACCGGAAAAAGGGGTCTATAGGGGGTAGTAAACGGAAAACAAAGGCTCAGGCGGGTTCATGTATGGCTGAAGAGGTTAAGACTCTGAAACAGCCCTATATTGGCTGAATTGAAGAGGGGTAAAGATCATGAGAACTTCCCTGGAAAAAGAAGGCCGGGCTGCAGCAACAACCCGACCAAAAACAAAGACCACACAAAGTGTATCAGAAGCTTACCGTTTCGGGGTAATTGTGCGGGGCGGTGTTGTCGGCAAGCGGGAGCTTGTCACAGACTGGCCAGATGTCTTTGAAGATTATCTTGCCTGCAACGAAGACGGTGAAGGCACGGCGTGCACAGGCACCGGTGAAGCCTATCTGTCCATGTTCACGTATGGCGAATACTTCACAAAGCATTACAAAGAGAAGGGCACCAATGCCCAATACCCCGGTGAAGTGAGGGGCCATTTTTTGCACATGGATTTTGATTGCAAAGACAATCCGGCAAACGCCATAGCAGAAGCTCAGGAGGTATTGAGGCGCTGTGAAGCTTCTCACAGGGCGAGTCTGGATAAAGTCATTGCTTGCTTTAGTGGAAACAAAGGGGCGCATATCTATTTCCCCTTACCCTCTTGCGCTGTGCCTTCGGAAGACTTCGGGAAGATATGCCGGGCCGTTGTTGGTAAACTTGCTGAAGGCTGTGAAACAGTGGATCTGAAGATCTATGACCATGCACGGATATTCCGGCTCCCCAATACCCAGCACCCGGAAAGCGGGAAACTCAAAGTTCCCTACCTGGCATCTGAGTTCGTGGAACTGGATCCGGCGGTCATCCTGAACACTGATGAAACTCGTGATGTGGGAATCAACATTCTGGACGATGCAGGGGAATGGCTGGCCCCTTTCTGGAAGGCGGCTGTAAACGGATTGAAGAAAAGCCAGGTTGAGCGCTCTACTTCAACAACCTTCCTCTTGCCGCCAGGTGTTGGGCTGAGTGCTGCAGCATGGGACCTTATCTCCAATGGTGCGCCGGAAGGTGAGCGCAATGACCGGCTCTTCAAGTTGGCCTGTGAGCTTCTGAAACTCCGTTGCCCCGATTCGGTAATTATCGACTTCATGAATAAAGCTAATGAGAAAAGCGGCTTGCCTGATTCGGAAGTGAAAGGCATTATCAAAAGTGCCATGCAACGCGCCAAAGATTCCCGGGTGCCGGTGCTCCTGCTTGATGTATGCAAAAGCCACAAAGCTTTCTTTGAAATTGCCGTTGATGTACTTATCGGCACGGACACCCTGGAACAAAAGGAATGGGCGGAACTGGAAGCATGGTACAGCCAGAACAGCCTCCCTTTTCAGAGTATCCACGACTCGAGCAAGATCACGGAAGAGGAAGTCCAGGAGCTGGCGCGGGAGGCGTTGGAGCAGTGGAAGAGGGAGGCGACACGGGCCGCAACAAAAGCACACAAAGACGACAGAGGCGCACTGATGGAGCGGCTCCAGGCCATCGACCAGGCGGGGACTCTACCAGTGCTGTATAAGAAGATACATCTTGCGCCGCCACAAGGGCCACCCATCTTCAACAATGGACCGCTTAAAGGCTCCTTCGGCGTCATCATCGGCGGCGACGGCATCGGCAAGGGCTTCATCATACTGGACCTTGTCACGGGATATGCACGGGGCGAAGCTATGCATATCAAGAGTATAGGCGCCAAACTCGGGAAACGGCTTCGGTGTTGCTATGTGTCCTACGAAGAAGACGCCTCAGACCTGAAAACCCGCATGGACAGAGTATGCAGCGATAAAGTGGATTATGCGGCTCTGGAAGAATCGGGCTGGTTGCACTTTGTCCCTCTTCCCAAAGAAGGCCTTTTCAGACAAGCAGGGGGCTACGGCGGGGAGAAGACTCCAACGCGCACCCTGAAGAGACTGGAGCGGGCCATGATTGAAGACAAGTTGGATTTGGTGATTATAGACCCTGTGGCTTCGGCGGGTGGCCTGGATGATGAAAACAGTAATGCGGAAGTAGGGGCTTTTGTAACCAATCTCAGAAGTATGGCGAAACGAACCGGCTGCACCATCCTTCTGGTTCACCACACTTCTAAAGAGGGATCCCACAAACTCGATGCTGCCGCCGGGCGTGGAGCAAGTGCTTTAAAAGGAGGTGCGCGGTGGATCCTGAATCTTGCGCAAGACAAAGACGGCGAAGAGACTTCCCCTTTCATCCAGGGACGCATCACCAAAAACACCCATGGGGCGGGATGCTCATTCTTTCTGGAGCGCCGCGCCGACGGTGTGGTGGCTGAGGTGACAGCGACTGAACGAGAAGAAAGGCGGAACAATCTGGCGGATATCCAGTTTGCTTGCTTTGGTAAGTATGTCCCCCAGTTAGTGGAGTTTGTGAAAGACAACCCGCACTATGAAATTACTTGGGGCGGCATAAACAACGGACAAGGCCCCTATATGAATGATCTTCTTGAACACTTATCCTTGAAAGACAAACGAGATGCATTAAAGGTCTATCGTTTGGCGATTCAAACCGATGCTCTTAAAGAAACTCCGCGGAACGGAAGGCAAGGAAAATGTCTTGCGATACCCTGATAAAAAATTATCCCACTACTACCTCCCTATATAGGTATACAGGTAGTAGCATAAGATACCTAGTCAGGGGGTAGGGGTTCCTATCGTCACCCCATACACCCGCATTGACAGAGTATCTAATGGTTTTCAATTTGCAATCTAAGAGGAGGTATGATACTATATCATCATGAAGAAAGAAACTGTTACAGACCTTCTTAGAAAAGCTATTCGGGAAAGCGGTATTTCCCAACGGCGGCTGTCCATTGAAACAGGGGTGGACAGAATGAGCATCAACTTCTTCATGAGAGGAAGGGCTCTGCATTCGGATAATCTGGATGTATTGGCTGAGTACTTCGGGCTTACCCTGGTGAAACAGGAAGAGAGAAAGGGGAAGTAATGGGACGTATCTTCAAACCCAAGCGGCGGCGGCCTATCCCTGAAGGCGCTGAAGTCTTCACATACAGGGGAATAAAGAAGGCACGGTGGAAGTCCAGAGGAATCACCCATACGGCTGTTATCAAAGACGGGCGCATTGAAGCGGTGTCTTCCATTTACCGGGCCCGTTGGCGTGATGCCTTGGGCGTTATCCAGGAGGCTACCACAGGTTGCCGGGATAAGGCCATGGCCCAACAATGGCTTGCCGATAAAGAAGCGGAAGTGGAGCGGATTAAAGCGGGTGTGGCTACCCTGTCGGAAGTCACCATGGCCGACAAAAAGAACCAGGCTATCCGGGGCGCTGTAAAAGACTTCAAAGCATTCAAGACCATGCAGGGAAGAAGTAAAGTTCATGTAAATGAAACAGGCTCCATCATCACCAGGGCGGCTAAGGCTTGCAAGTGGCGCACCCTGGGGGATATGAACACCGTTGATGCCAATGCCTGGATCAGGGCAAGAGTGGAACGGGACGGTATATCTTCCCGGACCTGTCAAAAGACCGTGGTTGCCTTGCGGGACTTCGGGGGCTGGTGTGCTTCCCCTGCTCAGGCTCTATTGCCGGCGAATCCTTTTCAGGAACTGAAGTGGACCGGGCGACAAGTGCGGGCCTATGAGCGGCGGCCCATCACAGCGGAAGAGTTGAGAAAGATTATCCAGGCGGCACGGATCCAACCATTGCAAGCGGCATTGAGCGGAAGCGGTGTTGCCGGGCGTGAGTGCAATTTGTCGGAAGATACCAGGAAGGCGCTTCTCCGGAAGGGACACACCCGGGCAACGGTTTATCAGGTAATGGCCGGGACAGGCCTCAGGTGGAATGAGTGTCGCACTCTCACCATCGGTGATATCAATTTGACGGCGGGCATCATCACTCTGAAAGCAGAGAATGAGAAGAACCGTAAAGGGGCTCAGATTCCTCTTAACAGCGAATTGAAGCAAGCCATGAGTGATTATATGGCTGAGCGACTGGAAGGGCTCACAGGCGAAAGCACGGCCTTCCCCGGCGCATTCAATGACAAACCCTTCTTTGATAACCTCCCTCAGTCCCTGGCAAAGAACTTCAAGAAAGATTGTGAGATTGCCAAGGTAAAGATTGAAGATGCCTCAGGCCGGGTGATTGATCTTCACTCCCTCAGGTATTTCTTCGGGACGGAACTTGCACGGGCGGGGGTCCCCATCACCACCACACAGAAGCTGATGCGCCATAGCACACCACACATCACGGCGAAGGTATATGTTCATGCAACACTGAAGGACAAAGCGCAAGCGGTGAACCTTTTGCCTGAACTCCGGAGCGGGGCGAAAGAAACACGGAAAGCGGTTTCTTGTGTTACCCCTGGTGTTACCCCTGCGGACAGCTCTGAAGGTCAATTAAAGGACACTATTGGCATTATACGCAATAATTCCTCCAAGTCATCACCAAAGAAAACCCCCGCATCCACCAGCGTTTCAGCCAATGATTGCAGGGGTGATAGTGATATGGAAATGGTGCCAAG
>MWCY01000065.1 GCA_002070275.1 Candidatus Hydrogenedentes bacterium ADurb.Bin170
AACTTATCTTGTCCCTGCACCAAAATACTCTGACATAAAACATAAAATCCGCCAGCCTGGGAACGCCAATCTCCGCATTGGCAGGGTCTTTTATGGCCTGTGCTTATTGTGTGTATGTCGCAGGACATACTTCCGCTGCGGATTTGAATGAAAGCATCCGTCTACGAAAAAAAGCAATTCCTTTTCCCGGAGCCTTTCCTATACAATAAGCACTGCTGTTGTTACTGAAAAAAATCGAGGTGCATCATGAGGCCAGATAGAGACACTCCCCTATTAAAACGTGCGTGGTTCAGCACAGGCATCACGGATTTTCTTGCGTGTTCTGATGAACACATCCTAGGCTCCGTTGTACAGGCAAGCACCTTCACCATCGAAACCACACAGAGAAATGCCTGGCTGGAAACCTTTCCATTGCTGCGCGATGCCCTTCAGGGGCTGGAAGGGCAACTTTATTTCGAATTCGAAATCCCCCGCATGGGCCGTCGCATTGATGTGCTGGCTGTAATCGAAGGCATTATTTTTATTTTCGAATTTAAAGCAGGTGCCACAGAGTTTCAAGCAGCAGACTGGGATCAGGCATATGATTACGGGCTCGATTTAAAAAACTTTCACGAAGGCAGCCACCTTTGCCCGGTAGTTCCGATACTCGTGGCAACTGAGGCACCGGATCGTTTGGTTACACTGATCGAGCATGCCCGCATCAGCGGACTTTATGAGACTGTCTGCACCAATGCCAGTCAATTATCGTGCTGCATCCATCAGCTCCGGCAGCTTATTCCGGCCGTTCCTTTTGATATTACAGCCTGGGAAAACTCCCGTTACTGCCCAACTCCCACGATTATCGAGGCAGCCCGGGCTCTTTATGCAGGCCACGGAGTAGCAGAAATTTCCAGAAGTGATGCCGGCGCTATCAACCTGCAGCAAACTTCGGACACACTGTTTCAAATCATCCGGGAAGCACAGGAAAATAAGTTCAAAGCCTTATGCTTTGTGACCGGAGTGCCCGGTGCGGGCAAAACACTGGTTGGGCTCAATATTGCCACACAGCAGCAGGATGATGAAGCTCCCCGTATTTTTCTTTCGGGCAACGGCCCGCTGGTTGCCATTCTCCGGGAAGCGCTCGCACGGGATATGATTGAAAGAGAGGCTCGGCAGGGAAAAAAAATTAAGAAAGGGGAAGCCCGAACAAAAGTCAAAGCCTTTATTCAGAACGTCCATCATTTCCGCGACAACTACCTCATGGATGTGCAGGCTCCGGCGGAACATGTCGCCCTTTTTGATGAAGCACAGCGCGCCTGGGATAAGGAGCAGGCTGCGAATTTCATGAAACGGAAAAGAAAAGTCAGCGACTTCAATCAATCAGAGCCCGAGTTTCTGATTTCGGTCATGGACCGGCATAAGGACAGCTGGGCTGTCGTAGTTTGCCTCGTCGGCGGCGGTCAGGAAATCAATACGGGTGAGGCTGGCATTGCCGCCTGGGTGGAAGCTGCTTTGGAGCATTTTCAGGACTGGCATTTATATATTTCGCCAACGCTGAAAGAAAGCGAATACGGATCCGGGAAAGTGCTGCAGGCTATTGAAGCACGCAAAGAAACAATCCATTATGAATTCAAACCGGAACTTCATCTGGGCGTTTCCATGCGTTCTTTCCGTTCGGAAAAAGTGTCCGGCTTTGTTAAAAAAGTACTGGATTGTGAAGTATTACAGGCTAAAAATCTTTTGCAGGAAATTAACAGAAGTTACCCGATTCGCCTGACACGGGATCTGAATAAAGCGAAGCAATGGCTTCGAAAACAGGCATCCGGAAATGAACGCTATGGCATTGTGGTGTCATCCGCGGCAGAGCGACTGAAACCCTACGCCATCGATGTCAAAACGCCTATGGACCCCGTCAACTGGTTTCTCGAAGGCAAAGATGATGTGCGTTCGTCCTATTATCTTGAAGACGTGGCGACGGAGTTTCATGTGCAGGGGCTGGAACTGGACTGGGCCTGTGTCGCCTGGGACGGCGATTTCCGTTACAGCGGAAAGCAGTGGCAGCACTTTGCTTTCAGAGGCAATAAATGGCAGAACATCAACAAGCCCGAGCGGCGACTCTACCAGAAGAATGCCTACCGGGTACTCCTCACAAGAGCACGGCAGGGCATGGTCATTTATGTACCCGCCGGTGATCCCACAGATCCGACACGGCGGCCGGATTTTTACGATCAGACCTATGCGTACCTGCGTGGCCTCGGACTGGAAGAGCCCTGAAATACCGGCAGGCCATTGCTCTCCTGACGCCGCACGCCGCAGTAAAACCGGGCACTTGCTCTTTTTTCCGGCCGGACATCAGACCCGGCTCATTATTGCATGATTGAGCAGGCGTACCCGTCTTCTCCTCCTGTCACAGCCAGAGCGCCGCTGCTGCTCTCCCCTGTTTCCTCCCCTGCTCCCTTGCCTTCTTCCGCATCGAGGTCCCGCATGGAGGACACATAGACAGATTGCGTTTTATGTGGATCAACTTTCACGCCTGTAATCATACGGCCTCCGGACTCAGCATTCAATGAAAAGATATCCCAGAGGCCCGGCTCCACTTCAATCTCGCACAGCCAGTCCTTCGGAAGGGGTGAGTCAAGAAGATTGCTTCCCCAATCCTCAGCTGCGGCAGTCGTTATATACAACTCAACCAGCGGCGGATCGATGTCATTGATCACTTGCAGCATGCCGCTCTGTGGCGGGCATCCGGTAAGCCACGATGATGCCAATGCCATCAAAATAAGCCCGATCCACGACATCAATACAGATATCTTCATTGCTGTTCTCCTTGCTGTCTGAAGAGGACAACGATTGGAAAAGACGCCATGCGATCGGCGCTGCATCTTTTATCAGCTTTATCATAACACAGGCATTTTAATCTGTAAACTGCTGTTCTACGGATGGCAAGAAGAGCCTTTTTCGGGCCAGTCGGCAGGAAAAGAATAGAGAAAATGAGGAGGCCTTAAATATGAACTTTGCTTATAAATGAAAAGCGGTGCGCGGGCCTTTTAAGGAACCCGCACACCGCCGATGTGTTCTGATAAATGGTGGGCGATACTGGACTCGAACCAGTGGCCTCTGCCGTGTGAAGACAGCGCTCTAACCAGCTGAGCTAATCGCCCACTGCGTAGGAAGGATAGCACAGCCACGGCAAACCATTCAAATTATAGCGCCATCTGTTTGCGCAGATAGTCACCGACACAGTCAGGAAAAGGGATACCCTGCTCTTTCAGTCGCTCCACTTCACGCAGTGCTTCCGAAAAATGCTGCTCCACAAAAAAAAGACGGGCGAAGGTGCCGAAAGTCTCTTTGAATTTCGGATCGGCCGCCTCTGCCTGCCCGATATACCGGTGGGCACTCTCGTCATCGCCTGTTATGGCAGCAATAATCGCACGGTTACCCAGCGCACGGGCATCGGGAGCCGCACATATCTGAAGATAACGGTCGAGCAGGACAGCGCTTTCCTCAAGTCTGTTCTGCTGCAGAAGGACATACGCCCGTTCCGGTAGTGCCGCCAAATGCTTCGGGCATCGGTTGAGGCAGTCTTTCAGTAATTCATCGGCCTGGTTCAGATTTCCCCGGCTCATACAAAGCAGTCCCCGACGATAGGCCTGCTCCGCTTCCCAGGCATCCGGAAAAGCACATCCCTTCTCCATCACATCCTGAATATGCGCCTCCATGGATGCATACTCCTCTTCGAGACGGCCCGCCTGACGCAGGGCATTCATCGCCGCTTCCTGATTGGGCTCCGAAGCATATTCCTTTGCCAGCTCATAAAAAACAACCCCGTTGTCCGGATCGAAAGCACCTGCTTCCTGAAACGCCTGCAATGCCTGCATATGATATCCGTTTTTCCTGAATCCGTAGCCCCGGTACAACGCATTCAGCGCATGCACGGCCGCTTTGCGCAGCACAGGGTCCTCCATTTTCCGTGTAAGGGATGCATAAGCCCGCGCATCCAGCAACATGTGCGCCTGCATATCGCGCAGCAGTTCGGAAGCTTCCGAAGCCCTACCGCCTCCGATCAGCGCCAGAGCAAGGCTGCCGAATGCTTTCACGCTGTCCGCCCGGCTTTCCTCAAAATTGAGCCCCTCTCTTTCCCATTGCTCCAGCAATTCTTTCAAATGCCGGGGGGCTTCAGTTCCCGGACGCACTGTAAGAGCATATGCATAGACTTCCTGAACAGCAGGGAAAAACCAGCGCTGAAAATCGATGCCCCAGGCATTGAGTGCAAATTCAAAATCGAGGGGCGGCCCGGGCACAAAAAAATCCATGGCCAGAAAAGCCAGCACACGCCCGGGCTCTGTCTTTTTTTCTTCTGCTGCCACTGTCTGTACTCCCAGCGCCAGCGCACTTTGCGCCGCAATAATCCAGGAGCTTTCCGCTTCCGCCACAGGAAGCACCGGGGCAGTTCCATAGAGCTCCCGGTAATTATGGCAGAGCAGTTCACCTTCAAGAGAAGCTCTTACAAGCACCAGATCTTCAGGCATTGCCTGGTCATGGAGCAGCCGTGCAGCGGAAAACCAATCGGTACGCTGCGGCCCGGGCTGCAGCCAGAGCCATTGCACCGCCATCAGCAGAATAAGTAAGGTACCGGTCAGCCATTGCTTCCATTTTGCCCTGATCTGTGTCAAAGCGGCTCCTATGAGAAGATACAGCGCCAGACTGCAATGCACCGTATAGCGGGGAAACATGCAGGGACGCAGCACAAGAGAAAGCAGCAGCAACAGCAGCGGCGGAAGTACCAGCCAGAGAAAATGCAACGATAGAGGGCATTTGCTATTTTTGCTGTGAAGCATTTTACGAAGCATCACCGCCAACAGCAGCAGAATCAGCGCTGCCAGCAGGAGATCCGGAATCCAGCGGAAAATCCCCGCTGCAGATGCAGCCTGCCCTGCACGGAACTGCAGCTGAAAAGCAGCGATGTCGTCAAAGAAAATATCGGCAACAACATTACCGAACCCGGGTAGAGCAAGCCAGCTCTCTGTGGTTTCCCTGGGCCAGAACCGGGTCGAAAAAAGCCACAGTGCCAGCGGCAGCAGCAACAGCAACTGCGCCGCTGCCCACCTGATCAGCAGAAAAAGACGCTTTCGCCCCTGAATGAGCAGGTACACGCCCGGCACGGCAGCCAGCAGTACCGCAAAAGGGTGCGTCCAGTAAAGAGCGGCAGCCACAATCAGATGAAGCAGCCAATGGCCCCGCTTTTCTTCTTCGGTCAATTTCATGAAAGACCAGATCATAAGTGCGGCAAGACAGGTGAAAAGTCCGTACGCCCGTATGCCCTGCGCATGATAAATATGCACGGGCGACAGAGTCATCATAGCGGCGGCAAAAAGACCCGCTCCGGTACCGAAGCTTTTCCTGCCGAGCAGCCAGACCGTGTATATGGACGCAATGCCGATCAGCACACTCAGCAGCCGGAGCACAAAAAGGCTTGAACTGATTTTATGAAATGCAGCATATTCCAGCGTGTAATAAAGGGGCAGCGCCAGCGGATCCAGAGTTCGGCTGAGTGTAAGAAATTCCGTAAGTGACGGCGCGGTCAGATGGGCGTGGGTGGCATACTCATCCCACCACACGGACTCCCGGTCCATATGATAAATTCGCAAAGCAAACGCCAGCACCAGGATAAGGATCAGCAGGGCTGCCGGTGCGCTTCTTGCAAATCTGTTTGCAGATGGGAATATCATGCGGTCATTTTAAAATGAGGCAGCAGTGTAAAGCGAATGGATCACGCCAAATCCATTTCTTTATGAAGTGTTTCCAGTATTTTATTCATCCGGGTTTCCACTTCCATCCGTACCGTTTCTACCGCATCCGGTGATTCGTCAACCGGAGGAGGCACTGCTTCGCCGTAGACACAATAGATCCTGCTGAAGGGCTTCTGAATGGGAAAACGGTCCCAGGAATTGAGCCGCCATGCTTTTTCAAAGGCAAAAATATTGGGTACAATCGGCAATCCGGTGCGGGCGGCAAGAATGGCAATGCCCGGTTTGGCAACATAGCGGGGGCCTCGGGGGCCATCGAGCGTGAAGCCGGTAATTCTGGCGTGACGCGCCGCCTCCACAAGCGCAGCGAGGGCATCACTCCCGCCTCTGGACGAAGATCCCCGGGCAGCACCGATACGCCACCGCCTGATGACCCGGGCGGCAAATTCACCATCATAGCTCTGGCTTGTCATGGTTGTGTAATCATGCCCGCCGTAAAAGCAACCCGCCACCGCCATGGCTTCGTGCCAGATCGCCATATGGCACCTGCCTTGCGGGGCAAGCGCCGCTTCCACATGTTCTTTTCCGCGCACTTCCATGGAACAACTTTTATACAGCAGTTTGAAAATGTCCGCCAGAAGAACAGGCAGTACCGCCAACTGTATTTTCTGTCCCCGCGTCAGAGGCTTGGGTAATGTATTTTTTTTGTTTTCGGCGTTCATTTCTGCTCCAGGCTCCGAATGAGCCGATAGATCAGCGCAGTTGTCGGAAGGGTCATGTTCCGGAGGTCCCCATAGGCTAATAAAGCTCCGCTGAGCACATCTATTTCAGTCGGACTTCCACGACGCAGATCCTGCAGCATGGAAGAAAGATTGTCGGCTGTTTTCAGGCAAAGACTTTCCGCTTCTGATGCGGCATCAAAGTCCTGACAATACCCGTAGGCCTGAGCGACCGCCAATGCCTCTTCCGCGAGCATACGGAGCAGTTTCCGGCTTTCATCATGTTTCACGAGTTCACCGTTGGGCACCTGAAGCAGCGCCGTAAGGGGATTGATGGCAGCACTGAGCACGGCCTTGCGCCAGCGTATCTCTTCAGGATTCTTCACCTGCACGCAATTAAAGCCTGCGTCCCGCAGCAAGGCAACAACCGGTTCTGCAGAATAAGCGGCCGCCGAACCGATACAAGTGAGCCCAGGTGCCGCATGGCGCACCTTGCCGGGTGCCAGCAGTGTTGCCGCTTCAGTGGTTGTCCCGGCAAGCAGCCAGTCTTCATTCATTTTTTCGGCGAGCCGGGCGGTAATGCCCAGCCCGTTCTGCAGTGTCAGCGTAGGCACGGCGACAGGAAGACTCAAGGTTTTCAGCGCACAGGCTTTCGTGAGTACCAGCACCAGAGAAATCTCCCCGGGCACCTGAAGCGACACAGCGGGAAATACCGTCTCCGTCCTGCCCTCTGTTTCCAGCATAATTCCCTGACGCATTAAAAGGCGGCACCGGTCTTCCCTGTAATCCACCAGAGTCACTCCGGTACCCTGCTGCATCAGACGGACGGCAAAAAGACAGCCCAATGCTCCGGGCCCGATAATTGCCACCTGACTCATGCAGTTTCCTTCACGAAGCGAGTTAAATTACAACGCCTTTACAAAGCCTTCGGAGATTCCCAGCTTTTGCTTCAGCCCGGGAAGGGCTTTGGTGGCTGCCTCTTTATCAGGAAATCCGACCACGATCACTTTGTAGATTTCTTTGTTGGAAGAAATATCGATTTCCGCCGTCATACCGGCTTTTTCTTTCACCTTACGCTGCAATGCCTGAGCCTTTGCCTGTCTTTCCGCACCGCTGAAAGCGCCAAGCTGCACACCGAATTTTCCACGGCCGGAGGGGGCCTTCGCAGGTGCTGCTTCTTTCTGAGGCGCTGGCGCCGCTTTGGGAGCAGGGGCGGGCTGCGGAGCAGGTTGTGCAACGGTAATGAGCGGCTCCACCGGATCCACGGGTGTTAATTCAGGCACGGCGGCCGCGGCAGCAGCCGGAGCCGGGGCCGGGGCAGCAGCCGGAGCCGGGGCCGGGGCAGGAGCTGCAGCTGCGGAGGCAGCAGCGGGCTGTGTTTCGGGGGGCACCTGCCGGGAAGGCGCCGCCACCTGCATCTCATTGCGCCGTGGTACGGGCAAAGGCGGGAGGGTGGTCAGAATCGGCTTATTGTCGGAAAAAGGACTTCTGGGCGTCATTGTTTCCGCCGTACGCTGCGCTACTTCGGTGGCAACCGGCTGCTCCGCAGCTGAAGGCGCCGGGGCTTCTGCCACAGCGGGCGGCACTTCTGTCGTCGCAGGTGTATTTACTGGATTCTGTGCCTGATCAGGCGCCGGTACAGATGCAGGCGGATTCTGCACTTGCGATAAGGGGATCGCATAGGTCTCTTTTTCCACGGGAACAGGCGCTGCCGCCGTCTCTTTTTTCTCAGATTCTTTATCCGAAGACTTGAAGTCCAGGAAGCAGCCTTTGCTGAACACAGCTATCAGAACCAGAATAATAAATCCGGCAGGGAACTGTGCCGTCAGCCTTTTCCCGTTTGCACGTTTCACAAGAGGGATGGAGAGTTTTGGAATTTTAATGTCTTTCATTGCCTTACTCCTGCATATCAGCCGGGCCTGCGCCGGACGGCGTCCCTTCCGTTACAGCTTCTGTGGGAGATTCTTCCTTCGTTTCCAGCGGGGCGATAGCTTCCTGAGCATTTTCTTCGGACGGTGTTTCCCGCTGCCGCAACTCCTCCATCAGCAGCACACGCGCATTATCCAGTTCGGTATAACTGAAATTCAGATCTCGTGTTTCGATCAGGCGATTTCCCGCCCGGTCCAGATACAGGCAGACACGACATGTCCCCTGCTCCTGCTCCTCTTCCGTTTCGCGAATCTGCCGGAAGACACGCTGCCTTTTCAGCAGCTGCGCCGCAAGAAAGGCCTGTGCGAGACTGCTTCTCTCTTCCGAAGCGGCGAGATCATAAAAAAGCCTGCGCAGCGGGGAAAATGACTCCTGGCGTTCCGCTTCCGCCACTTTTGGGTCTACATACTGGCTCGCCCAGGCACACCAGACATCACCTTCTTCTCTATCGGCAAAGCAGTGTTTGCAAAAGTCCTGCCGTTCCAGTTTGGAGTCATTCCACTGTGCAACAGAATGAATTTTATCCTGGTGGGCAAAAACAGCTTCACATTGGTGACATGCATCACTGCATCTGTTAATTTTTATTTCCATCACAGGTTACCGGAGGTTATTGTCCATGCCGTCTGCTTACTATACATAGTGGTTTTCGCCACTGAAACAGGCGGATTCATTACAACATATAGTATACTCGATTTCTTTCGCAGGAGCAAAGAGGGGAAAGAGCATTCGGAAGCACAGCCCCGCACCGAAGCGGCGGGCAGAAAAGCGGCTTCATAAGACATATCGGGCGCAGACTGGAGCACTCAGCGAATTTCGTATCGGCCTGTTTGTTCCTCTTCGTTGCGAATGACGAGGCGTTGCTTTTCCGCATCCCACGTCCAGGTATCTTCAGGCAGTTCTTTCCCCTGAAAACGCAGGATTTGAGGCTTCTGATCCAGAAGAATCCGGAGGATATGCGCTTTTGCCTTTCCTTCCAGATCAACTGTCACGGCACCGGCATCTTTCTGCACTTTTACCTGCAGTGCCCCGCTTTTATCGGGGTGGTGCACGGTAAACGCCGAAGAGGCGGCGGGGTAGATGTTCAGCGTCAGCATGCCCGCCCAGTCTTCTTCACCGATACCCGTATACCCCCGGGAAATATTCATGGGGATAATGGCACCTTCTTTGATAAAAACAGGGTATTGCGCCATGGGATAGTTGCGCTGAAGTGTCGTTCCCCCGTCAATGAGTTTTGTATCATCGAACCAGTAACGCCATTTTCCGGGCGGCAGCAGCACCGTCCGCTCCGCTGACTCTTCATAAATGGGCGCAACCAGCAGACTTTCGCCGAAGAGATACTGGTATTTCCCTTTTACGATACGCATCAGCACGGGCGCACCCTTATGGGTTTCCACCACATGGCTGTAGATATAAGGTACGAGCTCGCTCCTGAGCCAGGAGTACTCCCGTACCAGCGAAAATTCTTCGTCGCTCCGCATCCACATGCGCCGCTCACCGTGGCCGCCATTCAGAAAAAAACCGCAGAACGTGGAGAACTGCGTCCAGCGAATATAGATCTCGGGCGGGATGATCTTATCGCCGTGATAGCCTGCAATATCAGATCCGGGCAGGTTGTAACCCAGCTCGGCACTGCGCAGGATACACCGGAGTGCCCGTTCGAGTCCGCGGTCGGCATCACGCCAGGTATGCGTATTGTCGCCGACCCAGTTGAGAGGCGAGGCATCCTGTGGTGCGAAGCCTTCCGGGTGAACCCAGGGCAACACACTGTCAATGGCACGGCTCATGGTCACAAATTCGGGATTCTTCGTCAGGCCGTGCTGATACTCGTCCCGATAATAATGATCCATGTACCCTCTGGTCGTCATCCATCCCTGATGGGTTTTCTGGTAGAAAATGGGTACTTTCCCGAAGACCGGCCTGGAGAAATAGCTGGCGGTATCGTCCAGTTTCCAGGCATCAATTCCCCAGTCCAGCACCTGCTGCTGCAAACCGCGCCACCATTTCATGGCTTCCGGATTGGTGTAGTCAATAAGTCCGCCGCGCCCTTTCCACCATTTATACTGGGTGCCGCCGCCGACCAGATATCCCCTGTCCGCCGCCTCCTGATACCAGTCCTGTGACTCCGGCACTCCCGTATCGTCACTGCGGCTGTTCACGTTGGGTGTCATCCACAGGCAGATGCGGATGCCCCGGGATTTGATCGTTTTAAAAAAATTCTCAGGATCAGGGAAACGCTCCTCATCCACCGTAAAATCGTTATACCGCAGCGACCAGGGGCTGTCGATAAGAATGGTGCCCACCGGGAAATCATGCTCCAGATAGCCGTCGAGGAGTTCCATGGTTGATGCCGCCGTGACCGTATCGTCCTCCCAGATCCAGGGTTCCAGAGCCCAGGCAGGGGTCAGCGGGAGATTTCCCCGGCGCTGTGCATTAAACGGCATGCCCCAGAAGGGCAGCACGCAGTAAAAGTAGAGAAAGACGGCCAGGAGAAACAGAAAAACAGCCCCCGCTTTCAGTGTGAGTTTAAAGCAGCCTGACATGGAAACTCCTTTTCCGCTTTAGGGCGGTCTGTTGAGGAAGAAGAAAAACGGCAGCAAGGAATAAAATACCGCTTCCTCCCGGAGAAAGCCGTATGAGACGCATCATAAATCTTGTGTACTTAAAAAAACAATAGCGCCGGTCAGGGCTCCAGTCTGATAACAAAGGCATGACTCAGACCGGCATCGACAGATACCTTCGGGATGGCTATTTTCAGATCATTGTCCTTTTGCGCAAGACTCACTGCTGCATCACTGCCCAGCAGCTGCGCCTTGCAGCCTGCAAGCTGCGCCACATCGGGAAGAACGATTTCACGGCCCGGCCATTGGAGGCACAAAATGTATTTTGTCTGTCCCTTCTGTGTGAAGCGCAGGTTCTTATCCTGAGACCCGTTCTGCCACGGCACGGTTCCATAAATCGCTTCACCGTTGCGCTCCAGCCATTTACCCATGTCCAGGAGCCTTTCTTCCATAATTTCCGGCAGTGTGCCGTCAGCGCGGGGTCCCACATCCAGAAGCAGATTACCGCCCCGGCTCACCGTGTCTATGAGCAGATGGATCAGTTCTGTGGCACTGCGGTAATTTTCCGCTGTTTCGTTGCGGTTGTAGCCGAAAGATTTCCCCATGCCCTGACATTCTTCAAAACGCTGATTTTCCATCAGCGGTCCTTTGGGACGGTGCTGATATTCGGGCGTGGCGAAGCCGCCGTGAATGCTGCGGCAGTCTTTTCCCCAGCGGTCATTGATCGCCACATCTTTCGGTGCCGCAGATTCATTGAGGAGCCATGCAAGAAATTCCGTGCTGCGCCAGGTACTGCTCGGATGTTCCCATTCCCCATCGGGCCAGACCAGATCGGGCTGATAACGCTCAACCAGATCTTTCAGCTGCGGCAGCATATACTGATCCACATAGCGATCCACATCACTTTTGTACAGCGGATTGAACCATTCATAGAAGGAATAGTAGAAGCCTGCCCGCAGTCCTTCCTGGCGCACTGCCGTGACGAGGTCACCGGCAAGATCACGATGCGGTCCCACGTCCATCACATTCCAGTTCCAATTGGTAGGATCGGGCCACATACTGAAGCCTTCGTGGTGCTTGGAAGTGAGCACCACATATTTTGCTCCGGAACGGCGGAAGGTTTCCGCCCAGTGCTGCGGGTCATACATTTCCGCTTTGAACAGGGGCGCGAAATCCTGATACTTGAACTTCTCGCCATAAGTCTTCACGTGAAACTGCCAGGTCCCCCCTTTCTTGTCCATCATGTCATGCCAGTACCATTCTGAATAGCGGTCTTTAGGACCCCAGGCAGGCACTGAATAAACACCCCAGTGAATGAAAATACCGAACTTCGCATCCTCAAACCATTGCGGGCTGGGGCGGCTGTCAATGCTCTCCCAGGTGGGCTGCCACACGGTCTGCGAAAAAAGAGAAGAAGCAAGCAATGCTACTGCAAGGGTCATGATCAAATCTCCTTAATAAAGGGCTTTCCGCCTTACTCAAGGGTCTGGCTGCAGGACACAGACCCTCCGGATCTCATGCTTTTTATCATAGCATACCGCAGGAAAAAAGGCGGAAAATTGATTAAGAAGATTCAGCAAGTCCCTCTTCGTCAAAGGCATCGGGGAGCGCATCCGCATTGTCTTCCCGCTGAATGCTTTGATGCAGGCGGCGCAGTTCCAGCGAAATCATGGTGCCTGCGAGCAGGGCGGCGACGCCGTCCGAAAAGGGAATGGAAAGCCAGATGCCGGTAATCCCCATAAAACGGGGCAGGATAATCACGGCGGGAAAAAGAAAAAAGAGTTGCCGCGACAGCATCAGCACGGCTGAAGTGCGGGGCCTTCCGACAGCCTGAAAATAACCGGAGCTGACCACCTGAAAACCGATAATAGGCAGCATGCACAGGGTGAGCCGCATGGCCCGGACCCCGACAGCAAGCAGTTCCGCATCTTTGCTGTTGAAAAGAAAGATGATCTGGCGTGGCAGAAGCATGATGACGAGAAAGCCACAGCACGTGCAGAGTGAGGCGAGAAACATGGCAGTTTTCAGCGCTTTGCTCACGCGCTGCGGATTCCTGGCCCCGTAGTTATACCCGATAATAGGCTGCACACCATGGTTCAGCCCGAAGATGGGCATGAGAAACATCATGAGCGTGGAATAGATAATGCCCATGGCGGCAATGGCGATATCCCCGCCGTGGATGCGCAGCTGATGGTTGAAAATGCTCTGAAGAAGCCCTGCCAGCACCTGCATCAGAAAAGGGGGCATGCCCACTGCCAGTATCTGCCCGGAAACCCGCAGATTCAGGGCAAGATCGAAGCGTTTTAACTTCAGCAGGCTTTTTCCGCCGAGAAAATAGTACATCACCCAGAGGGCGGAGGTGCCCTGTCCGATGATGGTCGCCCAGGCGGCACCGCGGATCCCCCAGCCGAAAGCAAAGAGAAAAAGCGGCGTCAGGATAGCGTTGATAATAACGCTTATGAGCATGGAAAACATGGCGATACGCGGGTTGCCCTCGCCACGGATGGCTGCGTTCATGCCGAAGCCGACCATCTGCAGAATCACACCATAGAGGATAACCTGCAGATAATCCCGTGCCAGAGGCATAATGCTTTCGCCAGCGCCGAAAGCAACCAGCAGGGGATCAAGAAATCGCAGCCCGAATACGGTCACGGCGGAAGACAGCAGCACCAGCATGACAAGCATATTGCCGAGGATGTGCTCCGCCTGATGCTGGCGACCCTCGCCTAAGCGAATAGAAATAAGGGATGTGCCGCCGAAGCCGATAAGCATTCCACATGCCAGCGTCAGCATCATAAAAGGAAAGGCGATGGTGGCAGCGGCGATGCCATCGGTACCGATGGCCATACCGATAAAAATGCGGTCAGTAATATTGTACAGTGCCTGGGCAAGCATGCCGATAATGGCGGGCACAGAAAAACGGATCAGCAGGCGCGGAATGCTGTCTTTGCCCAACCGCTCCGCCCGGTCGCTTTCGGTGCTTTGTTTTTTTTTGACTGAATCTGTTGTATTCATAAATTCCAATTCTGCGTTGCAACGGCATGAAACAGTTCTTCAGTCATCGGATACGGCTGACAGAAACACTTCACCCTTCACTTTAAAAAGTGTAACAACCAAAAGCGGGTAATTAAATCCCGCAGGGCAGTTTTTTGAGAAAAACTGCAGAAAGGAGGCAGCTGAAAACGGATCAGGAAGCCTTCTCTTCCCGGTGGCGCACCGAAATATTTTACATGGACAGGTTGTTTCACCTTAAAATTGGTATACTTGTGTTTGTTGTGGACACTGAAAATGCATAGAAGCATCTGTGCGGGGAGAGTCATCATGTCTTTTTCACGAAGATCTTTTGTAGGATTC
>MWCY01000066.1 GCA_002070275.1 Candidatus Hydrogenedentes bacterium ADurb.Bin170
CAAACGTGACTGATCCTGAATTTCTCTGTTGACCCTTTGCGGCGTCAGTACCCCGGTGCTGGCGCCGCTTTTTTTTGTGCCACGAATACACGAAAAAATAAAGAGTTAAGTGGAAGCTCCTTTGTATATGGAAGCCAAGGCAGCCAGAAAGCTCACGCCCCCGCCTGGTTGTCAGTGCTCTTTTCTCTTTAAAGGATTCTGTACAGTGCTTGCACTTCCTGTGCCCCAGTACGCCCTGTCAAGCCATTTGCTAATCTTACCGTAGCGGCTTTCGTCACGCCATTTGCTTTCTTACTTTGGTCAGATGTTCTTTATGTCTTTCCTGCCTGTCCTTGCGAAGGATGGTTGCGGTTCTCTGACACTTGCCGGTCACCTGATTTTTTCAAAGCAGGTGTATAGATTCCGAGACATCTATTTTGCACTTCGTCTGTTTCGTTATTTTTTTAAAAAAGCTTGACTTGCGCCATTTCACCATGTATAATAGTGAATAGCGATTCACTATTCTAAGGAGAAAAGAATGCGGGCAAAAAAAACAAACACGGAAATCAGAAAAGAACAGATACTTCTTGCCGCTCTCAAAATCATCGGCCTGCAGGGGGTCAATGCGCTCAGTATTGTCGGTGTTGCTGAAAAGGTGGGAATCGTGCCGTCCGCTCTTTACCGTCATTTTTCCAGCAAGGAAGAAATTCTTGACGGTATCCTGGATCTGATGCGTGAAAAAGTCCTCAAAAACGTACAGCAGGCCCGCTTAAAAAAGCATAATGCTCTGGCTCGTCTGGAGTTTATTATGATGCGGCATCTTGCACTTCTTAAGGAAAGCCGTGCTTTGCCTTTAATTCTTCTGTCCGATGCCATGTATCTGGGCACTTCGGCACGCCTGAGCAAAATACAAGAGATCCTGGAATCGTACCTGAGCGCACTATCCGCAATACTTAAGGAAGGCATGGAAGAAGGGTCCATTCGGGCAGATATTGTTCCGGAAAGTACAGCAATCATGTTTCTTGGCATGATTTTGCCTGCTGCTGTTCTGGTTAATGTTCAAGCTCCTTTTTTCAACTTAGAGAGCCATGCGGCAAACGTGTGGCCTGCTTTTGTCCGTTCAATCGCTGTAATCAACTAATTTTTATAGGGAGAAACAGTTCATGTCAAAGAAAAAAAGGCTCCTTGTTCTTTTTGTAGCTGTCAGTGCCGCCGGGCTTTTCGCCTATTTCTATAATGAGCCCCAGTTGTTTCGCCAGGAAAGTGAACATGTCCTTCGCCTGTCCGGCAACATAGAAGTTCGTGAAGCTGAACTCAGCTTCAAAATTCCCGGGCGTGTTATCGAACGCATCGCAGAAGAAGGGCAGCTTCTCTCGACAGACGTGGTCGCAGCGAAACTGGACAGCGTCGATCTCGAACAGCAGCTTGCCCTGCGAAAGGCGGAACTGCATGCAGCCCAGGCGGCTCTTGCAGAGTTGGAAGCCGGTTTTCTTCCTGAAGAAATTGCGCAAATGGAAGCTGCTGTCAGTAAAGCGCAGGCACGGCTGGATGAATTGCTTGCCGGTTCCCGTCCTGAAGAAATTGCCTCAGCCAAAGCCGCTGTTGCAAGTGCTGGCGCTGTGGAAGAGCACATGCGCATTGAATTGGAAAGACAGTCGCGGCTTCTCGCCAGTGAAACCATTTCTCAGCGTGAGTATGACAAGGCGATCTCTGAATATTCAGGAGCTTCCGCCCGATTGAAATCGGCAAACGAGGCTTTGAAACTGGTTCAAGTCGGACCCCGCACGGAACAGATAGCCCAGGCGCGTGCGGCTTTGACGGAAGCGGAACAACAATTGGCGCTGATGAAAAAAGGGCCCCGCCAGGAAAAGATTGAGCAGGCGCGTGCGCGGGTTGAGCAGGCATCAGCTGCCTGTGATTTTGCCCGGACCCAGGTGAGCCATACCCTTCTTTATGCACCATTTTCCGGGATGGTTTTAAGCGAAAATGTGGAGGTGGGAGAATATGTATCTCCCGGCACACCGGTGATCACTCTGGGAGATCTGGAAAACACGTGGCTTCGCGCCTATATTGCGGAAAGCGATCTGGGTAAAGTGAAATATGGACAGAAAGTGCACATCACAACAGACAGCCATCCGGGAAACATTTATACGGGGCACATATCTTTCATAGCGTCTGAATCTGAATTTACGCCGAAAACAGTGCAAACCCAAAAAGAACGGGTGAAACTGGTCTACCGGATTAAAGTGGATGTTCCCAATCCTGAATTGGAACTTAAACCGGGTATGCCGGTTGATGCGGCAATTCAGTTTGAGGAGACCCACAAATAATGGCAGCTGTTCGAACCGATAATCTCAGCAAAGAATTCAACGGCATGCAGGCAGTCTGCCGGTTGAATCTTGAGGTGCAGCCGGGTGAAATCTTCGGACTTGTCGGGCCGGACGGTGCAGGCAAGACCACGATCATGCGGCTTCTGACCTCGATTATGGAGCCGAGCAGCGGAGACGCCTGGGTTCAAGGGCTTCACAGCGTGCGGGATGCGGAGGCGATTAAAGAAAAAATTGGCTATATGAGTCAGCGCTTCGGCCTTTACGCTGACCTTACGGTACAGGAGAATGTTGATTTCTACGCTGATATTTACGGCGTCCCAAGACGGGGAAGAGAAAAGACCATAGATGAACTGCTCTCTTTCAGTGCTCTGACGCCTTTTAAAAAACGCTTTGCCGGCAATCTCTCCGGCGGCATGAAACAAAAACTCGGACTCGCCTGCGCACTGATTCACACGCCAGAAGTCCTTTTTCTGGATGAGCCGACCAATGGCGTTGACCCTGTCTCACGGCGCGATTTCTGGCGGGTTCTTTATCAGCTGCGCCAGAAAGGCGTTACAATCGTTGTTTCGACGGCATATCTGGATGAAGCAGAGCGGTGCAGCCGGCTGGGGCTTCTGCACCAGGGCAATCTGCTCTCAGTAGGCAGCCCCAGAGAAATCAAAAGCCTTATGAAAGGGCAGCTGCTGGTTGTGCGCTCCTCGCACCCTCGCGAGGCGGCACAGCTTTTGCAGGAGGTACTACGGGAAGAGCATATCACTCTTTTCGGTGATCGCATCCATGTGATTACGGATGCCCCTGAATCGTCACGCACCTCCATTACACACACTCTTTCCGGAAGTGCGTACACACTCCACAGCATCTCCGACCAGGAGCCCTCCCTGGAAGACGTATTTGTTTCCATGCTGGGAACGACAGAAAAAGAAAGAAGCCATGAAATCGTCTCCTCATGATATTGCGGTGTCCGTAAAAAATCTGGAGCGGCGTTTTGGATCGTTTATCGCTGTAGATCGCATCAGTTTTGAGGTGAGCCGCGGCGAAATTTTCGGATTTCTCGGCCCTAATGGTGCGGGAAAGTCGACTACCATCAGAATGCTTTGCGGCTTGCTGGCGCCTACAGGCGGATCCGGAACTGTCGCTGGATTTGATCTGCGCAAGGAAGCGGAACAGATCAAATCCAACATAGGATATATGAGCCAGAAATTCTCTCTTTACGATGATTTAACGGTGGAGGAAAACATTAATTTTTACAGCGGCATCTACAACATTCCGAAAAATAAGAAGATTGAGAGAAAACACTGGGTGCTTGAGATGGCAGGGCTGACGGATCAGAAAAACCTTCGCACCGGATTTCTCTCCGCCGGCTGGAAGCAGCGTCTCGCTCTGGGATGTGCGGTGCTTCACGAACCGCCCGTTCTTTTTCTGGATGAGCCCACTTCCGGAGTAGACCCTATCAGCAGACGCCAATTCTGGACGCTGATTTACACGCTTTCCGGCACAGGCGTAACGGTCTTTGTAACAACGCATTACATGGAAGAGGCGGAATATTGTGACCGTCTGGGAATGGTTTATCGTGGAGAGCTGATCGCACTGGGCGCGCCCGAAGAGATCAAGACACAGATGGTTGACGACCGTATTTTTGAAATTCAGTGCGCGCATCCTGAGAAGCTTCTCGCGAAGATGCCGGAATTTCCTGAATTTAGCGATGCCTTCCTTTTCAGCAACACACTGCATGTAATTACGAACGACAGGAACCTGACCGCAGAAAATATTCGCACCCGGATCGAGCAAGAGGGCTGGAACATCAGCAGGGTGGAAAAAATCCTTCCTTCCATGGAACACGCCTTTGTTTCACTTATAGAAAAACGTGACCGCACTGAAAATGCCAGAGAGGCTGTTAAAAGATGAAACTTATGAGAATTCGTGCTGTGTCACGAAAAGAATTCATACATATACTGCGGGATCCGCGCAGCCTGGGTATGGCAGTCGCTATTCCCATGCTTCTCTTACTGCTCTTCGGCTATGCATTGACGCTGGATGTGGACAATGTCCCTCTCGTTGTGTGGGCGCAGGAAGACTCGCCTATTGTACAAGACCTGGTCAGGCGCTTCAGTGCTTCCCCGTATTTTTCCCTGCAGGGCGAGGTCGGGTCCTATGAAGAATTGGAATACGCCATTGATTCCCGAACAGCCCTCATAGCCCTGGTGATTCCAGCCGGGTTCAGCGGCCGGATTGAATCAGGCAGGACGGCACCCGTTCAGGGGATTGTAGACGGAAGCGATTCCAACACCGCATCTATAGCTATTTCTTATGCTCAGGCAGTTACAGCGGCGTACTCGCAGGATATCGCTCTCCGCACTTTCCAACGTATGGGAGAAAGAACAGCGGATCTTCCTGTTCAGGTAGAGGCACGCGTCTGGTTCAACGATGACCGTGAATCTAAAAACTATATTATCCCGGGACTCATCGCCGTCATTATAATGGTTATTGCCGCGCTGCTCACTTCTCTTACGATTGCACGGGAATGGGAACAAGGCACCATGGAACAGTTAATCTCAACGCCGGTAAAAGCTCCGGAGCTGGTCATCGGAAAACTTTTCCCCTATTTTGTTATCGGCATGGTCGATGTGCTGCTCTCCGTGCTTATGGGCGAATATCTTTTTCACGTGCCGCTGCATGGAAGCATACCTCTCCTTTTTGCCATGGCGGCTGTTTTCCTGATGGGCGCCCTTTCTTTAGGCATACTGATCAGTATCGTAACCAAAAGCCAACTGGTCGCCAGTCAACTTGCCATGGTACTGACTTTTTTGCCTGCCTTTCTTCTCTCCGGGTTCATGTATGCGATTTCGAATATGCCCCGTGCCGTCCAGCTGCTGACCTATCTGATCCCGGCGCGATACTTTGTCGCTCTGCTGAAGGGGATCTACCTGAAAGGAACGGGGCTTGCCGTCCTTTACCAGGAGATCATACTCCTTTCTGTTTTCGGGTTGCTGATGTTTTTACTGGCTATCGCAAAATTTAAAAAGAAACTGGTGTAATCCATGGTCGCTCGCGTCACACATATGCTCATTAAAGAGTTTATTCAGATCTTCCGTGATCCTCGGCTGAAAGGCATTATTTTCCTTATGCCGATGATTCAGCTGCTGGTCTTCGGCTATGCCGTTACCACCGATGTCAATCAGGTTGCTACAGCGGTATATGATCTTGACAACAGCAGTGCCAGCCGCGAACTGGTCGCCGCTTTCAGCGATTCCGGGTATTTTAACGTTGTTGAGCACATCAGCCATCCGGATCGAATTCATCAAGTTCTGGATCATGGCGATATTCAGGCGGTACTGCAGATCAATTCAGGCTTTTCCGGAAACATTGAGTCGGGGCGAAGCACCAGGGTTCAGCTGATTGTTGACGGCACGGACTCCAACACAGCCGGAATTGTTATGAATTACAGCTCAAAGATCACCGGTGCCCTGTCCCGGGAAAAACTTGCGAACCGCTTAAGCCGAATGAAAGGGCGAATGCCGGAGATACCGGAGGTCACGCTGGAGCCGCGTGCCTGGTTCAATGAGAATCTTGAAAGCCGGAACTTTTATATTCCCGGGGTGATCGCCATTATTGCCATGCTGATAACACTTATGCTCACCAGCATGGCTGTGGTGCGGGAGAAAGAAGTCGGCACCATGGAGCAGCTGATGGTATCCCCCATCCGCCCTGTGGAACTGGTACTCGGAAAAACAATTCCTTTTGCTTTTATCGGGTTTGCCGATGTTCTTCTTATTACCGTTCTGGGCGTTTTCTGGTTTAATGTGCCAATCCGGGGCAATCTGTTTCTTTTATTCTTTTCCACAGGCCTTTATCTCATGACCACACTGGGAATCGGCCTTCTGATTTCAACAGTGAGCCGAACCCAGCAGCAGGCAATGATGAGCACCTTTTTCTTTTATTTCCCTGCTGTTCTGCTGTCAGGTTTCATGTTTCCCATTGCAAATATGCCGACAGTTATTCAGTGGCTTACACTCCTGAATCCGCTCCGGCACTTTCTCATTATCGCCCGCGGCATTTTCCTTAAAGGTGTCGGCCTGCCTATTCTCTGGCCTCAACTGGTCTTTTTGCTGATTATGGGCAGCGCTGTCCTCTGGCTTGCCACCCGGCGTTTTCACAAAACTCTTGAGTAAATTATCAAGGAGACTCCTTATGACTCACCGTTCTTTTTCACTGCGTATTTCCGCAATGCTCTTACTGGTCTTGAGCTCGTCCTGCAGCACCGTGACAAGCGATTCCATCGCAAGGATTGAAAATTATTATCCGAAACCCGCCGAAGAAAATATGCTGCCGGTAAAGAACGGACCCGCTCCAGAGGAGAGCGTTTCGCCTGTACCCGAACAACGGGCTCTTACTCTGGAACACTGTGTCGCGATCGCATTGGACAGAAATCCCCTGCGGAAAGCCGCAGAAGAAGGAATCGCTGTTGCCCGCGCCAATACAAATGCCGTGGCATCTCAGTATTACCCTTCTTTAACCTGGTCGGCTTCCTATCGCCGGTGGGAAAGCCACGCTTTTCTGCCAAGTGATCTGGGGCTTCCGGGAAAAAAGCCTTCATCCATCGGCCCGGTGAGTGACTGGTCAACGGGTCTGAAAGCGCAGTACCTTATTTTTGACAGCGGCAAACGGGCGGCAGAACTGCGCGCGGCAAAATCCGCGGTGGCGGCCGTTTCCGAAGAAGCAGAGAAATTACAGCAGGATATCGCTCTCTCTGTACATCACGCCTTCTATCAGCTCTGCGCCGCCCGGGAAGGATATGCCACCGCTGAACAGAACAAAAAAAGAGCTGAAGCGCACACTGCCCTTGCTGCCCGTTTGTGGGAATCAGGTGCTGTTCCCAAAGCCGATGTCATTCGGGCGCAAGTGGATCTTTCCGAAAGCGCTTTGAAACTTGTACAGTTTGAGACAGCCGTCAAAGAAGCCCGGGTAAATCTGAACCGTGCCTTGGGTCTTCCTCTTGAGATGGAATTTGCGCTGCAGACCGACATGCCGGTTCTGACGGATCCGGACACAATAGATATGAACACGGCAGTGGGACAGGCTCTGCATCAACGCCCGGAACTTAAAGCAGCGCTCCATCTGATTGACCAGCAGCAGCACCTCCTTTCCGGCGCTGAAAGTGCCTTCGGCCCTACGGTTGCCGCCAGTCTCGGCTACGGCTACAGAGATGACAGTTTCCCTGTGAAAGATAAAGACTGGTCTGCCGGTATCGGCATTGAATTGCCTATTTTTGATGGTTTCCGGAGAAAAAATAATGTTGCAAAAGAAAAACATGCCTTTGCCCGCCAGGAAGCCCTGTTACGTCAGAAGGTGCTGGAGATATCCGAAGAAATCTGGGTATCCAAACTGCATTGGGCGGAATCTTTTGCTGCGATTGCGCTTTCTGAAGCCATCGTTCACGATGCGGAAGAAAGTATGCGCATGATCCGGGAGCGTTATGAAGCAGGAGCAGCAACGGCAACAGACCTTCTCGACGGCCAATCAAAACTTGTCGGGGCACAATTCGGGCTTGTAGAAGCACACTGGCGGTTTTTCGCAGCAAAAGCACGTTTTGACCACGCTTGCGGCAATCTCGTCGCCGCATCGGATTAAGTGTATTTCTTCTTCCCGGGTGTGTATAATGCTTTTCGACCCTGTGAAGGTATAAGGAGAGCATATGATGCATCTATGGAAGAAGAGTACTTTATTCAGTTTGGGCCTTATTTTGCTGGCTCCTTTTGCTGTTTCTTACGGAGATGCCAGCACGACCGGGACGCCGCGTCTCATGGAAGGGCCGATGGTAGGCGCTGTCAGTTCGACGGAAATCAGTGTGTGGGTCCGGGCAAGCGGAGAATTTCCTCTGGCGCTGGAATATGATCAGAAGGCGGATTTTAAATCTTCGAAACGAACAGAAAAAGTCGTTCCTTCCATAGAAAAAGACGATCGTACGGCGGTGCTGCGCATGAGCGGACTTGAGGCGGACACGCTCTATCATTACCGGATACTGATCAACGATAAGCCCGCCCCCTACATCGGCGCATTTTGTGCCAGAACAGCTCCGGCTGGACCCGCCCGATTCACCGTATCCTTCGGCTCCTGCCCCCGCTACCAGCAGGACCCTGTCCAGAACATCTGGAAGGGGCTCGAAAAAGTAGCCCCTGATCTCTTTTTCTGGCTGGGTGACAACATTTACGGCGACACTTTCGATCCCGATATTCTGGCGGAATGTTACCGGTACCAGCGTGCCGTCCCCAACTCCAGACATTTTCTTGCCACCACTCCGCAGCTCGCCATTTGGGATGACCATGATTTTTCACTGAACAACCATAACAGAACCAACCCGATTAAAGAAGCGTCTTTGGGTGTTTTCAAACGCTACTGGGCAAACCCTTCCTACGGGCTGCCTGAAACACCGGGCGTGTTCTTTAAATATCACTACGGCGGTGTGGACTTTTTCTTTCTGGACGTACGCTATCACAGGGATCCCAATACGGAACCTGACTCTCCGGAAAAAACGCATCTCGGCAAAGAACAGCTTGCCTGGCTGAAAGAAGAACTCCTCGCCAGCCGCACACCATTTAAAGTACTGGTCTCCGGTGGCGGTTTCTCCAATGAAAAAGGACCGAAAGGCGATTCCTGGGCTTCCTTTCTCTATGAACGGAATAATCTGTTTGATTTCATCCGGGACAGAGAAATTTCCGGAGTACTGTGCTTTTCTGGCGACACCCATGTTGGCGAGTTCAATGCTATTCCCTGGAGCGAAAAAGGCGGCTATGATTTTTACGATCTGGACAGTTCGCCGCTGGCTCAAAAAGCAAGCGACAACTGGAAACAACGAACTCCTGAAATCCGTCTGAGGATGCCGTATCAGGCGAATAATGCAGGACTGGTTGAATTTGATATGACAGCCGAGCCGCCGACGGTTCGTTTAAACCTGATGACGGAAACCGGAGAGCCGGTGTGGGATCCTGTGGTGCTTACTTCCGATGATCTGAAAAATGGGACTGCCACTGCTGAAGCCAACATCAAACTCGATTGAGAAAGAAGCCGTTTAACTTCATAACACATTCATTCAACGAGGAAAGAGATTTGTATGTCTGAGAATATCATGGAACCATCGTCGGAACCTGCCAACGCTGCAGAGGAATCCCCGGCAGCGGTACAGCAGAAGCAGGAGCAGAAACCTGTAACCGTTAAACCGGAGCGCATGATGTCCATTGACGCATTGCGCGGCTTTGACATGTTCTGGATTGTTGGCGGTCAGGGGCTTGTGGTCGCCTTTTTGCTCCTCTTCTCCGCTTCAGGAGAGCTTCCGGCGTGGCTCGATTATCAATTCAGCCATGTGGACTGGGTCGGCTTTTCCGCCTGGGATCTGATCATGCCGCTTTTCCTCTTTATTTCCGGGGCATCCATCCCCTTTGCCATGCACCTGAAAGAAGGGGAAACGCGGGATTACAAAGCCTTTTATGTACGGCTGGCACGGCGTATCGCCCTTTTGTGGATCTTCGGCATGATCGCCCAGGGGCGGCTGCTCACCCTTGACTGGACGCAGTTCCGCTTCTTTTCCAATACGCTTCAGGCAATCGCCGTGGGCTATCTGATCGCAGTCCTCGCCCATCTTTATCTGCCGACGAAAGGTCAGATTATTCTTTTTATGGACGTACTGATTATTTACTGGGGACTTATGATGTTTGTGCCTGTGCCCGGCGCCGACGGCTGGGCGCTGGAACCGCGTCTGAATCTTGCGCTCTGGCTGGATGACACCATACTCGGGCGTTTTCGTGACGGCACGACCTATGCCTGGATTCTGCCGGGTCTCGGTTTTGCTGGCTCCGTGATGCTGGGTGTTTTCTCAGGCATGATTCTGCGATTGAAAGAAGCGCCCATGAAACGCTTCGCTTATCTTCTGGGACTGGGTGTTGCCTGTCTCGTTGGCGGCTGGCTGTGGAGCTTCCACTTCCCCATCATCAAGCACATCTGGACAAGTTCCATGGTGTTGTGGGCAGGCGGATGGAGCTGCCTGCTTCTTGCGCTCTTCTACCTGGTGATTGATATCTGGAAATTTCAGCGCTGGGCCTACCCCTTCATGATCATCGGCGCCAATGCCATTGCGGCCTATATGGCAGAGCATCTGATCCCCTTCAAACAGCTGGCATTGCTGATTCCCGGTCTTGCATGCGAGTGCCCTTATGCCGCTTTTTTTGCCTCTTTCATCGCCTTTATGCTGCTCTGGATCCCGCTGTGGATCATGTACCGATATAAAATTTTCCTGCGAGTGTAGCCGGAGTTTCACCAGCCTCTTATAGTGAAAAAACAAAAGGCTCCATTAATAAGGAAGCAGAGGACATGACTTCTTTTCTGGAAGGTCTGCGGGCATGGCGTGCATTGAATCACAGAAAAGAACAGCCTGAAGATCCGGAAACACATGCGGGAGCGCTTGCTGAAAATTTCCTGAAAAGACTTATAGATTCCAACTTGAAGTTCAATAACGGCTACGCTTTCCCGGGCAAAAGAATTCCGTCTCATATCTATGGTAACCGTTATGAAGTGGATCTCATTGTTCTTACGCCAAAATATATTCATGTGATTGAAGTAAAAAACTGGTCCGGGACGCTTCAGCTGCAAGACGGTCAATGGGTGCAGACTCGGAGAAATGGCCAGGAAATACAGCACGCTTCCCTCTCCAGCCTCAATCAGGAGAAGAAAGAGGCACTCATAGCCTATCTGCACAACCGGAGCATACCCGTCAATCCTTCCCAGGTCACCCAGAAGATCATTTTCATGAATAACAACCTGAGAATTCTTTCGCCGGAGATCCGGAAAGACCCTCATATTATTCAGGCCTATGAACTCAAGCACTATCTGGACTCTCAATGGAAAAGCGCCTCAGATGAAAAGATTGTGCAGTCAATCATCGAGGTGCTCCTCGCCAAGGAAAAGCAGGAGAAAGCATTTTCAAGAAGTGTACAGGGAAAATATTTCTACGAGACACTTTTTTTGCTGCGGTCTCTTGAAACCTGGGATAGGCTTCGTCTTCATGGAGGAAAGACGCTGGTAGGCGATGGGCTGCAGCTGATCACGCGCAGAAGATCCTTCGATCTGAAAAAATTGCCGAGCGGCACAAAATATCCTGTAAGCTGGTCGCAGCCCTCTCCCCTGCTCTATCTTCTGTGCCTCCTCGGCAAAAGCACCGTGGGCTCTATAAACCTGCCTAACCGGAAAATTGCGATTTCACCTCATGATATGATTAAGTTTCATCAGGCAATGGCGACAAAGCCCAGCGTCATCCCTCTTGGCGAAGTGGATCTTTTTATTCGAGGCTGAATTTCTCTGACCGCGCCCTTACTGGCTTTTTAACCAGTGCACAAAACGGGCAATCCCTTCGTCCATCGTAAAGCGTGGATTATAATCCAGCAGTGCACGGGCATGGGAAATGTCTGCATAGGTAATTTCCACATCACCGGGCTGCAGCGATTTCTCTTCAATTTTCGCTTTACACCCTGTCTGCTTTTCCAGCAGCGCGATCAGTTCGCTGAGCCCTGTTGTATGCTGTTCCCCCAGATTAAATATTTCATAGGAAAAGGGTCTGTCCACGCATCCCAGAACGCCCTGAATAATATCATCAATATAGGTATAATCCCGCCGTGTATCGCCTTTTCCGAACATGGGAATGGGTTTGCCTTCCAGCAGCAGGCGCGCAAATTTGTGGATCGCCATATCCGGGCGCTGGCGCGGCCCATATACCGTAAAAAAACGCAGCATGGCGACTTTGACACCGTACAGGTGACTGTAAACATGCGCCTGCAGTTCGTTCATTCTTTTGGTCGCCGCATAGGGACTGATCGGGCGCATCACGGGATCGGTTTCTTTAAAAGGCACCTCTTTGCTCCCGCCATAAACAGAGGAACTGGAAGCAAACACCAGATGGGAGGGCGTATATTTTCGGCACATGTCCAGCATATGCTGCCCTCCGATAACATTGACACGATGATAAAGATTGGGGTCTTCCAGTGAAGGTCTCACGCCTGCCCGCGCAGCAAGATGAACGACCACATCAGGCCGTTCCTGATTAAAAATCTGATCCAGCGCTTCTTCATCACAAATATCTTTTTCGTAAAGACGGAAGTTCTTCTGTGAAAGAAGGTCTCTGATATTATTCCTCTTCACCGCCGGACTGTAATAATCATTGAAATTATCCAGACCGATCACCCGATCTCCCCGGGCACAGAGCGCATCACAGAGGTGGGATCCTATAAACCCGGCGGCACCGGTCACAAGTACACTTTTCATGAGATGCAGTCCTTATTCGGAGATACGATATGTAAACAGATGCAGCGGCTCATACTGTCCCCGGTGATATAAAGCATCACGCTGCGTACCGGCACTGACAAAGCTCAGCGCTTCCAGGGCTGCCATAAGTTCCTGCTCCCGGGCGGATGCGTAGGCAATCAGGTGCCGGATTCCCGGCACGGAGGCCATCTGGTTGAGAAGCGTGCCGAGAACGGTATGCAGAGCGCTTTTGCCATAAGACGCAGGATCATGCATGTAAAGCCAGATATGAGCAAGGTGATGTATCGGATCCGGCGCTATTTTCAGAAGACCGCAGGGCTTCCCGCTCTTATCCGTCAGCACATATTCCTGCGCACCGCTCCGGGGGTGCGTGGCATCCATCTCCTTATCATAAAGGGTTGTCGTCTGCACGTTTGTTTCTGCGCACAAAAAATACGCGGCATCGTTCCAATTTTCCCAGCGCACCCGCCAGTCCGCATCTGATTCCTGCAGCGGACGGGCAAGGATCTGTTCTGTAAACAGTGCCTTCAAGGCTGCCCCCCACTTTATTTTTGGGGCCGATGTTTTGTGCATCGACAGCGGCGGATCAAAGGACAGGGGCAATGATGCCAGAGGGGTAAAGAGCGCGACGGCATGCTGAATCCATTGGCGCTGCGCCGCGCACCACTGCTCTTCCGGGCGGAAAGGGTCGCCTGTTCTTGCGGCATGCACAGCGCTGTATCCGCCGCCGCACAGACCCTGCGCCCAGCACCGAACACATTCAGCACAGGTCAGTGTGCTCTTCTGCTGAAATTGTTCATAAATGGATTCATTCATACAATGCGCCGCAAGATCACCCAGAGCAAAGCTGCGCGCTGTCATAAAATCAACAGACGGATAAATCTGCCTGTCCTCCCCTATCGCCAGTGCGGAGAAACCGGAGGGATCCGTTCTGTAGCACGGCTCTCCGTCACGGATCGCCTTAAACAGATCGCTCACAGGGTAAAAATAAAGATTCTCCTGCCGGAGCAGCATTGCCGAATAGTCCTGCGCGGTCTTTATCAGTTGTGCGGCGACTTCATCCGGATCAAGTGCCGGCTGATGCATCCATAAAAACGGAAGATCCAGACGGATATTTTTAAAGTCCGCTTCCACCGCCTGTTTAAAGGCATCACTGAAAGAAACAGTCTGCGGTTGAATAATCAGCTGCAGAGGGCACGCACCTTCCCACGCTTCCAGCCTTTCCAGAAACACCCGGCTTTTAAGGGTACTCTGCACCCAGAGCACTTCGCGCACACGTTTGACCGCATCAACGCCTGCTATGGGCAGATGAGCCCGGAACGTGCAGGCAGGATGCTGCAGGTCTTTCGTAACAATAGGGACATCCAGTTGAAAAGAGAGCTTCTTACCGGCAGAAAGCACGGCATCTGCGGCATACTGCAGT
>MWCY01000067.1 GCA_002070275.1 Candidatus Hydrogenedentes bacterium ADurb.Bin170
GCATATGGTATCAGGCGTGTCCGCTTCATTCAGGCTATCCGGGTTGTCATTCTGGATCTGCCAGCCCCGGATGGACTCCGGCAGTCGCAGCCCTTTCAGGTTTAACTGAAAACGGATGTCCGCGTCATTGGCATTAATGACCGCCACGGTGAGTGCGGAATGATCGGCAGCCCAGGCGGCGGCAATATCGACACCGCCGAGTTCATGCTGAACCGGTACGGGCAGGGTACCGAAGTGATGGCGGTACAGTACCAGTGCCTGACCGGTGCTTTCCAGAAATGCCCGGGTCCTGGTGGTTTTAATGGCGCCCAGCACATTCACGGTCTGGGCATAGTTTGCCATAAAAAAGAGGTCGCTGTTGCGGAACATGGCATGGAGGGCGCCGGAAATTCCTAGAGCATCACGCATCTGATAGCGCACACCCAGCTCGCCGTTCTGGTTTGGGCCGTACCAGTAGTTCCACTCATCAAAGGCGATGCGTACATCTTTTTCTTTCAGTCCGGCGATGGTTTCCCGATACCGGCGATGGTCGTTTGCGAGCCGTTCCACATCATTGATGGCGAGCCAGGTGTGGTCTACCACATTGTCCACCTGCTGCCAGTAGAGATGCTCGCTGATCAGCTCCATATGATTGCTGCAGCGGGCAAGCATGGTTTCGCTCCAGGGGCCTGCATTGCCTACACCCACACATTTCGCTTCCGGTGATACACGGCGTATGGCATCCACGACCGCATTGTGCTTTTTCACATAGTCTTCGAGCGGCATGTGACCCAGCTGCCAGAAACCGTACATTTCATTGCCCACTGCCCACCAGACAGCCTTCCACGGCTCTTTTCTGCCATTGGCGGCCCGTTTTTTCCCTTCCTCCGAATCCGCGCTGCCGGTGATATATGCCACTTCCGCAACAGCCGATTCAATATCACCGAGTCCTGTGTTGAGCGCAATGAAGGGCTCTGTATGGATCAGTTCGCAAAGGCGCATGAACTCATGGATGCCCACATCGTTGTGCTCAATCCCTGTCCAGGCGGGATTTTTGCGGGGAGGCCGTTTATCCCTGTCGCCGATGCCGTCGCGCCAGTTGTATCCGCTTACGAAATTACCGCCCGGCCAGCGATAGATGGGCGCATCCAGTTTACGCATGAGGGCAAGTGTATCGGGGCGAAAGCCGTCCACATGATTGTCGGGCATGAGGGACGGAGCGGCGATGAAGATGCGCCCTTTCCCGGAAAAACGGAAAGCGAGGCGGGCATGCGTATCAGAACCGCCCGCTGTCAATTGAAAGGGAAAGCGTCTGAATTCTCCGGTAATGCCTTCCAGAGGGCAGGCGGCTTCCTGCCCGGTATCCGGTCCCCATTGCAGCACTGCTTCCGCCTGATCAACCGTACCTTCACAGCGGAGATACACATAACCTTCATAGGTATTTCCGGCGATCACTTCCAGTCTGGGATGAGCGATGCCGCGCAAGCCGCCTTCTTTGTCCAGAATAACAGCACAGTCCTGTTCTCCGCAGAAAGGATTCTCCCGGCTCATGAAAACGCCTTCCGGCGGTCCGATGATCTGCCAGGGAGAAGCCTCCAGAATCTCGTAGGGCTTTCCGTCTCCCTCCCAGGAGGTTTCATTGCCCTGATGCATGCCCCAGCCTTCCCGGTTGCCGTCTACAGGGAAGAAAAATTTCCGGTCTTCCAGCATCTCCGCCCAGATGCCGCCATAAATGCAGCGACCCAGGTGTTCAATGAACTGTCCATAAACATAAGGGGAGATCGGCGCGTTTTCTTCTTTCGTGCGGACGGTAACCGTATCCAGTGCGGCACAGTCCAAAGAAAAAAGGGCTGTAAAAGTCATGGCGGTAAGACAGAGAAAAGAAAACTTTTTCATGAGCAACTCCTTGGCCGGACATTTGAAGGATCCTATTCGGAAGGGGACTGATGCCATTCTATCGTTTTTAGAGCAAGGTCGGCAAAGTATTTCCGGGCGTGCAGTTCCTGGTGTATACAGCGGATGTGCTAAGATGCAGGAAAGAAAGCCTTTCGGCTTTTTGTTACAGGTGGTTTTCCATCCTTGACTGGAGGGATCGGGCATGCTCAATGAACAGCAGACGTGGGCTTGTGCGGACTGGGTTATGACGCAGGTGCGTCAGGTAATTGAAAATTTCGGACCCAGAGCGCCGGGCAGTGAGGAGGAGCGGCGCGCTCAGGAATATATCCGCGAGGAAATGAAAGCGTTCTGCGACGGCGACGTTATACTCGAGCCTTTTCCTCTGGCGGCGAAAGCATTTTTTGCCCTGGCAGCCGTGACGGCTTTTTTCTTTACCCTATCGGCACTATGCTGGCATATGCATCCTTTCTGTTCCGTCGTGCTGGACGGCGTGGCACTGGCGGTGCTTTATTTTCAACTGTTCCGGTACCGGCTTTTTCTGGATCCTTTTTTTCCGAAAAAAGAATCCTGCAATGTATATGGACGCATCCGTCCTTCCGGAGAAATCCGGCGGCGTGTGATTCTTGCCGGGCATGTGGACAGCGCCTGTGAGTGGCGTTTTCTGTATTGGATGCCCCGCTTTTTCCGGCCGCTCATGATTGCGCTGTTCAGCGGTCTGGCGCTGCTGACTCTGCTTCATGCGGGCGGGTCGGTTGCGTGGATTCTTGGCGGGGAGGCGTGGACAGTCGCATCCAGAATTGTTCTTCTTCAGTGGGTTCTGTCCCCTCTGCTTCTTGTCGGTCTTTTCTTCAGCGACTTGAAGCAGCCGGTACCCGGTGCCAATGACAATCTGACGGGCGTTTTTTCCTGCCTGGCAATAGGTCGTGCGCTGAAGCAGGGAGGGCTGTCCCTGAAGCATACGGAACTTGTTCTGGTCAGTATGGGCTCGGAAGAGGCGGGACTGCGCGGGGCGAAAGTGTTTGCCCGGAAACATAAGGAGGACTTTTCCGATGTGCAGACGCTTTTTATTGGTCTGGAGACGCTTCGCGACCCCGAGTATCTTACCATCTATGACCGGGATATGAACGGGATGGTGCGCCATGATGAACAGGTGTGCAGTCTTTTAAAAGAGGCGGGTAAAATCTGCGGGCTTGATCTTCCTTTCGGCAGCCTCTTTCTCGGCTCGTCGGATGCCGCCGTCTTCACGCAGGCGGGCTGGCAGGCGGGGCTGCTTGCCGCCATGGATCCTGCGCCGCCCGCTTACTATCACACACGGCTGGACAATTGGGACAACATGAGCCGGGACTGCCTGAAGACGGCTATACAGGTGACCTGTGCCGCCTTGAAGCTGTTTGATGAGGAGGCTGCAGAGCCGATGGAATTTTCGGATAACTAAAGGAAAAGAAAGATCCCCAAAGAGCGTGATTCCTGGATTACCATTTCCATACTGACTAAATCTTCCGAATCCATGCTAGCACTCTCCGTTCTGTTGACGAACGGTATCCCCGCCCGTACCAAAAAGAATCCCATTGCGGCGTTGATTCCTATTCTGACTCTCTTTACACGAAAAGCCGAAATTCAAGTGCAGGCGCCGGAGTCCTGTCCCGGCAAAGGCAGAGGTGTTTTAAAAATACTCAACCTTCCAACCACGCCTGAAGAACCCTGATCCCTTTTTCAGCGATAGCCTGTTCCTGCCTGGCATCAGCGGCACCGTCAGGATCGCTTTCCGGCGGGAGAGCGTCATAAGGGTCTTGGCTCTTGCGCCGGAACGCACTTCGGGTTCCGGACTTAGCCGGGGTCTTTGAACAATTCCTAATTCACCCCTGATCATACGGCGCAGGCTCCTGCTCTTCAAGCGCTCGGGATGCTCTTCAGCATTGCCCTACCCTCTGGAAGAACACTACTATGCTATCATGCATTACTCAGAAAACGCGGGGACATTTCTAAAGAGTTACGATCACATTATTATTATATGCCTTGCTTTTTTAGGCGACATGTGTTATTTTTTTTTGTAATAACCATGGGTTTCATCACTAAGGAGGTAAGTGCCATGGCATTCTCCAATTTGTCTCTCGCCAATGCCAAAAAAAGGCATTTTGATTTCAGTTGCTTTTTTGTTCTTGTGTGGGGGAATGGCTTGAGGAAATAATCTGCCTCCGGCACCACTGGAGCTTTTAAATTCTGTCAGCTTCCAACAGTGGGTTGCGGACGGGGACGAAGTAGCCAAAGATATCTTCTTGCCGGCTGGTACAGAACTCGTGTTTATTTCCGTCACAGGATTACCTAGAGCCTGGTTCAATCTCGGTTATGTTTCCCCTGCACCTTCTACCCTTGTGGCGGAGACAGACGGTATGGCGGCTCTGGATCTCACCCATTATCTGTATTACCATCGTGTCTTTCCCGGCCATGACGACCAGGAGATCGAGGTGCTTTTGGGAATCATTTTCGGCGATCATGAAAGCTTTGAGATCACGGTAACAGTAGTTTGTGTACGCGGTGCGGACATGAGCAATTTTCCCGGAGATGGTTCTCTCTTTACAGGTACCGTTTACGAAATAAACGACGGGAGCACCGAAGAAGAAGTGTCTATAAATCCGCCTGAAATCTTAAAGCGCGGAGATATGCCTTTATTCATTGCCGGAGCACAGGGCACACTGGGTGATGTCCTCGACGGCGACACGGTTTCTGCCTCTTCTGTCAAGGGTACGTTCCTTTCTTCTGCGGTGGGATATGCCCGTGTTGGCGCAAGAACAACCAGTATCGAACTGGGCTGGCAAGCCAATGTCACGCAATACAGTGCTTTCTGCATCCCTCTTCATTCACGATCATTCACGGCAGTACAGCTTAATATCATGCCTGTCTCCGCCGTGCAGGCCGGAGCCATGTGGAGCGCAGACTGGAGCGAATTCGGCGAGACCCGGTGGCAGGAAACGGGCACGCTGGTGGCTCAGCAGCCCCTGGGAAAATGGCCTTTCAAATTTTTCGCCGTCCCCGAACACAGCGTGCCGGAATCCATCATTGATATTCAGCCCGGTGACCCCACAGTTCTTTATGCAGCCTATCACAAACGGGGTACCCCCGAAGTGCTCAAAACAGAGTATTACGCAGGCAATGCTGTGTCTGATACTGGCTACGAAGTCGCCTTTGACGGCACTGTCCCCTGGAATGCTGAACTTGCACTTCTTCTGATCTCCACCCGAAGTGAAGAAAAAATTGCTGTAAATTATTCTTCTCCATCAGGACTAAGCATGTACCGGAAGTCTGAGTATTCGCTTCCCTCTCTGGTCAAGTCGTTCGGTCCCTCCGAAGAAGCAGGCATCTCCACTTCGCTTTACTGCATCAAACGGCCGCAGCTTAATCCGGGCGGCATTTATGATGAGATGATAATACTTGCACCGGAAGAAGGCAATGAAGCGGTTCCTGATACGATTACACTTCTGTTTTTACGGGGAGTGGATCTGGATGCCTTCAGTAATCCCTGGGAAGGGACTTCACTTTTCCCGCAAGTCACTTATGAATCCGGAACCGCCACCACTATTGCCCGGGAAGTGAATTCCTGGAGTTTGCCGCCCGGAGGTGCCATGGTCCTTTCGATACTGAACGGCACGGCCTCCGTTGGCGGGCTGACAGATAGCTTGCAACAGCTCCTTTGGGCAGGCGGGACGCCGGACAACAGTCTGACCACATCGGGCTCAGCCTTGCTTATGCTGCCGGGTGACAATAACGCGGAGCTCCAATGGCAGGCAAGTACCGGCGAGGAAGGCTGGGATCTGCTTCAGATTATACTGCCTGCCACTGGTACGGGTTCCCTGAAAGTAAGCTGCAGCGATGCCGACCAGGCCCCAGAAAATCCAACCTGGAGAATTGATAATGAGCCCCGTCGGTCAAGCGGTTATCAGGATAATGGAATTTCCGCCGGATGGCACTGGCTGGAATTTTCTGACCCGGACCCCTATACCTTGCAGACGCCGCCGGGACGATGGATCTATATTGCCGCTGGCACCTCGTTGAGTGAGAGCGGCCGCTATGCCCTTTCGGGATATCCTCATCCCGTATATCAGTTCTCTTTCACCGCCCTCACCAACGACACTGGTAATCTTAGTCTGAATCATACTCTGATTCCGGAACTTACCGGGGATGGCGGATTCTGTTTCCGGAGACTTGACAACTGTAATTCTTGCCGGCTGCAGCGGGGATACTGTGGAGGTTGAACAAGGGGCCGGCAAGACATTCACCCCCTGGGCGCGCGGCGGAGGACTGGGCGGAAGCGCCCCCGGAGAGATTTCCGTATTCTTCCGAAAAAATCACAGTATTAACCGGGAAAGCCTATGGGATTTCAAGACCGGACTTCCGAACAGGGCTGTATCAGGAACGGTAACTTTTTTTACTAACGTGGATGCCGCTGCTGTCCGAGCAGGCCTGAATGCAGCAGGTGGAGGCGGTTCAAATAAGCCCGGGCAAACCGTGAATTTACTTAACCCGCTCACCCATCCTTCCCCATACGACATGCTCTATGGTGCCATACAATCACAGAACATAGGTCAGCCCAGACCTAATCTGAACATTTCTAAAAAACTTACCCTGCTGTCCAATACTCCAGCATACCGCGACAAAGACAGCATAATCGGTCAGATGCTCGGGTATACCTGCCTGCCCACACCAGAGAAACCCGAAGCTGAGCAGGGTCCCGCTTTCATTGTGGAACGCGACTGGGGCTCGGTGGAGGCCTTGCTGCCTCATGCTTCCGGCAATGTAACAGTTACTATTACACCACCGGAACTGGCAGCCCGTCCGGAAATGAAATGGTCTATTCACGGCGGTGACGGAGACAAGTCATCCGGTGAAACAAGTTCCGCACTGTGCGGTCACCAGAAAATTAAGGTACCGCAACCTCTGGATTACAAGCTGCTCAATAAGGAAGATTTGATTGTAGAGGTGGCGCCCGGCGGCTCCCTTCAGGTAACGCTCAATTACCAGATACTTCCGCCTACATCTTTTTCCATCATCATTGCTCCGACCAAGGCTGCAGACAATGGGGCCGCCTGGCGGATCAAAGATCATAATCCGCCCGATTCTTTAAGGCATGACAGCGGTTATAAATATAACGATATTACGGCAGAAGATGTGGAACGCGGCTATGTGACTGTCGAGTTCAGAGAAGCAAACCACCCGACCGATGGGAAATATCCCGCACCCGAAGATCGGACCTTTGCAATCACTGCAGGAAGCACCAATACTTCGATAGTATCTTATTATCAATATGGTTATGTTCGCTTCCGTGTGGAACCGCCGGAAGCGGCGGCAATGGGACCCCTATGGCGTATACGGGGAGATGACGAGGGTGACGGCTGGCGCACCTATTCTCCTGACGAAATCATCAGGCTGCCGATCCTGCGGCGGGGCATTGAGTTTTCTGATCTGGAAGGCTGGCAAACTCCTGACCTTGATATCCATGTCCAGTATAGCGAGATTGATGATGCTCAAAGTTATGTCGTTCAGTATCAGCCATATGGATTGCCCCGTGTGCGCGGCAGATCCTCCTGGAACGGCACGCCGGGAGGTGCCACTGTAAACGTAAAAACGTCCATACCAAAGGCGCCTTCTCCTCAAATTTGCCTGCTCTTTCTCACCTGGCAAAGCAGTGCCAACACGAACAGCGAGCCCACTCAAGTTCAGTTGCACACGACCAATTTTAACCGCCTGGTGATATCTCCCGAAGGAAAAGTGCGCACTGCCATTTATTTCATAGAAGGAGGTATGGGTTACACTTCACCCGCAGGAGACGACCTGCAAATAATCTTTCCTTCCAGCGCTGTTCCGGATGCGCTTCAGGTCGAATGTATTTTTCTCGATGATGTTGACGGTGGCTCCCCCTGGTACTCTGCAAGCAGATCAGGGGCGTCTCCCGCTGTGCCAGAAAGTTACCTTGAATATCCTTGGCTGCCGGCGACAATGTTTAGCTCATTGAGCACTATCGCAGATTCTTTTTCCCCGGATTTTGATTCCGCTTCCGATATCAGTGATCCTGCACTGATTGGGTATGCAACATTCGATGGTGCTTCCGGCGGTACGGCGCTGATCAGTGGCGAAATGACTGGAACCCGCCCAAGAATCTCCTGGAACTGCGAGGGCGACTGGGCTCTTGCATCTATTGCGATACCTGCAGCACAGGGTGATGTCCAAGTGAATATTCACCCGGCTGCGGCAGTGACCGACGGTGTCAAATGGAATATTAAGCCCAAATATCTATCCGGCACACCGAGCGGAGGGACCCGGAAAGCCGCTTTAGGTTTACAGACGATTCTTCCGAAAGATCACAACGGCTGGAGGCTGGACCCGGCATACGACAATACAGTTGAAGTACAACGTACCGGGACAGCTGTCGGCGAACTGCACCTTCTTCCTGCACCCCGCGCAGGTATACGCGTGAATATTTTTCCGGTCGAGGCTGTTGCCGCCGGTGCCAAATGGCGCGTGTCGGGAATGGGACCGGATGAATGGCAGGAAAGCGGCACCGTCTGGACAGGATTGAAAGATCTGGACAGATATTATCTCCCCGAATTAAGCATGATTGACGGCTGGGATCGGCCCTTAGCCTCTGTGAATCCCGTTACCGTTTCCAGCGGCGAAATAACGGAAGTTTCCGTACTTTACACGCGTCGTGGCGCTTTACGGGTTACGCTTATGAAAGATGGGCAACAAATGCCCGGAATGCAATACCAGATTTACGCGCCTCTCCTGACATCATGCCAGTCCGGACAAATTATTGATAATCTTATTCCGGATATTTACAAGATTATCCTTCCCGATGTTAGCGGATATTTGACCCCGCTGGACACAGACGTCGTTGTTTCCTCGGGCAAAACCACCGAGGTGGTATTCCATTATGAAAAAATCCCGGCTATCGGACCCAACGAATACTTCGAACCGGGTTCTTTGCAAATTAGAATCAATCCTCCAGAAGTCAGAACACTTGGCGCACAATGGCGCATAGAGGGCATTGGCTGGCAAAGCTCCGATGCAAAACTGACTAATATGCGCCCGGGCAGGGTAACTATTCTCGCCAAGCCCGTTCCCGGCTGGTATGCCCCGTCGCCCGAGACCGTGATTGTGCGCCCCGGCCAGCTCACCGCCAAAAGTATTGATTACATAAAAATGCCCGCCCATGAACTTGGGATGATTCCGGAAATCGAAGCCATCCACGGGCAGCTGACCGCTTTGAAAGTGGAAATTCCCGAGACAATGCCTGCCGGTTCCTATCTGCTCCCACATACTCTGAGCGCAGTACCTGACGGCCCGCTCTCCTTCGATGCAGCAACGGGACTTTTCGAGTACACTGCTGCTGAAACAGATAACACACCTTTCACAGTGACCTTTTGTGCAAGTCCGCCTGCCGGAGCGGGCGAAAATGTTTGCCAGACTGTTCGCGTGCGTCCTGTTGCCGGTCCTGTAAAAGAAGAGGACACGGTGAGCTACGATGATCCCGATGCGCCTGTACCCGATGCGGAGTCTACCGACTATATAACTATCACAGAAGAAGTACATGGGACATGCACTTGGAATGCTATGCCGGCAACCCTGGTTAAAAACATCAAGGTCACCGGACAAACGATCCGCATACAGCAGGGAGCGTCCAACGGAATCTATGAAATACTCCATAACAACAAGAACATTCACCGCATTCAACTCTATGCTGAAAAAGTGATCGTCCGTGGCAAATTGTATATTCCAGGTGCCAGCCTCTCCATATTTGCCCGTATTTTTGAATTTGAGGATAACAGCGATTCGGATATCGGATCTATTGACCTGACACCGGTTAACAATACTGTTCTTCCAGAAATTTCTAAAAGCGGCTGGAACGGTCAGGACTGCGGTAATATCTACATGAACGTCGAGGAAATGTACTTTGACTACAAGCCCGGCAAGAAGCGCTTCATCCTGGTGGGAGCAAACGGGCAGCCAGGCGGACCTGGAGAAAGCGGAATCGATGGCAGCTCTGTCCTTGCAGAATTAGGAAACTCCTTCAACTGGCAGGAGAGGACCAAAAAAGCAGGTGTTCCCCAGGACATCCGTGGTAAAATGATAGACCGGATTCTTTATATCCACGATCTTAGTGCGGAAGTCAAATCCAAGGGGGCCATGATATGGCCGGTCGATGCGATACAGCTCAAGAAACGTGGCAAGCCGGGCGCTCCCGGGAAGCATGGCATCCTGACCGCACCTCGCATACCAGGTCTGCAAGCTGTGACCGATGCCCGATATGGACAGCCGGGCACACTTTACCCTGTTGAACCCATGCCTCCGCACCCCATGCTTCCATCACCGAACCCCGCCTTTTGGCTATGGGTTGGTCCTGAAACGGAGGGACCTTCTGCCAGCACCAGAGCGAGCGATAGCGTACAAGATCTCGAGCTGCACCACTATAGAGATAAAAAAGCCGGAGCAACCGTCTTTTTCTACATGCGCGAGTACGACCGGAGCCGGATCCACGATTCTGTTCCCGAAATGCCGGACGATCCCGGATCGCCCTATGACTATGTCCGGGATCTGTCCCCGGCTGAAAAGAGCGGCTGGATCTGCCATGAGGCTATGCTGCCAGCATTGCTCTATTTGAAGGATCTCTATATTGAAGGTCACATAAGACGAACCCGCGATCTGGCCTTTGAATACAAGGAAATTCTGACCAGAGCCCTGATGGATCCTGATCTTTCCGATCCCTTGAACCTGCAGGCGATTCTGGATGAAATTTCCGTGATCTATGACCAGGCCAATGCCGGGCTGGACTATTTCGGCAATCCCCCGGGCTGGACGCCCATGCTTTCTTTTGAGGCCAATGCCACCATTTATCGCAACGAGTACAAGAGCGCCTTCCCCATGCTCTTTCTCGCTCGCTGGATTGAAGCCGATGCACGGCGTCTGGAAAAGAGCATCAGTGCTCTGAATGCGGCCATCGCAGAAAAAGAAAAGGAAATCAACACGTACAAGGACGACTTAAATACAAACCGCGCAAAACTTCCGGCACTTCAGAATAAAGTTCAGGATTTGAGCAGGCAGAAAACAAACCTGGAACAAGAAAAAATGATGCTGGAAAACTATTTGCTGAATTTAGCTAAAAAGGAGGCAAAAACGCCCTGGTATATGACAGCGTTTAAAGTGGTCGGCGGTATCCTGAAAGTACTTCCTTTCCCCGAGGCGCAGCTGCTCAGCTCGGGTCTGGATCTCGCCACCAACTTCTCCTGGGATAGTGCCTTGCGGCTGGCAGACCGTACAACCTCTTTTGCTCTGCGCGGCCACCTGACGGACTTCAGCACTGAATTGAATGCCGTCATGGGAGAAATCACCGGAATAGTGCCCTCAAGCATCAAAAACCGCCAGGAGGCCGCCGCCGCCTACCTGAATGCCAAGATCCGGATCAATGCATTGCAGGCGGAGGCAAATAAATATATTGAGGCCGCTAGCATACAAGGTGCTTCTCAGGATAAAATCGCGGAAATTTTTGAAAAAATCAAGAAGGACAGTTTCGCATTCCAGACGCTCCTGCAGAAAATAGAAAAGGGCATGGCGGAAGAGGCAGGTGCCAACAATGCAGTGATCACAGTTGAAACTGCTATCAGCACCGCCAATGCTGCTCTACTGGCATCCTACATCGAACTGGGCGAATTAAGAACAGCTGTCACCAGCACTTTGAGAAGTCAGGACCACAAGGCGCGACAGTATTTCAAGATTATGGAGCAGCGTATACGTCATCATCTGCTGCAGCAGCATTATTACATGGCGAAAGCATACGAGTTCCGTGTTCTGGAAAATTATCCGTTCCAACTGCAACTCTCCCAGCAAATTCTTGACTCTCTCATGAGCAAGATTGCCGAGCACACCATACCGGGAGATCCTAACAGCCCGCTTCACGGGCCTACATTGAGCCCCGAAGAAATCCAGGCGCTGGAAACGCCTTTCGAAGACCAGATGCGTTCCATTGTACAAAACTTTGTGCAGAAGTCGAATGAAAATTCTCCCGATCAAGCGCAGAATTACTATCTGACACTATCGCCGGAACAATTGGATGAACTGAACCGGCGCAAGCAGATCACGATCAACCTCCAGCACCTGGGACGCCTGATGACCCATCAGGACAACCATCGTGTAGCGGATATCTTTACAGATCAATTCAGTGTCGCTTACTCAGGAACTGATCCGGACCCGCAATTGAACATCACCTATACCCACTCCGGCATATCGCGCATGCGCTATAAAGGAAAAACCTACATCTTCCAGCATTACAAGGATGCCGATAGAAGTCCGATGCAATGGACAACAAGCTATTACCAGAAAACCGGAACCTGGAACGAAGCAGTGATAAGCCCGCAAAGCCAGTCCATGCTGAGCTTTATTACAGGCGGGCTGGATAAAGACCAATTCTATTACTGTGCTCCTTCCGCCTGGGCGGATATTACTATTCGCCTGGAAGGTCACAGGAAAGATTTCACCGTCAACCAACTCCGTATTGGCTTTGAAATCTTCTATACACCCAAGCCCACAGACAAGTGCGATATTTATGTTGCGCCGCTGAATGAGCTGATGCCGCCGGTCAGAGTCAGCCGGGGCTCTAATGCAGGGCTCCAGGACGGCGCCGGTGAAATGTTCAGGCAGTATCAGAGCAACAGCGGTTCCGTAACCTTTACTACTGTCAGCGAACATGGCGACTATGTATTCTCTCATTGGTTGCTGGACGGAAATCCGGTGCTGAATAAGAGCAATACAAGTTCCATTCTCGTTTCTACTGATGCAGGGCACATTATTACCCCGGTCTTTGTTCCAGCACCGGCAATTGTCCCTGATCTGACAGATCTGGACTATGCGCCCCGACCGGAACCTTCGGCAGGCACGGACCCTGACGAATACGCTTCTTCCTTCGAGAATTATTCGGATGCGGAAATGCGATTGCTTATGAGAGCTCTCAAACTGGGCAATGTCCGCTATGAACGGACGGGAGACAATGCGGACAAGGGCAAGGTGCTTCGGCAGCATCCCCTGGCCGATACTGCCCTGACGACGGGCTCCCCCGTGCATATCGTCGTATCCAGCGGAACCGATGACGCGCCTGATATATCGCTGGATGAGATCATGGAAGAGCTGCTGGGACACTTTGATACGCTCGATACGGACGGAAGCGGCGGTCTCTCCTGGAATGAAATCAGGGATGCCTATCCCGATTTATGGCAGGAAGACTTCGACACCCTCGACGCCGACGGAGACGGCGAGTTAAGTCCGGAAGAGTTGGGCTACACGCCGCCCCTATGCGATATCAGTTCCAGGGAAGCCGTTTTCAGACTGCTCCTCCTGCTCTGCCATGAGGGTGAAGGCGCAGGTGTATTGACCCGTGAGGACTTCCAGACGGTGCGGAATGCGCCTCCGGCAGCCATGAACGACTGGAAACTGCTGGATCTGAATCAGGACGGAGTCGCCACAATAGAAGAATTCATCAGTTCCGCCTAGGCTTATCTCAACCCGCTCTTTGCTCTGGATACGGACGGCGATAATGCGATATCTCTGGCGGAGTTCCTTCTGTTAAACCCCGCTTATCCCGCAGCAGACTTCAACTATTATGCTGAGCTTTATCCGCCGAACGACGTCATCGGCTGTGAAGAACTGATAGAGGTTGTGGTTCAGTGTGCTAACTGCCACCCGGCAGACAAGGACAGTAATTTCAGAATCGGTGCGGACGAGGCTATTTCCTATATCCGCGGCTGGCAGCGGGGCGCGAATCCTATGAGCTATGCAATCAAGGCCGCTTTCTTGTGGCAGCGTGGAGAGGAGTACGAATTCATCGACGGAATGGATCCGCCGGCCTGCTGGGTGCCTTTGAACCGGTAACATAACCAGACTTGAATTGAATTAGAGTCGCAGGCTGAGCTTCATGCTTCGCCGGCGGCTCTCTTTTCTTCCCCTGGGAACGCCAATCTCCGTATTGGCACACAAGCGGGTTAAGACGAAGACAGTCACTCAGACTAGCCGCGGAA
>MWCY01000068.1 GCA_002070275.1 Candidatus Hydrogenedentes bacterium ADurb.Bin170
TTCGACATCTTCGAGTCTCCTTGGCCCAATGGCCACTTGGAAACTCTCATTATACATGGACCAGTTTACAGGGGGTACACCAGATCGACTGGGGCCCTTTGAGTAAAAGCAGAGACGAGTTGCCTTCTTTAAAACTGTTTAAGGAAAATCCACAGCGTTTGAAATATGGAAACAGCCTGCACAATCTTGTACGTGATCCGATGATGCGGCTTTTGTTTGTGTTGATCATATTTCTGATAGGTTTCATTGAAATAATTGCATTGTCAGAAAAGAATGCAGACTGGTTATGTCAAGAAGTTTCTGTAAATTGCTTTTCCTGGTGAACACCTTGTTATTAGTTGCTATACTTTCATGCTGAGGTTATCCGTGAGAACCCCTTCCCCCGGGGGAAGGGGTTCTGCGATTTTATAATATTTAGTGCTTCGCTGGTTTTCTTCTGCGTTGTATACTGCTTCATCAATAGTGATGTAGCGAGCCTTTTCACAGAGCCAGGCTTCATGAATTTCCATGAGATGAGCACCAACAAGGCGGTCACATGAATCTTCATTGGGGAAGATTCCTACCACCCGGGTGCGCCGCTTGATTTCACGCATGACACGCTCAAGCATATTAGTCGTGTAAACACGCCTGCGAGATGTTTTGGCAAGCCCATGAACACTGAGAGTCTCTTCAAACTGTTCATGGATCTGCTTGGCTATTCGCGGATACTTTCGTGCCCAGCGTTGCGCAATCCGCTGCGCCTCGGCAAGACACAATTTCACATCCTCAATTCCTCGGGCCGAACACAGCTCCTGAGAAAGAACCGGCCTGTCCCGATAGGAACTCTGAGCCAGAACATTGCGAATAAAATGAGTCCAGCAACGTTGCCATACTGCATCGCAAAAATACTGTGTAACTGCCGCCTGGATGCCCGAATGACCATCGCTGACTACCCACCGAACTCCATGAACACCCCGTTGGCGCAACTCGCTGAACACTTCCCCCCAAGTCGCTTCGGATTCCACATCGGCCATACGCCAAGTCAGGATCTCGCGGCGACCTTCTTCATCGATGCCCGCCACCACCAATACCGCCCGTTTACGTATGCTGCCATGATGACGAACCTTGGTGTAGCAGGCATCTACCATCAAAAAAGGCCACTGGTGTTTGTCAACACGCCGATTACGAAACTCCGAAAGTCGCTCGTCCAGTTCCGAAGCCACGCGCGATACCGTGGACGCTGATAATTCAAAGCCTCCCATTTCTGATAATACACGGCCTACTTTGCGGGTCGAGACTCCCTGAAAATACATTTCTGCACAGGCAACAAGAAGCGCCCGTTCGCTGCGTTGCCACTTCACAAGCGGATAAGGATCAAAGGGTTCCACGCCACGCGCCTGAGGCACGGACAATAACAACTCACCCAGACGTGTCTTCATTTTACGCGACTTGTAGCCGTTGCGATACCCCTGGCGCTTTTCAGTGCGCTCGTGAGGTTGCGCGCCCAGATGGCGGGTGATTCCCTCTTCAAAGACCGCCTGCATCATCACTCGAAGCATCTCCAAAAATACATCCTGTCCACCATTTTCTTGAATTTGGTCTAAAAAACTTCCATACTCTTTACTGGTCATCGTTTGCTCTCCTGTTGGTTAGGCCAATAGGCCGGTTTTTTGTATTCACCAAGAGTGAACCAAACGATGACCCCGTTTGTCCAAATAATTTACAGAAACTATGGTACGTTATCATGCAGACTGGGAATTATTTGATATCTCTGTGTTGTGGGGGGTAAGACTCTACTATATTTCAGCCATAGGCTTTTTCGTTTTTAAGGTGTGGAAGGATTGGTCGAAGTTCATTTTTGATAAATCAACGGAATACTTTTGGCGAGGTCAGGGCTTCACAAGTGTTATCGCAAATCACAATCTGCTAAGAACTGCTCGTAGACTGGAAGATATTTATGCACTTCAACTGTTGTGCGGGCTTGGGGTCAGAAACAGGAAGTTCTATGAATTGAATCTAGTAACATGTGATGGAAAGCGACAAAATATTGATGCCAGAGTTTCGCTCGCCCATACTCAGAAGATAGCACAAGAACTGGCAGATTTTTTGGAGGTTCCCCTTTGGGACAGAAGCGATGTATTCGTGAAGCCAAAAGATAAGGTGGCTATATTTTTTAAGAAATGCTTAGAAAAATATTATCGAAAATCCTTGTAATTAAAGTGTCAAGCCCTCGTATTGCGGTTCGCTTCTTATGGGAATTTATGGGTTTCATACATGAGTTTCCGGATAGCCTTGTTGCGTAGATCCCGGCACTGACCCTGACGGGGTGCATGCCTGCTTCTTTTAACCTGGGCTTGGGTTACCTCATACGCTTTTGCACAGCGCTACCAATGTGTCCGCCAGAAAAAAAACAGGGGTAAAGGACTTGAAATCCGGCAAAATCTCCACTTTTTGCCCTGTCAAGTCAAAAAAAAGAGATACAGTGCATGTTCGCAAACAGGGGTAATATGAAAATAGAACCGTTTTTCTCTTCGCCCAGCCCGCATCGCTGCTTATCCGGCGATTGAGCATCAGGACTTTACACATCGAAACCAAGAGCGGAGTCATTCTTTTGGACGGCCTGCATCACTAGAGAGCGGGAAAGTGAACGACTTGCTTTTGCGATTGGGCGCCCGAAAAATCGTCAATCGGATTTGTAGTTGTTCGGTCTTTCTGACTCATCGTGGTGCTTTCTGGAGTGCTGCGGGCGACAGAGAAAACAAAGGTAATGCTCTGCTCTTCCGGTAATTGCTACCAGAGACCTTGCAGTTACTGGTGATGCGCGTGATGGCGGAGCATCTCTTCCGGGTGCAGACGGATTAGTGGGCACCAGCCCGGGTATCCTGCCACCCAAACCATGTCCCTGATTTACTTAAAATCCGTTCCCCGTAAGGTGATGCGGGTTCGCTTCCCGCCTCGCCCACCACCCTATTCCCCGCTCTCCACGGACTATGCACACTTGCGCCCGCCCCTTCCCAAACACACGAAAAAACTCTCCGGTCTATTTCTGGCACTGGACTGGTTTGGCCTGCGCAGGTGCTGCCTCATTTCTTTCGGGGAGGAACCAGAGCTGCTCACTACTCTCCTCCTTTCCGGTCAAAATTCAGGCAACTTGAAAATCTATTGATAATAATAAAAAGGGCGAAGAACCACAGGGCCAAACGTAAAAGGGACAAAGCGTACAGAGCTACGGTGTCCGCGAAATCCGGAACCCGGCGTTGTTGAACAGGTCGTCCGGAGTGGAGTTGAGGCGGTAGGCCGCGCGACAGTCGTAGTCGTAGCTGTACCACGAGCCGCCGCGAAGAATCCGGTAGCTCCCTGAAGTCGGGCCTGTCGGGTTGCTCTCAGGGCTGATTGAATAATAATTGTCCGAATACCAGTCATGACACCACTCCCATACATTACCGCACATGTTATAAGCACCCACGGGGCTCCGGGCGTGGACAGTCAACAGACGGGGCGTTTCCATTCGCGCCGGATAAACACCGTTGTACCAGCCCACAGGTGAGGTATAGGGATCAGTCTTCAAGCCCAGAGGATTGGCAAACCTCTTGGGGAAGTAATTGGCTTTGGTAACGTGGATGCTGTCACTGGTCATGCCATAGCGCCAGTGTTTTGTACCATCCCAGGCAGCCGCCCGTTCCCATTCCGCTTCTGTGGGCAGACGGTAGCCATTGCGCACAGGCTCATGGCGTTTCCAGGAGGTCGTATGGTAACAGGATTCAAGACCTTCCTTTTCACTCAGCCAGTTGCAGTAGCACACAGCACCATACCAGGACACCATGACAACAGGATGATTAGCCATGAAACAGAGCCGGTCGTCGAGGCCCTTCCTGCTTCGAACACTGAATCGATTATTGACAAAGCTGATCTGAGAGAAGTCGGAAGAACTCTCTGTTTCAGCAAGTTGTTGGCCATTGGCATAAATAGCGCCATCTGTATAAGCTTCTCCCGTAGAGTTTTTGAGTAGATTGCGAGCATAGGCCCAGTTCAGGACAGCGGCGAATTCCTCATTGGTCACCTGATACTTTCCGATCTGATAACGATCCAGATAGACGGTATGCACAGGCAATTCGTCTGGAGATCCTATATCGGTATAGGGACGTCCCATTTTAAAAGATCCGGCAGGGATGGTGATCATTTCACCTGGAATGATTTCCCCTTCTTCCTCATTATGACCCGTAGCGGCTACTTCAATGACAGCCCGGCTGATCTCTTCACCGGGAAACTCGGTGCCCACCTCCCAGAGGCTATGCCCGTTGGAACCTGGAGTGACATTGGTGCCTGTGTGGCCACTGGTATGGACGAGGGTGAAGGGGTCACTGGCACCGCCGTCTTTGGAGAGGCGCAGACTCGCCGTGCTTGCCAACCCTTTGGGATGGTGGAGGTCGTAATAGATATCCACATTACCCGAGCCATCCGTCCGCGGCTGAACCTGCACTTTGGATACGACAGGTCCCTGAGCCAGAGCATAAATACTTATGCTGAGCGCCAGAAATAGAATAAGTGATCTCGCATAACAATGAGTATTTTTCATGGTAGTGCTCCTTACCCTGAATGTCGCAAGCATTTTCTTGCAGAATGACTCACTATTTGCTAATAGTGCTAATTTCTACACTTCACTATAGTATAGCACACGTACTATTAACTGCGCTTCCTGCTCATCGCTACCCTTTCTTTTGGGTATTATAGCGATAAAGATTCCACCTTAGCCCGTGGTCCTAATTTTGGGGGGAACCGCACTTTACACATCGAAACCAAGAGGGGAGTCATTCTTTTGGACGGATTGAATCGCTGGAGAGCGGGAAAGTGTACGATTTGCTTTTTCGGTTCGGCGCCCGGAAAATTGTAAGTCTGATTTGTAGTTGTTCGGAAGCGCCGGTCTTTTCAATTTCGTCCCGATCAAGTCTCAAAGAAAGTACTTCCTGAGAAAAGGGACTCAGGAGTACAGGACCTTTGAGATAAGCCGATTTGTCACGATAATACCAGAGGCTCTCAATGGATTGGTTAAGGGGCAGGTTTTTCTTTTTGTCCAACAGTTCCACAGTGACACCCAACGGAGGTGGAATACTTTTCTCAAGCCCTCCGCCATTATAAGGAAGGATAAGTGCCAGTGTTTTTGGAGAAGTGTTGGAAAAGGATACCTCATATTCGCCCCGGTCTATCGCCTTGACGGTAATGGCGATCTTTTCTCCTCTAAAGGCATACATGCAACCACCGGCAGCAATCAAAGCGGATAACAAAAGAGACAAAACAAGTGCTGTGCGATCTGTGATGCTCAAAGAGTGAAAAGAAAGAGATCCCGCAACAAAGCGCCCTGTTATCCGGGAGAGGATGGAAGATTGTGATTTTTTCAATGCAGATGATGCGGACATCCAATTACGGGAATGCGTGTGGTTGGATACTGAGTACTGACACAACGGCAGAACAGGAAGGGGCAGCGAATGATCGCCCTGAAGGCAGGCTGCAAGGTCTTTACAAAGCTGTATCTGCATGCGGGCGTGTTCATACTGTCGGTTAAACCTCTGAGCTCGCTGGTTTGCTCTGGCTGGGGTGAGGCGACCTTTTTCAACAGCATTCAGGAGCCTGCTCTGCTTTTCCTCAAATACTTTAAGCCGGGCTGTCCAGTACTGAAGATATTCGTCCACCTGCTTTTCCCACCACTGGCAGGCTTCTTCAGATCGCGCACTCTGTAAATCGAGGAATTCTGAATCAGAAAGCGTGATCCCCTGAGGCTTGTCCAAAACCGTGAGATCCCGGGGATGGATGCTTAAATACTCAGCCCGCCGTTTCCATCCGGCGGCAAGAATGACGCCCTGTTCCAGCAATGCACGTTCCATGGTGCTTTCATCCTTGTAAAAACGGAAGCCCTGGTATTCAGGCAAGAGTGTCATTCCTTGAAACATCTGAACTCAGGATGCGCTGTATACCACAGTTCCTTTGCATAGCGTATACCGCACACGACCCTGCAGCGTTGCTCCGACAAAAGGCGAATTGCAGCTTTTAGAAGCAAATTCTTCACTGAGGACAGTCCACTTTTCCTGCGGATCAAAAATGGCAATATCCGCCGACACGCCCGGGGTTAATGTACCCGCATTCAGATTGCAGACGCGGGCGCCTCCGGGACTCAGAAGCGCTACCGCCTTTTCAAGACTCACATGGCCGGGATTTACAAGGTGGGTAATGGTCAAAGCGAGGGAGGTCTCCAGCCCGATAATGCCGAAAGGAGCCACTTCAAATTCAACCCGTTTTTCGGTTTGCGTGTGCGGGGCATGATCCGTGGCAATACAATCAAGGGTGCCGTCCTTGAAGCCCTCGATGATTGCTTCCACGTCTTCTTTTTCCCGGAGAGGAGGATTCATCTTTGCATTGGTGTTGAAGTTGAGAGTTGCTTCATCGGTGAGGCTGAAATAATGCGGCGCAGATTCTGCTGTAACTTTTGCACCCCGTTTTTTGGCCTGTCGAATAATTTCGACGCTCGCAGCAGTCGAAACATGTTGGATATGAATATGTGCATTGGCAATTTCTGCCAACCGGATGTTTCTGTCCGTGCGTATGTCTTCCGCCACTTTCGGGATCCCGGGCAGCCCCATTAATGTTGCACAATATCCCTCATTCATGGCGCCCCCGGCGGCCAGGGCCTCGTCTTCACTATGGCTTAAAAAAGGCAGTCCGACCATTCCAGCATAGTCCAGGGCATGGCGCATCACCGATGAAGAACTGATGTCGCGCCCGTCATCGGTAACCGCTACGGCGCCTGCCGCTTTTAAATCAGCCATTTCTGTAATTTCCGATCCTTTCAGATCTTTCGTGGCGCAGGCGGCAGGGCATACGTGGATGCAGGCTTCTTCGCGGGCACGGCGGATGACCAGCTCTACCAATCCGGCATTGTCAATGGGCGGGTTGGTGTTTGCCATAGTGACAACTGTAGTGAATCCTCCGCGGGCAGCAGAGCGGCTGCCGGAAGCAATGGTTTCCTTGGATTCAAAGCCGGGTTCACGGAAATGGCAATGAATATCCACAAGACCGGGACAGACTACAAGACCGGTGGCATCCAGCACTTTATCCCCTTGCAGGGCTGTGCTGATTTCCTTAATCTTCCCGTCTTCAATCAGCACGTCGCAGATACCCGATAAGTTGTTTGCCGGATCAATCACAAGGCCGTTTGAAATAACAAGACTCACGTAAGGTCTCCTTACACCACACTAGAGAATTTTCATTTGTTAGTGCTTGCTGCTAAGCGGCAACAGGCGTTTACTGTCTCGTTCTGCTGTTGGCGAGCAGATGCATGACTGCCATTCGGATGGCGACACCGTTGGTCACCTGACGAAGCACCAGACTGCGCGATCCGTCTGCTACTTCTGTTGACAACTCCAGATCCCTGTTGATGGGACCCGGATGAAGAACCAATGCATGATCGGGCGCAAAACGAAGGGAGTCCCGATCAATGCGGAAAAGCTTTACATATTCACGGATACTTGGGAATAGACCGCTGCCCTGGCGTTCTTTTTGAATACGAAGCGCATAAATAAAGTCTGCATCGCTCAGTGCTTCTTCGAGGCGGGTGGTTGAATGGACACCCAGTTTTTCAACCTGCGACGGAAGAAGAGCAACAGGACCGCAGACTGTTACATGAGCACCCAGCCGGGTCAAGGCAAATATGTTGCTGCGCGCTACGCGGCTATGTTCAACGTCACCGATTAGAGCCACTTTTGCACCGTCCAGAGTTGCAACCGGATTTCCGCTTATTTTGCGTCGTGCTTCGCGCATGGTAAAAGCATCGAGAAGCGCCTGGGTGGGATGCTCGTGGCGGCCGTCTCCGGCGTTGATAATATGTGAGCTGTGATCTGCGGCAAGCATATGCGGGGCACCGGCGCAGCTGTGACGCAAAACAATGATGTCGGATCGCATAGCCTCGATATTTGCCAGCGTATCGTGGAGTGTCTCACCTTTGACGTGGCTTGATGAGGAGGCGGTCATGGAAAGGGTGTCCGCACTCAGGCGTTTCGCTGCGAGCTCAAAAGACGTGCGGGTACGGGTACTGGGCTCATGAAACCAGTTTACAACCAGTCTTCCCTGCAGAAGAGGTACTTTTTTAATGCCGCTCGCCCGCTGAGAGACAGCGAGAAATTGAGGCGCTGTATCAAGGATACATTCTATTTCACTCCGGTTCAGTTCTCGGATGCCGATCAGATCTTTTTTTGTCCAGAGCGTGGGAGAGGGTTGTTCCATACAAGAGGTTCCTTACAAATTCCGTTCGCTGCTGCGCTTGTGCACCAGTACCAGATCTTCTCCGTCCACTTCGCGCAGCCGGACAGAAACCCATTCTTCTTCGGTGGTTTCCACACTGTATCCCAGATAGTCCGCTTGAATAGGAAGTTCCCGGCCGCCGCGATCAACGAGGCAGGCAAGCTGAATTCTTCTGGGACGTCCATAATCCATGATTTCGCCCATGGCGGCACGGATAGTCCGTCCGGCAGAAAGGACGTCGTCAACCAGCAGTACTGTGCGGCCTTCAAGAGAAAAATCAAAATAGGTTTCGCCGCTTCTGGAAGTAACATCCACTGCAGAGCCTGCATGCAGATCATCACGGTACAGGGTTGTGGAGAGGGCACCGACGGGAGGGGCGATTCCAGTGGCTTTTTCAATTAATCCGGCGATGCGTATGGCGAGAGGTTCCCCCCGGCGCAGGATACCGAGCAGTGCCAGAGATCCCAAATCAGGATTGCCATTTACGACTGCAAGAGCCATGCTGTTCAAAGTTGCCGCCATTGCATCAGCATCCATGAGGATGGTGGTTTCAACATCTGTTTCTCGACTCATACAGGGCTTCCTTCATCTTGAATGTACAGACGTGCAAGCAGAAGATACACTTCAAAAGGCGGGAAATACAGAAGTGCCACTTGCGCCTGTCGTCTGTGCTCATGCGGTAACACTATAGCAAAAACAGAACGGAACCTGCTACTTAAAAAAGAAGACCCCAGGCTTTCCATAGGAGAATAAAAGCATAAATAAAAAGGATGCAGGAAAGGAAGCGTATAACAAGAATCCGCTGTTTATCCTTGAGAAAGTGACCGTAGATACCCAATGAACAGGCGATGACCGTTTTGGAACCCAGCAGAAGCGCGTAAAAGAAAATTAGGAAAAGAAATGGATACGCCGGATGTTTTGCCCACTCTTCATGCAGTATGGGCGCGCCTACAGTCAACCAGAAAAGCCAGGGGTTGGGGCTGAAAATGTTTACAAGAGCCGCCTGCCGTATCGAAGATCCGGCGTTCACATTTTGGATCTGGCCAGGCAAGGGCGCGGTCCAGTTTTCATGACCAAGATAAAAAAGAAGCGCGGCTCCCCCCAAAGCCAGCATCCCCATTATCGGATCCAGATGTGCTACTGGCTTTAAAAATAAAAGGGTCGCGACAATGATGGGTGCGTCGGTTATGAGGGGAGCAAACGACGCTTTTATGCCCTCTCGCGTGCCGTGCTGGAGGGTTTTTGCGATAACAATCGTCATAAGCGGTCCCGGTGATAAGCCGGCAGAAAACCCCAGAAAAGTACCTGTGACGATGATGGAAAACATGGAACTGCTTTTTTTTTCGGTCCTAAAACGAGTGGAAAACACCCGGGCCCCGCCGTCAATAGATGCGTTGACATGGGATGCCCGGGTGAATACAGAAATACCGCTTCGGAATAGAAATGGTCAGTCCCGGCTGTTTGCAGCCGGAATGGTGCGACTATTTCTTTTCCCGATGCACAGTGTGTTTACGCAACACAGCGTTATACTTTTTCAGTTCCATGCGCTCCGGATTATTGCGTTTGTTTTTCTCCGTATTGTATCTGGAGGTGCCCGGTGCTTCTGTGCATTCAAGAATAATGGTCTCGCGATTTCCTTTAGCTTTGGCTGCCATGTCTGTAATCCTTATTTTGTCTCAAAAAGAAGTGTTTTAAAGATTGTCGATACTCTATTAAATCTGCGTGGGGTTGGGAGCATCCCCATAGACTTTTTTCGGATCAAAAACTTTTTCTGTTTCAGTGAAGCTGAGCGTGATGCGCTCAGTTGCATCGGCGCCGACCGGGACCGTGCGGTAAAAACAGGAACGGTAGCCAACATGACAACTGGCACCGCCTTGCACATCTACGCGCAGCCACACTGTGTCCTGATCATCATCAATACGAAGCTCGCGCACTTTTTGGACGAGACCGCTGGTTGCCCCTTTGTGCCAGAGCACTTTGCGGCTTCTACTCCAATATACGGCTTCTCCAAGTTCAATAGTCTTTTTAAGCGCTTCTTCGTTCATATAGGCGTGCATGAGCAATTCGCCACTCTCATAATCGGTAGTAACAACGGGAATCAGACCCTGAGCATCGAATTTCGGAGCTAGTTCTGTCCCTTCTTCAATCTGTTCAACGCTTTTGCGTTCGGCAAAATCAACCACGTAATTACTCCTGAAAACAAGATAATATTCTACAGCAGGCCGGGATAAAAAGGTGTTCTTGTGCTTTGGAATCGCATTAATTCCACACAGAGACAGAATAGCCTGATGTTATTCTGAAAATGAGGAAAGGAGACAGCTCCGCTTTAAAAAGACACACCGAACCCCGGCTTGTTTTTAATAGTATACCTGAAAAGGGTGGCTCATTGCATCCTGACCGACACGAAGGGTAAGAGGCTGTGCAGCGCCGGGGGATTCGTGCCTGCTGGAGCCGCTTCCCTCAGATCATTCCCTGCCGTAGGGCGTTATCCCTCCAGCCGCGACCGGAGAATAGTCTTTATTTCTTCCGCTGTTTTTTTCTGCAGAATATCTCGGGCAAGATGTTTTGCATCTTCCCGATTCAGCGCGGCTATGCGTGCCCGAATTAACGGAATGGAAACAGATGCCATCGAAAAAGAAGAGACACCCAGCCCGAGCAAAAGTTCCGTGTATAAAGGATCACCGGCCATTTCTCCGCATATACTGCAGGGAATGTTATGAGCCGCAGCCGCAGAACTTACATTTGCAATCATACGAATCACCGCCGGGTGAGCCGGCTCGTAGAGATGGGCTATTTTTTCATTGACCCTGTCCACCGCAAGAAGGTACTGAATCAGGTCATTGGTGCCCAGGCTGAAAAAATCGCATTCTTCGGCGATCTGGTCGGCCTGTACGGCAGCAGAAGGCACTTCAATCATGGAGCCGACTTTGAGATCCGGGTTATAGGCTACGCCTTCAGAAGACAATTCCTGGCGTGCCTCCTGCAATATGGCTTTTGCGTGGCGAAGCTCTTCAAGGCTGCTGATCATCGGAAACATGATGCGTATATTGCCCTGAGCACTTGCCCGGAGCATGGCGCGCAGCTGCACTTTAAAAATATCCGGATAGGCGAGACTCAACCGTATAGCGCGCAGCCCCAGCTGCGGGTTGCTGTCTTTATAGTTCTGAAGGTACTTCACAAACTTATCGCCGCCAATATCCATGGTGCGAAGGGTAACGGGCGCCGGAAACAGTTCCGAAGCCACATGAAGATAAGCCTGGTACTGTTCCTCTTCCGTGGGCAGTGTGTCACGGTTGAAGAAAAGATATTCCGTTCTGTAAAGTCCGACGCCCTGCACATTCATTTTTAAACTGTGCTTGATTTCCAGAGGCAGTTCAATATTGCTTTCGAGGGTTACGGCAGTGCCGTCTTTCGTGCAGGCAGGACCGGACAACAGGCTTTCCAGCAGATGGGATTGTATGGATTGCAGGCGCTGCTGTTCTGTCTGGTATTTTTCAACAGTTTCCTGCGAAGGGTTGATGATTACGACACCGCTGGTGCCGTCGAGAATCATAAGACTGCCCGGCGACAGTGATTTTTGGGAAATGGAAATTCCGACAACAGCGGGTATTTCCAATGCGCGGGCAAGGATTGCCGAGTGGCTGGTCGGGCTGCCCGTTTCAACCAGCAGTCCCAGCGCTTTGTCCAGATCAAGAGACGCTGTGTCGGAGGGGGCAAGATCCTGAGCAACCAGTATGCTCGGCTCAGAAATGTGCCGGAGCAAGGGCCCGTCAGATTTAAGAAGATGCCGTTGCAGACGATCCACAACGTCCAGCAAATCCGCTGTGCGCTCACGGAAACGCTGATCGTCGATATTATTCATCATTTCCGTGTATTTCGAGGCTATGCTGCTCAGGATAAACTCTACATTGAGTCTTTCTTGTTCCATCTGTGCAGCAAGGTCGTCACGCAGTGCCACGTCGTCAAGGATCATCAGATGCACGCGGAAAATTTCAGCATGCGCTTTGCCCACGGCATCGACAGTTTTTTTATAAATGGAAGTCAGCTCACGACGGACTTTAGCGACGGCTTCATCAAGACGCATCAGTTCCGCCTGCACGTCTGTTATGGGACGGCGAGGGACCTCAAAGCTGGCACGGGAATAGAACAGCGCCGGAGCTATCGCAATCCCCGGGGATACTCCCATACCTTGTAAATAAATTTCCAAAAAACTATACTCCTGACACCTTAGTCGGATTTTATTTCATTGAAGCCCGATTCAAAAATTGCTTTGACCCGTGCCATAGCTTCATCGGCATCTTCGCCGATACAGGACACCGATATCCTGCTCCCCCGGGCGGCACCAAGGGTAAGCAGCCCCATAATACTTTTTGCGTTGACCCGGCTTCCGTTAAAAAGCAGGTATACATCGCTTTGGAAATGGGCGATACTTTGCGCCAGAAGCGCGGCCGGTCTCGCATGGATGCCAAGTGGGTTGATGACAATTACATCTTCAAGCAGCTCAGACATCTTTAATAACCCTTAATTCTCCAAACACTGCCATACAAAAATTTCTGTAATACTACGATTCAGTTGATTGCACTTGAATGTTAAGGAAGGGGCGACCCGCTATAAGCGATGCTTGTAAAGCACCAGCAGATCCTGCCGCACGAAAGACAGAAACAAGCGCTTCTGTCGGGTTGGGCTGAGGAATTACTGTTTTCTGCCTGTACCAAAACGGCCTGATTATATTGTCTTTTTTTACGCAGCCCAAAATATCGTGTTTTACACGCTCTCTGATTTTGCTAATAATAGCATATTTGACAGCCAAAAGTCGCAGAGGGCGCATTTTATGTTCCACGGGCGGTTTTGTCATGTGGAGATACCCGCACCGCCAACAAAAGCCATAGGGTGCTTGTAGTGAAATTTGCAGCTTAAAGTTCCTGTTTTTCTCTGCCATGCCATCCCAAAGTGAGTGGACACAGTGGACGGTGCTCTCTGCCGTATAAAGCCGTCATCGCCTCTCCCGGTAATGCCAATCTCCGTATTGGCAGGGGAAGAACAACGAATGAACACGAATTTATACCGGAGACTTATACTGGTTCCACAACAAAATGCTCTGACTTAAAACATAAAATCCGCCAGCCTGGGAACGCCAATCTCCGCATTGGCAAGGGAAGAACAACGAATGAACACGAATTTATACCGGAGACTTATACGGGTTCCATACCAAAATGCTCTGACTCAAACCATAAAATCAGCCAGCCTGGGAACG
>MWCY01000069.1 GCA_002070275.1 Candidatus Hydrogenedentes bacterium ADurb.Bin170
CGATGTCTAAGTCAAGACGTCCATACCCTGATTAAGATTCCTGCCTTCGCAGGAATGACGGGGAGAGGCAGGAATGACGGAGGGAGGCAGGAATGACGGAGGGAGGCAGGAATGACGGAGGGAGGCAGGAATGACGGAGGGAGGAGCAGGGATGACGGGGGGAGGCAGGTATGACGGGGTGTGCAGGAATGACGGGGGAGGCAGGAATGACGGAGGGGGGAGGCAGGAATGACGACGGGGGGCAATGCAGAGTAATGCAGGTACAGACTAGGGAATAAGTTATTTTTTGCTGTTTTTTTGCACAGACTTTCCCTGTATTTACCACGCAACAACAACAGACGGTGCAGGACGATTCAGAAAATGCCTGAAGCGCCGGAATTTGCGTAGTTTCTCCCTGCATTTCCGACTGCGGACTGTTAGCATACAAACATTTTGGTTATACGGTGTTGTTTATGGCATAATAATAGCAGTCCGCTGAACTAAACAGTCAGAAATGTTTCTTTTCACATGCAGACAACCGAGGAAGTACTGTTGACAGTCAGCCTGCCTTCTTTCGGGTCAGGAGTTTTTGCAGTTAATCTGCTGGAGCCATCCTGATTGGAAGTGCGGCCTTGTCCGAAACCGGTATCTGTGCTGCCAGCGGTGTGGCGGGTCTGTTTCCGGGAATTTTCCCTGTACCCCGTCGCGGTCTGAAAAGCCACAGCAACAAGGAGAGTAACCATGAGTGATGATCTTGCCCTGAAAATCAAGCAGGTGATAGCGGAAAGATGCAACCGTTCTCTGGAGCAGGTAACGGATGATGCCCGCTTCAGCGAAGATCTTGGTGCCGATTCTCTGGATATCACGGAACTGATGATGGCTCTGGAAGAGGAGTTTAATATCACCATTGAAGACGATGCGGCACACATCAGCACTGTTGGTGACGCCATCGACTATATTAAGAAAAGCCAAAGTAAGAAGGACTAAAAGCGGTGTCTGACCGGCATCAGCCGCAGCACCCTTCAGCAAGCACCATGCAGCAAGATGCCAACCGAATCCGCGCTCTGCGCGCTTTTGCGGAAAAGATCGCTGTACCGCTCCATGATCCTTCGTGGCTTGACCGTGCCCTGACGCATTCTTCCAGCCTGCCTGAGGGTCTGGCAACAAGCGGCAAAGATTTTGAATCTCTGGAATTTTTAGGTGATGCAGTTCTTGAACTTGCCATTTCTCACCGGCTTTTTGAACTGATTCCGGACAAAACACCCGGCGAATATACCCGTTTGCGCGCTTCTATAGTGAGCCGGGTCAATGTAGCCCGCATTGCGTCCGAACTTTCCCTTTCGTCAATGATAATTCTTGGGAAAGGTGAAGAACAGAGCGGCGGCAGAAAGCGCAGCAGTCTTCAGGGCGACTGCCTGGAAGCAGTGATCGGTGCGGTTTATCTGGATGCCGGGTGGGAAGCCGCCCGCGACTTTGTATTTCGAATTTTTTCGTTAGATCTTGCGGCATTGCAGCGGTCACCGCACTGTTGGGACTATAAATCGCTGCTACAGATTTATTGTCAGAAATCACATATTGCTTTACCCCTCTTCAAAGTGGTAAATTGCAGTGGTCCGGATCACCGAAAACATTTTGTGGTAGCGGTGTATGTCCGCGACAAATTGCAGGGTCGTGGCAGTGGCTGGAGTAAAAAAGAGGCGGAGCAGGACGCGGCGCGGAAAGCGCTTCTGATTCTGGAAAAGCCGGAATCCTGAAGATGAGCAACTCCCTTTATACGATGGCGTATACGGGGGCTGACCTCGTTCAGGAATTCCATAACCAATAGGAAGGAAACACATTATTATGTTCCTTGACATGTTCCTGAAGGTGGCGGGAGCCGCATCAATTGCCGCGCTGCTCTTCGTCGTATATCTTGCGCGGCAGGTGCTCTCAAAGCCGCAGGGCACCGAACGGATGGCCTTCCTGTCCACCCAGATCCAGAAAGGCGCGGCCGCTTTTCTGAAGCGGGAATACACCTGGGTCAGCGGGTTTGTTCTGGTAATAATGCTGTTCTTTGTCGTCCTCGGCATGGTAAAGCCTGACCTTGCGCTGAACTGGAAAACAGCTGTTTCTTTCCTTGCCGGATCTGTGGCGAGCGCCTGCGCCGGTGTGGTCGGCATGTGGATTGCCACCCGCGCCAATGCACGCACAGCAGCAGCCGCCGAGCACTCCGGAGTGAAAGGGGCCCTGGACATCGCCATCAGCGGCGGTGCTGTTATGGGCATGGCGGTCGTCGGCATTTCCCTGCTCGGTCTGGTCATTATCTACAAAATTTTTGACGGCAATCCGACTATTGTAAACGGTTATGCCATGGGCGCCTCTCTGGTTGCTCTTTTCGGCCGTTCCGGCGGCGGCATCTTCACCAAAGGCGCCGACATGGGCGCTGACCTGGTGGGTAAAGTGGAAGCGGGTATTCCTGAAGACGATCCGCGCAACCCCGCAGTGATCGCCGACAACGTGGGCGACAACGTGGGCGACGTTGCCGGTCTTGGAGCCGATCTGCTTGAATCCTATGTGGAAGCCATCATTGCGCCGCTGGCTGTGGCGAGCATCATGTTTGCCGCCAATCCGGGCACAACCGAGTTTGTAAGATCCTTCCCCTTCTTTGTCGCCGCCATCGGTATTTTTGCCTCCATCATCGGCGTGATGTATGTGAAGCTTTTTGCCAAGAACAATCCCCAGAGTGCGCTCATGAACGGCACCTATATCAGTGCCGTCCTTGCCATTATCGGCGTATTCGCCTATACCTGGCTTCGTGGAGAAGGCTTTACGCTTGAAGGCGTTGCTTACGGTAAATTCGGACCCGCCATTGCGTGCGTCGTCGGTATCATTGCCGGCATGGTCGTTGGTTTCGTGAGCGAATATTTTACATCCGGCAGTTACCGTCCTGTGCAGAAACTGGCTGAAGGCTGCCAGACAGGTCCCGCCATTGCCGTTACCAACGGCACTGCAGTGGGCATGCAGAGTACGGCACTGCCCGTGCTTGTTCTTGCCATTGCGGTCATGGTCGCCGCCCATTACGCCGGCGTCTACGGCGTTGCCATTGCTGCGCTTGGCATGCTTGCCACGACCGGTATGGTCGTCGCTGTTGATGCTTACGGTCCTATCGCTGACAATGCGGGCGGTATTGCGGAAATGGCGCACATGGATCCCAAGGTTCGCCATATCACCGATAACCTGGACGCTGTGGGCAACACCACCGCCGCCATCGGCAAAGGCTTTGCCATCGGCTCTGCCGCCTTCGCCGCTATCGGCCTTTTGAGCGCTTTCATGCTTTCCGCCAAAGTGACGGAAGTCAGTATCGCCGACCCGCACATCCTTGCCGGGCTGCTGATCGGCGCCATGATGCCTTTCTTCTTCTCCTCCCTTCTTTTCGGCGCTGTCGGCCGCTGTGCGGACACGATGATTCAGGAAGTGCGCCGTCAGTTCCGTGAAATTCCCGGACTGCGCGAAGGTCTGGAAGGCGTCCATCCCGACAGCACCACCTGCGTCAGCATTGCGACACAGGGCGCCATCAAGGGAATGCTTCTTCCCGGCGGTCTTGCCATTGTCTTCCCGCTGATTATCGGTCTGTCCCCGCTTGGCTCTGCCGGTCTTGCGGGTATGCTTGTCGGTGCTATTGCCACCGGCGTCATGCTCGGCATTCAGACAGCCAACTCGGGCGGTGCCATGGACAACGCCAAGAAGTACATTGAAGAAGGCAACTTCGGCGGCAAGGGGTCTGAAGCCCATAAGGCTGCTGTGGTAGGCGATACGGTCGGCGATCCGCTGAAAGACACGGTCGGCCCCTCCATTAACATTCTGATCAAGCTTATGTGCGTTATTGCTCTGGTGCTTGCGCCGCTCTTTGCGGGCTGAGCCTCATCCATTTACCGGTAGATTTCTGTCACGCCGCTCTTAACTGGGCGGCGTGATTTTTTATATCCCCGAAACCGGTTCTATCTGCCTGCAGGAAGGAAGAGATATACTGCCGGATGCATGGTATAGAAGCGATATCCTTCTTCGGTCTGCACCACAATCGGACTGGATTTATCATCGCGGATCAGCGGATTACCGGAGTATTTTTCCCAGTGGATGAGATCACGGGAAGCGGCAATAGCTGAACACCATTCTCTCGGTTTCCCTCCGGGATACAGACCGTGGAAATAGGCGTAATAACAGTCCCCGTGCCGGATCACCTGATCCATGGCGATCATGTCAAGATCGTAGGCGAGAGGTCCCCGGTTCATCACCGGTTCATCCTGCACATGAATCCAGGTTTTCAAGTCTTCTGACCGGGCAAGCCACACGGCGATATCGTCCCGTTCGTAAAAGAGGTACCAGACGCCCTTTTCATGCCAGATGACAGGCGTGCCGAAAGGGCCGGGCTCTATTGCTTCACCACTGGTTTTCAGAATGGTCAGCGCGCCATGATCCTCCCAGTGAATACGGTCGTCCGAGGTCAGCAGATGGGTGAGATCGCCCGCCCCTTCCGCAAACATATACCAGCGGTTCCCCACTTTTACAACACTCATATCTTCCACCCAGCCTTCCCGATGAACCGGGTTATCCGGGTGGCGCTCCCAGTGCATGCCATCCTGCGAATACGCATATCCCAGAAGCCGCGGTTCATCTGGACCGCTGCGGTAGCCCGTATACCATAAGTGATACACACCATCTTCATACAAAATCCAGCCCCGTTCCCGGATATTTTCGTCCCAGTCACCGGGCTTGCCCGCCTGAAATACGGGATTGTCTTTGCAGGGCTGAAATGCAACCAGTTCGGCAGGAAAAGGAAGGGGTTGCTGTACGTGCTCTTCTGAAAAAACCGTAACACAGAGAGACAGGACAAAAGCGGACAGAACCAGAGCATGAATGGTATGGCGCGAATACATATCGGAGGTACTCCTTTTTTTACAGGTTCACGGGAATCTACCATACCACGAAAAGAGCCTGCCGCGCATTTTTCTCCGGTGGCAGCGCAAGCACTGGATTCTCTCGCGTAAAAGGCTTTTTCGTGCCATCGGGCATCATGCTATACTTGTGGGGTCGGAATATTGATCTTTTTTAAGTCGTCAGCATCAAGGGTAACCGCCATGCGCAATGCCTATACTATGAAATTGAAGCCGGGCAATGAAGAAGAATATAAACGGCGTCATGATGCGATCTGGCCTGAGCTTGCCGAAGCGCTGAAGGAAGCGGGCATCTCCCATTATTCCATTTACCTTGATCACGCAACGGGAACCCTTTTCGCGTTTCAGCATCTCACGGAAGATAATACGGCAGCCACCCTCCCGTCGCTTCCGATTGTAAAACGCTGGTGGGCATATATGGCGGACCTTATGGAAACGAATCAGGACAACTCGCCTGTTGAGTTGCCGCTTGAAGAAGTTTTTTATCTTGAGTGACTCAATTCTGTCAAGTGAATTTACAGCATGCGTACGACCACACGACTGACTTTGCCGTCGTTGGCAGAGGAAAAATTCTTTCTGGGTCTGGATCCGTCCATTTCAGCCCGGCTGGACACCTTCGCCTGGCATCGGCGCTATGATCCGAGGCAGATCATCTATTTCCCTGATGATCGCTGTGACTATGTGTACTGGGTTCGCTCGGGCAGGGTCAAAATCACCCATGTAACTGAAAGGCACCGGGAACTCACCTACCGGCATCTTTTTAAGGGCGATCTATTCGGCGAAGAAGGGCTTGCGGATCGATCTCAGCGGAAAGATTATGCCGAAGCGCTAACCGATACAGTGTTAACGCTGGTTCGCTATGATGACTTCTTTCAAGTGGTGCAGGAAGAAGGCACTTTGAGCCTGGCTCTTGCCAGGCACTGCTGTCGCCGCGCTCTGGACGTGGAAAAAAGCCTCAGCGATCTGCTCTTTATGGAGGTACGCCAGCGCATCGCCTGCCGCCTGCTGGAGTTGTCCGGACAGGAGGCGGAGCGGGAAGACAACGGTCCTCTGCGTCTTACGCATCAGGAACTGGCAAATCTTGTGGGAGCCACCCGTGAAACCGTCACGGTCACGCTGCGTGCTCTGCAGGAGGAAGGTATCGTAACGCTGGGAAACCGGCATCTGTATCTGGTGGATCCGGAGCGCCTGGCACAGGTGGCGCAGCCGCTCTGATCATCGACGCGGGAAGTCCTCAGATTCCGATCGTTCACGCCGGAGATAGGTCAGAGCTTCTTTCACTTTTTCCGGGTAGAGACCGGCGCAATTGTTCTCTTCGCCCGGATCCTCTTCCACACGGTACAGCTCGAGTTTCTCTCCTTTACCCGGCTTCACCGCCTTCCATTCACCGAAACGGACTGCCTGCCTGCATCCGCCTTCGTGAAATTCCCAATAGAAAACCTCGTGAGTTTCCTGATGCCCTTTTCCGGTAAGAAGAGGAAGAAGGGAAATACCGTCTCCGGACGGCGCCTCCACACCGGCAAGGCTTGATGCGGTGACGGGGAAATCCCAGAACGCCCAGCAATGATCGCTCACCTGTCCGGGCGAAATCACACCGGGCCACCAGGCAATGGCGGGCACCCGGATGCCGCCTTCATACATATCCCGCTTAAAGCCCCGGAAAGGGCCGCTGTCTTCAAAAAATGCGGGATCGGCACCGCCCTCTTTATGCGGCCCGTTATCACTGGCAAAAAAGACCAGCGTGTTTTCAGCCAGTCCCCTTTCACGGAGTAAATCCAGAACCCTGCCCACGTCCCGGTCGAGGCGACTGATCATAGCGGCATGAGAACGCTGGGCCGGCGGCCAGTCTTCTCCGGCATAGGATCCTTCGTCAGGCACTTCCATGCCGTGCTCACGTACCCGTGTCGCCTCGTTATTGGCATGGGGCAGGGTATAGGCAAGATACAGGAAAAAAGGCTTTTCCCCGTTCTGCCTGCCGAGGAAAGAAAGCGCCTCCTTTGTAAACAGATCATGGCTGTAGGTTGTCCGCTCTTTGGAAACCCGGGGCATTTCCAGTACATTGCCGGGCAGGGGCTCTTTCTCTTCATTGCGCCAGAGCCATTCAGGGTAGTAATTATGCGCTTCCCCCTGATCGGTATAGCCGAAAAATTCATCGAAGCCCTTATTTCGCGGCGCACCGGAAGAGCCGATTTCGCCCAACCCCCATTTGCCGATCAGAGCAGTACGGTATCCGGCTTTTTGAAGCGTTTCCGCCACGGTCACATCGTCGGGCAGCAACGCCAGCGCATCACGCCGGACCAATGAATGATTGCCCCGGATCCGGCAGTGTCCGGTGTGCAGCCCTGTCATCAGTGCGCAGCGTGACGGCGCACAGACTGTACTGCCCGCATAGGCGTGGGTGAAACGTATGCCCTCCGCCGCCATGCGGTCGATACAGGGTGTCTTGATCTTCTTCTGACCGTAGCAGCCGAGTCCGCCGTAGCCGAGATCATCGGCAAGGATGAACACAATGTTCGGGCGTTTTGCTTTCTGCTCTGCCGCCAGATATGAGGGAAGCAGTGCCACCGTTGTACCGGCAGCCATGGCGCAAAGCATTTCACGACGACTTACCTTTTTCATCCTTGCCCTCCCTTATGGCTGCATTTTTTTCAACTGCAATTCAAAGACCGAGCCGAATGCGCTGCGATCCCGGGCTTCCATCTGCAAACGGATCGTCCCGCTCGCTTTCAACTGATCCCGTATTGCATCCGTGAGGGACAGCTCCATAGTCAGACTTTGAAAACGACCCACGTCCTGTGTGATAGGAACACGGAACGACAGGGCACCGCTCACAGTAAGATAAACGTCACCCGCCTGGTTCCGATTTTCATCCGGTGGAACCAGCGCAGCTTCACCAAGATTCGTCAGAGAGATCTGCAGATTCAGCTCTTCCGTCTGCGGAAGAAAAACACTCGCTCTATTTTTCAACGGTATCCATCCGCCCTGTTCATCTTTCCGGGCGACCTGATCAAAGACACTGTCCATATACTTGGGCGGATTGTTTCCATTGAGCGGCGTATTGCCCACAGCCAATGCGGGACAGGTCCGCGTATCGGTTCCGGTGCCTGAGGTGCGAAGACCGGGCACTTTGCCGGCTTCGATATTTGCCCAGAAGTCTTTTTTCAATTCACTGTAGATACCGGTAAGCCCGTTGTTATGTTTATCCCTGTCAAAAAGCAGCCACTCATCTACAGGAGGCAAAGTCTCCATCTGGCTGATCAGGGGCGCATATTTTCGGATTACTTTGGTTGACGGTCTGTCGGTTCCATCAGGATTAATGATGCCGTAGTCGCTCTTCTCGTCAAATCGGTATCCGCCGGGATACCACCACCAGAAAATGCCGTCCACCCGGCTCATAAGAAGCATCCGGTAGAAATCGTCGAAATACTGTGCCTGAAACTGGAGCATGTCCTCGCCCTGCTTCATAGAACTCATGTCCCAGACATGCACGCCTGCCTCAGCCCATAATACAGGCAGCGCCGGATTTGCCCAACGCGCATAGGCGGAAGTAAAGGCGCCGGGCTTCACTTTTTCCCAGTCGCCTATCCTGCCGTATGCCTCCGGCTCGAAAATATCCACCGCCCCGCCCAGATAGGCGAAGTCATAGAGGAGCGCATCTGTCTGCCAATCCGTTGGATCTCCCGCCATACTCATGCGGAAACTGACGGGATGATTGGGATCAATGTTGTGAACCAGTGTTCGTGCCTGATTGTATTTTTCAAAAAGAAGGGTATCGAGGAAGCGTCGGTATGCCGCCATACGCGGCGCGCCCTGCCCTGCTCTGCCAACCATTTCGGGGGTAATATTCAGAGGGGCGCCGTTTTCGTCCCGGAGAAAAGGCTCGCCCCAGTCTTTTTCGGCATTCTCAATGCTTCCGTACCGTTCAACGACCCACGCTTCCCAGTCCTTATTGAAAGGTTCCCGCTCGTGAGGTCTGAACTGGGGCTCCCAGGCAAGATCATAAGCGAAGACGGTATCATTTTCACTCAGGCGGTGCACTTCAATGAGCTCTTTGATGAGATCCCACTTGAAGTCCATGGGTGTTCCCGGGCGCAGCGACAGATTGGCTTTCATGCCCAGACCGTCCATGCGCCGAAGAAGATCAAGGAGGTTATGTCCCTTCAAAGATTCATGGTAAATAAAAATGCTCAGTGCATTGCAGCCCATGGCGACGCAGCGTTCAAGGTCCCGCTGGATAACACGGGGGTGATAGGCATCGGCACCAAGCCACTTCTCAAAATAGGTTCTATCTTCCACGCCGATGCCCGAAGAAGGCATATAGTTGACCCCGTGGGGAATCCAGCGCTTCCCATTCAGATCAAAGCGCCCTTTCCCGGCAGCAACAAAACTCGGCGAAGCAGACGGGCGCCAGAGGTGGAGCATGTGATGCGCTTCGTCCAGTACTTCACCTTTCTGAAGCAGCCGTACACTGATCTCAACAGGCATGTCTCTTCCCTCCAAAGTCATGAGAGAAGACTCGACTGCCATTTCCTTTCCAGCAGGGATCACTGTTTGCATGTTGCGTTTTTCGGTGTGAAAGCCGTTTTTATCTTTTATCGCAAATTCCAGTTGAACGGCTTCGTCTCCGCCACTTCGGTTCGCTACAGTAGCGCCCACCCGTACCGTCTGATCCTCAAAGGCTGTGTAACAGTCGGCGCCGCCGTCAAGCAGAAAAAGCGGCATGCGCATCCGCTGAATCACAGAACGAAGCAGTTCTTTCCCGGCGGAAGAAACGTACCAGCCCGGGTCATCAATGGCAAAGGATGCCCGGCATGCTCCGGCACATAAAGTGCTGTCCTGAAAGAACATGACGGCAGGATAGCCGCGCACCGTGCCATCGGAGCCTCTGGCTTCCAACAGGGGAAGCCAGCGCCAGTGCCGCCCTTTGTCAAAACCGCCTGCCTCGGGTCGCGGATGCATACTCATCATGGCACGGGGCATAGGCGCCGGGGCACCGGCAGGCAAGAGTCCGTCCTCGGCGGTCACGAGCGCTGTCACATCACTCATGGGATAAAATTTGTAGGACGGCGCCAGAATCTCAAAAGCAGGCACGGGAATCTCCTTGCGTGCAGCTCTGTACCTCTCGTCGAGCGGGGCGGAGCCTACGTCAGCAACGGCAAAACTGTGCTGTCCGTGGAGATGCCCCGTATGGGAATAGGCAAGGGTAAAAGCGATCATCTCCACATTGGCAGGATTGAGGCGGGTATCCTTCCGGGCATACACACTCTCCCAGAACTCAAATTCTTCCGGCAGGAGCACGTACTGCTCCCATTGCGGGGAGAGAGACACTGTTGCCATCCACCGTGATCCGTCCCGTTCCCGCAGTTCCACGGCAAGCCGGGTTGTCCGGGGACCGCCTTTTGCAGTGAAGACGGTCATGACATGTCCCGGCGGATAAGGCGATGTTTCGAAAGAACGGCAGGCGGAGTCCCAGCCTTCCATATCGGGCATATCGACAAGCAACGCTTTTTTACCTTCGCCCAGCTCATCGGCGACAACAAGAGAAAAGCGTGTATCGGTCTCCATGCGGTAGGCACTGCGGTGCCAGGATGCGAGCGATTCCGCACGGAAATCAAGAAAACAGTGAGACGGTGCCGTACCTGCCATACGCCGCCGGTATGCTTCCAGGCTGAGCCACTCATCCCCAAAACGGGTAAGCCGCTCCTGCCACAGAGGCGCATTGAGGGCAAGCAAATTGCCGCCCTGATTCAGGTACGCCGTTACTGGGGGGATTGCCGCCATGGGCAGGCGTGCCGCATCGGCAAGCACGAGCAGGGTATTGTGTGCCGCCGTCAATTCCGCAGTGCTGCAAAGAGCCTCCGCATTCACAGGCATGATCGCATAGCCTTCCAGCGTCAGCAGTTCTTTCAGGCAGCGCACGGTGCGCTCATCGGCGGGAAAGGCAGGATCTTCAAAAAAAAGCGCTGTGCCTCCGCCTTCAGCGGCGGCTGCTGTTCCGGTGTGTACCGTGAGCAGGCAAAGCAGCGTAACAGCGAAAAGGATGCGGATTTTCATGGTTCTTCTCCGGGGCCGTTCTGTTCTCCGTCCGATTCCGCAAAACGCTTTTTCAGCTGTGCAAAAGGATTGTGGGTCAGTGAATCATCTTTTGTCAGTGCAAAATCGCCGGCATCAGCAATCCCCCGCTGCTCCAGCGTGCCATGTTCATCGTCGTGACAGTAAAGACAGAGCATCGCCCAATTACTTCCGTCCGGCGGATTATTGAAGTGATTTCCGTCTTTATGGTGTACGGTAAGTTCACGCAGGTTTCTGCCGGAGAATTCTCTTCCGCAGCGCTGGCACATATGGGGAAACAGTTTAAGCGCCTGTGCCCGATACCCGGCATCCCGTTCACGCTGATCCCTCTTTAACTGATCGAAGAATTGTTTTTTTCTGTTTTTATCTACCATGAATCCGCATTTTCCTTTCGTTCAATTGCCGCAGGAAGCCGCGCCGGCAGTATAGGCTTCAAAAAGAGCGGGGATGCCCGCTTCCTCCGCAGTGCCTGCATGCAGGATGACCCGGTAGCGCAGGAGCAGTTCTTCCCCTTCCTGCAGCCGGATCCCGTCATCGGATGGGGGCCAGTACAGGGGCGTCGGCGAGAAAAAGCCGTAATCCCGGGTAAACCAAGGTGCCGGATAGCATGGATTTTCCGGATGCTGAAAAATGGCGAGCCCTTCCGTGTTTCCCTGACGGCTTCCGCTGTAATCGCACCAGGGTGATACAATGCCGAAAGTTCCTGCTTCGTTGGTATCGCCCGCCGCATTCATCAGCACACCGCCTTTTTCCGCACTCAGTTCGGGCACCATCCGGGCGGCAAACAGGCTGTGATTGGTTTTTTCGATATGCAGCGCTGTCAGAGGCACGAGGCGGATCTGAAAATCAATGACGTGCACCGAATCAGAAGGGGCGCTGACGGTGATCTGCCGATAATCGCGAAGCACAGGCGCCTTACCGGGCTGCCGCCATTCGCAGGTATCGGTAAAGACAACCTCTTCCCCTTCCGCCTTTTCCACCTTCATCTCCAAGGATACAATTTGTCCTGCGCGAAGGCTGTCCTGCCAGTAATTTCCGCCATTTACCCTGTCGCAGCCGAAAAATAGCGAGCGGTGATGCGGAAAAGGCTCTGAAGTTTCCGTGGTCAGACTGGCATGGGATACCGGTCCGTTGACCGGAAAGAAATAAGGATACTTCTGTTTTTTGTTTACTTTATAGGAAGTAACCAGCTGTTCCTGTGCCAACACGTCAATTTGTTCTTTTTGCAGCACGGCACGCAGCGATGCGGCACCGGCACAGACCGGTAGCAGCATCAGCGCTGCCATGAGTCCTGAAAAATATTTTACTGTCATTTTTGTACTCCCTGTTGCTTCTGTGATGGTACGGCTTTTGAGTCGGAGAGTTCAATACCCATAGCAAATCTTCCTGCAGCGCTGCAGGAAAAATCCTGGAGATCGCCATGAGCCTTTATCCTTATGGACTGCAGTTGTATTCCATTCGGGATCACTGCCAGAAAGACCTGATGAAAGCACTGAAACCACTTCGCAAAGCAGGATATAAATGGGTGGAGCTGGCAGGTCTTTACGGGAAATCTGCCGCCGAATTCAAGACTTTTCTGGATCAGGCAGCGCTCAAAGCAGTCAGTATGCATGTGGGTATTGAAGAGCTGTCGGCGCAGCCTGAAATGGTCATGCTTCAGGCGAAAACACTGCGTGCACCTTATATTGTCGTGCCCTGGCTGGGCGAAGAGCAATGCCCCGATCGTGCAAGTTGGATCGATGCTGCCCGGCTGCTTGATGAGCTGGGTGCGGCATTTCGGAAGGAGGGGTATCTCTTGTGCTACCATAATCATGCGCATGAATTTACACGCTACGGCACAGACCGCATTCTGGATCTGATTCTGAAAACGGCGGATCCTCAACATCTCCAGCTGGAACTGGATTTGGGCTGGGCTGGTGTGGCAGGAATCAGCTTTGAAGATTTGCTGGACAAGTATCAGGGACGCATTCCGCTGGTACATGTGAAAGACTACCAGCCCGATCATGACGGCGGGCCTGCTGCTCGCGGTGTGGGCCGATG
>MWCY01000070.1 GCA_002070275.1 Candidatus Hydrogenedentes bacterium ADurb.Bin170
AATCTTAACACGAGGCGTTATTTATAAGGGTCGTGCCGTTGTTGTCAACTACGCGTGAAAATCTTTGAAAGTAAGTATTCTTTTTGTATGTCTTGCAGTCTTTGATGTGGATCAGGGCGATACGCGAATCAAGGCATCAATACCCTGATTAAGATTCCTGCCTTCGCAGGAATGACGGAGGAAAGGCAGGAATGACGGAGGAAAGGCAGGAAGGACGGAGGAAAGGCAGGAATGACGGAGGAAAGGCAGGAAGGACGGAGGAAAGGCAGGAAGGACGAGGAAAGGCAGGAAGGACGAGGAAAGGCAGGAATGATGGAGGAAAGGCAGGTCTTTCCTGAGAACGCCAATCGACCTATTGGCACACAAGCGGGTCACGGCGAAGACAGTCACTCAGACCCGCAGCCGAAATATGCTCTGTGACGTATACACAATATCGCAGACGACAAAAGCCCCATGCCAATACGGAGATTGGCGTTCCCAGGCTGGCGGATTTTATGTTTTTAGTCAGAGCATTTTGGTGCGGAACCCATATAAGTCTCAGGTAGGTAATAAGGCTGGGGACATACACCGAATGCACAGTCCACCGTGTCCACTCTGTCCACTTACTTTGGTGTGGAATGCAGTCCTGTGAAGCAAAGACGTCCATACCCTGATTAAGATTCCTGCCTTCGCAGGAATGACGGGGAAACGCAGGAAGGACGGGGAAACGCAGGAAGGACGCAGGTGAAGAACAGGAATGGCGGGGGGTTCAGGAGCGATGCGGTGAGCGGGTAGCGCCGCAGAGGGGTGGCGCCGGGTGCTGTACTGAATTACCCTGTATTTACGCTAAGATTTCAAGTGGATTGATTCGGCCCCTTGCGTATGTCCCTTGCGACCGTGATACACTTAAATGGTATGATTACATGGGAAGAAAATCATCTGTTTGGATGATTTCAAACAGGAAAGGCTAATCGATGGCGAATCAAGGGAAGTCCTGGGTATGTCTTGTCTGCGGTTATGTGCATCACGGCGATGAACCTCCGGAATGCTGTCCTGTATGCGGCGCACCAGCCTCGGATTTTGAACTGCAGGCACCGACGCCTGCTCCGGCACCAACAGCACCTGTCACACGATGGCGCTGTCTCGTTTGCGGCTATGAGCATGACGGAACGGAACCGCCTGATGCATGCCCCGTCTGTGGCGTCTCTTCCGATGACTTTGAAGCCTGTACTGCGGAAACAGCTGACGCTGCTGTCAGCAGTGACGGCAGCCGGGTGGTGATTCTCGGTGCCGGTATTGCCGGAGTCAGCGCAGCTGAATCACTGCGCAACGCATCACCAGGTGTGGAAATTACGCTTGTGAGCAACGAAGCCCGGCCTCCTTATTACCGTCTGAACCTGACACGCCGTCTTGCCGGAGAAATTGGAGATGAAGCCCTTCCGATTCATCCTCTTTCCTGGTATACAGATCGAAATATACGCCTTCTTGAAGGAAAAGAGGCAACAGAAATACGCGTGGAAAAACGGGAAGTTGCACTGGATGACGGCACTGCCCTTCCTTATGACCGGCTGATTCTGACCTGCGGCGCCCATCCTTTCATCCCGCCCGTGCCGGGTGCCGATCAGGAAGGTGTTTTCAGCATCCGCCGGTTGGAAGACGTGCACGCACTGGAAGCTTTGCTCCGGCCCGGTTCGCCCTGCGTATGCATCGGCGGCGGCATTCTTGGCCTGGAAACAGCGGGCGCTCTGGCGAAACGGGGCATCAAAGTAACACTGCTGGAAAACTACGGTTATCTGCTGCCCCGCCAGCTGAACCGTGAGGCATCAGCACTCCTTTCGGAAGCGGTGACCCGGCTGGGCATTCAGATCTGCTCTCAGGCGGCAGCCGCCGCCATTACCGGCAATGGCCGGGTAGAAAAAGTGGTACTGGAAGACGGCACCGAGCTGCCCTGTGAAGCGGTATGTATTACAACCGGCATCCGCTCCAATACGCACCTCGCACGCCGCGCCGGTCTGGCGGTGCGGCAGGGCATTGTTGTCGATAATCATCTGCAGACTTCCTCGCCGGGCATTTACGCCGCCGGTGACTGTGCCGAATATGCGGGCAGTGTATACGGTCTTTGGGAGCCCGCTCAGTATCAGGGCAGCATTGCCGGACTGAATGCGGCAGGGATTGCGACGGAGTTCGGCGGCATCGCCCGAATGACAACACTGAAAGTGCTTGGGCTGAAGATGTTCAGTCTCGGCACGATCAATCCTGAAGACGGCAGTTATACGGAGATTTCTGAAAAGAAAGACGGCTGCTACCGTTGCTATCTCTTCCGGGACAACAAACTTGCAGGCGCCATTCTTGTGGGCGACACGTCACTGGCGACAGCAGCGGCACGTATTCTCCGTGAGGGTACCGACTGCTCCGCAGCAGGACTGCCCGTTACTGTACATACATTTGAATCATTTTTGCGCAGTCATCTGCAGGGATAGGTTACATCAATGATAAAAAGCTCCATACGCTTTTATGCTCTTTGCCTTACTGCGCTGCTGATTGCCGGATGTGCCGGAGACAGCCGAACCGAACTAGCTCCACCCGATCGCTCCGGAAAAAGTGAGGTGGAAACTGCCCCGGCAGTGAAGCCTGAAAAAGCGGCACAGCAGGCAGAAAAAGCAGCGGCGCGGAAAGCATTGCCCCAGGGCAAACTGAATATCCGCTGCCAGAACGTGCTGGGCGAACTGTTGCCTGCCCGGGTGGATCTGCTCTGCTATGAAGACGGATTTGAAGACCGGATCAACGTACCCGACGGGGTACTGAGCATCAGTTACGCTATCGGCTCATACCGGGCGTATATCCATGTGCTGGACAACGGTGTGCCGGTTCTGGTGGAAGCGGAAGAGCTGACGATTACAGAAACAAAACCAGGAGAACTCCGGGTCGATCTGCTGGAAGGGGCCGGCGGCATGCTCCCCCTTCGGGGCTTCGACAGTGACGGCGACCTGGCACTGGACCGGGTCGAACTGAAAATCGGAACAGATCCACATAATGCGGGCAGTATTCCCGGAAAAACTGAATTCTTTTATGACCCCCGGGTTTTCAACAAAACAACCCAATGGTACTGTGGCGATTTGCATGTACATTCCAATTATGGTGTGGGCACGGAAAGCGTGGCGGCACTGGTGCAGCGTGCGGAAAAAGCAGGACTCGACTTTTTCGCTATCACCGACCGCAATACCCTTGCCGCTTCGGAAGACCCCGCTTTCAAATCGGATCGGATGGTGCTGCTTCCTGCCATGGAATGGGGCACGGACGAGCAGGGCGTGGCGCTGGTCTACGGTCCGCGCACCCGTCCGGAAATGCCTTCAACAGTCATGGCGGCGCAGGCGGAATGCCTGCGCATTCAGGCACAGGGCGGCGCTTTCGTGGTTGCCCATCCCTGTTTCCCGGGCAAGCCCTGGCAATGGGGACTCAGCTTTGTCAACGGCATTGAAGTGTGGTTCCGTAACTGGCGCGAGGTCCCGCCTATGGGGCTGCCGCAGTTGGGTGCAGCGGCACAGGAACGAAAAGACGGCAGACTGCTTCATTCCATTGCAGCGGCAGTCGCTGCGGTAGATCTGGGCGATCTTTCTGCCAACGGTCAGGCGAATCTTTTTTATGATTATGAGCAGGTGCGCGGGCTCATGGCAGGGATCACGGGCGGCAGCGGCAGCGGCAGCCCGAAAGTGCCGCTGGGCAGACCGGTCACCTACGTCCATGCGCGGGAACTGTCTGTCGCCGGGATTCTGGAAGGAATCCGTCTCGGCCGCACCTATGTCTCCAGCGGCACCAACGGTCCCCGTATCCTATTTGTTGCCGATGTGCTGAGTGACGGGAAAGTGGACGTAGGCATCGGCGGCGTGGTACCGCTCAACGCAGAAGTGACTTTTGAAGTGGTTGTGCACAATGCAGTAGGGAAAAAACTGCAGGTCATTGAAAACGGAAGGCCTATCCGCACGATTCCCATCAATGCTCAGGATACAGGCATCCGCTTTAAACGCTTTCCCACACAGGACGCCGCTTACCGGGTGCGCGTGATCAGCCCCGCCGATCCGAAAAGCGAGGGCTTCGGCCCGCTGGAAGTGCATGCTCTGACCAGCCCGATCTATGCCCGCGATATATCAGCGGAACTCTTGTGGCGCAACCCCAACTTTGACCCGGACAAGTCCTGGGTTCGCATCCAGAACGGCGATCTGACCGATGTGGACGTGCAGCTCCCTGATCAACCGCCGCAGCCGGTACAGGGCTGGTGATTTTTACATAACCGAAAAAAAGGATATGAATATGTCTAAACAATGTGCCTTGTTGCTTGTGACTGTGCTGTTTTTCGGTTTTGCAGGATTTCATGCCGATGCCGAACCGCTGCGGGTCGTTGTGGTAACAGGCGGACACGGTTACGAAAAAGAGGCTTTCGAAGACATATTCATTCAGAACACGGACATTGCCTGCACTTTCTACAAACTGCAGGATGACAGTGAGCTTTTCGAAGAAATCAGCGACTGGCACTATGATGTGATTGTGCTGTACAACATGAGCCGCCGTATCTCTGAAAAACGACAGCAGAATCTGCTGCAGCTGCTGGATCAGGGGGTCGGGCTGGTGGTACTGCACCACGCCATTGCCGCCTTCAGCGACTGGAAAGAGTACCGGAAAATTATCGGCGCACGGTACTGGCTGGAAGACATGGAAGAAGACGGGATCGCCCATTCTGCTAGCCAGTGGAAGGAAGGCGTGGACATGCAGTTTCACGTGGAAGATCCGGGACACCCCGTCACCCGGGGAATTGAAGATTTCACGCTCCACGATGAAACGTATAAGGGCTATGACCTCGAGCCGGATAACCATCTGCTGCTGAGCTGCAGCACGGAAGGCAGTCAGCAGGAAGTGGCGTGGACACGGCAATACCTCAATGCCCGGATCTGTTATATTCAATCCGGCCACGGCGCAGAAAGCTATGCAAGTCCCGTGTACCGAAAACTGGTGGCACAGGCCATCGCCTGGGCGGGCAGCCGGGACTGATACCCCACTCTCCTCTTTTTTCTGCCGGACAAGCAGACACAAAAAGCCGGAAGCCTACGGTTAAGGAAAGCTTCCGGCTGAAGTACAGCAAATCAGGGCTGCCGTGGATACCTTTTATTCTTTAAAAGGATCCACCAGATTCTTATTGGCAAAATCCCAGTTGACCACATCCCAGAATCCTTCAATAAATTTGGGACGCAGGTTGCGGTAGTCAATGTAGTAAGCGTGCTCCCACACGTCCAGCGTCAGAATAGCCGTCTTGCCGTGGCGTACCGGCGTGTCCGCATTGCTCAACGGCATGATTTCCAGTTTGCCGGAAGCATCGGCTGCGAGCCATGCCCAGCCTGAGCCGAATAGTTTGGCGGCTGCCGAGGAGAACTGTTCCTTAAAGACATCAAAAGAACCGAAATCACGGGTAATACGGGAAGCGATATCACCGGCAGGGGCACCGCCACCGCCCGGAGACATGCAGTGCCAGAAAAAGCTGTGATTCCACGCCTGAGCAGAGTTGTTGAATACACCGCCTTCGGACTGTTTCACCACATCCAGCAGCGCCATATCCGCTTCGGGTTTCCCGTCGACGAGCCCGTTCAGATTGTTGAAATAGGCAAGATGGTGCTTGCCGTAGTGGAAGGACATCTGTTCTTCCGACACAAAGGGGTTCAGTGCGCCCAGATCATAGGGCAGCGGGGGTTGTGAAAAGCTCATAAAAAGCCCTCCCTTGTTCTTGTTGTAACCATTGTTTTCTGTACGCATGAAACAGCATTTAAAGAACACGCCCGGAACAGGAATAATTCCGGGCGGTTCAAAAGGACAAAATGCAGCTGCTATCAGAATTTATAGCTGTACTGCAGTGTGAAAGTGTTTTCTCTTAGGTGAATGCGCGTGCCTTTCCCCGTAAAGGAGAAAAGATCGCCTTTGCCGCTGTCGGTAATGGTGTTGGCGAAGGCATGTTCGTAGGCAAAATGAATATCGGACTGATCCGTCAGGGCAAAGGATACACCGGCAGTCAGATGTGACTTGACAATGGCAGGGAAAAGCGCATTGGCGAAGGCAATTTTACTGTCAATAGGCGAATTGGCAAGGGAAGTGCCGGCGCGCACTGTCCAGCGGGGATGTACCTGCCAGGTGAGACCTGTCTTGAAAACATGCTGATCTTTCCAGCCGAACCCGCCTTTGATGGGCGGTTTGCCAATTTGACGGACACCCGACCAGTCGAGAAACTTGTAGTCCGCTACCCATTCGAGTTCCGGGGTAATGCGCCAGGCAAAACCAGCCTGAACCGACTGGGGAATATCCAGCGGCAGCGGCAGCAGGTCCTTGTATTTGCTGAAACTTTCCATCCATTGAGGTGTCGTATAAGCGGCACCAAGACTGAAGCGCTCCCATTCCTTGTAAATACCGAGAGTCAGCCCGGCACCAAAAACATCATCGGTGCGGTTGCCGCCCTTCGTTTCCCAGAAGTTAAGCGTCAGCATATCCGTTTTGAAGCGGGCATAGTCCAGTGTTGCCGTAGCACCGAGCGCCCAGCCGTCACCAAGATCATGTGCGTAACCCAGCGCCACCTTCATCACACCGTATTTGGTACGCCGGTCGAAATTCTGACCGAGAAGCCGTGGAATAAGGGTACGGGACTGCTTGTAATCAACGCCCATTCCATTCACGGCAAAGAGTCCCACTCCAAGCGCTCCATGGGCTGTGGGGAAAATAGCGCCCATAGCAGGAATGTAGAAAATGCTGTCATCACCCATTTTCCCGGCAAAACGGTTTGCCATGGGCATCAGAAGAGGCCCTTTGGGCTCCATATACCGGTAGGGTGCGAAGACTTCAAAACTGAAGTCGAGACGCCGCTCCAGCGTAATCATACTGGCAGGGTTCAAAAGCAGCCAGGTGCTGTCTTTGGCACTGGCAACACCGGCACCGCCTGTACCGATCTGAAGCGCACCAAGACCCACCAGCTGATGCCCGTCTGTAGCAACAGCGGAAATATGCACCGCCGCCACAACAAGAAGCACTACCCAGGGCAATACAGCCCTTCGATTCACACGCATTTGCATAAAATTCTCCTTCTTTCTCCCGATCCATTACGGGCGTGTCTGACATAAAAACAAGAGGCGGCAGCGTCTGAGCAGATCCAGTTTTATCCCTGATTCAGCTGCCGGAGCGTAGATCCAAACCCAAGCCCGGGGGTAATGTACCATATCTCTATTGATTTAGTCAACATTCAACCCTCCCAAGAAAATATGCATGCGGCTGCGGCATAATGCTACCACTGCCGGCACCCGAAGGTCAATCAAAAAAGACCGGAAATCGCACGCTATTTCCAGTACAGCGACACAAGCCCCAGGACGCCTTTATCAATGCCGCTCCAAATCTGTGGTACACTATAAAGAAAGCCCTTCACAAGATGAATGTACCGCTGATTTCCTGAAGGATTGATGACAAGATGAGCGAAAAGAAAAACATATCACCCCCTGAATCCGCTGTCGGTCGACGCGACTTCATGAAGTTCATGGGTACGGCGGCGCTGGGTGCCGGAGCGTCAGGCGTTCCCGGTGCTTCAGAAGCAGCGGCACCTTCTCTCCCCTCTTCTTTTCCAAAAGTAAAAGAAATCACTCTGCCTATAACCCATCCCGATGCGCTGGCTGTCACGGCAGAAGATCACCTGCTGGCAGGCGGCGAAAATCTTGTGCTTCATCTGGACCGGAACGGCGCAGAGCTTGCCCGTTATCCGATTGATGGTCGTGTTTTTGCCCTGCTTTCTTTGGGCAACACGCTTCTGCTGGGCTTCCGGCACGGCGTCGTTCATTTCGACCCGGCAACAGAAAAGCAGGACAGATGGGAAGGTTTTAATGAACGCAGCTGCGTAACAGCAGTGACCAAAGATGAAAATCATATTTTTGTAGCGGATGCAGGCAATCGGGTGGTGCTGCGTTATGATCTGCAGGGCAGGCTGATAAACCGCATCGGAGACAACAAAGACGACGGAACGCCGGGATTTATCGTGCCGAGCCCCTATTTCGGCATATCAATGGACCCGCTGGGCATGCTGTGGGTCATTAATCCGGGCAGACACGGTGTGGAAAGTTTCCGTCCGGATGGCAGCCCGGTCAGCACCTGGTATAAAGCAGGCGCGTCACTCGATGCCTTTTGCGGCTGCTGCAATCCCATTCACATTGCGTGGCGCAGTGATCATTCTCTGGTTACTGTTGAAAAGGGACTTAATCGGGTCAAAGTCTATGCGCCCGACTTTTCCATCCGCGGTCTGGTTCAGGGTCCGCTGGAAATCACCGGGCTGCCTGTGAACCTTTCGCCCCGGGAAGCACCGCCTCTCACCGGCCTTGCCGTTGATTCACAGGATCGTATTCTGGTGCTGAATGCCCGGGATCGGAGCATCAGCATTTATGAGGAAAAAAACGCCTGACACTCAGAGTGCGCCAGGGCAGGGCGCTCACAGGCACAACAAAGGAGTATTGAAATGGACGAAGTCGCTTTTGTTTTTATGCTGTTTTATACGCTGCTCTTTCTATTCTTCATGGGCGTTGCGCTGACGGAATAGCAGGGCGTACATCCCGTACCTATTATCTTCCCGGAAGCGCAGGTCTTCCATTAACTTCGCAAGCAACGATAGACGCAATGGTTGGATGTCATCTGATCCGACCCTGTAATGCTATTTATTTCAATGCCAGTATTGTTAAACCTCAGCAATACTGGCATTTTATATTTTATGTTGTAAGATTAGATCACGCACAAAGAATAGTATTAGCATATAATTTGATTTTTCATGTAGACAATTTGTAAAGTTTCATTCATCGGTTATGGCAATTACACAGCCGTAATCTCGTGGGTCCTTGTAAATTGCTGTCATCATGTCGGATTACGTCCGTTAGCCAGCACAAAGGAATTTTTTCATGAAACACCATCTCTCGTTTGCCCTGTTGTTCTGTGTTGTTTTGTCCGGCATCTCAGCAGATGCGGAAGTGCGCTACAGCGGCGGCGCCGGGACACTGCAGTCTCCCTATCTGATCAGTACGCGGGATGACTGGATCGCTATAGCCGGGAATATTGAAGACTACAGCAGTTATTTCGAGCTCACCAAAAACATAGAATTCCCTGACGGTTTAACCATCGAACCGATCGCAGGCGAGGGGACGGGAGCAGTCTTTCAAGGCGTCCTGGACGGTCGTGGGTTTGCATTGTACTGCCCAACTGTCGATTGCCGCGGAGAAGAGTTTGGCGGCCTCTTTGCCCGTGTCGATGGCGGCACCATTAAAAATTTGACCCTATGGGACGCCAATATATTGAATGGAGAGTGCAGCGGCAGTCTGGTCGGTCAACTCAAGGGCGGTCTCATTTCGAAATGCTAGGTCAGGAGCACCGTAAAAGGCAAGACGCAAACCGGTGGCGTGGTGGGTCAGTGCCTGGAAAGCGGTGTCATTTACAGAGCGTACGCCTCTTGTGCCGTTGAATCTGAAACAGGGTATGCAGGCGGTATTGTCGGACTTTGTAACATAGGCTGGATTACCACTTGCAGATTTCGCGGAACAGTCGAAGGGGAAATCAGCGGCGGTGTGGCAGGGCATATGGAAAACTCTTTATGCGAGGACAGCTGGTCAAACGGGACCATTTCCGGTCGGCGGGCAGCGGGCGGGCTCATCGGGCATGCCACCAGCTTAGATGATGAACCCTGCATTAAAAACTGTTACTCAAGCGCCACTGTGGAAAAAAAATTGTCCTCCGGAACGCTGGGCGGACTGGTCGCCTGGGCCGGTGATGAAGTAGTTGCCAAGCATAGTTATTGGTGCATAGATACTGCCGGGACTGAAGACAGCGCCGTCGGAGAGGCGCGCACCCTGTCAGAGATGACGTGTCCCTCTGCTTTCAACACCTACGTCGACTGGAACTTTTCAGATATCTGGATGGAGGACTACCTTGGAATAAACGATGGATTCCCTATTTTTTCGGATAGGACTGCGAACGAGAATTACAGTGGCGGTTCCGGCACCTTAGACAATCCTTATCTGATCAGTCAGGTGAGAGATTGGCTGAAGCTGCTTGAATCACCGTACGACTGGGATAAACATTTTTTATTGATTGCAGATCTGGATTTCAAAGATGCTTCTATAGAACCTCTGGGCGATTGGGAAACAAATAAGGGTTTCAGCGGCAATCTGAACGGATATGGGCACTGTTTTGAAAATCTCCAGATCACCGCTCCTTTGGAATCCCATGCGGGACTCTTTGCCGGCCTGGAGAATGCCACAATTTACAACCTGTGCCTTAAAAACGTCCGGGCAGCGGCAGCACAGAGCGCAGGCACCCTCGCCGGCTATGCCATTGATAGTGATATCAGTTTTTGTAAAGCGACCGGTACGGCTATAGCAGGTTCTCATGCAGGCGGACTGGTCGGGTATAGTCTGCGAAACCGGTTTTACAGATGCGAGACGTCGGTGCGCGTTCAAGGATACATGTCAGCCGGCGGCATGACAGGCTATGCAGAGCAGAACACTCAGTTTCAGTACTGCGCCACCACTGAGAATGCAACTGCTCTTTATGCTGGGGGAATTGCGGGTTTTGTTTCTGACTCCGGCCTTTTTACCGAATGCCGCACTACCGGTAATTTTTTCGGCGTCTTGATGGACGGACAGGATCCTGCACTAGCCACCCACGCAGGCGGAATCGCAGGATTTTGTATGAACAACATTGAATTTGCAAACTGCCATTCGTCCGGCAACAGCACCGGCGACCGCGCCGGAGGAATCGCCGGCTATTGCGACCGTGCGCCCGTCTTCACACAATGCAGCACCTCGGGAAGTATAAACGGAACGGACGAGGAGAGCTCCGGCGGTGGGATTGTGGCCATTTGCAGGAACAACGTCACCATTTCCCAATGCTACTCTCTTGCGTCGGTGAATGCTACCTATGCCGGCGGAATCGCCGCAGTGCTGGACGGCGGCTTCGAAATCAATAATTGTTATGTTCGGGGAACAGCAGCAGGCACTGTCTATGCCGGCGGACTCGGAGCAGTGCTTTACAACGGAACCATACGCAACAGCTATTCCACAGCCAGAGTAAGCCTCCCGACGAAGTCAGAAGGCGCCGGCGGGCTGGCTGGCCTGATCGACAACGTAACAGTCGAAGCATCTTATTGGGATGCGGAACGTTCCGGTATAGACTCCAGCCCTGTCGGAACGGCAAAAACCACCGAAGACATGACCTATCCCTATGCGACGGACTGCTATGAAAGCTGGGACTTCAGTACGGTCTGGACGGCCGATTCAGAAATGATAAACCAGGGTTATCCGTGGCTATCCGATCTGCCGCCTGATCCGGAAGAAATGCCGTCAGAATACAGCGGCGGTACCGGGCTTTCCGATGATCCTTATCTGATCAGCACTGTGGAGGACTGGCTTGCTCTGTGCCGGACACCCAGAGACTGGCATCGGCATTTCGCTGTAACAGATGATCTGGATTTCAACGGTGTCACCATGCCGATGGCAGGCACATGGACAACACCTTTCACCGGCAGTCTGGACGGAAGAAAACACAGCTTCCGGAATATCAGTATGGGCGTCATTGACGAGGAGTACGCAGCACTGTTTCCGATATTTCAGGGCGGTTTCATCAAGGATCTCGATCTCATCGATATCTCTGTCATGAAATGCGATCATGGCGCAGGATTCGCTTATGTGCTGGAAAACGCCACAATCTCCGGTTGCACCGTATAGGGAAAAGCCAAAACAATGAGCAGTGCCGCCGGCATAGCCGCTCACTGCTCCAATACCAGCATCATTGACTGCCATGTCGAAGGCGATTTATCTGCCTATGGTCAGGCGGGCGGGCTTGTAGCATGGGCAGGCCCAAATGTTCTTTTCAGGCAATGTTTCGCAAAAGTAGAGGCTGATTCCAGGGGAATATCAGGAGGGATCTGCGGCTCCTGCATGAATAATGTTTCCTTTGTCGAATGCCGCACTTCGAACGGAATAATCAACGGAGTCCGTGCCGGCGGGCTTGCAGGATACAGCGAAGACAACTGCTCCTTTGCAGAAAGTTTTTCCGTCGCACTGGTTATCGGAAACTATTCAGGGGGACTCGTCGGCGAAGCAATTTCCTACACGTTCAGCCAGTGTTATACAAGAGCAGATATCTACGGCTTCTACATCGGGGGTCTGGCTGGTCGCCTGGAGGATTGCATAGTCCGTCACTGTTACTCGGCAAGCCCTATCGAAGAACACGATTCGGAAGCACTCACCTACGGAGGTCTGGTCGGAGAAGATGACGGAAGCACTTTTATCGCATCATACTGGGACCAGGATGCCTCAGGCGAAGTCCTCACTCCGGGCGGTGAGGGGCGAACCACTGCAGAAATGACCTACCCTTATGATCCGTCCTGCTATGAAGGATGGGACTTTGACACAATCTGGATTATCACGCAGGCGAACCGTAATAACGGCTATCCCTGGCTTCGCAAGGTTGCTCCTATCGTCGATGACTCTACCATAGAAGGTGAGACGCCGGTCGAAGGTGAGACGCCGGTCGAAGGCGAAACGCCTGTCGAAGGTGAAACACCCATCGAAGGTGAGACGCCGGTCGAAGGTGAGACGCCGGTCGAAGGTGAGACGCCGGTTGAAGGTGAGACGCCGGTTGAAGGTGAGACACCTGTCGAAGGTGAAACTCCCATCGAAGGTGAGATACCGGTCGAAGGTGAGACATCGGTCGAAGGTGAGACACCCATCGAAGGCGAAACACCGGTTGAAGGTGAACCCGTAATCGAAGGTGAACCCGTAATCGAAGGAGAGCCCGTGACCGAAGGCGAATCTGTGATCGAAGGTGAAGACAGCGACACCGGATCAGGCTGTGGCTGCAAATCCAAAGATCTGCGGACATCGACAAAAGCCTTGCTGGGTGACTGGCGGCTTCTGGGTCTGTGCCTGAGCACACTTCTTGCAGGCAGCGCCCTGCGCAAGAAAATCTGATCCCCTATTTCCGG
>MWCY01000071.1 GCA_002070275.1 Candidatus Hydrogenedentes bacterium ADurb.Bin170
TTCATGAGTAGAAAACCTTCCGCCCGAGTACCCGCCACTGGAGCAGGGTTAATGCCACAATAACCAGCACGAGCAGTGTGGCGACGGCAGCGCCGTATCCCCAGTAGCCGTACTGATAGAACTGGGCATATACATAAAGGATAAGATTCTGCGTGTCAGGGAGTCCTCCCGCATGAGTCAATGCGTAAAAGCTGTTGAATGCCTGAAAGGCCTTGATCACGCCCACGATGGACAGAAAAAAGATGGTGGGTGAGAGGAGCGGCAGGGTAACATGCCACATGAGCCGCCATTCTCCGGCACCATCCATTCGTGCCGCTTCTTCCAGTTCTCGGGGTATGACACTCAGTCCCGCGAGAAAGACAGCAATCATGAATCCGCTTCCGTGCCAGATATCAAAGAGCATAATACAGCAGAGCCCGAGACTGGGTCCCAGGTCTGCAGGGATCCAGCCATGACTCAGCAGATGCAGGATCCCCCGGGGCTCCAGAAGCCAGTTCTGCGGGGAAAACCCCAGATAGCTGAAAAGAAGATTAACCACACCCTGCTGCGGATGGAAGAGACTCCGCCAGACCATGGCAGCAGCAACAGCGGAGGTGACATAAGGCAGAAAATAGAGAGAGCGCAGAAGCCCCCGGCCACGGGTAATTTTAAAAAGACCGAAGGCAATAATAAAGCTCAGAGATACAGTAAGAGGCACCACACCGAGAACATAGTAAAGCGTTACAAGAAAGCTGCGCCGGAAATCTGGGTTATTCAATGCCTCCGTGTAGTTTGCCAGCCCGACAAAATCACCTTCTCCGTGGCGACCTCCGAAAAAACTCATCTGCAACGAGGCACCCATGGGGTAAAGAGAGAAAAGGGAAAGGAGGATCACAGCGGGCAGGAGCAGCAGCAGAGCGGCAGGCCAGTCGCCCAGCCCGCGCCTCCGCAGTGCGTCCAGTCCGTCATCAAGCATACCGAGGCAGCGGTCACCTGCCACTGCAAGCAGTACGAAGGGGAAAAGAAATATCTGCAGTCGCTTTTTAAACTGCGTCATAAGTCATTCTCCAGGGTTGACCCTGGCAGGCGTTTCTGCCTTCAAAAGGCATAGAGTCTGCAGTGCGTCAGCAGGAAGCGGCGTGATGTCGCGCCAAAGCACATCCGGCACTGCCCAGCACTCCTGAATCATTGCCGAGCCCGGCAGGCAGGATTTGACAGCGGGCGGCGGGTACTTCAAAGGCATTTTCCTTCACCGTTTTTCTGACCGTTTCATAGAGCAGATCGCCGGATTTGCTCATGCCGCCGCAAAGGATAATCCTTTCCGGGTTCAGTGCATTGACCATGGAGGCGGCGCCTAGACCGATCCATACAGCTGTTTCCGTGAATACATCACGGGCAAAGGCATCGCCGGACATCGCCGCTTCATAAATCATTTTTCCCGTCAATTTGCCCGGGTCATTATCGCACAAGGCTTTAAGCGAGGTGTCCGCTCCGTCCCAGCCTTCTTTTGCGGTACGAAGCATACCGGTAACAGAGGCATAGGTTTCCAGACAGCCTTTTGATCCGCATCCGCACAGCCTGCCGTCTTTCTGGACTTTAAGATGTCCCAGTTCCGCCGCTGTGCCGTCTATGCCGCGCAGCAGTTCACCGAAAACCACAATTCCGCCGCCCAGACCCGTGCCGAGCGTGAAGACGACAATACTTTCCGCGCCCTGACCGGCGCCCATCCAGTATTCGCCATAACAGGCTACATTGGCGTCATTGTCCACATAGCAGGGAACGCCGAGGCGCGCTTTCATTTCGTCCGCCAGAGGCACGTCCTTCCAACCGGGCAGATTGGGCGGAGAGAAGACAACGCCTGAACGCCAGTTCATGGGACCCGGCGCACCGAACCCGGCTGCAAGCACATCGGCCATGGTCAGCCCGGCAGAAGCAATCAGATCTTTGACAAAGCCTGCCATCAGATCCATGACGGGACCGGGGCCTGCGGCGGCGCCTGTCGGGCAGTCGCCCTGTACAATGATTTTTTTGTCTTCAGAGACAACAGCCGCTTTGATATTGGTTCCGCCGAGATCAACGCCAATGACTACCTTACTCATGCTGTTCCTTCTCCTGATGTCTTGATATAGTTCAGGGCAGCTTCCATCCGTTGCACGGATTCCTCACGCCCGAGCAGTTTTACAAGCTCGTACAATCCCGGCCCGACGGTTTTCCCGGTGAGCGCCAGCCGGGTCCCGTTGACCAGCGCACCGATTTTGAGTTCTTTCTGTTCCGCAGCGGCCTCATAGCTTTCTTTAAGAGCGGTTACCGTCCACTCGTCCGCCTGCCGCATGCATTCCAGAGCGGCTTCCAGCGCCTGAAGTGACGTGTCCTGGCGGAAAAACTTCCGGTCTCCTTTTTCATCATACGCAGTCGGAGCAGCAAAGAAAAAGTCGGTGTACGGGATAATATGATTCAGTGTCGGGATCTTTTCCTGGCAGATAGCCGCCATTTCCACAAGCCAATCCCGGGAGCGTTCATCCACCGGAAAGCCCTGTTCCCGCAGGATAGGCAGTACACGGTCGCACAGGGCATCAGGGCTCAGCATGCGGATATGCTGCCCGTTCAGCCAATCGAGCTTTTTGCGGTCAAAACGCGCCGGGGATTTCGTCAGTCTTTTCAGTGTGAAAAGCTGCTTCAATTCATCGAGCGTATAAAATTCGCGCCCTTCTTCTTCTGATGTCCAGCCGAGCAGCGAAATATAATTGATCATCGTTTCCGGCAGGTACCCGTCTTTCCGCCAGTCCAGCACATTTGCGCCATGAAGACGTTTACTGTATTTTCGCCCCTGCTCGTCATGGATCAGGGGGTGATGTGCAAATTTAGGCAGGGGATAGCCCAGTGCGTTAAAAAGCATCACATGCCTGCCGGCATTGGTCAGATGGTCATCGCCCCGGATCACATGGGTGATTTTCATGAGACCGTCATCGACGACGACGGCAAGATGGAAAATGGCATCTCCATTGGATTTGACAATGATAAAGTCATCGTATTCTTTGTTCTGGATCCGGACGGGCCCCTGAATAATGTCGTCGATAACAGTTTCCCCTTCGGGCACGCGGAACCGGATGGCATAAGGCGTATCGCCTTTCGCCGCAATTTCTTCGGGCGTGAGATTTCGGCATTTACCGGAATAGCGGGGCGGCCGTTTTTCCAGTGCCGCCTGTTCCCGCTGTGCGTCCAGTTCTTCTTTCGTGCAGTAACAGCGGTAAGCTTTGCCTTCTGCGACCAGTCGTGCCGCTTCTTCGCTGTAGAGCTGCAGCCGCTGTGACTGGCGGTAAGGGCCGAAGGCGCCTTTTTCCGGTTCATCCCCGAATTCCGGGCCTTCATCCCATTCAATACCAAGCCACTTGAATCCTTCGCACATGGCCTGGACATATTGTTCTTCCGTCCGTTCCGCATCGGTATCTTCCAGACGGAGGATGAAGGTTCCGCCGTTGCTTCGGGCGAAAAGCCAGTTGTACAACGCGGTTTTGGCGGTACCGATGTGCAGAAAGCCGGAAGGAGACGGGGCTACACGACAACGTACGGCGGAAGTAGTCATAACAGTCCTTTTTTTTACTACAGGGAAGGGGTTCGGGGTTATGGAGCATATTTTAGAGCAATGCCCCGCACTAATCAACCGGACGCTTTTTCTCCGGTTTCACGGCCGTGACAGGAAAAAGCGCCGGCACATCCGCTCAGGCGTGCCGACGCTCCGTCATTCGTCATAAATCTCGTGATCAGGGATAAATCGTTTTTTCGTAGTGGCGCAGATTTTCGCCGATATAAACCTGGCGGGGGCGCTGAATCCGAAGATCGGGATCCTTGCTCATTTCCAGCCAGTGGGCGATCCAGCCGGGCATGCGTCCGATGGCGAAGAGTACTGTGAACATTTCTGTCGGAATGCCCAGGGCACGGTAGAGGATGCCGCTGTAGAAGTCCACGTTGGGATAAAGCTTGCGCTCGATAAAGAAATCGTCCTTCAACGCCACCTCTTCCAGATTTTTGGCGATATCCAGCAGCGGATCCTGAATGCCCATTTCTGTAAGCACGTCGTCAACGGCTTTTTTCAGAATTTTCGAGCGGGGATCAAAGTTTTTATAGACACGGTGCCCGAAACCCATGAGCTTGAAGGGATCATCTTTCCGCTTTGCCAGTTCCACATATTTTTTATAGTCGCTGCCGTCGTCGGCGATACGCTGAAGCATATTAAGCACCGCTTCATTGGCACCGCCGTGGAGCCGTCCCCACAGCGCATTGATGCCTGCCGATACGGAAGCATAAATATTGGACATGGAGCTGGCGACCATACGCACTGTGGAGGTGCTGCAGTTCTGCTCGTGGTCCATATGCAGAATCAGAAGCATATCCAGCGCATTTTCCATGACTTTGGGCACCACATATTCTTCGGCAGGACTGGCAAACATCATGCGCAGGAAGTTGGCGGAATAGCTATGATCCGTGCGCGGATAAATATAGGGGAGCCCGACCGATTTACGGTAGGAGAATGCCGCGATGGTCTTTACCTGACCGATGAGCCGCTGAATATGCTGGTCCATATTGTCGTTTTCGCCGCCTATATGCGGGTAGAACGAGGAGATGGAAGACACCATGGCACTCAGAATGTTCATGGGATGTGCGTGAGCGCTGTAGTTATCGAAAAAATTCACCTGGCTCGCATGAATCAGGCTGTTCAGCGTCAGCTGCTTGCGCCATTCCATGAACTCGGCTTCAGACGGCATCCGCCCGTAGATCATCAGGTAGGCAGCGGCGGAAAAGCGGACGGAGCCCGCCAGTTCTTCAATGGGATAACCCCGATAGCGCAGGATCCCCCGGTCACCGTCGATAAAAGTAATGGCACTTTGGCAGGAGCCGGTGTTGGCATAACCCGGGTCATAGGTGATCAGCCCGGTGGTATCACGAAGTTTACGGATATCAAGAGCACCTTCGTTTTCCGTGCCCACGATGACGGGAATATCATATTCCTGACCGTTATAAATGAGTTTTGCCGTTGTCATGGTTATACTCCTCTAGATTTTCCCCGGTGGATGATGCGCAGGAAGGTTTCCCGGGTGAGATTCGTTCCTTTACCTTCGTCGCCTGATGGAGAACATCCTGCTTGTGCCCAAAAGCAATACTTTTTTCGTTGTAAAAGCATAAAAACCGGAAAAGCAGGAAATCCGAATGGTTTCAGCCCGATGCCCTGTCCTGATACAGGGGTGTCCCGACTCCTGTTCGGAAGGCTGGAGTATAGCAAAAATGGACATATTTTGCAATTTAAAGAGCAGACCTAACGCTGGCGGAGGCCTATATGTTCTTGTTTTTGGTTTGGCACGGTCCGGAGGAGTACAATACGGCAATAGAAAACGGATTTTTCCCACCTGTTACATCCCGGTTCTTTTCTGACAGGAACCGCTTTACATGGAGAACTGCCTGATGAAAAAAGTATTACTAGGTATTCTGACTGTGCTTCTGATCTTTGTTCTGCTAATCGGTCTCTTCCTTTTCAGTCGTACGCGCGGCCCGCACCGCAGTTATGAACTGGACTTTGTCAAGATTGGATCGGCTGCTGATGCTGGAGCACTGCTGGTGGGTGTTTCCAAGGTCGATATCACACCCGACCTGTCTCTCTACGATACCTACTATGATGCGGATAACAACAATAAATTCAATCCGGCAAAAAAGGACATGAACCGTCTTGAACGCCTTGCACTGCGTTTCGGTCTGATCAAGGAAGGCCAGGACACCTGGACCGACAGCAATAAAAACGGACGATTTGACCCTGTATGGATGGCGGGCTTTAGTCCCAATCGTCCCGCCAAAGGCGTGCATGACCCTATCTGGGCGCGTGCTATCGCTTTCCGGAACAACGGCGTTACCGTTGCCATGGTCACCCTGGATGCCATCGGCATTTTTCATGACAAAATCATAGATATCCGTAAAATGATCGATCCTTCCCTTAATGTGGATCATGTGATTGTCACCTCCATGCACAACCATGAGACGCCTGATACGATGGGTAACTGGAGCGGTCTTGTTCCTCGCCCCGCCAACTTTGATCAGCGTCATATGAACAATGTCAAAATGGCATGCAAGACAGCAGTGGAACAGGCTGTCCGCAGCATGGTTCCCGCGGACATGTATCTGAAAACCATTATGATCGAGCCCGAAGGTCTGGTCAATGACTCGCGTAAACCCATTGTGATCGACAGACAGATCTGCACAGCGCGCTTCAACCGTGCCGGCACAGACACTACCCTCGCCACTCTGGTCAGCTGGGGCAACCACCCCGAGGCGGCGGGAAGTGACAACCCGCTGATTACCTCCGACTTCAGCGGTTACTGGCGCGACGGCGTGGAAAAAGGTGTGTCTGACCCCAACGGCGAAGAAGGAATCGGCGGCATGTGCCTCTATTTTCAGGGCATGGTCGGCGGGCTGATGACTCAGCTTCACACTACGGTACCGCATCGCAACGGCGTAGACATGATCCGGGAAAATGGCTTTGCGAAAACAGAGGCATTGGGCGACAATCTGGCGCTGATCACATTGCGCGGTCTGAAAGAGCCGGATGTGGTCAAGAGCGAAGATGTCCGTGTTGGCGTTGCCGCCAAGACAATTTATGTGCCCATGGCGGGTCTTTTCAAATATGCAATCATGCTGGGACTGGTTCACCCGGGCACCTACTGGAAAGACGGAGCGATTACCTCCAAAACGGAAGTGAATGTGGTTCGCGTCGGCGATCTGGAAATCATCACTGTTCCCGGCGAACTTTATCCTGAAATTGCCGAGGGCGGCGTGGAAGCCAAGCCGGGTCGTGACTTTGATATTCCGCCGCTGGAAGTGCCGCCTCTGCGCAAGGAAATGCGCGGGAAAGTGAATATGGTTTTTGGTCTTGCCAATGATGAAATCGGCTACATTGTGCCGAAGAGCCAGTGGGATGTGGAACCGCCCTTTGTCTATGAAAAAGCACAGTATGGCGAAGAGAACTCCGGCGGTCCGGATGTTGCTCCTACCATTCACCGGGAAAGCCTCGCTCTGATGAGGCGTTTTGCTGAAGCCTGGGACAACTGAGTCAGCCCCGCTGCCGAATTCTGAAAAATATACGCCCCGACTGCTTCCTGAGTCGGGGCGTATTGCTTTATCGAGTACCGGGAGTGTCCGGCATACGGCTTTTATTCGGAGGGTACGATCGGGCTGGCTTTTTCGCTTTCGTTGGCTTCGCCCGCATCAAGCGGCGGCAGATCTTTCACGCTCTGTTCTGTGCCGGTATTGCCTGCGGGCACAAAACGCCCGCCCTCGCCGACAACATCCACCACCCGGTCTTCGGCGACAATGGTAGTGCCTTCGGGCAGAAAAATACGGGGCGTTTCGTGATCCTGAGCGTTTAATGTCCGTATCTCTTTTACATCGATATACAGCTCCGATTCCTGGTCATTCACAATATGGATCCGATAGGGAAAGTAATCGGATTCGCGCAGGTAGAGATTCACTTCGAGGAAGTACTCTGCTTCCTCAGATCCTGTGCGGGGGCGGATCCGGATACCCTGTCTGCCCCGGGGGTCATCCGAGACCAGCAGTGTAAGATCATAGGCGGCGCGCAGGGCTTCTGTATCGTTGTCAAAGCCCAGAAAAAAGATGTTGGCGCGCGGGTGGTCTTCCACATAGAACATGGTCATCTGCCTGATGTCGGCATCATATTCATACCCCTGCCGTCCATCCATAAGCAGTGCATGTTCGGGATCCTCCGTCTGAAAAAGGATGCGCCGGGGCTTTGAATATCGGAGCACACCATGGGTAATCAGCTTTTCTTCAGGCAGTATGGTGGTCTGTTCAAATTTAGCTTCCAGTGATTCGATGCCGTCGCGCTTCTGTTTGAAAACACTGAAAAAGTGGCTGATATCATCTTCTGCCTGACCGCAGGGCATCAGGATAAGCGGGCAGAGCGCCAGAAACAGCACTGTCATGGTTTTAGAGATCAATGTACGCATTATCCTCTTCCCGGCTGTTTTCCCCGTCCTGACCAGCAGCAACAGAGGAACCTGCCGAAGTCTTTGTTTTATTTTTTCCCGTTTTGCTTTTTTCTGCAGCGGCGTTTTTTTCGGAAGATGCTGCCTGTTCTTTCGTCTCTGCCCGGGGGATTGTTTCGATGAGTGCCTCATGCGCCTTCAGAATTGCGCTGAGATCCTGGCGAAGCTGATCCCGGGCTGCGGTAAGCCGCTGAATTTCGCCCTGAAGGGCAGGGGTGAGCTGCTCCATTTTAAAGACGGCACGCTCTTTGGCAATACGTGCTTCTTCCACCAGTGCATCTGCCTGCAGTTTTGCCGACGCAATCATGGATTCGCCCATTTTCTGGGAGCTGAGCAGGGAAGCGCGCAAGGATGATTCCATTTCGCGGTACTTGTGAAGTTCCTGCTCCAGCGCAGCCGCTGTTGCTGCAAGCCCTTCCTTCTCCAGGCGCAGTGATTCAATAGTGGCAGCCGCTTCTTCCAGCAGCATATCCACCTGTACTTTGGAATAACCCATTGGCCGTGTGCTGATCTGTGCCGAATACAGCTGTTCCGCCGTCAGCAGCGGTGCATGCCCCGGTTGTACTTCCTGAAATTCTCTTTCTTCCGTCATGATCAATTCCTCCTGATAATCCGCCTGTGCCTGCCCGTCAGTGTGCGCCCAGTTCGCGGGATCGCTTTTCTGCCGCGTCAAAGGCTTCCTGCACGAGACCTTCCAAATCCCGCCCGCGCATGCGTTCCAGAGCGGCAAAGGTAGTGCCGCCTTTGGATGTGACCTTTTCCCGGAGCGTTGCCGGGCTTTCACCCGATTCAATCAGCAGTTTGCCGGCGCCATACAACGTTTGAGCCGCAAGATGTGCCGCTGTGCTTTCCGGGATGCCCCGGCGCACTGCCGCATTAATCAGACATTCCGTGAGGTAAAAAAAATACGCAGGACCGCTGCCGCTCAGTGCGGTGACACCATCGAGCCACGCTTCCGGTACAACTTCTGCAATGCCGACCGATTCAAATACGGCGCGCCCTCGGGCGATATCCTCGTTCGTGCAGTTGGTTCCGGCAGCCACAGCGGCGGCTCCTGCTCCTGCCAGAGCGGGCGTGTTGGGCATGACCCGGAGGATGCGTGCTTCGGCGCCGAAAAGAACCTGCAGCCGGGCGATGGAAATACCTGCTATAACCGAAAGTACGCATGCATCGGGACGGGCGGCTGCGCACACAGGGGCCAGAGCCTCTTCCAGCATCTGCGGTTTCACTGCCAGAAGAAGGGTGTCACAGTGCTGCGCAAGCATTTCAGCGGAAGCGACGCACCGGAAGCCCAGCGCACCGGCAGCCCGCACTTTTTCCGTATCGGGATCATAAACAGAAATCTGCCGCGGCGTGACGGTTCCCTGTGCGACCATTCCTGCCGCAATGGCAGCACCCATATTGCCGTATCCGAGAAAGCCGAAGTCACCGGAAAGTGTTGCCATACGCTGTCCTGCATCCTGTGTCTCTTATTGCGATGAGGGGGCGTCGCCTGCTTCAGTTCCGGGGATAACCCGGACAATTCTGCCCTTGAACTCATGGAGCACAGCGGCGATTTTCTCATCCTGTTCCAGATTGTCGGTAGACGTCTTCATTGTCTCCGCCGGTTTTTTTTTCCGGCTTATACGGGGAACTGTCGGCGCCGCTAGGGTAAACCGCACCGAACGGATGTTGTTAGTGCGCCCCTGCAGAAAAGCGTGCAAGCTTTTCCGGTTTTCCTCGTCTTCGAAAAAGGCGTGCGCCTGAACGGCTCCGGGCTCCAGCTCAAGTTCCAGCTCACCCGTGTCTTCCAGAATCGCCAAAGGATGGGCCCGTCCCAGCCAGAGTCCCAGGCTCAGAGATGTTTTTCCTGCATCCAGCACCAACTGGCGCCACTGTGATTCCAATGTGTCGGCACCCAGCGTGATGCGCTCTTCCTTCTGCCGAACCGTCGATGTGCCTGAAGGCGGCCCGGCTTCAGGAGGGTTTTCCGGGGGCCGGGGCATTTTCCTTTCTGTCGGGGCGGAGGGCTTTTCAGCGGGCGCTGGCACTGGAGCAGTTTCTTCGGCAGGGCGGGAGTCAGGGATTTCTCGTCTGCCCGGTTCCGGAGGAAGAATGCCTCCCGCACCGAGATGCACCAATTTTTCCATAACCGTATCGAGAGAGACCTCCACATCCACCCGGGTGCTGCGGATGAGCATGGCTTCCAGAGCGGTACGCTGCGCCAGCTGTGAATCAAAATTGTTGCAAAGATCAGAAAATGCTTCGATGAGACGGATCAGTTTCACAACAGGAAAGCGTGCTGACCGTATCCGTATTGCTTCCATTTCCGCTTCGGGCAGGCGCAGCAAGGCTTCCCGCGCCCCGGCTGTGCGGTAGATGAGCAGATTACGGTAATAGCGGAGCAAATCCTCCACAAACTGGGAGAGATCCTTTCCCGTTGCGGCCACGTCATCGACAATTTCCAGCTGCGTTGCTATATCACCCTGCAGCATGGCGTCGCAAAGATCGTGAAAGGCTTTCCAGGGAACCAGCCCGAGCACGTCGAAAACATCTTCGAAAGTGATGGATGTCTCGCTGTAGGTGATCAGTTTGTCGAGAATGCTTTCCGCATCACGTACGCCCCCTTCCGCAACACGGGCAATAGCATAAAGCGCATCATCCGAGGCCGCCAGTCCTTCTTTTTCCACAATAGTGCGCAGCAGTGCCACCAGATTGTGGATGGTTACCCGGCGGAAATCATAGCGCTGACAGCGGGAAATAACGGTGGCAGGGATTTTATGTGCCTCCGTCGTCGCCAGCACAAAGATCGCATGGGGCGGTGGCTCTTCCAATGTTTTCAGAAGGGCATTGAAGGCGGGCAACGAGAGCTGGTGCACTTCGTCGATAATGTAAATCTTGTAGCGTGAACTGCTGGGAACCATGCGGATGGTTTCACGAATGTCCCGCACGTCATCCACACTGTTGTTGGAGGCTCCGTCTATTTCGATGACATCAATATTTGTTCCCTGCGTGATTGACAGGCAGTTGCCACAGGTGCCGCAGGGGTTCATAGTGGGCTTGTCACTGGATTCGCAGTTCAGCGCTTTAGCCAGAATGCGGGCAGTTGTCGTCTTCCCGATACCCCGCGACCCGATGAACAGAAAAGCATGGTGGATGCGCCCGGACTGAAGCGCATTTTTCAGTGTCCGCGTGATATGCTCCTGACCCACTACTTCATCAAAAGTCTGGGGACGCCACTTCCGGGCTATGGCGACATAGGATGAACTGGACACAGGTACTCCTGTTTTGCCGGTAGAGGCACATAAATGTATCAGACAAGGAAAAAGAAAAAGAGCCCGCGCACCCACCTTCGAACAGGTACCCAGAACGGCCTCGGAGGCCGACGGCTCAGGCCAGGCAACCCTGCAGCACACGAGACTGACCGGCTGCGGCTGCTTCCTTTCGGATCTGACCGGGTTCACCAGCGCCCCGTTGAGCAGGACCCAGCCTTCAACACCACGTACCCCGAACCTGACTAAAAGGCACTGTGCCCTCCAGTGGGAATTCAACCTCGCTAAAGCGGATTGCGAGTTACAGGACACCGCTAACTTCCCGTCTAGCGCAGGCAAAATGGATCTTATCCAACTGATTTCAACGGTAGAAGCGTATCACAGCAGGCGATAAAGTGTCAACTTTTGCCTTTATTACCTTTGCTGTGTTGTACAAAAAAACAGTATACCGCACAAATATTTGTCGTTAAATATGGCGCTAATCTTCCTTTTCCTGTAATTTAGGTTGAAATACAGAGAAAAACGATAAATGCAGTCATGGCATGAAAAATGCTCTATTCTCTAGTAAAGAGGCAGTCGGACAATGCTTCTCTTCACGGCAGCGTGTTGTTGTTTGTGCTCTCTGGCATCAAATTCCGGAGCTTTAGTCGCCATGGTTCAAAAGAAAAACCGGAACCGAGACGGTTTCACACTCCTTGAGCTGATGATTTCTGTGGCGATTTTTGCTATCATCCTGAGTATTGCTGTTCCCAATCTGCTGCGTTCCCGGCTCCAGTCAAACGAAGTTGCGACCATTCAGAATCTGCGCTCCATCAACTCGGCACAGGGTGCTTACAATTCAGCCAAAAAAGTCTACGCCACCACCTTTGAAGACCTCTGTAATGTAGCCCTGCCTTTTCTGCCGTCGACCTTCCTGACACAGCCTATGGCAGGTTATACCATCACGCTTGCCGGCGAAGAGGATCTTTACACTGTTGTCGCTGAGCCCTCCGAGTGGGGCGTCACCGGTAATCGTGGCTTCTACACAGACGCCAGCGGCATCATTCGCTTTGCCATAAGCGAGCCTGCCGATGAAGACAGCCCGCCACTCTAAACCGCCGCACTTTTCCTGTCTTCTGATGATGAAACGGACGCATCCCGGATAATCTGGCTTTTTTTTGCGTGCCCTTCCCAAGACCGGCACGCTCCCCTTTTCCGGACAAAAAGAAAACCCCGGCGCCCATCAGCGTTTCAGCCAATGATTGCAGGGGTGAAATGAATTCTTGTATGGTACCGGGGCAGGGGGTCGAACCCTGGACCTCTGGATCCACAATCCAGCGCTCTAACCATCTGAGCTACCCCGGCACCTGAACCTCGCAGAAAGCATTATAGCCTTTTACGCCCGGATAAGTCAATTTTGCCGGTGCACGCCTCTGCGCATATGCGTGTCTGCAGCATTACAAACGGGCGTCGCTGCAAACTTAGGACAGGCGTTTATTGGGGAGCACGGGAACGAGGTGCACAAAGGCCTAAGAAAAAGTTCTTCCCAGCCAAATAGTTCGCGGCGAATTCGTGTATTCGTGGCACAAAAAAAGCGGCGCCAGCACCGGGGTACTGACGCCGCAAAGGGTCAACAGAGAAATTCAGGATCAGTCACGTTTG
>MWCY01000072.1 GCA_002070275.1 Candidatus Hydrogenedentes bacterium ADurb.Bin170
AATCAAACCCGGGCACCGACCGCCGTGGCAGACTGTTTTCCCCTCTGATGCCGAAAGGCGTTGAGCACCAGAGTACCGGAAGCGCGTTGACTTCCTGCACAACTGTTTTCCCCTCTGATGCCGAAAGGCGTTGAGCACAGGTTGGCGAGGTTAGCAGCGCGTACTTAGCGGCCTGTTTTCCCCTCTGATGCCGAAAGGCGTTGAGCACCGCATACGCAAGACATCGGTACCTACACTCAGTGCTGTTTTCCCCTCTGATGCCGAAAGGCGTTGAGCACGAGAGCCTCGCTTCGAGTGCCCGCTGTGCGGCGGAACTGTTTTCCCCTCTGATGCCGAAAGGCGTTGAGCACTCCCGGCGTTCCCGTGGGAAAAAGAACCGTCCTCAGAAGCTGTTTTCCCCTCTGATGCCGAAAGGCGTTGAGCACTGGCAGGAGCACGCAGAGCGGTGGGAGCCGATCGGGCTGTTTTCCCCTCTGATGCCGAAAGGCGTTGAGCACGCGTGTACGGTTCAGATGTCCAGAGCTCCCTCTCGACTGTTTTCCCCTCTGATGCCGAAAGGCGTTGAGCACTACCACTCAATCTTTTTCATGTCCGCGATTGCCTTCTGTTTTCCCCTCTGATGCCGAAAGGCGTTGAGCACTCATCTACGGTCAGGAGGGCGTTGGAAAAACAACGCTCTGTTTTCCCCTCTGATGCCGAAAGGCGTTGAGCACCGGACGCGTTGCCGCTGAACGCATTTATGGAACTCGGCTGTTTTCCCCTCTGATGCCGAAAGGCGTTGAGCACAACGACAGCTTTACGACGTTGTTAAAAGCGCTCGATCTGTTTTCCCCTCTGATGCCGAAAGGCGTTGAGCACAACAACCGTCAGATGTATATTATAATGAATGGTGGCTGTTTTCCCCTCTGATGCCGAAAGGCGTTGAGCACCACCTTGCCTCCGGCGCATCTCAACACAACCGCGTCTGTTTTCCCCTCTGATGCCGAAAGGCGTTGAGCACCTTGCGGGCGGCGGGTAACCATATCCATGATGCGCTGTTTTCCCCTCTGATGCCGAAAGGCGTTGAGCACTTCTTCTTTTTCCTTGTTCGCCGGCGTCACAGTCCACCTGTTTTCCCCTCTGATGCCGAAAGGCGTTGAGCACGAAACACAGCCTACTTTGAGTTGTGGATTCCTGGGGGCTGTTTTCCCCTCTGATGCCGAAAGGCGTTGAGCACTCGTATCCAGACATTGCGAAAGTCATCAGGTACCGCCCACTGTTTTCCCCTCTGATGCCGAAAGGCGTTGAGCACGTTCTTTATGTTGCCGGGTCTATGCAGCGTCCGGACTGTTTTCCCCTCTGATGCCGAAAGGCGTTGAGCACGAACTCCGGGTCGTCCCACACGTCTGCATCTACCACAACTGTTTTCCCCTCTGATGCCGAAAGGCGTTGAGCACGGTCGATCTCAGCCCAAAAAAGGCATGTTCCACGTCTGTTTTCCCCTCTGATGCCGAAAGGCGTTGAGCACAGCTCGTCGGCTCTGGCGTCGTCGACATTGCGCGATCTGTTTTCCCCTCTGATGCCGAAAGGCGTTGAGCACGCTGTGATCTGACGTTTCGCTACGAGGGGGACACACTGTTTTCCCCTCTGATGCCGAAAGGCGTTGAGCACACCAAAGGAATCTGCGGGGTGCGTCTTGAGTACATCTGTTTTCCCCTCTGATGCCGAAAGGCGTTGAGCACTCCTCCCAGTAGTCAACATCACTCAGGTAAGAGACGACCTGTTTTCCCCTCTGATGCCGAAAGGCGTTGAGCACTCCCGCGCATGCAGTATGTCCAGTGCTACAGTCCCCTGTTTTCCCCTCTGATGCCGAAAGGCGTTGAGCACCGTTAATTCTCCGGGTGGGTATGTTGCCGGCATCGAACTGTTTTCCCCTCTGATGCCGAAAGGCGTTGAGCACTTTTAGCAAAAAATGCAAGCCTTTTTTTTTGACTTTCTGTTTTCCCCTCTGATGCCGAAAGGCGTTGAGCACGCACGGCACTGCACTTGACACGGCACTGCACTGCACTGTTTTCCCCTCTGATGCCGAAAGGCGTTGAGCACCGTGCTCTGTCTTTTTCAGAAGAGGATATTCCATTTCTGTTTTCCCCTCTGATGCCGAAAGGCGTTGAGCACATTACGATACTTTAGTTGCTATCGGCGAGATTATTCTGTTTTCCCCTCTGATGCCGAAAGGCGTTGAGCACAGCCCGGACCGCCTCCAGCGACTCCAGCGTACTGCGGTGCTGTTTTCCCCTCTGATGCCGAAAGGCGTTGAGCACCAACCATATTATACCGCATATTATTCCTAACCCGGATTTATCACAAAATTGAAACATCAGACTGATTTTTCTAGTCTAACATATTGACAGAAAAGGGGTTAGACTCAATAAAGGAGACCAGTCTGATGCATGCACAGTGTACACAATCCCAACTTGAATTCCAAAATTTTGGCACGCGCAAACTTGTGGGCGCTTTTGATGGCGGTCACATCAGTACCGACGGGGTGGTTCCCTTATAGAGGTGACCGGTGACAAGTCCATCAAGCCCTGGCGGGAAGTGATTGCGCCTCATCCCGATGTACGGGAAGGTGCTTTTCAGCAGGCGGAGTTTGCGGCCGATCTGTGGCAGGTGCACTTGGGCAAGGGAAGCGATGAGTATCAGAGTCCGGCGGAATTTTTCCGGCGTACCTATCTGACTGATAGCCTGAAGACACTGCTCACCCGGAGTGTGAAACGTCTGACAGGGAAGGAGGGTGATCCCATTGTGCAGCTTCAGACCAATTTCGGCGGCGGGAAAACCCGCTCCATGCTTGCTTTGTATCATCTCTTTTCCGGAACACCTCTGAAAGATCTGGCGGGTATTGAGGAATTGTCCCAGGAGGCCGGATTTGACAAACTGCCTGAAGTGAAACGGGTGGTGCTGGTGGGCACGAAGATCAGTCCGGGGAACCCTTCCATCAAGGATGATGGCACGGAAGTACGGACTCTGTGGGGCGAACTCGCCTGGCAGCTGGGCGGTAAAAAAGCTTTTGCCAGGATTGCCGAGGACGATAAGAAGGCAACCAGTCCCGGCGATGCCCTGAGAGAGCTTTTCGATGACTTCGGTCCCTGCATGATCCTTATTGACGAATGGGTCGCCTATACACGGCAGCTCCATGATGAGAACGATTTGCCCGGCGGAAGCTCTGAAACTCAGTTCAGTTTTGCTCAGGCATTGACTGAATCTGCCCGGGCGGCAAAGCAGTGCCTTCTGGTGGTATCACTGCCGGCTTCCGACACGGCTTTTTCCGGCTATGAAGGTGCCGATGATGCTGAAGTCGGCGGAGTGCGCGGTCGGGAGGCTCTGGACAGGCTCCGTAATGTGGTGGGTCGGATGGAATCTTCCTGGCGACCGGCAACGGCGGAGGAGAGCTTTGAGATTGTGCGGCGCCGACTCTTTGAACCCCTGGTCTGGGATGCTTCCTATAAGGAGCGGGATCTTACAGCCCGGGCTTTTTCTGAGCTGTACCAGTCGCAATCCAATGAATTTCCCTCTGAGTGTTCCAAACTGGATTATGAGAAACGAATCAAGGCAGCCTATCCCATTCACCCAGAGGTTTTTGATCAGCTCTATGGCGGCTGGTCCACGCTGGTGAAGTTTCAACGGACCCGAGGCGTCCTTCGTCTTATGGCGACGGTGATACATAATCTGTGGAGTGCCAATGACCAGGCGTCGCTTATTATGCCTTGCTCCATTCCCATTGACAACACCAATGTGCGCTACGAGCTGACCCGTTATCTTGATGATACCTGGCAACCAGTCATGGAGACGGATGTGGATGGTCCTAATTCCCTCCCCAGGAAGATAGATAATGAGAAAAGCAACCTGGGTAAGATTTCAGCAACCCGGCGGGTGGCCCGTACCATTTATCTGGGCTCAGCGCCGACAGTCGGGCTTGGGCATCAGGGAATCACGGATCAACGCATCAAATTAGGTTGTGTCCTGCCAGGAGAAAATTCCAGTATCTTTGGTGATGCTTTGCGCGATCTCTCTCAACAGGCAACCTATCTCTATCGCGATGGAACACGCTATTGGTACGCTACCCAGCCGACTGTGGCAAAGATGGCCCGTGATCGGGCGCAGCAGCTGGCCGCAAAAAAGAGAGAGGTTCACGATGAGATCATCAAGCGTCTGCGCGTTGCCCTGATGGATAAGGGAAATTTCAGAGCAGTCTATCTGGCGCCGCTGTCGGGAGAAGATGTGCCTGATGAAATGGAAACACGATTGGTTGTCCTGGCACCGGAGTTTGTTTTCAGCAAGGGAACAGAGAGTCCGACGGAGCAGGCAGCCAAAGCCATTCTTAAATCCCGGGGAAATGTACCCCGACTTTTTCAAAACACACTCGTTTTCATGGCAGCTGACAGGACACGTTTGAATGATCTGGAATCAGCCATTTGCGAACATGAAGCGTGGCAATCCATTGTCGAAGAAAAAGACAACTTAGATTTAACGCAACAACAGCTGAAACAGGCAGAAGAGCAATTGGGGAGGGCCAATCATAGTCTTCTCGCACGCCTGCCTGAATGCAATAAGTGGCTGTTGGTGCCGACACAGGCTTCTGCAAAAGATCCCGTGCAATGGGAATCCCATTCAGTGTCCGGATCAGATGCTCTTGCCGTGCTTGCCTTTAAAAGACTGTCAGGGATGGAGCTGCTGACCAATACACTGGGGGGAACCGTCCTGCGTAAGCATATGGATGAAGTGCCGTTGTGGCAGGGCAACCACGTCGCCATTCGCCAGTTGGTGGATTACTTCGCCCGCTATAACTATCTGCCCCGTATAACTGATTCTGATGTGCTTATGGATGCCATTACCAGCGGGCTGAACCTCATAACCTGGGAGTCTGAAAGCTTTGCCTATGCCGAAGCCTTTGATGAAAAAAATCAGCGTTACGCTGGACTCAATTGCAGGTCCTCGCTTGATTTCTCCCCTGATGATCCCGGGTTGCTGGTCAAGCCGGAAGTGGCCTCGCGCTAGATGGAAGCAGAAAAACCAGCGGAGCTGACCGAAGTGCCTGGTTCCGATGAGAGGGTTGCGGAGCCGATAACTCTTGATCAGCCGGGTATAACCACGGAAGTTGGCGGCCGTCCAACCGGTTCTACAGTGCCCGCAGAAAAAAAAGCCCGGCGCTTTCACGGTACTGTGGTCATTGATGCGGAACGAACTGGAAGAGATGCCGCAAGCATCAGTGAGGAGATTATCAGTCACTTAACCTCTCAACCTGGTGCAAAGGTCAAGGTCACACTGGAAATCACCGCTGAGCTTCCTGATGGCGCTACTGAACAGCTTATACGCACCGTGAGTGAAAACGCACGAACACTCAAGTTCCTCAGCCACGGCTTTGAAAAAGAATAGGCTGCCGTCTTACTGTTTCAGGAATCGGCAGGACAATTACCGTCTGTAGCCGAATCGCTGCAGGCACGTACTGATACCCGTGTCATAGGTGATTTCCAGGCCGCGCTGCAGGATGTGCATGGTGCCTATACCTTCTTTGTAAAGCGCTTCACCGTGGGGAAACCAGACATCTATAAATGCTTTCAATATAAGAGGAATATCCGAAAAGGATTTGATATCCCTGATCATTTCAGGAGGCAGTGTAAGATGGTGCTCGTCATTGCCCGGCTTGCCGATGATACGCTTGCGTAAAATATTCCCATCAGGGGAATGATGCCAATCCCAGAAGATATTCACCGACCGAAGATATACAAAGGTGATGAGATCAAGGTGATAATCGAAGTCCAAGTCACCGGTTGTCTCAACTCTGTCGCACGCACCATTTATCGCAGCAGTGATAATAGGTTTTCTATAGGGGATAAGCTCCGGTATAAAGGGGTAGCCATCGAAAGGAAAAAACCTTGCTTCGTGAGCACATCTATCATTTCATCGGCAATAGGCTTCAGCCTGGCTCGAACCTGTTCATCCATAGTGAATGCCTCCTTGAATGTTGTATGCGTTATTTCTCTTCCGGCGGATGCTCCAGCTGGTAGAAGGTGTGGGAGACTGCGGCGTGGCGAACACCGTCGGATACGTATACCTTAACGTAGCCACGGTCTTTAGCATATTCATCGAAAGCGTCGTGTGGGCAGAAATCCTCTTCCTTTCTCTCCCGCTCCTCGCACCAGGCTTCAAAGGCTTTTTCTTCACTTTTTATATGCCACCAGCGCTCACCATTTACACCATCAATGTCCATCACCAAATTAGGGCAGTACCCCTGCTCGCACTCTCCAATGGCAAAGGCAAAGTAGACTAGCCATTCCTGGCAGAAAGGACAGACTGCAAATATGGCGTAACAATCTTCATTTTGGCATTCAAATCCATTATCATCCCGTTTTTTTTTCTGAAGGACCGTCACATACTGGACACTTGGGCTTTTTCATAACACTTCCCCCCAGTTATTTTGATTTGCTGTTCCCTGTGATTTTAAAGGCACTGTGCCTCTCGTTTCTAAAGTTTATAGGAGGACCTGAAAAGAATTCAATAGCAATGCACCTGTTTGATCTCTTGCCGGAAAGTCCATAAAGGGAAAAATATTTTGTGCAGGGGATACGCTTTATACCTGTCTGGTCCCTTCCCCCCCTGCCCCCCGGGTTTCTCCAGGGAATAGAAGGGTATCCAGTCTCCACCGTCTAAAGTCTTCTTAAGATAGGCAGTGGCGCTTCTTTTCTTGGAGCACGGACCGTTGAACCACGCTTCACTCCAGGCTATTTGAGATCCAGGTGCACATGCTTCATGCCGTGTAAAAGCGTGATTCACAATCCCCGTCTTTATTGCTTCTCGTGATGCCGTCAATTGGCCCTGTTATGATCCAGGGAGAGGGGAAGGGGATATCCCTGAGCCGCCGTGATAAGAAGGGAAGGAAGGTTGTGCGTATCGGTAGATATAAAACTGTTAGACATATAACAGACTACACCCTTTCTCTGTCCAACGCGCGCGTGCGTGCGTGACCCTCTTTAGAGTTTCTCAGCCAACAAAGCAATGATTTCTTCCTTGGACAGTCCCTGAAGAAGTTCTTTGAGAAGTGCATGTTTCGTGTCATCAGGGGTAACACCAGGGGTAACACAAGACTCAGACCCTTCACAAGTAGTTGAATCTATAGCACTTGCGTCAGAGGCATCACGGACTGAAAATCCGCGTGTCGCCAGTTCGATTCTGGCCCTTGGCACCATTTCCATATCACTATCACCCCTGCAATCATTGGCTGAAACGCTGGTGGATGCGGGGGTTTTCTTTTACCTGCACCCCGGGATATGCTGCACCCTGCTTTTTGTGACGGCGGAGCCTGGCGGTCTTTTCGGCGGGTCAGTCGTCGCCCATGCGCATCAGCCCGAAAAAACGTTCGAAGAAGCGTTGCAGTTTTTCTATAATGCGCGCCTTCATTTCCCCGTATTTATTTCCCCCGCCGAATTTTCGTGTTGGCGGCATAATACTCACAATCTCGGTGCCTGTCGTCGTCAGGGTTCCTTCCTGGAAGGCGCGGCGTATAAAGCGCGCTGTTTCTTCCGGCTTCAATCGCTCCTCAGCGATAAGCGCCTCCAGCTCCTCTTTCTGCTTTGCCCGGATAAAAGCCACCCACGCCTGATCCACCTGATCGCTCACCGATACGGAATCAACAAAGGACTCAATCAGATCTTTCTTACTGCGCAGGGTCGGGCTCGCATTCACCTGCCTGCTGATATCCTTCCGGATCGCGTCGCCTTCCTTCGTACCTTTTTTCTTCAGGTACTGTTCCACGAGCAGCAGAATATAATCGACGGTGACTTCCACCTGCTTGATCAGCTCAATCTCAAAGACGAGGTCGTCGTTGATTTCCTCCCGATCCTGCTCCTCCACATTTCTGTAATGGCTGTGCAGCTCGAGATAAATGCTCTGATAATCCTGAAAGTCCCTGTCCGTAAGCGGATCCAGCTCTTTAAATTCATCATAGGATACGAGAACATTGCGAATGCGTAAAATGGCGCCGAAGATCCTGATAAACTCCTTCTGCTGTGCCTCGCTCACGATACGCCCATCAGGCGCAAAGTTGTCCTGCAACTCCGTCACCAGTCCCGTATACTCATCCATCCATTCCTGAAAAGGCTTCAGCACGGCAATGCCCCTGGCCTCTTTGTTGCCGAAGAGTGCCAGCGCAGCATCTGTCGCCTTCTCGAGATTTCTGAAGCTCACAATATTGCCGTAGGTCTTCACCGCGTTCAGAATGCGGTTTGTCCGTGAATAGGCCTGGATCAGACCATGAAAGCGCAGATTCTTATCCACCCACAGCGTATTGAGCGTTTGCGCATCAAATCCCGTGAGAAACATATTCACCACAATGGCCATATCCACTTCCCGATTCTTCAGACGTGCCGACAAATCAATATAATAATTCGCAAAGCCCGTCGATGAAGTGTCGAAGCTTGTTCCGAAATGGGCGTTATAGTCCTCCAATGCCCGATCTAGAAAATCACGGGAGCCCGCATCCAGCCCCTCCGTATCCAGCGATTCATCGGCCATGAGCCCTGCCGGTTCCTCTTCATTGGGCGCCCAGCTGTAGATGAGCCCCACTTTCAACTGCCTGTCCGAGGGCAACACGGCATTGCGCTGCTGAATGGCCTGATAATACTGTTTTGCCGCATCAATGGAATCGCAGGCGAAGAGAGAATTGAATCCCCGCAGCGTTTTCCCTTCATGCCGGTAATTCTGCGTGCGCCGTGTCTTCTGTTCAAAATGCGAGAAGATATAGTCCACCACCATGGCGATGCGTTCCGGCGCCAGCAGTGCCCGCTCCGTGTCAATGGCAGCAACCTTCTTATCCTCAATCGTCTCTTCTGTCCGGATCGTACGGATATAATCAATTCGGAAGGGCAGCACATTCTTATCCGAAATAGCGTCCACAATGGTATAGCTGTGGAGCTGCTCCCCGAATATCTGCTCCGTCGTACGGAAGCGCGCCTGATTCAGTGCCCGGGCGTTGTCTTCAAAGATGGGCGTCCCTGTAAACCCGAAGAGATGGTATTTTTTGAAGGCCTTTGTAATATCCCGGTGCATCTGCCCGAACTGGCTGCGGTGGCACTCATCGAAGATGATCACCACATGGGTGCCATAGACCTCATGGCTCCGGTTACCCGCCACAAAGCGCGACAGTTTCTGTATGGTCGTGATAATGATCTTCTTGCTCCGGTCTTCCAGCTGTGCCTGCAGAATCTTCGTTGATGTATTGCCATTGGCTGCGCCCTTCTCGAAGCGGTCATATTCCTGCATGGTCTGGTAATCCAGATCTTTGCGGTCCACAACAAAAAGCACCTTGTCCACAAAGTCCAGTTTCGTCGCCAGCTGCGCCGTCTTGAAGCTCGTCAGCGTCTTGCCGCTTCCCGTCGTATGCCAGATGTAGCCGCCGCCCTCCGGCCTGCTCATCAGCTTATGATTCGTTGCCACCTGAATGCGTTCCAGAATACGCTCCGTCGCCGCAATCTGATAGGGTCGCATGACAAGGAGCCGCTGTTGCGTATCAAAGACGCAGTAGCGTGTCAGCAGATTCAGCAGCGTATGCCGGGCGAAGAAGAAGCGTGTGAAATCCGGCAGATCACTGATTACCTTGTTCTGCGCATCGGTCCACCAGCTCGTAAAAGCGAAACTCTTCGTCTCTTTGTTTTTCCGGCTCCCGCCCCGCTGTTCATCCACATGCCCCTGACGTACCGTGTTGCTGTAATATTTTGTCCGGGTTCCATTGCTGATCACAAAAAGCTGCACATAATCAAAGAGCCCCGAGCCCGCCCAGAAGCTGTCCCGGCTGTAGCGTTTAATCTGGTTGAAGGCCTCCCGGAGATCCACCCCACGCCGCTTCAGTTCCACATGCACCAGCGGCAAGCCGTTTACCAGTATCGTCACATCATAGCGCGTCGCACGGGCGCCTTCCGCCTCATACTGATTGATCACCTGCAAACGGTTCCGGTGAATATCCTCCTTGTCGATAAGCTTGATATTCTTCACCGTACCGTCTTCACGCCTGAAGGCCTGCACCTCATTACGCTGGATACGCTCCGTCTTTTCCAGTATCCCCTCATTCGCACCCGCTATGGATTCCCGGAAAAAATGATCCCATTCCCCATCCGTGAACCTGTAGTCGTTCAAAAGCTCCAGCTCCGAGCGAAGATGGGCGATCAGAGCCGCCTCACTCGTTATCGACAGATACTCATAGCCCTGCTTCACCAGCTGACGGATAAAGGCCTTCTCCAGCTCCGCCTCACTCTGATAAGCCGCCTCACGGAGACCGCCCTCCTGCCTCTCATACTCCGCCACTACCGTCCAGTGCCGGTCCGAACTGGCAAGGGATGCATATCGGTATGCACTGAGTTCTTCGCTCATAACACGGCCCTCCTCTTCATTATACCCCTAAGACGCATTGCGGGCCTCAAATGTCAGCAGACGATCCCGATAATATTCATATTGTTTTTTTCGCGCCTCCAGCTCCGCCTCCAGCTCCGCCTCCAGCTCCGTAAAACGGTCCAGAATGGCGACGATTGCCTCCTGTATTTCAAGAGGAGGAAGGGGGATGAGGAGGTCGTCAGTGTCTCTTATACTCAGCTGTGGAAGCTTGACTGAAGTGGCTTGAGCTACACTTTGTAGATAATCAATCTTTGTAAGTAGGAAATAGTAAACAAACTTTTGATTTAGTTCAGGTGTATTTATTGAATATGACCACAACTCTGATTTATGCGAAAAGGGCTTGTGATAATACGTGAATCCTATGTGACCACGTGACTTGACTATGATGCTGGGAACCCTGATGACGTCTTTTTCCGGAATGGCTCCTTCTGCTACATCTGCAATCGTCTGACCACCTGCAAAGATACGGATGGATCCGTTATCAAGATGTAATTCTTTCATCTTACTGGCTGTAATAGATGTCCCTTTGTTTCTGACGCCCAAGTCTTTAAGCGGTCTGAACTCGACGCCATCGGGGCAGAGGGTCTGGAGCAGTTTTTCTATTTTATTCATGGCTGGTGGTTTTCTCCTCAGGAAGGGGTGCCTTCGAGATCGGCGACGATGGCGTCAATCTCTTTGCGGAGCACTTCCTGCCGGGCGACCAGGGCTGCAATGTCCCTGTTCAGTTCCCGGATATTGATGATTTCCCGGGTGTCTTCGGGCTCCACATAGGAGGCCACGGCGAGGGAGTAGTTTTTCTCCGCTATTTCACTGTGGGGCACGAGGCACGCGAAATACTCCCGGTCTTCCCGGGCGGTATAGGCGTCGAGAATCTGCTGTTGATGCTCAGGAAAGAGAACGTTTTTCGTATCCCGCCGGGTGAAGCAGCCGGAGGCATCGATGAAAAGAACCTTATTGTCTTTTTTGGATTTTTTGAGGACGAGGATGCAGGTGGCAATGGTGACGCCGAAGAAGAGATCGGCGGGCAGCTGGATGACGGCATCCACATAGTTGTTTTCAACGAGATATTTCCGGATTTTCTGCTCGGCGCCGCCCCGGTAGAGGACGCCGGGGAAGCTGACAATGGCGGCGGTGCCGTCTACGGAGAGATGGCTGAGGATATGCATGACAAAAGCGAGATCAGCCTTGCCTTTGGGCGCCAGCACCCCGGCGGGGGAGAAGCGCTGATCGTTCATCAGCAGAATGTTGCTGTCGCCCTCCCACTTGATGGAGTAGGGGGGATTGGAGACGATGACATCGAAGGGCGCGATATCCAGATGCTGCGGGCTGAGAAGGGTATCGCCCAGGGCGATATCGAATTTCTCAAAGTTGAGATCGTGGAGAAACATGTTGATGCGGCAGAGGTTGTAGGTGGTGAGATTGATCTCCTGCCCGTAGAAGCCCTCCCGCACCTTGCCCTCGCCGAGGATTTTGATGAAATTGAGGAGGAGAGATCCGGAGCCGCAGGCGGGGTCGTAGACTTTGCTCACCTCTGTTCTACCCACAGTGGCGATGCGTGTGAGCAGTTCCGATACTTCCTGAGGCGTGTAGTATTCGCCGCCCGATTTGCCCGCATTGGAGGCGTACATCTGCATGAGATATTCATAGGCATCGCCGAAAAGGTCATTGGTGTTTTCGTGGAAACTGCCCTTGCCGTTGCTGAGGGGCATGTCGCCGATGGCTTCGAGGAGGCCGATAAGTTTTTTATTCCTATCGGCGAGGGTGCTGCCCAGTTTGTTGCTGTTTACATCCAGATCTTCGAAGAGTCCTTTGAAGGCGCCTTCACTGGCAGTGCCCGTGGCGGAGCCTTCAATGGCGACGAAGATACGGGAGAGGGTCTCGTTGAGGTTTTTATCGAGACGCGCCTTTTCCCGCACATTGGCGAAAAGTTGGGAAGGCAGGATGTAGAAGCCTTTTTCCGCTACCGTTTCCTCCCGGGCGGCTTCGGCTGCTTCATCGGAAAGCCGGGCATAGTCGAAGTCTTCAGCGCCGGCGTCACGTTCCTGTTCGTTGAGGTAGCGGGCGAGATTCTCTGAGATGAAGCGGTAGAACAGCATGCCCAGAACATAGTTTTTGAAGTCCCAGCCGTCCACGCTGCCCCGCAGATCATTGGCGATTTTCCAGATGGTCTTATGCAGTTCCGCCCGTTCTTTTTCTCTGTTCGTCCTCACACTCATGCCTGAATCCTTTTACAGTTGATATCCGGAATTCATGACAACTGGAAGAGCGTAAAACCGCCCCTTCAACGGTCAAAACTCCTGTAGGAATACACAGTATCACAGCAGTCCGTGCGATTCAAAACGGATAAATGCAGGGAGAGGCTGCGCGGGTTCAAATTCGAAACGCAATTATTGAGAAACAAAAAAGGAGACATTGCGACTCTTTTCGGTAGAATAAGATTTTCAACAAAACAACCGAAGGAGTACACAATGTCCCCACACCATTTTACACAAG
>MWCY01000073.1 GCA_002070275.1 Candidatus Hydrogenedentes bacterium ADurb.Bin170
TCTTATTCTACCGAAAAGAGTCGCAATGTCTCCTTTTTTGTTTCTCAATAATTGCGTTTCGAATTTGAACCCGCGGTGCTGTTTTCGGCGATTTTTTCCATGTTGATTATGCTGTACACTGTGAGGTGGGTCACTTTATTTATATGGTGTATACTGGATTTTCCTTGCCACGCTCCTTAATACTATACACAGTATTCGCTCATCAGAAATCGCGGTTAATTGGTGTAATGTCTTGGTGAGAGGTTATAATAAAATTAATTGACTTTATAAAAGAGGCCGGATAATATAGAAAACGGAAGGCTGCCCATTTTCAGAGGGAGATATTATGAATTTTACTGAAAACCAAAAGAAAGCAATTCAGGCGAACCGCCCTGTCGTCGGAGTTTCAGCGGGAGCGGGCTCCGGGAAAACAGCGATTCTGGTGGAGCGAATTGTTTATCTTTTATCGAACCATGAACTCTGGGGTGGCGTCCAGCCCGGACTCAACCGTATCGCCGCCATTACCTTTACGGACAAGGCAGCCGCTGAAATGAAGGCGCGCCTTCGTCGGCGCTTTAAACAGGAAGTGCAAGGTTGTGCACATCCGGATCGGATGCTTTTCTGGCGCAGCATGGAACATCAGGTGGAAAGTGCTCATATTTCGACCATTCACTCTTTTTGCGCGGCTGTTTTGCGTGAAAATGCGCTGCATTTCAACCGGGATCCTGATTGGAAGGTGTTGAAAGAAGTAGAAGCAGCCCGTGCCATCGAAGGAGCGATTACGGACACGCTGAACGCCCTGCTGGAACAGAATGATCCGTCTGCATGCCGTTTGGCTCTGCAGATGAGCCGTCAGGAGATTAAGAGTGTTTTAAAAAAAATGCTGTTGAACCGGTGGGATTATCTTGCAGTATGGGAAGACATGCCTGTGGAGAGTGCGGATCAGCTGTTCGACCGATGGGAAAAGTCTTTTCCGTTGCTGTACAGAAGTTTTCTTCAGAAGCTGAAGCATGCGCCGCAGCTTGACTATTTTTTATCGGCATTGCAGGAGTTTGACGGTGCCAGCCTGAATCCTTCCGACGTGCGGGAGAAGGCGCGGGCTTCCTATATACGGGCGCTGACAGCCATAAAACTCGGACAGGAAGACAGTGAGATTTTTCTGAATGAGATAAATCGGGACTTTCTGGATTTGCGGCATTCATCAAAGGGCTGGGATAAGGAGCTTTTCAAGGCGCTGGGTGTTGTTTTGGGTCAAACCAGAGATTGGATCAAGGAACAGGTATTATGTCCCGAGCGGCTTTATGATTCTATGATGCGCAGTGCAGAGAATACCTTTGACTTCTGGGTGCTTTTCCGGAAAGCCAATGAAAAGGTTCAGCAGATCAGAAATGCCACAGCTTCTCTGGACTTTGATGATATGATCAATGAAACACTGTATTTCCTTAAGAGCGATCCGGATCTTTGCCGTCGGATAGCCCTGTCTTATTCTTTCCTGCTCATCGATGAATTCCAGGATACGGACAGTCGCCAGCTGTCTATTGCGCGCATGCTGGCGGATGTGGCCGGAGGGCCGTCGCTTTTTTACGTCGGTGATGCGAAACAATCCATTTATCTTTTCCGTGGTGCCGATGTTTCGTTATTCAACGGAGAAATGGGGAGAGATTCCCATGCCGTGTCCATGCAGGATAACTTCCGCACCCTTCCGGATGTGCTGCATTTTGTGAATGACTTTTTCGTTCGTAGTAATCTGCTGAGCTCCGTGGAAGCATACGGAGGGATGGCGCCGCAGCGTACTCCGTTGAAAGAATGCCGGGTGGAATGTTTCATAACCGAATCCAAGGAAAATGTGGAGATGCGGCGCCGTGCGGAGGCGGCATTCATTGCCGGTCGCATAGCTGAAATGTGCGGGGGCGAAACAGCCGTGCAGGTGCGGTGCAGCAACGACCGGGACATGCGTCCGGCATCTTATGACGATATTGTGCTCCTTTTCCGGCGTGGTTCCCAGATTCACTTTTTTGAATCAGCACTGCGCGCTGCGCGAATTCCGTACAATCGCATCGCGGGCGAGGGTTTTTTCAAGCGTCGCGAAGTGCTGGATGTCATTGCCATGCTGAAATGGGTTCTTGATCCCTGGGACGAAGAGGCGATGCTTGGCGTTCTGCGCAGTCCTTTTGTCGGGCTGTCCGATGAAGATCTGATGTCTCTTGCCCGGACAGAAAAAGGACTTGCCGCTTCTTTTCATGACGACACATCCGATCCTTTGCTGAAGCATCCGGAACGTCTGGCGCAGGGGCGCCTCCTGTTCCGGGATTTATACCGCCGGCGCGAGTGGTCGCCTGCGCGATGGCTGGACAGGCTTTTATCGTTGACCTGCTATGAGTCTGTGCTTATGGATCACCGGATGGGTCTGCAGCGGGTGTCCAACCTTCGTAAGTTGAGGAAAATGGCGGAAAATTTCAGCCAGACAGATCTTGATGTTCTGACCGCATTTGTGGAATACCTGGAAGAGCAGTCTGTTCGTGAGATGAAAGAGGGAGAGGCAGAGCTGCAATCCAAAGGGATGGGAGCGGTCACCATCATGACCGTCCATAAAGCGAAAGGACTGGAGTTTCCTGTTGTCTTTCTTCCGGACTTGGACGTCGGCACACGCAGCGACACAAGGGACAAGATTGTTTTTTTTCGGGATAATGACTTTGCCGTACAGTTCAGCGGTGGTCGCCGCGGTTTTGAAGACAGTGGTTTCTATCAACTGTTGCGCCGCATCAATCGATTGGACAATCAATTGGAGCTCGCACGTATTCTTTATGTCGCCATGACCCGTGCCCGGGACTACCTTGTGCTGTGCAGCCAGGCTGACGCAACTCTTTTCACCTGGGCGGGCATACTGAACAGGATGTATGCTCTGCCAGACAGAGCAGACGGAGAGGTGCTTTGTGATGACAACTGGCAGCTTCGCATACGGCGGGAGCAGCCGATTCAGCCTTATATAACACCTGAGAGAAAGGAGTATCCGGTTCCGGATGAAGACAGGATTCTTGCCCGTCTTCAGAGCCCGGCGAATGAGGAGCAGGCAAAGAGATGCATTTCTGTGTCGGCTCTGCTCGACATTATGGGCTTCGGCGAGGATCAGGAGGAGGCAAAACGGAACGAGTTCAGAGAAGCATCCGAGTTTTCGGAAGGAGAAGACAGCAGCGCTCTGATTGTGAAACGTGCCGCCGCCATGGATCGCGGAACTCTTTTTCACCGGATTTTTGAATTATGGGATTTCAAGAAAGACCTGCTGCCCCCCCTGGATGAATTAATTCATGAGTCCGGTCTTGATTTTAGGGAGGCGAAGGAATTTCGGGCAACTATGGAAGAAGCGATAGCCGTTTTTCGGCGCTCAGACAGCTGGCGACTTTTTTCCGGTGCAGGCTCCATAGAAAGAGAAATGCCTTTTTTGCTGAAACTTGATGATTGCCTCCTCAAAGGTGTGATAGATGCTGTAATAGACCAGCGCATTATTGTCGATTATAAAACAGGGCATGCGCATCCGGACAGCCGGGAGCGATACAGGACGCAGGTGATGCTCTATGGTGCGGCACTTTGGAAAATTCGTGGTATACTTCCTGCGAAAGGTCTGTTGTGGTATGTGGATCAGGGATTCAGCGAAGAGTTTTCCATATGTCCTGCTGATCTGGAAGAAGTGATGCGGTGTGTGTCGTTAAATCTGCAAAAGTGCTGAGGGTGTGTGATAAACAAGAGATACAGAAGACTGTTTACAGGCGACTTGACCTGAGCGACAGTTTACCGCATAATTATACATGGAGAGGGTGGCTGATTTTCAGCCCGCATTCTTCAGAGTATATGGAGACGAGGGTCGCGGTAAAAGTAATACAAAGCGCTGGCAGAGCGCCGGTAAGGGCTTGATAACGTGCTTCCTTTTTCACGTTTTAAAAAAGAAGCGGTGATGATTCGCCGCATATTCAAGGGAGAACCGGAAGCGTACCGCCTGCTGATTGAGCGGTATCAGCCTATGGCTTATGCCATAGCGATGGCAAATTCCGGAAGCGTATTTCTGGCGGACAAAATTACAGCGGCCGCTTTTGAGAGCGGTTACGGCCGTCTGATTTCTCTTACGGATCCGCGCAAGCTCGGGCAATTAATGTGCGGTCTTGCACATCAGGAATCCGAAAATCTTCTTTCCCGCCGCGCCACCAACTGGAATATCCCCCGGACACGCCTGGAAGTCGCCCCTGTCGACCTGCAATGGATTCAGACGGAATTGATAGAGCCTCTGATGGAGGAACTGGGTTCTTTCACGCTTCACGAACGGATGGGGATACTGCTGAACACCTTTGCCGGTCTCAATGCCCGTCAAATTGCCGATGTGCTTAAAATTGATCCGAAGGATGCGGCTGAAGATCTTGCCCGCACCCGGGAGAATGTGGAAAGCGCACTGCTGAAAGAAGTGCGGGCAGCACTGTATCTCGAGGTCAACAGCCGGGAACGTTTGGGTTCGATTATTTCTACCGTGGGCGGTCGTGATGCAGCAGATAAGGCGATGAGCAAAAGCCGGTTGGGGCGGCGTAAAAGCCGGAAAGTTCCTCTGGTCCTTACCGCCTGCACCTTTATCGTGATAGGCATTTCCGCCTATTTCGGCTATCATGCTTTCAACGGGGCAGTGCTGGAACAGCAGCCGAATATTCCTTCCTCTCCTGCGCCCACGAAGGAAAGCAGTCAAGAGCCTGCCACCACAGAGCCGCCGGCGAACCGCCCCGCACCTGTCAACTATTCTCTGATCGGTCGCGTAGTGGATAATCGTTTTCGCGAAGACGGTGTGGCAGGGGTGACGGTGAAAGTACAGGACAAGGAAGCTGTAACGGACTCCTACGGTGCTTTCGAATTGCGTGGTGTTGCCCGGGGAGAGCATCGCGTCTCCATTTCTTATGGGGACGAGATTCTCAAAAGCGATGTGCGTCTGCATACCAATGAGAAAAATCTGCCTATCGCTGTTGACCTGACAGATTCAGTGCCCACCCGTTTCACCATGATCGGACAAGTCACAGACCGGGCCACCGGACAGGTACTGAAAGATATAGAGCAGGCTTGCATTAAAGAAAACAGTTCGGTTCTGTTTCCTTTTATCCTCGATCTTTTCAAGAAAGAGAGGCACGAAGACGGTCGGGTACAGATCCGCCTGCTGACACCCGGCGAATATACGGCCTGGGTTCGTGCCAAAGGATATGCACCCCTCGCCGTGTCTTTTGTGATTGATGAGAATTGGGACCCTGAACGTGTTTTTGAATTTCCCCTCTACCGGGCGGCTTTGCTGGAAGGGGTCGTTTACAGCGCCAGCGAACTCAGTATCAGCGGAGCCGGCATCATGCCACGTGACGGTTCTCGTTTTAATCTGGTTTATTCCCGCTTTTCTTATGGAAACACGGATTCAAAAGGGCATTTTGCGCTTTATGACTTGCCGTTAGGTGTACACAACCTGCTTATTGGAAGCGAGGAACATGGTTCTGCCCGGGCGATTGTCGTGCTGGAGGCAGGAAAAACAACCACGATTCGCGCCCAGGTTCCCCATGCCAGTTCGTTCAGCGGCGACATAACGCTGCATGGCTTACCGGTTAAATTTAAAGAATTGCGGCGGCGGCAGGGCGGCAACAACGTGGATTTGCTTAAGAATGTTGTCTATCTGTCGCCGGGTCAGTATGAACTGCCTTTCACCCCTGAAGCTGTTCATTTTTGGGGATCTGTAGAGCCTTTGCCCGGGGATACCTGGTTTGAGCGGCGTATTGAGCAGGAATCTACCGTCGACACATCGCAGCCAGTTTGGGTAGATTTTAATTTTAACGATGGAAAAGGCAGCGTTCAGGGCAATGTTTCTTTTCAGGGAAATATACCGCGCTCCGCTTTTGCGGAAGTGACTTTAGAAAAAGAAGATAGCCGGGAACTGGAAAAAATCTATTATGATCTCGGTACCAGTGGCTCTTATCGTGCAGAAAACTTACCGCTGCGAGCAGGCTCTGTCACTGTGTATGCTTCGGACAAAGCGTTGAGTCGGGATGACTTCTGGCAGAACCGCTCCCTTCTCAACAAAAAAACCGCTTCCTTCTCCCTGTCGGAAGGGAAGCCGGGCGCCCAGCTGAATTTTAATCTGTAACGCCAGCGTTTTCCCGATCGCTTTTTTCTGTTCATCTTCTGCCAATGCCGCTGCGGATTGATTGTCAAGACCGCTGGCTTGTGCTCTGCTTTCAACGCTATCGTTGCTTCCGGATACCTTCATTTCCATGGTCTTCTTCAGTGCATTTATTTTTGTGGCATCCGCCTTTATGGGTGAGGTTGTAGCACCCTCGCCTGATACCGGGATTGCCGAACCCGCTGTCCTGTCAGAAAAAGCAGTTATTGTGCTGCTTCAGGGTATGGGTCGGGGCCGTGCTTCTTTGTGGGTCCTTGATACCCGACTTCAGAGCGAGGGATATGAGACGCTGAACTTCCCCTATGTGGCACACAGCCGCTCCATTGAAGAGATGGCAGAGCAGTTCCATGATTTTCTGGACGAGAAGCTCGATAACAGACCTTATCATATCATCGCGCATTCTCTGGGCACAGTGATTGTACGTGCCGCCTTTGAAAAAGAACTGCCTCCCGGGCTGGGCAGAGTCGTATTGATCGCACCTCCCAATAAACCGACAGAATTGCTTCGGGTTCTCAAAGAGAATCCGGTCTATCAGTGGTTTACAGGAAGCAGCGGTCAGCAGGTTGCCTCCGATGAGTTCTATGAGAAACTGCCGGTCCCGTCCGTGGAATTCGGGATTATTGCGGGCGACCGGGGTCATGAATTCACGCTAAGGGGCCCTAATGACGGTGTGATCACGGTCGAAAGCACCCGCCTTCCGGGAATGTCGGACTGGATTGTGACACCCCATGCCCACAATTTTCTGGCGAACAGCCGGCAGGTGGCAGCATTATGCCTTTCGTTTTTAAGACAGGGCTCTTTTGACCGGGCACTTACGGCGACTGATCTTCCCCGGAGCGAAGAGGAAACTCGGGACTCGGACGACGGCAGAGAAAGCTGAAAAAGCAATGAATATACTGATTATGGGTGCAGGAGCGCTGGGGAGTGTTGCCGGAGGATTTCTGGCAAACAAAGGGCATCACGTCAGTCTAATCGGGCGGCGCCTGCATATGGACACTGTCGCTTCACAGGGTCTGCAAATACGGGGGATCTGGGGGGAGCATCGGGTAGAAGGCATGCATGTGTTATCGAAGCCCGAAGTGTTGCCATCCCTTTCTTTTGATCTGGTGCTGATGGCGGTCAAATCCTACGATACAGCGACTGCAGCCGATCTGATTGCTCCTTATGTGTCGGACAACACATTGATTTGCTCGTACCAGAACGGGCTCGGTAATGCTGAAGTGCTGGCACAGAAATTTGGATGGAACCGGGTAATCGGTGCCCGGGTCATTTTTGGTGCCCGAGTGTATGAGCCTGGCGCGGTGGAAGTGACGGTTATGGCGGCACCGACCGCATTGGGCGCTTATCCGGGCGGTCCGTCGGAGGAACGTATCGCCGTCATTGTGAAAGCCATGGCGGACGCCGGACTGCCTACTGTAATGACCGACGAAATCCGGACACTCTTATGGGAGAAAGTCGCTTATAACTGCGCATTAAATCCTCTTTCCGCATTGCTGGATGTGCCTTACGGTGCGCTGGCTGAAAGTTCCTATACCAGAACAGTTATGGCAGAAGTGATCGAGGAACTTTATGCGACAGCACACCGATTGCGCGTGCCACTGAAGCCTGACTGTTCCGATGCCTGGCTTGACCACTTCTATCAGAATTTGCTGCCGCCAACGGCCGCCCACTATGCCAGTATGCGGGAGGATCTCCTCAGGGGAAGGCGTACGGAGATAGACGCATTGAACGGTGCCATTGCCCGTTTCGGCAATGAACAGGGGATTTCCTGTCCAACAAATGCGCTTTTAACTGCTCTGGTGCACGCCCGTGAAAAAACACCGGCTTGTCCGTCCTCTTTGTGAGGGCGGAGCGCCACATTTTTTATTGCGTTAACAGCCTTCTTCTGATAAACTGAAGGTTTACAGTCTGAAACCGATGGCATGACCAGACTAAAAAAGGAGTATTGCCTTATGCGTCTTTTGCCCATGTTGATGAATGCTTTACTGCTGTCTGCACTGACCGTAACCGGAGCCGCAGCGGCTCTGAACGGAACAACGTTCAAAATTCAGGGCGGTGACAGGGATCAAACTCACATCCCGATAGAGGTGGCTGTGGATTGTGATGAAGTGCCGGCTTTTGTCACTGTTATAAATAAGGAAACGCAGGTGCGCTATCCGGCAACGGTACGAAACGGGCAGCTCTGCTTTATTGCCGATCTGGTGCCCGCACAGAAAGAATTGAGTGCTGTTGTTGAGACCGGCGAGCGGAGTGCGGATATGCCTTGGGGCGTACGCCTTTCCAGAAAAAGTGGTGCGGATCAGGTGGAAGTATTTATCGACGGAAAGCATTTTACGACCTATCATTACGGACCGGAATGGAAAAAACCTTTCCTCTGGCCGGTGAACAGTGAAGGCGGCGTGGGCGTGACCCGCGATTTTCCCGCGGAATTGGAGAGCACCCCCAGAAAAGACAGGGATCATCCGCACCAGAAATCGCTGTGGACAGCCTTTGGTGAAGTCAACGGCCAGGATCTCTGGGCGGAAGGAACCGGATCGGGTACACAAAAGACGGTGGAAGTGACCTTCGGTTCCGGCGATGCTTACGGCTGGATCAGCGCACGGAATGTGTGGGAAGATAAAGACGGGAAAGCGCTTCTGGACGAAAGCCGGGAGTATCGCTTTTATGCTGCGCCCGAGTCAGGCAGGCTGATTGATGTAAAAGTCACTTTTGCCGCCGCTTATGAAGACGTACTGTTCAGCGACACCAAGGAAGGAGGTATTGTTTCTCTTCGGATGCGGCCCGACATCTGCCACAGCAGTGCAGTCATTACGAATGCTTTGGGCGATGTCGGCGAAAATACAGCATGGGGCAAGCCATCGCCCTGGTGCGATTTCTCCGGGGAGATTCCTGGCGTGGGCTGGCGCGGTATCGCGGTTTTTGATCATCCGGATAATCTGAGGTACCCGACCTGCTGGCATGTGCGCAGTTACGGACTCATGGGCGCAAACCCCTTCGGTTATTCCTATTTTAATGAAAAAGAATATAACAGAGGGCTGATTCCGGAGAAGGGCGACTATACAATGGAAAAAGGAGCAGCTCTTGTGTTCCGCTACAGAGTGTTGATTCATAGCGGCACTGTTGCAGAGGCAGGCACAGCGGATCGGTACAGTGCGTACAGTCATCCGCCGGCGCTTTTGCCAAATTAATTTAAACTGTTTTGCCTTCGATATAAGCGGCAGCCGTATAACCACCGGGATACGGAAGCCGCTTGTTTTATCACTTCCGCACCCTTTAAACATTGGAGGTACATCTGTTTCGCCTATATGAAGACACTGAAGAAATTTCTAAGAAACATTTCGAAAGACACTCAGTTTGTAATGAAAATAAGGCATTTATCCTGATATCAAGTAGAACCATAAAATGATGTTTTCTCACATTTAGTGTAAATGATTTTTTGATGCCACCAGGCGGCGCCAGAATCAGTGTAACTAATGCAAGTAAAGGGAATGCGACAGCCCTTTAATCGCAAAAATTAAGGGCGTTCCAGCGCATGAAAAAGCAGGCATAAACATGTGAAATCGTATGAATATTAATCTGATAGCATTCATGAGGCCTTTATTGTAGGAAATCGCCCATAAACAAGACGATAATATTTATAGTGTTTTGCCAATAATATAGGATATGATATATTGTGCAGACCGTGTGTGATTAAAAGATGTCATATTTGCGTAAGTAACTTTTATTTCTCTTGCAGTTGAAAATATTTTGTACTTTATGGTAAAATGAATTCATCAATGCGGGAAAGGAACCTTTTGTTAAACTGAACGCTGTTCAGAAAAAGAGGCAATTTTACGATTAGTTTTCTTTAAGGGAATAAACATCTTTTAGAAACGGGTTTGCATGGAAGCAATGCCCGTTGTGTGTTAAATTTGAGTTTTTTTTGAGTAAGCGTTTTGGTTTTGATTCGTAGGAGACGTCTGCTCTGTGCCCCTTGTAGGGTATTGGGAGTTTCTGTTTTAAATTTGGGAGTTTCTGTTTTAAATAAAGTATGGATAGCCGCCATGCAGCCTGTTCGGGAGACAGGTGTGAGAGGCTTTTGGTGCAACAGCAAGGTTGAAAAGATGAGTACACACTGCCACCCCTCTACCACAGCAATCAAAAGAATCCTTACAACCACGTGGAGTCTGCTTCTTGTTGGGCTGCTTTTAATGCCCATTGCAGCCTTCGCTCAGACGTCGGTTGTTTTCGACAGTCCGGGAGCGACGCAGTTTGATGTCCCTGCCACGATCACGAAGATTACCGTGGAGGCCTGGGGCGCAGGTGGTCGCGGCTCGGCGCGAACCACCGGCAACAATGTTGCTCTTGCCGGCGGGGGCGGTGGTGCCTATTCCCGCAGCGAATTCACGGTGACGCCCGGCGATACCTTTGACTTGTATGTCGGTGCCGGCGCAACCAACACCTCTGCCGGAGGAGACTCCTGGTTCGGCTCTGTCAGCACCGTGATGGCAAAGGGGGGCGGCAGCGTAGCTAATAACAGCAATACACCTGGTGCGGGCGGTCTTGCGAGTGCCGGTGTCGGTACTGTGAAATTTAACGGCGGTACCGGCGCCCTGGGCACGGGTGGCAGCTTTGGCGGCGGTGGCGGCTCCTCCGGCGGTACAGCGGCAGCAGGTGTTTATCCTGATGGCACTACCACAGTTCGGACAGGCGGCACAGCTCCGGCGGGCGGCGGTGATGGCGGTGCCGGTGCTGCTTCCGGTGTGGTCGGGCAGGAAGGCGCTGCTCCCGGCGGCGGCGGCGGCGGCGGTTACCGAGCGGGCAGCGGTACTACTCAGGCACCGGGCAACGGCGCTCCCGGCCGTGTTGTTGTAACCTATGACTGTGCGATTTCTTCCGTAACTTTCGATGCTGTTGCTGATCCTGATGATGAAGTGTATCGCTGCGCTGCTGCCGAAACGGAGACCTATACGGTAACTGCTCCCGGTGCCACGACTCTGACTTATTCTCTTGATGCCGCCAGCCTTGCCGGCGGCAATACCATTGATTCTGCGACCGGCACGGTGACCTGGGATGCGGCCTGGGTGGGATTCAGTACTGTCACAGTGGAGGCTTCTTCTTCTGGCTGCGCTCTTACGGCCAACCTGCTTGTGCATACGGTTGCCCTGGTGCAGGCGCCTGTTTTTGATGCAGGCTCTACCGTCCAGAGATGCCGTGCGGCGGAAAGCATTGTTTATTCTGCGACAGCTCACCATGCTGATACGCTGGTTTACAGTCTTGATGCTGCCAGTCTTGCTGGTGGCAACACAATCGATAGCGCCACCGGTGAAGTGACCTTCGTCGCCACCTGGAGCGGCACATCTACTGTGACAGCAACCGCTACGGGCTGCGGCACCACTAAAACGGCTGATCTGACTGTGTTGACCGGTGCCCTGTTTGCCAATGACGATTATGTGGTCACACTGCAGGGCAATCTTGCTCATTTTAATGTGCTGGACAATGATCTTTGTAATATTGATGCCAGTTCGGTCACTCTTATCTCTTCTCCTATCGGCGGATTTGTCCAGGTAGGTGCCGGTGGCGAGATGACCTATGTCAGTTTTGGCGCTTTTGAGGGCTTGGATCAGTTCACCTATCAGGTCTGTACCCCGGCGCCGGTGCAATGCAAGCAGGCAACTGTGTATATTCAGGTGAACCCGGCGTTGGACGATCCCTGTTACGTTGCGAATAAGGCAAGTCTTTTTTATCTGCCTTATCCGGAAAATGAGACGCAGCTTCGCCAGAGTCTGCTGAGTGCCGGGAGCCAGGCGATGAGCGGAGGTTCGAACGGCGGTACCGATGTAAGAACAGTGGTGAGTATTCTGGTGCCCTATCCCGGCACCCGTATTGTATATGACCATTGGGAAGACGGGTATGAGGCCGACAGTAATTTCCCGGTGCAGTCTACTACGGAAGTCTGGGGCGATGGTGATCTGACCAATGGTGTGGCACCTGGCTACCCCACGGATTTCATTCCCGGTGGCGGATATCTTATTATTGACAATACCTTCCCTTGGAATCGTTCCATTGTCACGATTGTCCCCGACGGAAAAGACAAGATTTCCTCCTCTTCTTCTATTATAGTGTCGAAAGTCTCGGGTGATGCGGCGCGCTTTGCCGTACAAAATGTGAAGACCAATGTCAGTGAGGAAAGCTATGCCGGCCAGCACTTTGTGCTGCCTTTCGGTGAAAACGTTACTGACGGCGGAACCTCCGCTTTCAGATACACAGGAATGTTTGTCCGAGCGTATGAAAACGGCACCGTGGTTGAACTGGACTATAACGGCGACGGTACAAACGATGTGACATCACCGACGCTGGATGAAGGGGACGTCTGGTTTTACCAGGGCACCGCAAGTTCTCCGGGTGTGGCGGGGGACGTCAACAACTCCAACGATATTAAAGCGGGTGCCCGTGTAACGGCATCGAAAGATGTGAGTGTTGATCTGGTCTTTGGCGGAATTGACAACTACGGTACGCGAAATATTGCCATTTATCCGAGCAACTATTACGGAGATAAGTATTACTCTCCTGTTTATTCGACCAATACTGATGCGCTAGCCTATGCTTTCTGCGCCTCCCCCCATTTTTAAACCACGAAGCGCCAAATTTAAGGTGGAAACTCCATCGCTAAGATTGAGTTATAC
>MWCY01000074.1 GCA_002070275.1 Candidatus Hydrogenedentes bacterium ADurb.Bin170
ACTTCGCTTCGCCATCCGCGAAGGCGGTCGTACGGTCGGCGCCGGTGTGGTCACTAAAATTATCCAGTAGTCTGATCCGGCCGCTCTGCGTTGCAGATCGGTTTTTTACAAGTTAAATCTCCGGAAGGTTCCTGTCATCCCCGGAATGGAGCCTTCCGGCATGCTTGAAGGGGTGTAGCACAATGGCTAGTGCAGCGGCCTCCAAAGCCGAAGGTTGGGGGTTCGAATCCCTCCACCCCTGCCACCTTAACATCTGGTATTGTATCAGAAGAGTAAAGACTGGCGTGTGCCAGTGCAGGAATTTTATTTCATGGCAAAGCAGGTAAGTGCTCCCGTAAAAGAGCCGGGTATCTTCGCCAGGCTTCAGGACTTCTTTGACAGTGTCATCGCTGAACTGAAAAAAGTCACGTGGCCGACCCGGGAAGACCTGATGGCATCAACCAAGGTTACGCTTTTTATTATTGCTATCATGGCCGGTGTTGTTTTTGTGTATGATCGGGTTTTCAGCATTTTCATTATGCTTATTCTGAAACTGGCCGCTTAACGGGGGTTCTCGTGGCAGACACAACACAAAATAGTACTCCGTACGAAGAATTCGAACTCAGCCCGAAAGAAGAAGAAGTGGAAAAGGGTTTTTCCTTGAACACGCCACCTGAAGACGGACTGAACAGGCGGTGGTACGTACTGCATGCCTATTCCGGCAGAGAGACTTCTGTCCGGGATATGCTGCTTGCACAAGCGCAGCAGAAAAATCTTGAGCATCTGATTTGTAACGCTTTTGTTCCCATCGAGCAGGTTGAAGTTGTTCGCGGCGGGCAAAAGCGTGTTTCAAAACAAAAATGCTTTCCCGGATATGTTCTGCTGCAATTGCCCGAACATCCGGAAACCTATCCTGAGCTCTGGGCAATTATCCGTGACACACCAAGCATTCTCGGGTTCATTGGATCAAAAAATGTGCCTGTTCCGCTTGAAGATGAAGAAGTGAATCAAATTCTTGAAGTCGTTCGCGGTGAGCGGGAACGGCCTAAAGTGAAGATCTCTTTTGATAAAGGGGAGCGAATCCGTATCAATGAGGGACCTTTTGCCAACTTTTTCGGCAATATCGAAGAAATTGATTCGGACCGCAATATCCTCAAAGTTAGTGTTGAAATTTTTGACCGCCAGACTACCGTCGAGGTAGAGCCCTGGCAAATTGAACAAATCTGAATGGAGTTCCCTGAACCATGGCACCTAAGAAAAAGAAAATTAAAGCCCAAGTCAAGTTGCAGGTGAAAGCCGGTCAGGCAAACCCTGCACCGCCCGTCGGTCCTGCCCTGGGTCAGCATGGCTTGAATATTATGGATTTCTGCAACCAGTTCAACGAGCGAACCAAGGAGCAGATGGGGTTGGTTGTTCCTGTCATTATTACTATTTATGAAGACCGCTCTTTTTCCTTTATCACCAAAACACCGCCTGCCGCCGTTCTGCTCAAACGCTCCGCTAAGCTCGCAAAGGCTTCTGCCGAGCCCAACAAAACCAAAGTGGGTTCTGTAACTGATGCGCAGATCCAGGAAATCGCAGAGCTTAAAATGGCTGATCTCAATGCCGCAAACATTGACACCGCAAAAAAAATGATCGCCGGTACAGCGCGCAGTATGGGTTTGCGTGTTGAAGGCTGACTTCGAAGCCTTTTTCTCATATTCCTTTTAACGTGGGAGGAACAACTGTTCCGTTTGCACCACAGGAGAACATCTCATGTCTCATTCTTCTAAGCGTGTTAAGGCAAATCGCGCTAAAGTTGACAAATTCCATTTCTACACTCTCTCCGAGTCCGTCGCTCTGGCAAAAGAAAATGCCAACGCCAAGTTTGACGAAACAGTAGAACTTGCCTTCCTTCTCGGTGTTGATCCCCGCCATGCGGATCAAATGGTTCGCGGTTCCGTTTCCCTGCCTCACGGTACCGGTAAAACGGTTCGTGTTGTTGTTTTCTGCGATCAGGAAGATCAGATGAATGCTGCGAAAGCGGCAGGTGCTGAAGAAGTGGGCGGCGAAGACCTGGTCAACAAAATTCAGGCCGGATGGACTGATTTTGACGCCGCTGTTGCCACGCCTGCCATGATGCGTCATGTCGGCCGCCTCGGTAAAATCCTGGGTCCCCGCGGGCTTATGCCCAGTCCCAAGGCAGGATCGGTGACGGCAGATGTCGGCAAGGCTGTAGAAGAGATTAAAGCCGGTAAAATTGAGTACCGTGTTGACAAGTTCGCCAATATCCAGGTGCCTATCGGGAAAGTATCTTTTGATGCCCAGATGTTGGAAGAAAATGCGAAGAGTGTAATCGAAGCCATTATGAAGGCCCGCCCGAGTGCCTGCAAGGGTACCTATCTGAAAGGGCTCGCCATGAGCAGCACCATGGGTCCCGGCATGCGCATGGATCCGGCAGCCATTACAGCGCTGTTTAAATAGGTCTAAAGGCGCTGACTTTTCAGCCTGAATTACCATTGTAAAAATACGGGTTGCGCACCGCTTGGGCGGGACGCAGCCCGTTTTGTATCATATAGGCTGATGTGCATTAATTTGTTTGGGCTGCAGGAGGTACGATCATGAAAGTACAGGATTTTGCGTATCAGGTGAGTTTGCGCACCATGGAACTTTTGGAAAATGCACAGCATTACAAAATCACGGAAGCAAACAGAAAAGAAATCCTTGCCACGATATTGAAAGAGCTGGACACACTGATTCAGAAAAGTTCAGCGCCCGTTAAAAAGAAAAAATAGTGATGCCTTCGGCACGCCTGTCCTTTTTCAGGAACAGGCGCACGAAGGAAGTTAATTCTAAAAGAATGCTTTTTTGCAAGCAGCCCGAGGTATTTTTATGAGCAAATTATGGGGCGGTCGCTTTGACGGGACGACGCATTCGCTGATGGAAAAACTGGGAGAGTCCGTGTCTTTTGATCATCGACTTGCGCCCTGGGATATAGAGGCGAGCCGTGCCCATGCCAAAATGCTGGCAGCGTGCGGAATTATTACAAAGGAAGAAGGAAGTCTCCTGGACCAGGGGCTTGCCGAACTGGCGGAAGAAGTCCGGAACGGTTCTGTTCAATGGGATTCCCGGCTGGAGGACGTCCACGGCAATATAGAAGCCCTTCTTATAAAAAAAGTCGGAGATGCCGGGAAAAAACTGCATACTGCCCGGAGTCGAAACGATCAGATTGCTACCGACATGCGTCTTTGGACAAGAGATCAGGCTGATGCCATTGATGCCGCCCTTCATGCGCTGCAGCATGCCATTCTCCATTTTGCCGAAGAGCACGTTCAGGTTGTGCTCCCGGGCTACACCCATTTACAGCCCGCACAGCCAGTCCTGCTGGCACATCATATGCTTGCCTATTTTGAAATGTTTTCAAGAGACCGGGAACGTTTTGCCCAATTAAGAAAAAGAATCAATGTGATGCCCCTCGGTTCCGCCGCACTGGCGGGAACACCCCATCCCATTGACCGCGCCTACACAGCCGAACTGCTCGGTTTTGAAAAACTGTCCGCCAACAGCATGGATGCCGTGTCCGACCGGGATTACCTGATTGAGTTCTGCGGCTGCGCATCCCTGATCATGATGCACCTGTCCCGTTGGAGTGAAGAGATTATTCTGTGGAACAGCCCGCCCTTCAGTTTCATTTCGCTGGGCGATGCGTTTACAACAGGCTCCAGTATCATGCCGCAGAAAAAAAATCCCGACGCCGCAGAGCTGACCAGAGGGAAGGCGGCGCGTGTTTTTGCAGATCATCAGGCGCTGCTGGTGCTGCTGAAGGGGCTGCCTCTGACTTATAACCGGGATCTGCAGGAAGACAAAGAGCCGGTTTTCCATGCTTCTGATACCGTCCAGTTATGCCTTTCTGTTTTCACTGCCATGCTCCGGACGATTACGGTGCGCCGCGACGTGATGGAAAGAGCTGTAGGCGACGGGTTCATGGAAGCAACTGATCTTGCTGATTACCTGGTCTATAAAGGTGTTCCGTTCCGGGAGGCACACCATATTGTGGGAGAAACAGTGCGCTATTGCATTGGTGTCGGGAAAACGCTGACGGCGTTGAGTCTGGACGAGTTTCGACGCTTTTGTCCCGAAGTCGAGGAAGATGTTTTTGATGCCCTGCAAATAGAAACTATTCTGGCACGGCGCTGCCAGCCCGGGGCCACAGCCCCTGCACAGGTACGTGTCGCCCTGGTCGAAGCAAGAAAACGGCTGGCGGATATTTAGTCTGGATCCGGATCAAGCATGCGTCCGAAGGGCGCATCTTTTGTTCAGTGGACGGGCGTCGGATTTTCTTTGAAGGGATCTGTTTTTTCTGCCACGCGCCACGCCTCGTAGCGTGCCGCCTGTGGTAGTGTGAAATAGTCCAGATTCAGGGATTGATGCGGCAAAGGCGGAAAACAACCTGCCCGGATACCGCATATAGCCTTTGAAATCATCGCAACGGCGTTCGCATTGCGCTCCAACGACTCGCTCTCTTTGCCAGCGAACAATGCTTCCTGGGGCTTCTTTTTCAGAAGGGGGATATACCACCCTTCCACGCTGCTGCATCCCGGAAAAGAAGCCTCCGCGGCCGCGGCATAGATGCTCAGTTGCAAAGAGAGCCCTTCCTTGATTTCTTTCTTTGTCGGAGCGGAGCTGCTTTTATAGTCGATGATTCGCAGTCTATTCAGATTGTCTTTGTCTATCCGATCGATAATGCCGGCGAACATAATTTGCATCTCACCCACTTCGTAAGTAAACGGCAGGGCTGTAGAAAGAGGATCCTGTTCTGGGCGGGAGGACGTGCCGAAACTGTATTCAAGCACCCAGGGGACAAATGAATCTTCCGTTGCCGCTTCTTCCTGGATGAACTGATCCAGCAGCAGATTCAGCCGCGCTTTTTCCAGAGCAACAACAACGGGTGCAATGTTTGACAGCGCAAAGCGCTGTTCTTCAAAAGCGCGGTCGAGACTGTTTTGGATAAGGAGACTTCGTTCTTCCGGACTTGTATTTTTCAGTGTATTAGCCGGTTTCTGCCTGTAAACTTCATAAAAGAGCTTCAACGCATAATGCAGAATTACTCCGCGAAGAAGCGGCGTGATCTCTCCGTCCGCATATCGGGTTTCTTTTATTTTCAGTACATATTTCGTGAAAAAAGAAAAGGGAAACTTCAGATATTCTTCCAGTTGACTGACGCTGAACTGGTGTTTTTCACCGAAGCGCCTGAGGAGATCTGCCTTCAGCTCCGGCGATTCAATCATGCCGTCGTATACCGAAAAGTTTTTCGACGTGGCCCGGGTCTGCTCCATTTCGATCATAGCCTGCGCCGGCTCAAGAAGTGCACAAAGCGACGGGCTTTTGATCGTTGCCTGATGATAGCGGGCAGATAGCCTGAAATCTTCCGGTGATGCCACCTGATGCAGGTCGGCAATAAAGCAATCCGGAGCTGGCTCATCGACTGTAAGCGGCGGGACTGCTTTCTGGAAAAGTTCTCTTAATTCGACAGCAAAAGGACTGGGAAGGATCTCTCTGTCCTCCTGATCCTGGTTGCGCCAGCCAACGAAAAGAGATTTTTCAGCAGCGCAAAGAGCATGATGGAAAAGGAGGCGCTGTTTCTGAAGATGCTCTGAACTGCCCGGCATGGAAAGCCCTTCTTTTCGGAAACGGGCGAGATCCCGGTCTGAATAGAGGGCATTAATCGCTGCAGCACCGGGTAATGCGCCTTCATTCAGTCCGCCCAAAAACACAACGGGAAAGGCATTCAGTCGTAGATCGGTGAGGCTGCAGCAAAAAACACCGCTTCTGCCGCGCCCGCAAACCGATTCTTCAGACAGTGCCATGCGGAAGAGGGCGAAGTAATCAGAAAAAGTGACGGGCTGATTTTCATAGAAAGGAGACGCCATCTCGGCTAGAATGCGCCGCAGTGCGGCGATAGCTTCCTGATTCCCGGGTTCAGTTTCCGTGTCTCTGTTTAATCCGGGCAGATCCAGAAAGGTGCTGAGACTTTCAGAATACAGTCGGAAAGTGCCTTCAGCGGGCAGTCTTGGAGTGAACTCCCGTATCTGATCCAGCCGCTCCAGCAGCAGCTGCATCGCTTCGGGAGTGCACCCCTGTGAAAGCCTGCTTCTTTCGTTTCCGTCTCTTTTCTGCTCAATCAGCCTCTGCAGATAATTCAGTGCCCGGGCGCTTTCGTCAAGCCTTCCGGTGATGTTGCTCTCCCGGATCAGCAGCACCAGTGACTGCACTGCCTGCGGGCTGTCGTCCTGGCGGTCGAAGGCAGGTGAGGCAAGTAAAGGTGCAAACTCCTGCAGGCTCTGTTCCTGAACGGCTTTTACCAGCCGGAGTAAAAAGATGGCGGGGCGGGAACGGGAGAGAGGCAGGCGTGTCCGCATCATCACAGGGATGGAAAAGCGGGTAAAGATCTCTTCTACCAGCGGCGCCTGCTGTTCCATATCGGGAAAGGCGACGGCTATCTCGGCAGGCCGCAGGGCATCATTCAGCAGCAGTGATTTGATTGTCCGTCCGATTGATTCTATTTCGTGGCAGGCATCGGCGGCAGGCATTAAAGTCACATTTGCGGATAGGGTTTCGGCGGGCGGCGGAGGGGTGTGCTGAGAGAAAAGGTAGCGGGATGCATATGCGCTGCGACTTTTTTCCGGCGCAGTGGGACAGCGGACGATTTGCACATCCGTGATTTGCTGAAATTTCTCCAGCCATCTTCGCTGCAGCGCATACAGTTCCTCAAGATCAGGGGCTTCCGCATCATAATTCAGTCCGATAACCATACCTGAAGCAAGAGAAGCCAGCGCCAGCAGCAGCCGCTGCTGTGAAGCAGTGAAATCATCGAAGCCGTCCAGCAGCAGCCATTGCTCTTCTTCAGGCAATGCGATCAGCCCCTCTTTACAGCGCTGCTCCACTGCCCAGAAAAGGCCGGGCACATCGTAGAGCTCCCGTTGCAGCAATTCATGCTGATATGCTTTGTAAATTTTCGATACAAGCCGGTCAAAGGGGTGCTTTTCCCTGATATTATCAATGGCGCGATCCAGGTCAGCCACTTCCACGGCATTCTGTTTCATGGAAGTGATGACCTGCAGCAGATGCCTCACAAAGCCCGCACTGACTTCCGGGATTTCTTCCTGATCGGCAAGCGTTTTCAGTGCAAGCCACACAATACGGTTGCGCTCCAGCCTCGTTGCCATGCGCACCGGGCACCCGCTTCTTTCCAGCAGCAAAGCGGCATATTCGCTCAGTTCTCTGGACCGTCGGTTCCAGAGTCCCGGCAGATTTGTTTCACGGATAAGCTGTTCCTCGCGTAGCTGAGCGAGCCTTCGCGTCGGCGTGATCAGCAAAGCCTGCTCTTTTTTTTCCGCCCACAGCGCCTGTATTTGTTTGCTTCTTCCGGAAAAAACGGAGCCGCAAATGACTGTGATTGCTTTCATGCGCATTCACCCTTCTGCGGGGCATCTGAATCCGTCATTCATGCTGATAGTGACAGATCCTCTTATTCAGGCACCACTTCCGCATAATTCGGCTCTGTATGCGCATCGCCCCGACCCTGCGCCCAGAGTATGTGATCATGGAGCATCTGTCTGAAGACCGGGTGTTCCCAGACATCTTCACGGTGTCCCAGTCCGTTGTAAAGAGCCCGCCCGTCCCCGTAGCTGCGGCACCATATAATGGGATAATCGGGCACCTGGTACATTTTCTGCGGATTGCCTCCACCTCCGGTTTCCAGAAGCGCAAGCACATGCATATGCTCTTTGTTCAGCCGGGCGAACATATACCATTCGTCCTGCACTGCCCAGACATCGGGCAGAGCTCTGACGGCGGCGTGATCGGGGCTGACTTTTCTGACGGATGCCTTGAACTGCTCTCCGTGTGTGACAAATTCGCCGCCGATCATTTCTGTAAAGGCGGTGGTTGCTCCGCCTTCACTCTTAAAGGTATCCGTGGCGGCGTGCAGACCTATAAAGCCTCCGCCGCCGCGGATCCAGTCAAAAAGCGCATTCATGCCTTCCGGAGTGACAGGCGGGTGTCCATCGTTTCCTTTTTCTGTCAGATTCCCGGAAGTATAAAAAATGACCACATCCACAGAGGACAGCGTTTCCTTGTTGATGCGTCTGCCGTCTTTAGTGCTCTCCAGCACAGCGCCCATTTCATCCGTGAGAGATCGCAAAATGCCTTCAGCGTGACTGACCGGCTGCCGCCGTGTCTCTTTGATTACACTGTGTTCAAATCCGGCAGATTTGGTAAAAAGAAGAACCCGCGGAGCAGTCTGTTCTTCCGCCGCAACTGCCATTGCAGAAGCGAGCACAGCCGCAAAGATGCACACGGGAGCAGCCATACGGATCATGACGGCTTCCTATGCGTCCGCTTCGTCGGAAGCTGCAGCATCGGGATCCGGCGTATCAGCAGGCGTTTCGTTTCCGGCTTCACCGCCATCCGCAGCGGGCTTGAGAATAATCTCGAGTTTTCCGGTGAGCCACTCTCCGTCTTGGCTGGTGCCGGCACGAATGTCACGAACAATCCGGGCAGCCTCTTCGGCAACATCTGTATATTTTTCCGGAAGCGTCATACCTATGAGCGAAGCCATAGGTTCGACCACTTCTGTGTAGAAATCCGGGTTCAGATAAAAACTATGATAGATCAGGGCATTGGCATCCAGAGGCGGTGTCACAGCATCATAAAATCCGCTTGTTGTGCCCGACTGCGCCTGATCAATGAATGATTTCAACCCTTCATCGCTGTTGGTCAGAATCAGTGCGCTTTCCACCAGCGCAAAATACACCGGCATGGGAGCGGGGATAGTGAGCTGTTTTATTTGGATGCCCTTATAGGGCTCGCCGCTGTCCTGCTGCGGCGCCATGCCCAGAAACATCTGCGCTGTCGGGGCACTGGCAAGTTCAATGATCAGGAAAATGGAGGGAGCGTCCAGCGGATCAAGACCGGTGAGTCCGAGCGTAACTTCTCCGCCCAGCAGCTGCATGACATTGGGAAGGTACTGCATGCCCTTGGAAGCCTTGGACTGCTTCAGCACTTCCTCGGGAATGGCACCGATATAATCCTCAACGATCCGTTTTTTGATGGCATCATTCAGTATCAGGCTGAGAAAAGCCATTGTGTTCCGGGGAAGCCGCTGGCTCCATACTGCCGCTTTTCCGTCTCCCTGAGACACCGCCACAACGGGATAGGCGAGGGTGCTGATTTTCGATTTTAAAGCTGCAGATTCCTTGTTTGCATGCCAGCTGACAACAATAGGCTCCGTATCCTTGCTGTCTTCGCACATGGCTTTCATCTGATCCATCTGAACGCCTGAGAGTGCGTCTGCAAGAGGACCGAGTTCTTTCATCTCTTGCTCCGCAGAATCCAGAAGAGGCATAAGACGGTTCACGAACAGGAGCATTACGCCTTCATCTGTAAATTCCGGCGGGCAGTCCGTGGTGCCGTACTGGAACACGGCCGGGTCTGCGGCACGTTCTGCAGCGCTCTTGAGCACATCCATGTTATTGGAGATGACGAACATGGTAGGCGTGACAAAGTAGGCGGCGTGATCTTCGTATTTTTTAAGGGTCAGTCCGGCAACTTGTTCTTCTGTAACTTCGATGCCGGTCAGGAGATTACTGAGGAATTTGAGAATATTCTCTTCGGCCTGCTCGCCATTGAGCACAGGCAGCGCAATGGTCAGCGAAAAACCGGGCATATCAAAAAGTTTTGAAAGTTTCGGAGGCGTTTCTGCCGCCAGAGCACCTGTCACCATGTCTTTTGCTGTCAGAAATACAGCGGCACCGGACTGAATATCAATGCCGAGATCCGTCAGTACCGCCGCCATATCCTTGTCCTCAGACAGACCCATTTCTAGGGCGATTCCCTGGGCGATGGACTGAATCTCCGCCTGGAGATCCAGACGGTCTTTCAGAATGTCCTGTGCCAGAGGAACGCCATTAGCCAACAGGGAGGCAATGGGCGGGATACCGAGAGCGATATCGGCCTGAGCGGGAAGGAAACGAAGCGCTGACAAAGTCAGAGGCGGTTCGCTCAGTTCACCGAAACTGCGCACAGCGCTCGGTTTCGGGCGTTCAGCAGGCTGCGGTGTCGTCGGAGCCGCCACTTTTTTCTCGGCAGGCAGAGAACCTTCAAATTTGGCTTTTTCCCAGGCCAGATACCCGTAGAAGGATCCGCCGATCAATGCCAGCACAACAAGCAAAAGCAGCAGAGGAACAATACGCGTTTTTGACTGAGACATAAAACTATCCCTTCCGGATCGGGTTGAGGTTGAACATGATCCTGAATAATGACCTTTATGGCACAAACAGTGCTGAAAAAAAAGGAACCGTACGTAATGAGTATGAAGGATGCATGCCGGAAGAATCAACTTTACAGCCATTTCAAGGAGCGGATTTTACCGCCTTGAAGGTCTTTGAACTGCCTGAAGCAGTGATCCGGCTCTACTGAGAAAAACTATTTCGGTTATGCATGACATAGAGAAGCCGGCTCAGGGCTGACGCCGCAGAAGCAAGTCATTGATCGGCGTAGCGCCGCATCAGTTCGCTGATTTTTCCGCGCCGGAAAAGAGCCTCGAAAGCGTCCACCACTGCCGGGTCAAAGGCCTTGCCGCGATCCTGCAGAATTTTATCCATCGCCTCCGTTTCCGTCCAGGCTTTTTTATAGGGACGTTCCGTGGTCAATGCGTCAAAAACATCGGCAACTGTCACGATACGCGAAGCCAGGGGGATTTCCTCGCCTTTGATTCCTGCCGGATAGCCTGTGCCGTCCCAGCGTTCATGATGGTTGGCGGCGATATCTCTCGCGACATGGTAAAAGTCTTTGTTGCGGAGAATAGCGGCGCCCCCTTCCGGATGCTTTTTCATTTCTTCCCACTCGTCTTCCGTCAGTTTCCCTGCTTTTTTCAGAATCGCGTCCGGCACATGCAGTTTACCCACATCATGGAGGATACTGGAGTAGCCGATCTTATTCACTTCCTCTTCCGTCAATCCCATTTCCGCTGCCACGGCTTCTGAATAGGCACGGACACGCAGGATATGATTGCCCGTCACTTCGTCTTTGGCTTCCGCCGCCTGTGCCAGCATGTAGATGGCTTCCAGACTCATGTCATGGAGCTGCGTTTCCAGCCGTTTCATTTCCGTGATGTCCCGGGCGATGCCCACATACCCCACCGCCCTTCCTGAAGGATTGCGCACCTGTGAAATGGAAAGAAAAGAATGCCATTCTTCGCCATTGGCTTTTACATTGATGATATGCCCGCGCCACCAGCCGCCGGCAAGGATGGTCGCCCACATTTTCTGATAGGTTTCCAGAGTGGTATGGCGTGACCGCAGAATGCTCGGTGTCTTTCCAAGAGCCTTATCCCGCGGGAACCCTGTGATTTTCGTAAAAGCGGGGTTCGCATACTGGATGACATTGTTCAAATCGGTGATGACCACCGAGTCCACCGTATTATCCAGAGCAAGCCCGAAAATTTCCGGTGAAAAAATGTTCATAGATCCCGACACTCCTTTTCCTGCGGATGACACACTCCGATGACACACTGCTTCTGCCGGAGCAGCCGTATCTGCGCCGGGTCTTCTGCCTCAACCCGAACTGTGCATTACCTGTTTATTTCTGAAAGGATTCCTGAAGCAGCTCCAGATCCAGCATGGGATAGAGCGGGAAGCGGGAAAGCAGGTCATGTACCCGCGCCTGTGCCTCGTTATGGCTGCTCTGATCCAGCGTATATTTCCGTTTGCTGGGCTTGCCTGCATTATCGCCGGTGGTCAGCAATGCCGCTTTCGTATTGGACAGAGCAAGGTGGATAATAGCCGCAATTTCTTTCATTTCCTCTTCGCCCATACCCAGTGTAGTGGTGGCGGCGGTACCGATGCGCAGTCCGCTGGTAATCAGCGGCCCGTTGGGATCGAAAGGCAGGGAATTGAAATTCAGCGTGATGCCGCAGTCCCGCAGCGCCGAAGCCGCCTGCGTGCCCGTGATGCCGTAGCTTGCTGTTGCATTCACCAGCAGCAGATGGTTGTCCGTACCGCCTGTGGCAAGGGTGCAGCCTTTGGCTTTCAGTGCTTCCGCCAGTGTACGGCAGTTCTCAACCACTTTATGGGCATAGTCTTTGAATGCGGGGGTGTTGGCTTCACGGAATGCCACCGCCTTGGCTGCCATGACATGGGGGAGCGGGCCGCCGAGCACCAGCGGGCAGCCCTTGTCCACTGCTTCTTCAAATTCTTTCGTGCACAATACAAAACCGCCCCGGGGTCCGCGCAGCGTTTTATGGGTGGTGGACGTAACGATATGGGCATGGGGGATCGGGTTCTCATCGCCTGTAAACACACCACCGGCAACGAGCCCGGCAAAATGTGCCATATCTACCATAAATACGGCGCCCACCTTGTCGGCAATGGCGCGCATCCGCCTGAAATTGATCCGCCGCGGATAGGCGCTGAATCCGGCAAGAAGTACGAGGGGCTTCACTTCCATCGCCTGCGCCTCAATGGCATCATAATCCAGCAGCCCTGATTCACGGTCTACGGCATAACTGTAGGCATCGAACATCTTCGCTGATAGATTCCGCCGGTATCCGTGGGTCAGATGCCCGCCCGAATAATAATCCATGCCCAGAAGCCGCTGGTTATTCAGCCGCTGCCGCAGCAGATCCCAGTCGCTTTGTGACAGCTGCGCCGGGTTGGTTGTCTGAAATTCCCCCAGTCCCGGCTTTTCAATCCGCGTGGTCAGGATCGC
>MWCY01000075.1 GCA_002070275.1 Candidatus Hydrogenedentes bacterium ADurb.Bin170
GACGTGGAAAGGCAATTCTTCCCCTGGGAACGCCAATCTCCGCATTGGCACACAAGCGGGTCATGACGAAAACAGCCACTCAGATTCGCCGCAGAAATACGCCCTGCGACGCATCTCCTCCGCCATTCTTACGCGCGCCGTCACTTATCCCAACTACCCGATATTTATTCCTGGTAAGATTTTAGAATGCGTGATTCCTGTGCTGGATTTACAGGGGATAGAGCAAGTAGAATCATAGAGCATATTTTTCCTGTTGATCTGTCACTATCTTTACGGAAGGAGTACTCTCCATGCAACCCTCTTTCGCCCTTCATGCACCCTTTCAAATTCTTGCAGGGTTTGTTCTGCCGCTATTTTGTCTGACGCTGCTCCTTGCCGGAAGCCTGTGCATGCACGCCTGCGCAGCTGAAGACTTGAAGGACTGGCAGAATCCGGAACTGCTGGGCATCAACACGCTGGCGCCTCATGCGACCATGGTCATCTGCCCGGATGCGGATACGGCACTTCAGATCGGCGAAGTATCCAATGCGGAGCGGGTGAAGTCGCCTTTTTACCGCTCTCTCAACGGAGACTGGAAATACAAGTATGCGAAAAATCACACGGAGCGGGTGGCGAATTTCTGGGAAAAAGATTTTGATGATAGTGCCTGGACCACCATTCCGGTTCCTGCCAATGTGGAGATGCACGGCTACGGCATCCCCATTTATGTCAACATTCCGTTTCCCTGGCCCCGTCCGTGGAATCCGCCATTTGTCCCCGAAGACGACCCGAACAATACGGTCAACTCCTACCGTCACCGCTTTACCGTGCCCGAAGAATGGATGGGGCGCCGTGCATTGATTACCTTTGATGGCGTGAATTCAATGTTCTACCTCTGGGTAAACGGCCAGTTTGTTGGCATGGGCAAGGACAGCCGTACCCCTGTTGAATTTGATATTTCATCATTTCTTAAAGCGGGCGAAAACATTATTGCCGTAGAAAATTTCCGCTGGTGCGACGGGTCCTATCTTGAAGATCAGGATTTCTGGCGTATGAGCGGTATTTTCCGGGATGTCTATCTGTGGTCTCCGGCGCAGGTCCATATTCGGGATTTTGAAGTGGGCACCCTGCTGGATGATGCGTATAAAGATGCTGAGCTGATCGTGAAGGCGGAAGTGGAAAATCATACGGCAGAGAGTGTTCCTCTGACCGTTCGCGCCAGGCTTCTTGATGCCAACCAAAAGCAAGTGTGCACTTTTACAGAAAACGTCCGGGCATCGGCCAGAGGGGACGGCCAAAAAATAAGCCTTTCCGCCCGGATTTCCGACCCACTGAAATGGACGGCGGAAACCCCCAATCTCTATACACTGCTTTTGAGTCTGGAAAACACAGACGGCTCCGTTATTGAGGTGTTGCCCTCCAAAGTGGGCTTCCGTCGTGTGGAGATTAAAGACGGTAACCTGCTGGTCAATGGAAAGCGGATTTTGGTTAAAGGGGTTAACCGTCACGAATCCGATCCGGATCGGGGACAGGTGATGACCCGGGAAAGCATGATTAAAGATATTCTGCTGATGAAGCAGTTTAATGTTAATGCAGTTCGCACTTCGCACTATCCGGACGTTCCCGCCTGGTATAACCTTTGCGACGAATACGGGCTTTATGTGGTGGATGAAGCCAATGTTGAAAGCCATGGCATGGGTTACGGCAAAGAATCTCTTGCCAATCCGCCTGTCTGGATGAAAGCTCATATGGATCGTACCGTACGGATGCTTGAGCGGGATAAGAATCACCCCTCCATCATTATCTGGTCTTTGGGGAACGAAGCCGGAAACGGGCCCAATTTCATGGCAACCTATGACTGGCTGAAAGAGCGCGACCCCGGTCGTCCCGTGCAGTATGAACGCGCAGGGTTCCACCGGAACACAGATATTTACTGCCCCATGTATTCCAGCCCTGCGGCGCTGCGTGATTATGCGGACGGCAAAAAAGTGGATGGCGGCTGGGGGCGTGAATTCCTCCTGAAAGAAGGAGAACCGCGGACACGGCCCTTTATCCTGTGTGAATATCTCCATTCCATGGGCAACAGCACCGGAAACGCCTGGGATTACTGGAATCTCATTTATAACAAGCCCTATCTGCAGGGCGGTTTCATCTGGGACTGGGCGGATCAGGCATTGCGTGAATCAACGGCACAGAAGCCGCCACGTACCTACAAAGGAGCTAAAGAGGGAGAAGATTTCTTCTGGTCTTACGGCGGCGATTACGGGCCCGAAGGTGTGCCCAGCGACAAAAACTTCAATTGTAACGGCGTAATCACACCGGATCGCGAACCCCATCCCGGCCTGTATCAGGTGAAACATGTCTATCAGTATATCCACAGCAAGCTGGTTGACGGTGCGGCACGGCAGGTGGAAGTTAAAAACTGGTATGACTTTGTCAATCTGAAAGACTGGCTCGAACTGCATTGGCAGGTGAGCGCAGACGGAGCCGTTATTCAGGAAGGAACGCAGGCAGCCCCTTCACTGGAGCCGCAAAATACCACGACGCTGACCATCCCTGTGGCAGATTTTGAACCGCAGGGCGGCGTTGAGTATTTTCTTACACTCAGTTTCCGTCTGGCGCAGGATGAACTGTGGGCGAAAAAAGGGCACGAAGTGGCGTGGGATCAGTTCCTCCTGCCTGACGCTGCACCGGCACCTGTTCTTGCCGCGCCGGAAGGTCAGGCCGTGACAGTCAGCGACGAGGCGGAACAACTCATTGTGGCGACGGGCGACCTGGCGCTCCGTTTTGACAAAAAGACAGGTGCTCTGGTGTCCATGACCTCAGGCGGCCTGGAATTGCTGCATAGCCCGCTTCGACCTGATTTCTGGCGTGCGCCGACGGATAACGACCGGGGCCGTGCCATCGACAAGAGCCAGGGCATCTGGAAGACAGCCCATGCAGGTGCCGTGCTGGATTCTCTTTCCGTGAAAGAATCTTCACCGAAACGTGTGGTTGTGGAGCAGCAGCTTTCCATGAAAGAAGCCGATGTCCGCTGGTTCAGTCGGTTTACTGTTTTCAATAACGGCGATATTCGGGTCGAAAATGATTTTGTGCCGCGCAATACGAAGCAGCAGAAACTGCCGAGGCTGGGTGTGCAGATGGTTCTGAATCCCGGTTTTGACAGAATCACCTGGCTGGGACGCGGTCCTCATGAAACGTATATTGATCGAAAAGATGCGCTGGTGGGACGTTACAGCGGAACTGTTCGCGATCAGTTCTATAAACACTACGCCAATCCCGGAGAAAGCGGGAACAAAGAAGATGTCCGCTGGGCGGCGCTTCAGAATGCGGAAGGCGCCGGGCTGCTGATTGTTGCCGACAAAGCGCATCTGCTCGGTGTCAATGCCATGCACCATACGGTGGAAGATCTGGCTGCGGCAATGCATCCCTTTGAGTTGCCTGAACGGGATGAGATTGTGCTGAATGTGGACTGGCGCCAGCAGGGCGTCGGCGGTAATGACAGCTGGGGCGCCTGGCCCGAAGAGGAATACCTCATTATCTGCAGACCGCAGACCTTCCGCTTCTGGATGCGGCCTCTTCAGGCTGGAGCCGATCCGGAGAGCCTGGCGCGGAGGAGCCGTCCCTGACACATCTTATTTGAGAAAGATATAACGTAAAAGCAGCGCCGCGGCGATAGCATACATAATGGGATGCACGTCGCGGTGCTTTCCTGTTGCCGCTTTAATGCCGGCGAAGGAGATGCATCCGGCGGAAATACCTTCGGTAATACCGTAGCCGAAAACCATGACGACGACAGTGAAAAAAGCGGGCAGACTTTCCGTCACATCACCCCAGTTGATCCGTTTTAGCGGTGCCATCATCAGAAATCCGACAACGATAAGTGCCGGGGCGACGGTGGGGTACATGGCGACGGCAGCATGATCCAGCCCGAGAAGAGCGTAATAGTCCGGACCTATATTGGTGCCTGCCAGTGCGACCAGAGGCGCAAAAAGGATGGCGGCAATGAAGCAGAGCCCGGTGACGAGGGATGCCAGCCCTGTCCGGGCACCGGCTGCCACGCCTGTGGCGCTTTCAATGAAGCTGGTTACGGTGGAGGTGCCGAAAAGTGCGCCTATGCAGGTACCCAGCGCATCGGACAGAAAAGCGCGACCGGCGCGGGGCAGTTTTCCGTCTTCGGTAAGAAATCCCGCCTGAACGCTTACGCCGACAAGAGTGCCTACGGTATCAAAGAGATCCAGAAAGAAGAACAGGGCAATGGCAATCAGTGCATTCTGCCAGTGATCCAGCAGGTCACGAAAATTCAGATTGAAAAAACTTTCCGTGGAAAAAACAATGTCGGGAAGTGTTGCCGGGATCACGCCGGTAAGTACGCCCAGCAAGGTCGTTGATGCGATGCCTGCCAGAATGGCAATATTCAGACCCCGGGCAAGGAGGATCGTTGTCACGGCGATTCCGGCAAGTGCCGTCAGCGGTGCCGCATGCTTCAGCGGACCGAGGGTGACCATGGTTGCCGGGCTGATGACGATAATTCCCGCCCACTGCATCCCGGTGAAGGCGATAAAAAGCCCGATAGCCGGTCCGATGGCATGTTTGAGGCTGGGCGGAAATACGTCGAGAATTTTTTCACGGAAACTGAACAGAGAAAGAAGCGTGAACAGCGCGCCTGAAATGAAAACAATGGCGAGGGCGGAGGGCCAGGCGAAACCCATAGTTCCGCAGATGGTGAAAACAAAAAGGAAATTTTCACCCATGCCCGGCGCCAGAGCAATAGGATAGTTGGCGAGAATACCCATGAGAAAACAGGCGGCTGCTGAAGAAAGACAGGTCGCCAGAAGTACGGAACCCAGATTCATGCCTGCCATGGCAAGCACGGTCGGCTGAACAAAAACAATATAGCTCATGGTTGCAAAAGTGGTGAAGCCGCCTACCACCTCCCGCCGAAGTGTTGAGCCTGACCGGGTGATACCGAAAAAACTGTCAAGCATAGCAGTTGTCTCCCATTTATCTCCGGACAGCGCTCTTATTCGCATGTCCGTTCCGGATGATCCCTGTTCAGGATACGCCGGGCAGGCTGTCGGATGCAACCGACAGAAAAGAAAAGCCGCCGATTCACTTGTTTTCAAAGTGCATCGGCGACGAAAAAGTACGGATTGCAGGTTTGTCTGTCAGGGAGCAGGATTGCGATGAAGAAATCCTGCTGAAAAATCAGTCGGCATTTCCAGATGATGCTGCGGTGTGTTGGGTGTAACCCGTGTGGGTGATGTCAGTACGAGCACATCATCATGGAGTCCGGGAAAAGTGAGTTCCACCAGGAAGGCGGTGAAGCCTTTTTCCGGTGAGTTCACACGGCCGACCCACGCGCCATCGGCATCCGCTTCCAGTACCGTTTCTGTCCAGACGGGCGCCCCTTCCTGCAGCATGAAGTCCCATTTTTTCGGATTGGTCGCCTGCCACAGCTTCACCGTTTTCGGCACCGTATTGGCAGTCACCCGGATGGACTGGTTATCAGGGAAGGACCAGGCGTATTCCGGCAGCGGCTTCCCTTCGATGATATGCTGATAAAAAGCGATGATGGTTCCTGCCGCATCGGCGTTGTCCATGCCATGGCCCGCATTGGGCGCATAACGCAGATATTTTGGCCCTTTCAGATCATCCCAGTAAAACTGCCAGGAGTCGTTGAGGAAAAACTGGTCGGCAGCACCGTTCATCACCAGTTTGGGAATAGTCAAACGCTCGCGGAAACTGTACGGATCGATGTTTTTCAGCAGAGCGTCGAATTCCGGCGAGCCGATCCAGTCGAAAATGCGGGAGTTCACATAATCATCGACTGCCGGTGCCCAGAATCCGTATACCTCGTAATGGTGGATGAACGAAGGCACCACATTCAGCAGATCAATCACCACAGGAATGCAGGCGACAACACGCTTGTCCACCGCCGCCGTCGTCCAGGTTGTCCAGCCGCGCTTCGATGCCCCGGTGACAACAAACTGATCCACTTTATGTTCACCGCCCGCTTTTCCGCCACAGAAATCCTGAATGGTATCCATGGCACGGACAACACTTTTGGTCATGGGGAGCCGGGTAAGCCAGATGGGATCGCCGGAGCGCAGGTATTTATCCCAGTTGTGGGAGATAATGGCATCTTCCGTCCTCCGTTCGCCATCATCGGTAAAATAAAGGGGCTGGTTAGGCACCTGAAAAAGTTTTGCGGTAATTGTATTGGTGGCTTTGGCACTGCGGCGCAGGGTATCATCCGCACCCTGAGGCATGTCGCCTCCGTTTTTCCCGCTGCCGATGGTGAGGAGGGCAGTGGAGCACTGCGGTTCATCGGGCACGACAAGGACAAGCCAGTGTTCCCACAGCGTTCTGTCCACCAGTTCTTCCGTAAGCCACCGCTGCGAGGCCATATACAGCACATGTTCTGAAAACCCTTTTTCCTGCTTGCTGTAGCGCAGCTCATAGCGGTAATTATCATCGGGCGCAGCCACATATTCATCCAGCGGTGTCAGGTTTTCGCTGACCCGCAGGTTATTAGCGGAAGCCGTGCCGGAAATGCACAGTGCCAGCAGCAGGGCGGAGAGCACCATCCCTCCGGTCCCTTTCCACATACTATGGTTTCTCATGCTGAAGTCTCCTTCTCTTGTAAGTTCTTTTGAGAGATTATGCTTCTTTGTTCAGAAGAATCTCACTTAACTGGACTCTTTCTGAAGTCTTTCAGTTTTGTGTCTCGTAATGAAGTACCTGCCCGTCTGCCAGAAGCTGCGCTTCCAGATCCGGGTACGCCAGCTGCTGCACACTGATTCCCTGATCCAGTGCCAGCACAGCAGCAGTCGATGCTGACTGACCCAGAATCATGAAGACCGGTTCCATGCGGATGGAGCCGAAAGCGATATGCGAAGAGGATACGCATACCGGCACCAGCAGGTTGGCGCATTCCTTTTCTTTGGGAATAATGGCGCCATAATCGATGGGGTAAGGGCCGCCCGGATTGATCTGCACATCTCCTTCGTTCCTGGCGCAGGCACGTCCGTGCCCGTCCCGATCCACATAACGCTGGGTGTTATGGGAATCCATGTTATACGAACCCATTCCTACAGATCGCTGTGTCGGGATGGTGCGCCGCAGATGCAATTCTGAAACCACAAAATCCCCTACCATCCGCCTTGCCTCCCGCACATAAATCTGATGGGGCCAGTGGTTGTTGTCTGTGAATTCATCTTTGGCGAGCCCCCATTCGCTCATGATTTCCCGCATGCCCTCGGGAACACGGGGATCCTTCGACAGAAACCAGAAATATCCTTCCTGATATTTTCTGTGCTCACGGAGAATCTCAAACCGCTTTTCATACGAAGCCTCGGGATATTCATAATTCATTCCGATATTATCCGTGGAAAAAGAACCGTAGTTGTTCGTATCTGTTTTCAGATTAGGGATAGCATCGAATTTCCGGAGCATCCGTTCAAAACCGAGATCCAGCTCCCTCGCCAGCAGTTCATACTGAAGGGGATCATAGTTGTCCGGTTTCGGAAAGGGAATCCGGTTTTCCGGGACAGTGGTCAGGCAGACACGATAATTGTAGGCCTGAATTCTTTTGTCCCCTTCGCCGTCTTCGCCGGGGGCATCATTATGGATCCTGGGCAGCAGTCCGCTTTCGGGGTCGCCAGGAATTACGTAGGGGTCCACGCACTCATTGAACTGATGGTATTTGGCATTTCCTTTCTGGACGCCGTTCAAAGTTTCGCCGTAGATGCTGTTCGACTCCCTGCCGATGGTATACGAAACGCCCGCCGCCGCCATGAGGTCGCCTTCATACCCGGCATCGATAAACATGCTGCCATGGTAGATATTGCCGGAAAGGGTGCGGATGGAAGTAATACGGTTGCCTTCCATAATCACGCCAGTGTCCCGGTCGAGCCATTCATCACGAAAGACAGGAATATTAAATTCACGGATCAGCTCTTCAAAAACATCTTCCGCCACATGGGGCTCAAAAACCCACATGGTCCGGAATTCTCCGTCCATGGCAGGAACGCCCTGCCCACGGTTACCAAAACTTTCTCTGTCCTGCCAGCGCCAGTTTTCTTTCTGGCTGTAGTGCTGCCAGACCCGGTGATAAAAGTTGCGGGACAGCCCGCCAATCACTGCTTTGTTGCCAGTGTCGGTGTAGCCGAGCCCGCTTGCTGTCAGACCGCCCAGATGCCGTTCCGGTGCAACGATAACTGCGCTTTTTCCCATCTGTACCGCCTGAACGGCGGCTATCACTCCGGCGGAGGTGCCTCCGTAAATCACGAGGTCGTGCCTTCGCTCCGCAGCGGAAAAAGCGGAAGTCGCTGAAAACAGCAGGAGCGCAGCGAGAAAATACGGCAGCATTTTCATTCCAATATACCTTTCCTGATTCTATGCGTGGAGGTTACAGCAGTGCCAGAATTTCATCTGCTGCCCTGTCGGAAGCTCCGTCGCCACCCAAATGTCTTTTGAGCATGCAGAAATTAGCAAGCATCTGACTGCGAAGCGGGCTGTCTTCCAGCAGTTCAAGCAGCACAGGGGTAATCTTCTGTGACGTTGCCTCGTACTGAATAAACTCGGGAACAATTTCGGAGCCGACCAGAATATTGACAATGCCGATAAAGCGAATGCGGATCAGAAGCCGTGCAAGCCAGTAACTGAGCCGGTTCACCCGGTAAAGGATCACCAGCGGTGTTTCAAAAAGTGCCGCTTCCAGCGTGGCAGTGCCTGATGCAACGAGACAGCAGTGACTCTGCAGAAAGACTTCCCGGGCAGGCCGCACGACAATTTCAACAGGAAGGCCGGAGAAGGCGGCACGCACTTCCGCCGCCCGCGCTTCATTGGTGCAAGGGGCAAGAAATCGTGCTTCCGGCCGCACCGCCAGTATATCGCCGCATATTTGCGCCATAACAGGAGCAATGCGCCGGATTTCCTGTGAGCGGCTTCCCGGCAGCATGCCGATCACACAGTCTTTCCGTTCGGGAAAGGAATGAAGGCTGTCTTTCAGTTCATCCAGCAGGGGATGCCCGACATAGCGGCAGTATACGCCTTTGTCCCGATAGAGATCGGTTTCAAAGGGGAAGATGACCAGTGCCTTGCGCACGAGACGGGCAATTGTGTCCAGCCGTTTTTTCTTCCATGCCCAGACCTGCGGGCAGATGTAATAAACAACGGGAATTCCCAGCTCTTTCACGGCTTCGGCAAAGCGGATATTGAATCCGGGATAATCGATCAGCACGATCACATCAGGGCGTCGTTCTTTGACCAGGGCTACGGTATCCAGAAAGAGGCGGCGCAGCGGTCGCACACGGCGCAGGACTTCCACAAAGCCCATGATTGCATCGGAGGCAAGGTCGTGAATCAGTTCCATACCTGCAGCCGCCATCGCCTGGCCGCCCAGCCCGAAGCAATGCACCTCCGGATTTTTCTTTTTGATGGAACGGATCAGATTGGCACCGTGAATATCACCGGAAGACTCGCCTGCAATGAGAAAAATTGTTTTCACCCGTTCTTCCTTATCGATTCCAGAATCTGCCAGCTGAGCTTCAGTGCCTGCAAGCCGTCTTCACCGCTGACGGCTACGGGAGTGTTACTCTGCAGATGTTCCAGAAAAGAGGCAAGCTCCATACGGAGCGGTTCTTCCTTTTTTACCGCAAGCGGCGTGATCTCAATCGATTCCATGGGATTGGCATCAGGTGGAAGGGTACCGGGTTTTTTCCGATAAACCAGAACCTCCTGAGCACTGTAGTCTGTGGATACATAAGCGTTAGGGTCGAAAATCCGGATTTTACGCATCCGCTCCAGCGAAACACGGCTGCTTGTAAGATTGGCGACACAGCCCGACTGAAAGCGGAGCCGGACATTGGCGATGTCCTCCTGCGCCGAAAAGACCGGGACACCGACGGCATCAATACTGATCACGGGAGAATCCGCGAGTTTCATGACAATGTCCAGATCATGGATCATGAGATCCAGCACCACACTCACATCACTGCCACGTCCCGGAAAAGGACTGAGCCGATGGCATTCGATAAATTTCGGTGTCATGCCTGCATCGAAGAGCGCCTGAACCGCACCGTTGAAGCGTTCCACATGACCGACCTGCAGCAGAAGCCCCTGAGCCGCTGCCGCTTCGACCATCTGCTCTCCTTCTTCAATCGTGGAGGCAAGGGGCTTTTCCACCAGTACATGGGCGCCCTGTGCGAGAGCGGCAAGCACGGTTTCACAATGCGTTTCAGTAGGTGTGGCAACGGAGACAGCATCCACCCCCAGATCCAGCAGGGCTTCCACAGATGAAACAGTCTTTACATTGAAGTCTTCCGCCGCCCTGTTCCGTGCCGCTTCGCTGCAGTCCGCCACGCCAACCAGTTCCGCCTGCTCCAATGTCCGGTAGAGCCTTGCGTGATGATAGCCCAGATGCCCGATTCCGACAACGCCCACGCGTATTTTTTTCATATAAATATCCTGTTGAATGAATTCTGATCCAGCACATCGATTATGCTGAAAAAAGTGTGCCTGCAGAAAATTACTGTACCTGAATACTGCAAAGAGAGGCAAACTGCGCCCGGGTGAATTCACGACACAAAGTGCCGTAGCCGGAAAGATGCCCCGGAATTGCTTTCCGTGTTACAATGCCCGCAACACCTGTTTCGTCCATCTAACCACACAAAATACTGCCGAGTCGGAGGCTTGCTGTTTCAGTGAACCGTATTCAAGTAGCCAAAGTCATTGATCATACCCTGCTCAAGGCTTTTGCCTCTGAAGAAGAGATGAAAGCCCTGTGCGAAGAGGCTGTCCGCTTTTCTTTCCGGACCGTTTCAGTAAATCCTGTCTGGGTCGCCTTTTGCAAAAAACAGCTGCAGGGCAGTTCAGTCGGTATTGATGCCTGTATAGGGTTCCCTCTTGGTGCCAATACGGCGCATATGAAAGTGGAGGAAACACGGGATGCCATCAGTAACGGTGCTACCGAAATAGATATGGTGATCAACATCGGCGCCGTAAAATCCGGCTATGGCTCTTATGTGGAACGAGAAATTGCCGCTGTAGTGAAAGCCGCCGGAACGGCGCCCGTTAAGGTCATTCTGGAGACCAGTTATCTTACCCACGATGAAAAGGTGGAAGTCTGCCGTATGAGCGTTCGTGCCGGTGCGGCTTATGTGAAGACGTCAACGGGGTTCGGTACCCGGGGTGCTACGGTGGACGATGTGCGGCTGATGCGTGAGACTGTCGGTGACCGCCTCGGCGTAAAAGCGGCAGGCGGAATCCGCAGTTATGGTGATGTCATGCGCATGCTCCGTGCGGGAGCGACCCGTATCGGCACCAGTGCTGGCGTTGCCATTGTCGAAGATGCGCCGGGCAGCTGAGCGTCATCAGGCAGCCCCTCTTTCCAGTTTCAGGGTTCAATATAAACCAGCGTGCCTTCCGGAATCCGGTTGAATAGAGTCACTACATCATCATTGGCGAGGCGGATGCAGCCCTGTGAGCCGGGCGTCCCCAACTCCTCCTCATGATTGGTTCCATGGATATAAATGAACCGCTGCCTTGAATCAACGATTCTTCCCTGATCGTCTTTTCCCCGGTTCAGCCCGTCTTCCAGACCATCGAGGATAAAGATCCGTGTGACCACCAGATCCTCTTTGGAGGTCATGCCGGGCTTCCACAGTTCTTTTGTTGCCTGCCGTGAACGGAAGACCCTGCCGACTGGTTCGCCGTCTCCGATTTTTCCCGTGATCCGATGCCAGCCGGGTGGTGTCTGCTGGCTGTTAATGACAGAGCCCATGCCCCGAAGAGCGGTCGAGCAGACCATCGTGTCCAGCACCTGTCCGGATTCAATGATGTAAAGTCGCTGTTCGGGAATGCTGACCCATAAGCCGGGTGCAGCGCCCACCCGTTCCTGCCAATTTGCTGCTTTCAGGGCTTCGGTACCGATACCTTTTTTCGATCCCGGAGCCGCGTTCTTATCTACCGAAATATCTGGGGGAAACATGGCGCTGTATCCTTTTTCCGGATCATAGTTTACCGACACAGACCGCCCGCCGGGTAAGGGCAGACGCAGACTCATGGCGGGCAGCCCGGGGATTTCCGCCGGAGCAAACCGGATGCGCTTCCATCCGGCTTCTGCCGGACTTATGCCAAAAACATACTGAGCAAGCAGATAAATCGGGCTGCTGCTCCAGGGATGCAGCCAGCTGGTATTCCATTTCTGATCGGGTCCCCAGGCTTCCATGCAGGTCGTGGCACCGTGGCGGATCATTTCATGCCAGGAGTGCTCATCCTGAGAGCAGAGCAGGGAAAAGCCCAGTTCCGGCGCTCCCGCCTTGAAGCACGCCTCAATCACAAAAGAGGCCATATATACACCGCAGGACAGTTTCTTTTCTCTAATGAGGTTCAGCATGGCATCTTTGTCGGCGCCTGCTGTCAATCCGAAAAAA
>MWCY01000076.1 GCA_002070275.1 Candidatus Hydrogenedentes bacterium ADurb.Bin170
GCCATAAGCGCCCCTGCCCGCCGCTCTTCCCTGTCGGGGCCCCATGCCATAAGCGCCTCTGCCCGCCGCTCTTCCCTGTCGGGGTCCCATGCCATAAGCGCCCCTGCCCGCCGCTCTTCCCTGTCGGGGCCCCATGCCATAAGCGCCTCTGCCCGCCGCTCTTCCTTGGCCGGGTGCCATGCAATAACCGCCTCCCGGGCCCATAGGTCCCTGGCCGGCTCTCAACCCACGCCCGCCTTGCGGGATACCGCCGCATACGGGACAGTTCGCAAGTTCGTCTTTACTTAACACTCCGTCATTGTTGACATCCAGCCGGGCAAACCGGTTGGGAGAACAGGGCAGCCAATTGGAAGAAAATTCTTCCCGGCTGACTGCACCATCCTTATTGACATCGAGTTGATCAAAGCCCCGTGCAGGTGGCAGGGGGGCCTTAGGCGAATCCATCAGTTCCGGCGGTGCCTGACCGGGAAGTGCATCGGAGGCAGGAGGATTCTGTGCCAGGGCAAAGGACGCGCCGAGCGTCAGTGCAATGGCAAGGAAGAGGATGAATGGTTGCTTGTGTGTTTTCATGAGAGGCTCCTTTTCATTTGTTTGAGGGTTCTTTTCAACTGCCTATTTACATCAGCTTTTATAGAGCAAACTCCATGCCAGCCTAAAAACGGCAGCAATTCACCCATTTTCGGCTGCCTCGCCTCCTTCGTGTGCAGAAATTGCGCAGCAACAGGCAGAAAGCTGTGCAGATAATGCACAGTTTTTATCGAAAGCACGCAGACCGCCCTGCCGCCCCTGCTCGAACCATGTTTAACGCCCGGGATCCCTTTTGCTTTTTTTCTTCTGTCTATTTAATTTCTATTTGAACAATGCCGGGTGCTGTTTTCCATTTTTAGAAAGCATTACAGAAGTATCAGGTTGAAAGCAGTACCGATAATTTTCTATGCTATAATTGAACCGCAGGGGAAAGTAGTGTGTGTTTTTTTCCCTGCGCCTGCGAAAAAGCACCTTTCGCTGGAATTCGGTGTTCTTGACAAAAGATCAGGAGGTACCCATGACCAGATATATTTTTTCGGCTCTTTTTGTCTGCACGCTCCTTCTTGCGGGCTGTCAGAGCATGCCCTGGCAGCGCAATACCATGCCCCCCGTCGAATTACTTGATGATGAGTCCGGCAAGAGTGCGCCGGAAGCATCTGCTCCGCCTGCAGCATCCCTGCAGCCAGCGCCAAAACAAGCACCTGTATTGGCAATAGCATCCCGCACCCGCATGAGAGATGTGCCCCTGCCGGAAAAGGCAAAAGAAGATCTGGAGCGCACTTATGTTTATGAATCGCATACCCTTCAGGTGGGGCGCATGGTGTATACGATTCAGGCGGCCGTGAATGACATCGCGCAGTTTTACATTGACACATGCCCGGGCGCCGACTGGCGGATGGTGAGCGTGAAACAGGCGGCAGGCGGTGCCGAGTTGCTGTTCCGCAAGCCCGGAAAAAAACTTGAAGTTTCCATATCTCCTCTTGCCTTCGGGAACAAGCGTCTTGTGGTGCATCTGGTGCCTGATGAAGGGTTGAATTACTGATTCATGAATTATAAAGCCTTACGATTTTCGCTGCTTCTTTGTCTGATAGGTCTTTACGGCTGTCAGACGCAGGCGCCTTTTGATCTGGGGCGTCTGGTGAATCCCCGTATGAGTGACGAAGAAAAGATTACCATGATTCTTGAGGACGTTCAGCGGGGGATGGAAGCGCAGCGGGTCTATCAGGTTTTATCGCATGTGTCCCGGGCATATAAAGACCGTGACGGCAGGGATTTCTCTGCGCTTCAGGAAGACCTGAATACACTGATGAAAAACTACAGGAACATCAGGATTACCCGGACGCCGCCCCGCATTGAAGTGCGTGGTAACCGGGCGCGGGTGACTGATACCTTTGGCACCATTGCGGAACCGGTGCGTGCCGATGATTTTCCCCCTGTCAACTTGCAGGGGCAGGTTATTCTGATGATGGAAAAGACAGGGGATACCTGGCAGATTATTGAGTGGGGACCAATTACCTGACCCGCCCCATGTCTGATCCTTTGTATTGAATTACTCCATAATTAATGGTGTGTACTATCGCAAACAACTGAACAGAAACGAAAGACAAATTCATGGCGCGACGCAAGAAAAAGACAGAGGCATCCGAGTATTTTCTGGCTCCGGAAGAACCTAAAACAGAGTGGCAGAAGTTTCTTGTCCATCTCGAAGAAAATATAAAACTCTATGTCGCCGGCACCCTTTTTATTATTTTGTGTCTTGCGATTGGCGGTCTGCTGCGGATGAGCGCTGCTGTCAAAGATAAAAATATCATGACAGAGTATGCCGAGATCGTCATGGAGGAAGATGCGGGGAAGCGCCTGGCGAAATACGAGGAACTCAGCCCGAAGGCCGGACGCTGGACTGCGGAGGTGCTTTATCGGCAAGGCGAGACCGCTCTGGAAATCGGCGACTTCAGTGCTGCAAAGGAAGCCTTTAACGCTGTTCTCAAAGACCACGGAAAAAGCGAGTTTGCACCCTCTGCTCTGGATGGACTTGCTTTCGCTTTGAACGAGGAAGGAAAATTGCAGGAGGCGCTTGATGCCTACGACCGCCTGACACAGGAATGGCCGTCTGCTTTTGTTTCCCGTCGTGCATTTTTGGCTAAAGGCGCTCTTCTGGAAAAACTGGACCGCCCCGCCGAAGCAGTTGCCGCTTATCAGCATCAGCGCGATCTCTTCCCGGACTCCTCTTCAGGGCGTAATGCTGAAACAGCCATGAATACGCTGCTTGAAAAGCATCCGGAGCTGAAGCCCGCGGAATCTGCGGATGCCGGAATGCCCTCCCCCGAAGAAAGTGTTTCAACAGAAGTGCTGTCAACTTCGAACAATGAAAGTGCAGCGGAATAAAGACAACGTATAAGGCAGAGTCGCTGAATGGCTGCGATTCCGCTGCGTTCCATACGCTATTGAGTTTTAACAGTAAGAAGAAGGCCTCATTCCCATGTTCGGACTGACTTTGGGAAAGGTGCTCTGTATGGCCTCTGTTGTCCTTGGACGTTATCTGGGACGACCGCCCCGCTGTCTGCCCGTACTGCTTCTGTTCCTTACAGACCGCTGCAATTTGCGCTGCCGTATGTGCGGTGTCTGCGAACGGGATCAGGGGGAAGCGTATAAAAATGAACTTTCCTCTGATGAGTGGCGCTCTGTAATTGCCGCCGCTGCAGATCATCTGGGCACATTTATGATGTCCATCAGCGGCGGAGAAGCGATGATTCGCCAGGATCTCTGTGAAATCATTTCTTTTGCCGTGTCTAAAGGCATTCATGTCCACTTATGTTCAAATGGATTTCTTTTCACAGAAGAAAAAGTGGATGCGCTCCGGGACGCCGGTGTGTCCATGATCTCCATTTCAGTGGACGGACCGGACGCTGAGACCCATGATTTTTTGCGGGGAAAAAAGAGTTTTGAGGCAGCAGTACGCGCCATCCGGCTTGTGCGTGAACGGGCGCCCGAAGTTTTTTTGGGGATTAACTTCCTGATTGCACCGCACAATTATCTGAGAATGCAGGAAATGGTATCTTTTGCCAAAGCCGAAGGTATCGTTAAATTAAAGTTTGCACCGTTGCACACCAATCTGCTGCATCGCTATAAAAGTCAACAGGATTTTGACGGATTGTTTTTTAAAGCGGAAGAACTACCCCTGCTCGAAGCAGAGCTTCAGCGCACGAGAAAAGCCTGCGCCGCTCAGGGGATTGCTACTACTTCCGACGGATTTTTTAAAGGAATCCCGCTGTTTTATCAGGGGAAACAATCCTTTCGCTGTTATGCCGGCTATGCGGTGTGCGCAATCAGCCCCTATGGCGAAGTGATGCCCTGCTGTGACCATGATACAGGACTATCGGTAAAAGATCGGCCTTTAAATGAAATATGGCACGATCCCGTATTTCATGAAGCACGTAAGCGGGTGCATCATTGCAAGTCGGCATGCTGGGACACAACCAATACAGAACTCAGTTTGCGTTTGCGCCCGGAAACAGTACCGGCAAATGCCCTGCAGATTCTACGGGATTTGCGTTTTTATTTCGGCAAAAAAAGTAAAACGCCCATAAACAAGGAAAGCGTGACAGACAGTGACTAAGCCTGAACAACCCAATCCGGAGTCTTCTTTAAGTTTTGAAAGCCTCAGGGCGGAACTGGGTGACCATCCTTTTTCCGTTCCCTCTGAAGAGGAGCATCGTACACCGGCGGAATCGGAAGAGACGCCTCTTTTTCAGGAGCAGGGGCGTGCTGAACGCACCTCTCCCAAGCCGGAAATTCGTATGGAAGCGTTGACAGGTTCCTCGCCTAAACATCGGCCTGTCTGGGCGGAGGCACTTTTTTGTATTTTCTTTTCCTGTCTTCTGCTTCTGACTCTTATAATGAAAAGCGGATTTGTTTCTTATCAACCCTGGATTTCGCGTATAGCCATTCTTTTAGCTCTGGGCGGTGCCGGCTGGGCGTCTCTCGGACTGCGTACAGCCGAAAGCAAAGGCGGGAAACGGTTTATCTGGGGTATTGTTGCCGGCGGTCTGATTATCGCCGTACTGGCTTACCTGCGCATGCCTCAGTAATCAATTTCGGTTCTTCTGCCGGGAATGACTGCTCCGGGGCTGTGTGCAATGCGGTAAAAGAAAGTGCTACCCTTAATCGGGTTCACACCGGGTGGGATGAACCTATTCGCAGCGTGGCGAATGAAAGAATCTGTGTGAGAATAACGCCGCCTGACAGCAGCCCAAAAAAATATATAGGAGTACCTTCATGACTTCCCCTGTTTTCTTGTCCCCTGAACAGGCATTTACCTTGCGTGCGCAATACGGCACCCCATTATATATCTATGATGAAAAAACGCTGAGTGCTCAGGCAGATCAGGTGCTCTCTTTCCCCAATGCCTTTGGTCTGACTGGGCGTTATGCCATGAAAGCGCTTCCCTCTGCGGCAATCCTCCGGCTTTTTCATCGTAAAGGTCTGCATATAGATGCCAGCAGCGGATTTGAGGTGGAACGTGCCTGGAAAGCCGGGATTCCATCAGCCAACATTATGCTGACTGCTCAGGAAATACCGTCAAATTTAAAGGAACTTGTGAACAGCGGCTGCCTTTACAATGCCTGTTCACTGCACCAGCTGGAAATTTTCGGGCAGTTATTTCCCGGAAGAGAAGTGTCCATCCGCATCAATCCCGGGCTGGGTTCAGGGCACAGCAACCGTACCAATGTCGGCGGTCCTTCCTCCAGCTTCGGCATCTGGCATGAGCATACCGACCGTGCGCTTGCCATTGCCCGGAAGCACAACGTAAAAATAACCATGATGCACACGCATTTTGGTTCCGGAGCTGATCCCGAGGTATGGATGAACTGCGCACGCCTTGCTTTGCGTATTGCAGCGAAGCTTCCAGATGTGCAGCGTTTAAGTTTGGGCGGCGGTTTTAAGGTCGCCCGTGTGGAGAGCGAAAAAGGGGCAGACCTTCAGGAAATCGGAAAACACCTCCTGCCCGCTTTTCAGCAGTTCGCTCAGGAACAGGGCAGGCGGCTGCATCTGGAAATCGAACCGGGCACCTTTCTCGTCGCCCATGGCGGTGCGCTTCTTGTATCGGTCATTGATATTGTTGATACAGGCGACGGAGGGTACAGGTTTATTAAAACGGATGGCGGTATGACAGAAATTCTCCGGCCCTCTCTTTATGGTGCGCAGCATCCCATCACCCTCATGCCCAGCACTGAAAGAGCGAAGGAAAAAGCGGACTATCTGGTAGTCGGGCATTGCTGCGAAAGCGGAGATATTCTGACGCCGGAGCCGGGCAATCCGGAAGGGCTGCTGCCCCGTTCTTTCGTTCGGCCGGAAATAGGCGATTTGCTTTTTGTGGGCGGTGCCGGTGCCTATTGTTCCGGTATGCCTGCCAAAAACTATAACAGCTTTCCGGAAGCGGCTGAAGTGCTTATTAATGCGTCGGGGAAAGCGACCCTTATCCGGCGCAGGCAAACACTGGATCAAATGATCCAGAATGAAATTGCCGAAGACGAATAAAAGACGGTTTTTTAAGCGTCCGATCCGATCAGCCCAGTGTCCAGGGGGCACGATATTCGTACATGAGCAGGTCATTTGCCTGCGGGCAGTTTGTGATGCGCTCAGCAGCGCTGTCCCACTCAATCATGGAGCGTGTTTCCAGTGCGATATTGGCGAGATGGGCGAAGATAGATGAGCGATGCCCTTCCTCAATATCCATGATGGGGCGCTGGCGGCTTTTAATGCAGTCGAGGAAATTACGCATCAACGCTGCAGGGTGGCTTCCGTCCTCCGCTTTTTTCTTGATCCCTTCCATGCGCGCCTCGTTATCCTGAAACTGCCCGCCTTTTTCAGGAACAATCTCGTAGGCTCTGTCTGAGGCGAATAAAGTCCCTTTGGTGCCGCGAATCATAATATCGGAAGTGATGGGGAAGGGGCGGGTGCCGTTGGCCTCATATTCTTCATAAACGATCAGAGCACCGCCAGGCATTTCATAGGTGATGACCGAGGTGTCCGGGATGGTGCGGTCATCGTCAACAGCATAATGTCCGCCCAGCGCCATAACAGCACGGGGCGCCTCCTCGTTCATTAGCCACCGCAGCACATCGATGAAATGGAGCCCCCAGTTCGCCACCTGAGAAGAATACTCTTTCCACCACCGGAATTTATAAGGCGCAATATTTGCCTGATAGGGGCGCATCGGCCGGGGTCCGAGCCAGGCATCCCAGTCAAGATCCGCCGGAGGGTCGGAGGGCGCCATTTTGCCTATACCGTTCGGTGTCATGTTGGTGACACGATAGCAGTGCGCCGACGTGATTTTTCCAATGAGCCCATTGTGCAGATCTTCAGCCAGCTGCTGGTACATGGTGGAAGCGCGTCGCTGCAGCCCTACCTGGACAACACGATTGTGCTGGCGGGCTGTGTCCAGCATCAGGCGGCCTTCATGCAGCTTCAGGGAAAGAGGCTTTTCGCAGTACACGTCTTTTCCTGCCTGACATGCATGGATAGTCTGAAGGGCATGCCAGTGATCAGGGGTCGCAACAATGACTGCGTCAATATCGTCTCTATCAAGAAGACGGCGGTAATCACTTTCGAAAATGGCATCGGGATATGCCTCTCTCCACTTTTGAAGAGCACTGCCATGGACATCGCAGAAAGCCGTAATCTCCGCGTCGCTGTGCGGAGCGACTGCATCAAACAGTTGTCCGCCGCGGTTGGCTGTTCCGATAAGCCCGAGGCGGATGCGTTCAGAAGGTGCCGCTTTCGCGGTGGAGAGCAAAGCACCCGACACTATAACAGAGCTCTGCTGGATGAAGCTGCGGCGATTCAATAAATTTGGCATGTTCTTTTCTCCATGGATCAGCGTCCCGTTAAACAGGTTTGTTTTCTGCTGCCTGCAGGTCGTAATTCAGGCACCGACATCAGTATTTTGAGGATAGCATGTTTGCATGCGATGAACAAACTTCGGGCGGGGTTTAAAAATGATTGATCCTTTTAAATCCTGCTACACTTGCCCTGTGCATGTTTTCTCAGATCCTTCGGTCAGCGAAAGCGAAAAGGGTGAGACGATGAAGAAAAAAACAATTGTCATTTGTGCAGGACTGCTGCTGATCATCTGCCTCTTTGCAGTCGGCCAGGGCTGGGGGCGTTTCCTTTATCTTTATACAATGCCGTCTGCAGGAGGCGCCTATTTTGACTCCGATGGTGTGCGGATTCATTATCGCGAAGAGGGGAACGGAAGTCCGCTGATTCTTGTGCACGGACTGGGTGTTAACAGTGACATCAATTTTCAGGCCCGTGGTGTCACCGGGCGGCTTGCCAAAGAGTTTCACCTGATCCTGCCCGACTTGCGCGGACACGGACGCAGTGACAAGCCGCACGACGTGGAGGCTTACGGGGTTGAAATGTGCAAAGATATTATTCGGCTGATGGATCATCTGCACATTGACAAGGCGCAGGTGCTGGGATATTCTCTGGGTGGATTTGTGGTGCTGAAACTTGTCAGTCTTTATCCGGAGCGTTTTGTTTCTTATGCGCCTTGCGGGGCGGGGTGGACGCCGGACAGTGAGAAAGAACTTTCTTTCGCTTTTGAACTGGCTTCAGAAATTGAGGCAGGAAAGGGTTACGGCGCTCTGTCAGATTATCTCACGCCCATTGGCGGAAAAGTATCAAAACAGAAACGGACAATGATGAGCCTGGGGCTGCGCATGATAAACGATGAACAGGCAATAGCGGCTGTCTTGCGCAGCATGCCCGCTCTTGCGGTATCAGAAGAGGACTTAACCGGAATTGAATTACCCGGCCTCGCCGTTATTGGAGAACGGGATCCCTTTCGTGTTTTCACCCAGAAGCTGGCTGATGCCCTGCCTTCCATCAGAATGGAGATAATTCCGGGCACGGATCACATGTCCACTTTAAAAAGCCCGGATGCGCAGGAAGTCATTGCTTCTTTTTTTAAAGCCCAGGAAGGAGCCCTTTTCCAGGAACCTGCGCAGCATGAGCCAGCCCGCTAAACCTCTTGGATATGAACAGTATTTTCGCAAAACTTGTTTTACGCTGTGCTGGTAAAATCCGCTGCTGATTGAGAAGAGGGTTGAAAGTGGCTTTTCAGTGCGCAAATGGGTTATACTTACCAAGTGCCTGCGTTTTTTGCGTCTGCTCCGGGGGAAAATCCTGATGCAGAAAAAAGATATGCATATTGCTTGACTGGCACTTTCAGTTTTGTTATAATAGGTTTCCTTGTACGTAATCCCTCGACCTGTGCGTCTGCATAGCGGGTGTTTTTGCGCAGGTTTTTTCCAGAAAAAACGTCCCGAAAAAACTGTGTTTGGAGATAGTGTTTTGCCGACGATCAATCAATTGGTACGTAATTGCCGCAAAAAAATCGTGAGGAAGACAAAGTCCCCGGCGCTGAAGGGCTGCCCTCAAGCGTCCGGTACATGCACCCGTGTTGCAACCCTTACGCCCAAGAAGCCGAATTCAGCTATGCGGAAAATTGCCCGTGTTCGGCTGAAAAATGGCCTTGAGGTAACGGCATACATTCCCGGTGTGGGACACAATCTTCAGGAACACTCGCAGGTCATGATTCGTGGCGGTCGTGTAAAAGATCTCCCCGGTGTGCGTTACCACCTGATCCGCGGTGTGCTGGATGCGACCGGTGATCTGGGCGGTACGGCAAGCGTGAAAGACGAAGGCGGGAAAAAGGTACATAAAGGACGTTGGGTCAGCCGTTCCAAATACGGTGTGAAACGTCCCAAAAAGTAATCTGAAGCAACCGTGTCGCTTTAGGGCGGCTAAAGATAAAGGCATGTTGAAATCATGGTCAGACGTCGTGAAGTTATCAAACGGACTCCTCAGCCCGATCCTAAATGCGGCAGTGTTACAGTAGCAAAATTTGTTAACGCTGTCATGAAAAACGGCAAGAAAAGCGTTGCCGAAAGCATCGTCTACGGGGCCTTTGATATTCTTAAAGGAAAAGTGACTGATCAGGATCCCCTGAGCGTTTTTGAAGCGGCTCTTGAAAATGCCAAGCCCCTGCTGCATGTTAAATCCCGTCGTGTCGGCGGTGCCACCTATCAGGTGCCTGTCGAAATCGCACCGGCGACGAGAACCGCCATTGCTTTCCGCTGGATCATTGAATTTTCCCGCAAGCGCGGCGAGAAGACAATGAAAGAGCGCCTGGCAGGCGAACTGCTGGATTGCTATACCAAGCAGGGATCGACAATTAAACGTAAAGAAGATACCCATCGGATGGCGGAAGCCAACAAGGCCTTTGCGCACTTCCGCTTCTAAAGAGCGGTTCGATGTGGATTTATCCATGAAGGAATTGATTATCACATACAATGGAGAGTGACGCGCTGCGTCGGAAGCGATGAGCGCGCCGCCTCTGTCGTAGATTCTGACAGTTGAATCAGGCAGAGCGTAGGGTCCTAAGTTCTGATGAACAGGAGCCTTGTCTGAAAGGAAGTAAAAAATCCTTTATCTATGCGGCGCTAAAGTTTCTTTGTAGGCAGAAGATCTGCACAGGAGAGTATCAGGTGCCACGTAAATCAAGTATAGACAAGATCCGGAATATCGGCATTATGGCCCATATTGACGCCGGCAAGACTACCGTTACGGAACGGCTCTTGTACTACTCCGGCCGTTTGCGCCGCATGGGCGAAGTCCATGACGGTGCCGCTACCATGGATTACATGGAGCAGGAGCGGGAGCGCGGTATAACCATCACTTCTGCCGCCACAGCCTGTGAGTGGAAAAATCACCACATTAATATCATTGACACTCCGGGTCATATTGATTTCACCGCAGAGGTGGAGCGTTGTCTCCGTGTACTTGATGGAGCAGTGGCGGTCTTTTGTGCTGTGGCGGGAGTGCAATCCCAATCCGAAACAGTCTGGAGACAGGCGCAGCGATATCGCGTGCCGCGCATCGCATTCATTAACAAAATGGATCGTGTGGGTGCGGACTTTTATCGCGCAGTCTCCACGATGACTGCCCGTCTTGATGCCCACCCTCTTCCTCTCCAGATGCCCGTCGGTGCCGAAGAAAAATTTCGCGCCGTCATCGACCTCGTTGAAATGAGAATGATCTCCTGGAATTGTGAGAATCCGGATGCAGATCAGATCATTTCAGAAGTCCCGGCAGATCTTCTCGTTGAAGCTGAAATCAGGCGGCGCGAGATGATCGAGGCCATTGCTTCGGAAGATGATCAGCTGATGGAATCCTTTCTGGAAGATGAGCAGGGTATCACGAAGGCGGAAATCAAAGCAGCCATCAGGCGTTGCACACTGGCATCAAAACTTACGCCGGTCTTTACAGGAACCGCCCTACGCAATAAAGGCACAAGACTTCTTCTTGACGCCATCGTCGACTACCTTCCTTCCCCGCTGGATATGGGGGAATATGAAGGAACAAAGCCGCGGCAGCCCGGACGGGTTGTCACACGCAAGCCCGATGATGAAGAGCCTTTTTCCGCACTGGCTTTCAAAATATTGACAGATCAACACGTGGGAAGACTCACTTTTGTTCGGGTCTACAGCGGTAAAGCGAAAGCCGGACAGCAGATGCTTAATGCCCGTACTGAACGGAAAGAACGGATGGGGCGTTTTCTGCAGATGCATGCGGATGAACGGACGGAACTGGAAGAAATCTTCGCCGGAGATATTGCTGCTATCGTAGGCTGCAAGGATACAACAACAGGTGATACGCTTTGTGATGCGCGAAAAACCATTGCGCTTATGTCTGTTGATTTCCCTGAGCCGGTAGTGCATGTGGCAATTGAAGCAAAAAGTAAAGCCGAGCAGGAAAAACTTTCCAAAGCGCTCAGCAAACTTTCCGACGAGGATCCTACCTTTCAGGTGCGTGTTAACGAAGAAACAGGGCAAACCATTATTGCCGGCATGGGTGAGCTTCATCTGGAGATTATCACCGATCGCATGCGCCGGGAATTCGGTGTCCAGGGTAACGTCGGCAAACCGATGGTTGCTTATCGGGAAACCCTGGCCGGATCGGCAGAAGTGGAAAAACGCTTTGTCCGGCAGACAGGCGGCCGTGGACAGTTTGCTCATGTGGTGCTTACGCTGGAAAAGGGAGAAACAGGCAGCGGTTTTGTATTTGAAGACAAAACAGTTGGCGGTGTCATTCCCAAAGAATATATCCCGGCCATAGAAAAAGGATGCCGGCAGGCTGCTGAAAGCGGAATTGTGACGGGCTACGCCATGGTGGATGTGAAAGTAACACTTACTTTCGGATCCTACCATGAAGTAGATTCCTCCGACATGGCCTTTCAGATTGCAGGCTCCATGGCGGTGAAAGAAGCGGCGCCCAAAGCACAGCCCGTTCTTCTTGAGCCAATTATGAAGATAGAAGTAAATACGCCTGGAGATTATACAGGCGATGTTATAGGCGATTTTGACCGGAGACGGGGACGTCTCATTGGCATGGAAAACGACGGATCAACCCAGTTGATTCATGCCATGGTACCTTTGGCGGAGATGTTCGGGTATGCCAATGACCTGCGTTCCAAAACGCAGGGGCGCGCAACCTACAGCATGGAATTCGCCCAATATGAGGCGGTGCCACGGTCAATCGCCAACGAAGTTATGGAAAAGATGGGCAGCGGATATCGCTTTTAAAGCGCCCCTGCCGGATCAGGAAAATACATGATGTCGGCCTTAGTTCCGGTTTAACGTCTGAAATCCCGGTGAAGGCAGAACTGCGAGCGCCCTTAGCGCCGCACTAAGGAGAGAGCCGTTATGGCGAAGGAAAAATTTTCGCGTACCAAGCCGCATGTGAATGTGGGAACGATTGGCCACGTGGACCATGGA
>MWCY01000077.1 GCA_002070275.1 Candidatus Hydrogenedentes bacterium ADurb.Bin170
GCCATCAAGTGCGGCGTGACGGATATCCTCCCGACCGAGTGCGGCTGCGGTCAGATGATCCAGCTTTTCCAGAAGCTCGGCGAGTGGATTGAGAATGACGCCTATGTTCCTGCTCCCGGTGATGTGATCTTCTACGACTGGCAGGACTCCGGTTCCGGTGACAATACCGGCTGGCCGGATCACGTCGGTATCGTAGAAGCTGTCTCCGGCAGCACCATCACGGTCATTGAGGGTAACAAGAGCAACGCGGTCGGCAGGCGCACGCTGCAGGTAAATGGCAAATACATCCGTGGTTATGGTGTGCCAAAATACAGCGACTCTGCCACTCCTACTCCGGCCACTCCTGCAAAGACCGTGGACGAGCTTGCCAAAGAAGTGCTGGACGGCAAATGGGGAAACGGCACCGACCGTAAAGAGCGCCTGACCGCTGCCGGATATGACTACTCCGCCGTGCAGGCCAAGGTAAATGAGCTGGTGAAGAAACAGGAAGCAGCGCCTGTCTACTACACAGTCAAAAGCGGCGACACGCTTTCTGCCATCGCACGGAAGTACGACACCAGCGTCTCTGCGATCCAGAAGCTCAATCCGACGCTCATCAAGAACGTCAATCTTATCCTGACCGGCTGGAAGATCAGAGTGAAATAACCGAATACCAATTCTCTATGCCTGCGAGTGTTCTTCGGAATGCCCGCAGGCTTTTTTTCGTTTCTGTGAAAAATCCTCCGCTCAAAACGCCCACCAATCTCCAGTGGAAACTGGAGGTGGATATGTTATGCCAAACGAAAACACGAATGTTCAATCTGGATATTTCACAGACGAGCGGATCAAGGGCGATCTTGACTATCGGCAGGCTCAGATCATCGCTCAGACGATGCTCGATGACGGCCTGATTTCTGTGGCTGAATTCAACAAATTAACCGCCATCAATCGGGAAACTTTCTCTCCCTTGTTCGCGGAAATAATGCCAGAAATAACTTGATATGTAGCCGTTTTAGAGTGATGTATAGACGTACGGAAAGGAGGAGTTCCCTTGAGAAAAGTAACGAAAATCGAGCAAGCGACGAGCGCAAAAGTGAAGCTCAAGAAGATCAAGGTAGCCGCCTACTGCCGCGTCTCTACAGATTCCGATGCACAGCTTGAAAGCCTTGAGGCACAGAAAACCCACTATGAGAATTACATCACTTCCCGTGATGACTGGGAGTTTGCAGGCCTCTATTACGACGAAGGTATCACTGGTACCAAGAAGGATAAGCGTCCAGAGCTCTTAAGGCTCATCGACGATTGCAAGGCCGGTAAGGTGGACTTCATTATCACAAAGTCCATCAGCCGCTTCAGCAGGAATACGACAGACTGCTTGGAGCTGGTCAGAAAGCTGCTCGCCCTGCACATTCCCATTTTCTTCGAGAAGGAGAACATCAATACCGGTTCAATGGAGAGCGAGCTTTTTCTGGCGATCCTCTCCAGCATGGCAGAAGGCGAGTCGGTGTCCATTTCGGAAAACAGCAAATGGTCAATCCAGAAACGCTTCGAGAACGGAACCTTCAAGTGCAGCTACCCGCCCTACGGTTACGACTGGGACGGCGAGCAGATGGTCATCAACCCGGAGCAGGCTGCTGTGGTTAAGGAAATCTTCGCGGCTCTACTCTCCGGCAAAGGAACCCGTGATATTGCGGACGACCTGAACCGGCGCGGCGTACCCTCCAAGCGAGGAGGCCGTTGGACGGCTACCACCATTCGCGGGATGCTCTCAAATGAGAAGTACGTCGGTGACTGTCTTTTCCAGAAAACCTACTCAGATTCACAATTTGTCCGACACAACAATCACGGTGAGCAGCCGCAGTACATGGTCAAGGATCATCACGAGCCAATCATCAGCCGGGAGGATTTTGAGGCGGCACAGGCTTTTGTGAAGCAGCGGGCTTCCGAAAAAGGTGTTATCAAGGGTACCGAGAAATACCAGAATCGCTACGTTTTCTCCGGCAAAATCATCTGTGGAGAATGCGGCGACACCTTCAAGCGCCGGATTCACAGCTGCACCGGGTACAAATACGCGGCGTGGTGCTGCAACACCCACATTGAGGACAAGAACAAGTGTCACATGCTCTTTGTGAAAAATGAAGCGCTGAAGCTGGCCTTCATCACAATGATGAACAAGCTGATTTTCTCACACCGGTTGATTCTGAAGCCCTACTTGGAGGCAATAAAGAATGTGTCAACGGATGATTCACTCCGCAGGATTCAGCAGATTCAGACCCTGCTGGCGCAGAACACCGAAAAGCGGGAAACGCTCACCAAACTTATGACGCAGGGCATCATCGACCCGGTGCTCTACAGTCAGGAGACGAACGAGCTCCTTTCGCAGGCGGACACCTTCCGGGATGAGATCGATGCATTAAAGAATGCAGTCTCTGGTGATGTGACAAAGGTTACGGAGACCACGGCGCTGATACATTTTGCAGAAAAAAGTGCCATGCTGCATGAGTTCGATGACAACCTTTTCGATAGATTCGTAAATCGTATCATCGTTCATTCCAGAAGCGACATCCGCTTCGAGCTCAAATGCGGCCTGACGCTCAGGGAAAGGAAGTGAGAGCATGGGACACACACCATACGGCTACCGAATCGAAAATGGCTGCGCTGTGATTCACGAGGAAGAAGCCACTAAGATCAGGAAGCTCTATGAAAATTACTTCGCCGGGATGGCACAGTCCAAGGCCGCAATTGAGGCCGGAATTGAGACCTACCACAGCTCGGCAAAGCGCCTGATGCAAAACCGGCATTACCTCGGCGACGATTTCTACCCGGCCATCATCGATCAGGAGACCTTCGATAAGGCAGAAGCAATCCGGCTGGAACGTGCTGGGAAGCTCGGCAGGCTGAACCGGGTAAAGGAAGCAAAGCCTGAGAAGGTGCCGACCTACTTCCGCTTTGCGGAGGCAGAACAACACTATGAAGATCCGAGGCTGCAGGCAGAATACCTCTACAGCCTCATTGAAAGCGAGGCAATCTAATGGGAAATGTAATGGTCATCCCGGCCAGAAGGCAGGTCGGGAACACGGTAAAACAATCCGAGCAGAAAAAGCTCCGGGTGGCGGCCTACTGCCGTGTCAGCACGGATTCCGAGGAACAGGAAACCAGCTACGAGGCGCAGGTCACACACTACACGGAGTACATTCAGAAAAATCCGGAATGGGAGCTGGCGGGCATATTCGCGGACGATGGCATCTCCGGTACCAACACCAAAAAGCGTGACGAATTCAACCGCATGATTGAAGAGTGCATGGCCGGAAATATCGATATGATCATCACCAAGTCCATCAGCCGGTTTGCCAGAAACACCCTCGACTGCCTGCAATACATCCGGCAGCTGAAGGACAAGAACATCCCGGTTTATTTTGAAAAGGAGGCCATCAACACGCTGGACTCCAAGGGCGAGGTGCTCCTAACGATTATGGCGAGCCTTGCCCAGCAGGAAAGCCAATCCATGAGCCAGAACATCAAACTCGGCCTGCAATACCGCTACCAGCAGGGAAAGGTTCAGGTCAACCACAATCGCTTCCTCGGCTACACCAAAGACGAGAACGGTAACCTCGTCATCGATCCGGAGCAGGCTGAAATCGTAAAACGCATCTATCGAGAGTACCTCGAAGGCTCCAGCATGGACAAGATTGCCGCCGGTCTCATGGCTGACGGCATTCTCACCGGCGCAGGTAAAACGAAGTGGCATACCAGCACCATCAACAAGATTCTCCGAAACGAGAAGTACATGGGCGACGCTCTTCTGCAGAAAACCTACACTACGGACTTCCTGACGAAGAAGCGCATCAAGAACAACGGCACTGTCCCGCAATACTATGTCGAGGACGACCACGAGGCGATCATTCCGAAGGAGCTGTTCATGCAGGTGCAGGCCGAGCTTGTGCGCAGGCGAGTCGTTCACACCAGCCCTTCCGGGAAAAAACGTAGCTTCTCCTGCAATCACTGCTTTGCCCAGATCGTTTTCTGCGGCGAGTGCGGCGAGCTTTACCGACGCGTCCACTGGAACAACCACGGCTGCAAGTCCATCGTCTGGCGCTGCATTAGCCGCTTGGAGATCACCCATGCAGAAGTACCCTGCGAAAACCGGACGGTCAACGAGCTTCTGCTTCAGGAAGTGACGCTCAAAGCCATCAACAAGATTCTGACCGAGCGTAAAGTCTTTTTGAAGCAACTGCAGGCAAACATCGCCAAGGCCGTGATCAGCGCTGATACACTCTCGCCGGACGGCATTCAGGAAAGACTATCGGAACTGCAAAAGGAGCTCATCAAGAAGGCCAACAACAAACAGGACTACGACGCCATCGCAGATGAGATTTTCCGGCTCCGCGACCAGAAAGAGAAGTCCAAGGTCGACAGCCACAACCGGGAAGAAACCATGAACCGGATCAAGGAGCTGCAGGACTTCATCGCCGGGAAGAAAACCGACATCACAGAGTTTGATGAGGCTCTGGTCAGAAAGCTCATCGAGAGGATCAACGTCTTCACCGACCGCTTCACTGTGGAATTTAAGTCCGGCCTCACAATCGAAATCGAAGCGTAAAAAGGCTCCTCGCCACTGAACCTAATCAGTAGTGAGGAGCCTTGGTCTTTATATCCTGCCTTTGTTTGCGATTTTAACCAGCGTAAGCATAACCGGCACCTCCGTCAGCACACCAACCGTGGTAGCAAGTGCTGCCGGGCTTGTTGTACCAAACAAAGCAATAGCAACAGCTACTGCCAGTTCAAAGAAGTTCGATGCTCCGATCATCCCGGCTGGTGCAGCGATATCGTGCGGCAACTTCAGCAGGTTGCAGGCTCCGTAAGCGACAAAGAAGATCAGGAAGGTCTGCAAGATCAGCGGAACAGCAATCAGCACAATGTGAAGCGGATTCGACACAATAACCTCTGCCTGTGACGCAAAGATGTAGGACGGATTTTGCGGACATTCAAAATAAAAAAGAATGTGGAGGTAACAGACAATGGCAAAATCATTATTTGAGGAACTGGGCGGCAAATACGAAAGGCAAGGGGATTATTTGATACCGTGCTTAACTGTACCCGCCGAAGAAGAACAGGCAATAGGCATCTGGGGGCAACGGCATTTAGATTATCTAAAACAGTACCGTAAAGTTACATACACCAATCTTCTTACAAGCGGCAGGCTAAACGCCTACCTTGCCGACATCAACAGACAGGCACAGGAACGCTTTGAAAGGCTCATAGAGGGTATGAAACAGGCACAGGGCATAACGGAACAGCTAAAGGCAGAAAACGCCTTAGAATGGACAGGATGCCTCAATAACATAAGGGCTTGTGCGAGGGAGATTGTGGAAAAGGAAATTATTTTTGCATAAACAGATGATTAGTGGCAGGGGGAAATCCTGCCGCTTTTTCTGCTTTAGTTTGTCAGCTTGACAAATAAAGGGTTAAGGAATATAATTAGATTCAGTATTATACAAGGAGTTAATAAATATGCGGCAAGGTATTCTTAAATAAACTGTCAATTTGATAGTGGGAACAAAAAGTAGCAGTCCCGTTTCACTTTTAATATGGGGCTTAGTTTTTTGTACCCAGTTTAAGAATACTTTTATCATGTAATTTTATATGCCCGAAAACATATAAGTGTTTTGGGGCTATTGGAGTTATTTACCCAGTGATAGGAGTATTTATCACTGGGTATTTTTATGCCCTTTTTTGGGTGTTGATAGGAGGAAAATCACATGAAAATAATTAACTTAGGCATTCTGGCTCACGTTGACGCAGGAAAGACAACATTAACGGAAAGTTTATTGTATACCAGTGGTGCAATTGCAGAACTAGGGAGCGTAGATGAAGGCACAACAAGGACAGATACAATGAATTTGGAGCGTCAAAGGGGAATCACTATCCAGACAGCAGTGACATCTTTTCAGTGGGAGGATGTAAAAGTCAACATTATAGATACGCCAGGCCATATGGATTTTTTGGCGGAAGTATACCGTTCTTTATCCGTATTAGACGGAGCAGTATTATTAGTTTCTGCAAAGGATGGCATACAGGCACAGACCCGTATACTGTTTCATGCACTACAGATAATGAAGATTCCGACAATTTTTTTCATCAATAAAATTGACCAAGAGGGGATTGATTTGCCAATGGTATATCGGGAAATGAAAGCAAAGCTTTCTTCGGAAATTATAGTGAAGCAAAAGGTTGGGCAGCATCCCCATATAAATGTAACGGACAATGACGATATGGAACAGTGGGATGCGGTAATTATGGGAAACGATGAACTATTAGAGAAATATATGTCAGGGAAACCGTTTAAAATGTCAGAACTGGAACAGGAAGAAAACAGGAGATTCCAAAACGGAACGTTATTTCCCGTTTATCACGGAAGCGCTAAAAACAATCTGGGGATTCGGCAGCTTATAGAAGTAATTGCCAGTAAATTTTATTCATCAACGCCTGAAGGTCAATCTGAACTATGCGGGCAGGTTTTTAAGATTGAATATTCAGAGAAAAGGCGGCGTTTTGTTTATGTGCGTATATATAGCGGAACATTGCATTTGAGGGATGTTATTAGAATATCTGAAAAAGAGAAAATAAAAATCACAGAGATGTATGTTCCGACAAACGGTGAATTATATTCATCCGATACAGCCTGCTCTGGTGATATTGTAATTTTACCAAATGATGTTTTGCAGCTAAACAGTATTTTGGGGAACGAAATACTGTTGCCGCAGAGAAAATTTATTGAAAATCCTCTCCCTATGCTCCAAACAACGATTGCAGTAAAGAAATCTGAACAGCGGGAAATATTGCTTGGGGCACTTACAGAAATTTCAGATGGCGACCCTCTTTTAAAATATTATGTGGATACTACAACGCATGAGATTATACTTTCTTTTTTGGGGAATGTGCAGATGGAAGTCATTTGTGCCATCCTTGAGGAAAAATATCATGTGGAGGCAGAAATAAAAGAGCCTACTGTTATATATATGGAAAGACCGCTTAGAAAAGCAGAATATACCATCCACATAGAAGTCCCGCCAAATCCTTTCTGGGCTTCTGTCGGGTTGTCCATAGAGCCGCTCCCTATTGGAAGCGGAGTGCAGTATGAAAGCAGAGTTTCACTTGGATATTTAAATCAATCGTTCCAAAATGCGGTTATGGAGGGGGTTCTTTATGGCTGCGAGCAGGGGCTGTATGGATGGAAAGTGACAGACTGTAAAATCTGTTTTGAATATGGATTGTATTATAGTCCTGTAAGTACCCCCGCAGACTTTCGGCTGCTTTCCCCTATCGTATTGGAGCAGGCTTTAAAAAAAGCAGGGACAGAACTATTAGAGCCATATCTCCACTTTGAAATTTATGCACCGCAGGAATATCTCTCACGGGCGTATCATGATGCTCCAAGGTATTGTGCAGATATTGTAAGTACTCAGATAAAGAATGACGAGGTCATTCTGAAAGGAGAAATCCCTGCTAGATGTATTCAAGAATACAGGAACGATTTAACTTATTTCACAAATGGGCAGGGAGTCTGCTTGACAGAGTTAAAAGGATACCAGCCAGCTATTGGTAAATTTATTTGCCAACCCCGCCGCCCGAATAGCCGTATAGATAAGGTTCGGCATATGTTCCACAAGTTAGCTTAACAGCTTGCAAAAGTCATATAAAATGAGATTTGAAAGGATTAGAGACTAATTATGATGAAATGCGAATGGATATTGTGTCCTGTTTGTGGGAGCAAAACCCGTAATAAAATTAGGAAGGACACTGTTTTGGAGAATTATCCCCTTTATTGTCCAAAATGCAGACAAGAAAGATTGATTAAAGTTGACAACTTGAAGATAACTGTCATCAAAGAGCCAGACGCTTAAGACGCAGAGCCGATGAAATTGTGGAACAATTCACGAATCATCGGCTCTTTTTGTTTCGTATTTGAAAGAACAAACTCACCAAATAAAAAAAACGATATTCGGGTGGGTTATTTTGTTATACCCTAAATTACCCTCTGAATTTGTTTTTAAATTTGGAGGGATTTTTTTATGTCCTTTTTTCGGGCAGTTATCTATCTGCTCATACGAAGCAAAATTTATCAATACATAGCATATCAGAGAACGGCAGGAAACCAGTTAAAAAAATTTCTGCCAGTGCAACGGTACTTCTCACCTTGAAAGTAGAAGTACAATCTCCATACAATAGAATTACTATTTCCTATAACCGTAAAGGTCACAGAGCCTTTGCGGTTTTTCTTTTGTCGATTTTTGTTGGAAAGTGCCGTAGGGCTGTTTCTGATATGCGGTGTCGTTCTCCGCCTCTCCATCTGGATTTTTTACATTTCAAAAATTCAGATGGGAGGTATTTATGGTGAAATATGCACCAAGAAAGGTATATATCAGAGAAAGTGGCGGCTATGTGGAATTATCCTACACGGAGTTCTGCCGTTGCAGGGAATCCGACCAGACCTATATGGACAAGCTGTTTATCCCCATTCAAGGCTGTCTGCTTGAAGTCGTGAGGGAGCAATACACAGACTTCTACCGTGACAAGGAACGGTGGCGTTATCTGCAAAAATTAGATACAAAGAATAGACTGCTATCTCTCGACGGATTTACGGACAGCGAGGGGAATCCTCTGGACTTTATCACTGATGAAGCGGTGGACATTGCAGAAACCGTTGTCAATGCGGTCATGGTGGACAGGCTGAAAGCCGCCCTGCCTTTGCTGTCGGATAGTGAACAGGAGCTGATACAGGCAATCTTTTTTGACGGACTTTCCGAGCGTGAAGTCGGGGCGAGGTTGGGCATAACCCAGAGCGTTGTAAACAAACGCAAAGCCAGAATCCTAATAAAACTAAGAAAGATAATAGAAAATTAAAATTTAAGGCGTTCAGCCCCCTTGTTTTTTCCTTTGGGAAGATGAGGGGGCTTTTCTCTGCCCTCTCAATCAATTCTGATTGGAGGAAGTAAGAATGGCATACAACCACGGACGGGAGGACAGGAAATGGCGTATCTGGAAAGAAGCGGAGGAAAAGCTGCTGCGTGAGTGCGGCGTTGATGAAGCGACCATTGAGCAGATACGCATGGCGGACAGGGCAGACTTCAATTCCAACAGGCGGTTTTACCGATGATGACCAGCGTTAGAAGCAAACCGATGGTTGTAGCGTTATCGAATTTATGGCTGAATACTTCATCAAAATATTCCTGTCCTCTGCTTCTGATAACATTCACCCTCGTCAACACTCCTCCGACAAGTGGGATAATCACAAACAGGATGATGCTGATAAAGAGCGTGCTATATGGAACAGACACCTTGGAAACGCCCAGCAGGAATTTCACGATAGGGACAAAGGCAATCAGGATGATCAGGTCATTCGTAGCTACTTGCACCACCGTATAAGAGGGATTGCCTTTCGTCAGCGCACTCCACACAAAGACCATCGCCGTGCAGGGAGCCGCGCCGAGAAGGACTGCTCCCGCCAAATATTCTGTCGCAAGCTCCGGTGTGATAAACGCCTTGAAGATTACGAACAGGAACAGGTATGCGATTCCGTACATCGTAAAGGGCTTGATGAGCCAGTTGACGATCCATGTGACAAAGAGCCCTTTCGGATTCTTCCCGACCTGCTTGATACTCTGGAAATCGACCTTCATCATCATGGGATAGATCATCACCCAGATGAGGATGGCAATCGGAATGGATATACCGGCGATTTCCAGCCTGCCAAGTGCTGCTGGTATAGCAGGAATGAAACGCCCGATCAGAACACCTACCACCATGCATAGGAATACCCAGATGGTAAGGTATCTCTGGAAAAAGCTGATACCTTCCGTTTTGTTCTCACGCTCTTTGTTCACATTCATCGCCTCCTCAAAATCAGAAACCCAACTTGCCAAACAGCTTGATAACCTCCGCAGACTTCAGCACCTTGCCCATTGATACGACCTTCTCGTTCACGACCAACGCGGGCATACTCATCACGCCATAAGCTGTGACCTTCTCCATGTCGGTGATATACTCCACTTCGACCGGAAGGCCAAGGTCGGCTACAGCCTTCTTCGCGTTCTCATACTGCTCATGGCAGCTCTTGCAGCCAGCACCCAGAACCTTGATGCTTGTGACCGTGTTCTCTGCGCTTCCGCAGCAGCCCTCCGCCTCGAATACCTCTGTGCTTCCATTGCAGGCGCAGGTCGGTTCAGTTTTGACTTCTTCTTTTTTCTTTCCAAACAGTGCCATAATGATTTCCTTTCCGGAGCCACGCTCCTATTTGATTTATATGAACAGGCTTTGTGCAAGATTAAAGCCATATCCGACGATAATGATTCCCAGCGTGCATACCGCTATAAAAATACCGAGCAACTTCGGCTTGACAGCTTTCCGCAGCATGATCATGGATGGCAATGATAGTGTAGTGACTGCCATCATGAAAGACAGTACTGTACCGAGAAGAGCTCCTTTTCCCAGTAGTGCCTCTGCCACTGGGATCGTGCCGAAGATATCCGCATACATCGGCACACCAATCAGCGTGGCAAGGATAACTCCGAATGGATTCCTGCTGCCGAGAACCAGCTCGATCCAGCTTTCCGGTATCCAGTTGTGGATCACCGCACCGATACCCACGCCAAGCAGGATATATGGAACGACCTTTTTAAAGGTCTCGACCACCTGATCTTTGGAAAAAATAAGACGGTCTTTCTGTGTCAGGTCGGGAGCCGTTATATCCACGCTTCCGGCTTTCAGCGCGTTCTTCACCACATCCTCCAGTTCATTTTCCAGATGCAGTTTCTCGATGATCGTACCACCGACCACAGCGATAATTAGTCCGACGATTACATAGACGATTGCGATCTTCGCGCCGAAGATGCTCATCAGCAGAACAAGGCTGCCGAGATCAACCATCGGTGATGAGATCAGAAAGGAAAAGGTCACGCCAAGTGGAAGTCCCGCACTGGTAAATCCAATAAAGATCGGAATGGACGAGCAGGAACAGAATGGCGTCACGGTACCCAGCAGAGCCGCGACCGTGTTTGCACCGATACCATGAAATCTTCCCATGATCTTCTTACTGCGTTCTGGCGGGAAGTAACTCTGGATATAGCTGATGATAAAAATCAGCACACAGAGCAGGACGGTTATCTTGATCACATCGTAGAGGAAAAACTGGATACTGCCTCCGATGCGGGTAGTGGTATCAAGGCCGATGGCAGTCAGCAGACTGTGAATCAGCGACTCCAGCCACTTCATGCCGAGGATCTGGTTTTGAATAAAATCTCCTATAGCTTTCATAGGATGAGTGCCTCCTTTAATTCGATACATTCAAAAGTATCAAAGTGTTAAATCTTTATATAGGCAATCCCGAAGGACTGCCTTATAAAGTCTTATTTCTTACAGCCACAGCTGATTCCCGGATTGTCCTCGCAGTCGCACCTTGCGTATGTGGCTATCATTTCCCGGAAGGACTGCACACCATCTGCAGATATGGAGTAATGCATCCATTTGCCTTCTTTGTAGTAATCAACGAGGCCGCTGTCTGCGAGAATCTTCATATGATGCGACAAAGTGGACTGCGTGATGTTCAATTCCTCCAGCAAATCGCACCCGCACTTCTCTCCATGCTGCAAAGCTATCATAATCGCCAGACGGTTCTCATCCGTCAGCGCTTTTATTTTCTTGACGTCTTCTCTGTAGCCCATGTTCTTCACCTCCTGAGAGATGGTACAAGTATAACACATACATTCACACTTGTCAATATATAAATGTGAATTTTTTATTCCTATCACAAAAAAGACTCCTCGCCACTGAACCTAATTAGTAGCGAGGAGCCTCTGCTTGCACCATTGTCATCTATCTCACAGCTTCAACTACCCCAACATCTATCTCGGCAACTCAACTCTGTGACATCTAATCCGGCAACTCAACATTCACACCTTTGACCGGAGTCGTCCTTGGTGCCGCCCTTGGATAAGTTACCGCGAAGCGTTCGACCACTCGACCTGCTCGAAGCTGCCGAAAGCCGAAAAGTGCCTTATTTCAAGGGCTTTCGAGCCTCTTATGTGTCTTTCCTTGACATCAAGACTACCGTCTCAACATG
>MWCY01000078.1 GCA_002070275.1 Candidatus Hydrogenedentes bacterium ADurb.Bin170
GCGGCGTGTACAGGAATGACGCCGGGGGATGGACGTGACGGCGGCGCGTGCAGGAATGACGCCGGGGATGGACGTGACGGCGGCGCGTGCAGGAATGACGCCGGGGGTGGACGTAACGGGCGGCGCGTGCAGGAATGACGCCGGGGATGGACGTAACGGCGGCCTGCGCAGGAATGACGGAGGGGGGGGTGTGTCCCGAGGCATATTTCCGTGGCGAATCTGAGTGACTGTCTTTTTCCTGACCCGCTTGTGTGCCAATAAGGAAAAATGCGTCTCGATATTGAGTTCACGGTTCCGCTGTCTGCTATTTAAAATTGACTTTAAATCCTCCCTCAAGTATTATGAAGCCAGCGGAATCTCCCGCAGGGCTGGCGTGTTTCCGTGACGGGATCTTTATTCCGGCGGTTCTGCAGTCGTTCCGGCGCTATGGCACCCCCCGTTTGTTTTTAAAGAGAGAAAGATTATTCCATGAAATTAGCAATTATTGGCGGCGGCAGCTCCTATTCACCCGAGCTGCTCGACGGTTTATTTGCCCGGATCGATCAGATTCCGGTCAGTGAAGTATGGCTGATGGATCCAGATGAAAAGCGGCTCGAGATTAACGCTGCTTTTGCCCGGCGCATGATCCGCCATCGGGGCGTTCCCTGTTCCATCCATGTGACTACCCGGCTGGAAGAGGCGCTGAAAGAGGCGCGCTATGCCATTACTCAGATTAGAGTCGGCCAGATGGCGGCACGTATCGCCGATGAAAAACTCGGGCTCAAATACGGTATTGTCGGGCAGGAGACAACAGGGCTCGGCGGGTTTGCCTGTGCGCTGCGCACCATTCCGCGCATCCTCGAAATCGCTCATCTCATGGAAGAGGTGGCGCCCGATGCCTTTCTCATCAATTTCACCAATCCTGCCGGCATCAATACGGAAGCGGTGATCAAGCACAGCAAAATCCGGACGGTAGGTCTGTGTAATGTTCCCATCGGCATGATCATGGATGCGTCCAAACATCTGAACTACGACCCTGCCGGAGTGACCATGGACTATGTCGGCCTGAACCATCTCTCCTGGGTACGCCATTTTTATTATAAAGGCGAGGACGTGACGGATGCCGTCCTCGAAAAATTTATCGAGCATGCCCGTCTGGAATGGGAAGAGGAAGATACACGCAACAACATGATTGAAGCAATCCGTCGCCTGGGTATGTTCTGCAACTATTATCTGCAGTACTACTACAGCACGGATACTGCCCTGCGTACCATTCAGCATAAGACAAAGACACGGGGTGAGGAAGTGCTCGAAGTGGAGAATGCTCTCTTCGCCAAATACCAGGACGAGTCTCTCTCGGAAAAGCCGGAGGAACTGAGCAAGCGTGGCGGAGCGCATTATTCCACCGCTGCTTTCCATCTGGTGGAAGCCATTGAAAATAACCGGCAGAGCAGGCAGGTCGTCTGCTGCCGGAACAACGGCGCTGTTCCCACCTTTGATGATGATGTTGCGGTGGAAGTGTCCGCCATCATCGGAAAGGACGGCGCAAAAGCGATTCAGCAGCAGGCGCCCGCACCGTCCATCCGCGGGCTCATGCAGCTGGTGAAAGCCTATGAAAGCCTTACGGTGGAAGCGGCGGTGAAAGGCGACAGAGATGCCGCCTACGAAGCCATGCTGCTCCATCCGCTTATGCCCAATGCGGGGCTGTGCACGAAACTGCTGGACGAACTGCTTGAAATCAATGCGCCCTGGCTTCAGGGAACCTTTTTCTGATAACCCTCACTATCGCAAGGATCCGATTCATGAGTACTACGCCTGTTTGCGAAACGTCTCTCTCCGACCGCGGTCCCGACAAATCGGGGAAGGTGCGTGACATCTACGACCTGGGCGACCGGCTGCTTCTGGTTGCCACCGACCGTATCTCCGCTTTCGACTGGATCAACCCGGTGGGCATTCCCGACAAGGGAAAAATCCTCACCCAAATTTCCCTCTTCTGGTTTGAGCAGATGAAGGATCTTTGTAGAAACCATCTGATCTCTGCTGATGTCGCCGACTTCCCGAAGGAGTTTCAGGAACGCGCGTCTATGTTCGAAGGACGCAGCATGCTCGTCCGCAAATGTGAGATGTTCCCGGTGGAGTTTGTGATTCGCGGCTACCTCGCCGGAAGCGGACTCAAGGAATATCGGGAAAAAGGAACCGTCTGCGGTATTGCCCTCCCTGCCGGGCTGGTGGAAGCGGACTGTCTGGAAGAGCCCATCTATACGCCTGCAACCAAAGCCACCGACGGGCACGACATCAACATCAGCCCGGAAGAAGCAGGAAAAATCATTGGTGAAGACTTGAACCGGAAGGTATCGGAAACGGCGCTTGCCATTTATAAACGGGGAAGAGAGATCGCGGCAGACCGGGGCATCATCCTCTGCGACACAAAGTTTGAATTCGGTATGCTGGACGGAGAGCTGGTTCTGGCAGATGAAATTCTTACGCCCGACTCTTCACGCTTCTGGCCTGCTGATCAGTATGCGCCCGGAAAAGCACAGCCCAGTTATGACAAACAGTTTGTCCGTGATCATCTCGAAGCGGTCGGCTGGGACAAGGATTCGCCGCCGCCGCCCCTGCCCGCCGATGTCATTGAACGGACCCGGGAAAAATATTTGGAAGCCTATTGCCGTCTCACCGGAAAAACAGGACTGTAAACCGAAAAGGAGCCACCTATGAAAAAGACATTATTTTTACTGCTTATTCTCGGGCTTGTGTCTCTTCCTCTGGCGGCGCAGATGCCCGGATTGGACAATCTGTGCCGTCTGAAGAATGCGGAAAGCCGTTCCATCAGCCCGGAAAACTTTACCGGAGAAAAAGGGAAGGGCGGTATGGCAACCCTCGAGGAAGGTACCGCTGCCAAAGCCGCACGGGAGCTCGGCCAGGGATGGAAGGTCAACCCTTATGTCCATATCGAGCCCGGCACCACCTTTACCCTCGGTGAAGTGAAGGATTCGGGCGTGATCAACCATATCTGGATGACACCCGTCGGCGATTACCGGTGTATGATTTTCCGCTTTTACTGGGACGGTGAAGAAAAGCCGTCGGTGGAAGTACCTGTGGGCGACTTTTTCGCGGCAGGATGGGGCATGGGCAAAGAGCCGCAGCTGACCTCACTGGCTGTCTGTGTGAATCCCCGCAGCGGTTTTAACTGCTACTGGCAGATGCCTTTCCGCAAGGGATTCCGCATTACCATCGAAAATCTCAGCGAGAAACCAGCGACCATCTATTACCAGATCGATTACACGCTGGAAAAAGTAAAGCGTGATACGCCTTATTTCCATGCCCAGTTCCGCCGCACCAATCCGCTCCCTGAAAAGGAAGTCTTCACCATTGTAGACGGTATTCGCGGGCGGGGTCATTATGTGGGCACCTATGTGACCCACGGCGCGAACAGTCCCGGCTGGTGGGGTGAAGGGGAGATCAAGTTTTATATCGACGGCGACACCGATTTCCCCACCATTTGCGGTACAGGTGAAGAAGATTACTTCTGCGGATCCTACGGATACAACGAACGCAACGAAGACGGCAAAGAAGTATATTCCAGCTTCAGTTCGCCTTATACAGGCTTTTATCATGTGCCCTATGCAGACGGAAAATACAGGCGCTTCGGGCAGTATCGCTGGCATATTACCGACCCGGTTCATTTCAGAAACGATCTGAAGATAACCCTGCAGAGCCTCGGCTGGCAGAGTGAAGGCAGATACCTGCCGCTGCAGGACGATCTGGGCGCTGTCAGCTTCTGGTACCAGCTGGAGCCTCATGCTCCCTTCCCCGCACTTCCCACAGCGGAGCAGCTGACCATTACGGATTGATCCATTTCTGACAGACAGCACTGCACAGCAGATGAAGCAAACGAGTCTTCATCTGCTGTTTTGTTTCTGACGGGAAATGGGGCGTGATGCCTGCTTGCGCAGGAATGACGGCGGAACAGATTCGGCCGCCATTTGCTTTTCCGTTTGCTTCTGGTGTTACAATCATATTCCGGAATGTGGGATTTCTCTATCCTTCCGGAAATGTAAAATACCGAAGCCTTTTCGGTGGCGGCCTGTCTTATAAGAAGGGGTGCTGCATGTGTGCCGACAGCAGACAACATAGCAGACGGATCTCCGGACTTATCCGGAGGAATATTCGAAATGGTTTCGCTGTTCCTGCCTTTCTTTCTTATATCCTTCCCCTGTACAGTCGCCATGCCTCTGTTGCACACATGTTTTTTACTGCCCGTTTCCTTCTGTTTCACGAAAATATTTTTTTCTGAACATGTTTTCTTCTTTCAACCCAATAAAGGAGTTTTCTCATGGCTGACGATCTTTCCACCCAACGTGCCTACACCCTCCGCCTTCAGGGAACTGACCCCGAAGATCAGTCCTGGCGCGATGCGCTCTGGATGACACACGAGGCGGTGAATGCCGGCGGTCGCGCTTTTGGAGACTGGCTGCTTACACTTCGCGGAGGCATTGCCCATGAACTGGCAGACACACCGGTCAAAGGGAAAAAGGACATAACAGACGAGCTCAGGAAAAAACGCCGTATTCTTCTGGCACTTTCCTGGCTGTCTGTTGAGTCGAGACGGGGCGCGCCCGACAAATTTATTGTAGCCGGAGGCGAAGAGCCTGCGGGTTCCAGAAATGAAAAGGTACTGCAGGCACTCAAGGAAATTCTGAAACGACGCGGGTTAAGTGCGGAAGAATCCGAATCGTGGATGAGTGACTGCCGTGCCTCGCTGAGTGCCGCCATCCGCGACGACGCCGTGTGGGTAAACCGAAGTGCCGCCTTTGATGATGCGCAAGTGCGTATTGGCGCCTCCCTCACAAGAGAAGATATCTGGGATATGCTGGATCCTTTCTTCGGAAGCCGCGAAGCCTATTTGACACCAGCGAAAAAGAAAAAGGAGGATGAAGACTCTTCGGAGGGTACGGGGGAAGAGAAGGCAAAAGATCTTGTTCAAAAGGCAGGTCAATGGCTCAGCAGCCGGTTTGGCACAGGAAAGGGGGCTAATTTCGATGCCATGGCGGAAGTGTATTCAAAAATATCCGAATGGGCGGGAACGGCGCAGGAGGGTGTATCCGGAAAGGAAGGCATCAAAAATCTCGCTGATGCGCTTGCTGCATTTTCACCTGTATCACAAAATCTCGAAGGGGTTCTCAAACTGATTTCCGGCCCCGGATACAAAAGCGCGACACGCAACCTTCTCGGCGAGTTGGACAGCCTGCCTGTTGTGTCCCGGGATCACTTGTCCGCCCTGCATGAAAAAGCGGCAGAGGATACAGTTAAGTGCAAAGAGAGCACAGGAACAAAAGGACGTCGCCCCTATGCTGATGCGATCCTGAATGACGTGGAGAAACGGTGCGGGTTCACTTATCTGACGGACAGCGACAACCGCTCTGTGTCCATCCTTGACACATCAGAATTTCCTTCCGATTATAAATGGGGTACTGCCCGCCATTCGGAATTTGCAGTGATTCTTGATCATGCCGCAAGACGGATCTCCGTAGCCCACAGCTGGATCAAACTTGCCGAAGCGGAACGGGATCGGTGTGAGGAGGATGCAGCGAAAGTGTACGATCTTCCCGACAAGGTTAAGGAGTGGCTGGATACCTTCTGCAGCAACCGCTCGGATATATCTGGTGCGCAAGGGGAAGGGTACCGTATCCGCCGTAAAGCAATAGAAGGGTGGAAAGAAGTGGTTGCGAGCTGGGGCAGGAGCAGCTGTATTACAGCGGAAGATCGTGTTGCGGCGGCAAGAGCGTTGCAGGACGATCCTGAAATTGACAAATTCGGCGATATTCAGCTCTTTGAAATCCTTGCACAGGATGAAGCGCTCTGTGTATGGCACAAAGACGGGGATGTTGCAAAATCGCCTGATGCGCAAATGCTGATAGATTATGTACTGGCATCTGATGCTGAATCCAAAAAACGCCGGTTTAAAGTGCCTGCTTACAGGCATCCCGATGCCCTGCTGCACCCGATTTTCTGTGACTTCGGAAATTCGCGATGGGATATTACATACGATATCCATGGAGCAAGAGGGAAAAAGAAGGCGAAGCGCGGGTCGAAAAAGGAAGAGGCTATGCCGCGGGGCGTGGCAATGAAATTATGGACCGGATCAGATGTCCTTTCTGTATCGCTCCGCTGGCAGTCGAAAAAACTTGCCGCTGATCTGGCATTGGATCAGGAGGCAGAAGAAGTGACAGACACAGCGGCAGTTTCCCGCGCTGACCGGCTTGGCAGGGCTGCTGCCGGGATTGACCGCGGGGCAGGGGTGACCATTGCCGGGCTTTTTGAGGAAGCTCATTGGAATGGCCGCCTCCAGGCGCCGAGACAGCAACTGGAGGCGATCGCTGCCGTACGGGACAACCAGAAACTGTCTTCTGAAGAACGTGAACGGCGCATTGCTTTTATGAAGGATCGGATCCGGTGGCTGGTAACCTTTTCCGCCAAGCTTCGTCCTCAGGGGCCCTGGCATAGTTACGCACCGACGCAAGGACTCCAGAGTGATCCTAAATACTGGCCACACTCTGAAATCAACAAAAAACGAAAAGGGCAGGCAAAGCTGATTCTTTCCCGTCTGCCCGGTCTGCGTATTCTTTCCGTTGATCTGGGGCATCGTTTTGCCGCAGCCTGTGCTGTATGGGAGACCATGAGCTCTGAAGCGATTCAGGAAGCATGCCGCCTTGCAAATCATCAGCTCCCTGCGCCGGCAGATTTGTATCTGCATCTGAAACGCACGGTACAGAAAAATCTGATTGATGGCGAAAAGACTGTTGAAGAAAGCACAGTTTACCGCCGTATCGGTGCGGACCGCCTGCCCGACGGAACGGCACATCCGGCGCCCTGGGCACGGCTGGATCGTCAGTTCCTGATCAAGCTTCAGGGCGAGGAAAAAGTACGTGAGGCATCCAATGAGGAAGTCTGGCAGGTCCATCTTATGGAAAGTGCGCTGGGCCTTTCCTTCCCCCTCATCGACAGGCTGGTCTATGCCGGATGGGGTGGTACGGAAAAACAGGCTGCCCGGCTGGAAGCGCTGCGTGAAAAAGGCTGGAAACCGACAGGAACCCCGGCAGACCAGGACGAGGAAGGAGGCGGGTACAAGCCGTCTCTGGCGGTGGATGAACTGATGTTTTCTGCCGTGCGCACCCTGCGCCTTGCCCTGAAATACCATGGTGACCGGGCACGGATCGCCTTTGCACTGACTGCTGACTATAAGCCCATGCCCGGCGATACCCGCTATTATTTTTCCGAGGCGAAGGACCGTTCATCGGGTGCTGATGCAGCGGAGCGGGAGGCAAAACACAAGGACTATCTTCTGGACATGCTTCTTCTCTGGCATGACCTGGCGTTTTCCCGCAAGTGGCGGGATGAAGAGGCGAAAGAACTTTGGAACCTCCATATAGCGGCACTGCCCGGTTATCAGGCGCCTGCTGCTCCGATTCAGGAAGAGGCGGGACAGGGGCGTAAAAAAGCACGGGAAGAGGCGCGAGCGAAAATGACGCCTGCTGCCGAAGCTTTGTTGGCGGACGGAACGCTCCGTGAAAAATTGCACGGTCTCTGGAAAGAACGCTGGGAAAAAGATGATGCGCAATGGAAAAAGCACCTGCGCTGGATGAAAGACGGGATTCTGCCACGGGGCGGTCGTGCCGCTACGCCTTCCATACGTTATGTGGGTGGTCTGTCCCTGACCCGTCTCGCCACATTGACCGAATTCCGCCGTAAGGTACAGGTGGGATTTTATACGCGCCTGTTCCCCTCGGGAGAGAAAAGGGAAATCAAAGAGGCTTTCGGGCAGACTGCGCTGGATGCCCTTGAGCGGCTTCGGGAGCAGCGGGTCAAGCAGCTTGCCAGTCGTATTGCGGAAGCAGCCCTCGGCGCAGGCAGAGTCAGCCGCACAGCACTGAAACAGGATCCGAAACGGCCGGAAGCCCGGGTGGATGCTGCATGTCACGCCGTCATTATTGAAAACCTCGAACACTATCGCCCGGAAGAAACACGGACACGGCGGGAAAATCGCGGGCTGATGAACTGGGCTTCTTCCAAAGTGAAGAAATATCTCAGCGAGGCATGCCAACTGCACGGCCTGTTCCTCAGGGAAGTGCCGGCAGGTTACACCTCAAGACAGGACTCGCGTACCGGTGCTCCGGGCATGCGCTGTCAGGACGTGACTGTAAAGACTTTTCTGAATTCGCCGTTCTGGCAGAAACAATGCGTTCAGGCGCAAAAAAACAAAAGCACAGCCCGGGATCGTTTCCTGTGTGCTTTGAAAGAAGCAGTGGCGCAGGGTGGCATGGAGGAAGAGAAAAAAATGGGGCCCATCCGTGTGCCGGTGCCAGGCGGCGAAGTCTTTGTTTCGGCAGATGCAGCCTCTCCGGCGGCAAAGGGGCTTCAGGCAGACCTGAATGCCGCCGCCAATATTGGACTGCGGGCTTTGCTCGATCCCGACTGGCCCGGGAAATGGTGGTATGTTCCCTGCGATAGAAAAACGGCATATCCGGCGAAAGAAAAAGTGGAAGGAAGTGCTGCTGTGGATGTGAAGCAGGCGCTTCCTTTTGTTCTTCCTGAAGAAAAGGAAAATAAAGGCAAGACGAAAGGCGGAAAAAAAGGAAAGGGAGAGGTGATGAATCTCTGGCGTGATGTTTCCGCAGAGCCGCTGATGACCGGGCAATGGCTGGATTATACTGCTTACCGGAAGGAAGTAGAGAACCGTGTGATTCAGGTGCTCACGGCGCAGCTGAAAGCCCGGAACCCGCTGCGCTTCGGCAATCTCGGGGACGAGGAAGAAATCCCTTACTGAAAAGGAAAAAAGTATGGACGAAAGCCTGTGGCCCGCAAGGAACGTGGCAGAGTATGCCTATTGTCCGCGGCTCTTCTATTTCATGCAGATCGAAGGAGTTTTTATCCCCAGCTATGATACGGAGGAGGGCAAGTCCGTTCATGGCAGGGTGGATAAGCCCAGTGCCGCACCGCAACCTGTCCCTTCAGAAGAAGAGGAGGATACCGAACGTCCTGTTGCCGTGAGAAGCCTGACGCTGACCAGCAAAGCGCTGTCATTGACAGCTACGCTGGATCTGGCGGAAATACAGGGTACGACAGCTGTGCCTGTGGAGTACAGGAAAGGGCGCCCCCGTCATTTCTTTCGCCGCCCTGCGAAGCCGGAAGAGGAGCAGCCGGAAGAGACCCTGTCTCAGGAGCCGGAGCCCTGGCCTACCGATAGGGTGCAGGTGGGACTGCAGGCTGTTCTTCTGGAGGAGGCGGGGTACACAGTGGAAAAAGCTGTGCTGTATTACGCCGCAGAAAAAAGAAGGCTTACCATCCCCGTGGATGCCGCCCTGAAAGAAGAAGCACTCCGTACGCTGGAGGAGGCGAAAGAATGCGCCGGAGGGACTCGGCCCCTGCCGCTGATCAATGATCCGAAATGTCCCCGATGCTCGCTGCAGCCCATTTGCCTGCCTGACGAAATCAATCTGCATCGTGCCCACTCTGATGATGAAGAATGGACACCACGGCGCATCTGGCCGCCCCGTGACGATGGTATCCACGTCGTAGCGCAGGCAGAAGGGCTCAAAGCCGGTGTGCGCGGGAAAGAATTGAACGTTTATGACAAAAACGGCGCAACAGTAAAATCAGTCCCTCTTGCGAACATTGAAAGCCTCTCGCTGCTGGGCTCTGTACAGCTTACTACGCAGGCGCTTCATGCGCTGGCGGGGCTGAACATACCCATTGCCTTTCTTTCCTCTGCAGGCAGGCTGGTTTCCATGATGGACCCCATGGATTCGGTCAGCGCGGAAATACGGAAAGCGCAGGTGAGAAAGTTTGATCAGCCGGAAGTCTGTCTGGCACTGGCACAGGCTCTGATCTCCAGCAAAATTCAAAACCAGCGCACGCTGCTGATGCGTAACCATAGTGCGCTCCCGCCGGGCGTGGCGGACAGTCTTCTGAGGGAGATCAACGGTGTGCTGAAAGCGGACAACATTGAAACCGTCCGCGGTCACGAGGGGCGGGCCGCCGCGATTTATTTCCGCCATTTTTCCGGAATGATCAAAGGGAAGCCGGGGCAGGAATTCGATGAAAATGGACGTCAGCGCAGGCCGCCGCCGGATCCCGTCAATGCCTGCCTTTCCATGGCGTATACCATGCTGGCGCATGAGTGCACCGCTGCAGCACGACTCGCAAGGCTTGAGCCGTCTATCGGCGGGTTCCATGTGTCCCGGCCGGGAAGACCGGCGCTGGCACTGGATCTCATGGAACCGTTCAGACCGCTCATTGCCGATTCGCTTGCGCTCAGCTGCTTTAACCGTGGGGAACTGACGGAAGGTCATTTTAGCCGCAGTGCCGCCGGATGCCTCTTCACTGATGCCGGGCGGCGCAGTTTTTTTAACGCCCTCGGCAGAAGAATGGATACGGAAGTCACGCATCCCTGCTACGGATACCGGCTCGGATACAGGCGGATGATTGTGATTCATGCACGGATGGTCGCCGCCTGGCTCATGGGTGAAATTGACACACTGGAATTTTTAACTACACGATAAAGAAAACGGAGGACCTTATGCGCAGGTGCTATCTTGTCTGCTACGATATCCGTGATCCGAAAAGACTCCGGCGCATACACCGGATTCTCCGGGGATACGGCGAGGCGTGGCAGTACTCCGTCTTTTTTTGTGTGCTCAAAGATATTGACCGTGTGCGCCTGCAGGCGGATATCGAAGAGGAAATTAATCATAAAGAAGACCAGACGGTCATTCTTGATCTGGGACCCAATGAAAAAGAAGCAAGGAAAAATACCACCGTTATCGGAACGGCCCTTCCAGAACCTGAAAGTGGCTTCGTCGTGATTTGACTTTCCAAAAATAAAACTGTATACTCATAAATGCTTCTACAGGAGGCGAAAAGACTGCGGAACGTGTCTTCCCCTTCAATGGGCGTGGCACCGCAGCGTTGTTCAGTTTAGTTCCAGAAAAGGACGGTTCACCTCCGCCGGTGCGTCGCGAGTGCGATGGTGCTGAGGGGGGGGCCGGGGGGATACTCGTTCTTCTTGATATCCCGGCACTTAGAGAGAATTTAATCTCTAAATTTGGATCAAATGACAGTGAAAAAAGACATCGGTCAGGTCGCACTCGCAAAAGCCTCTTTATACCCAATAAACACAGGCCTCATATGAGACGGCGGTCGCTGTCCTTGGAACCAACCTGATCAACGGACACGCGGGGTCCGACCCCCACGCAAACCACGCATCGTGTCGCTGTCCTTGGAACCAACCTGATCAACGGACACCTAGTAGCGCCAGCTTCCTACCTCTGGTTCCGTTGTCGCTGTCCTTGGAACCAACCTGATCAACGGACACACACAGGGAATATTCTATGGTATAATGTTGTTACAGTCGCTGTCCTTGGAACCAACCTGATCAACGGACACCTAATGGTGGCGTCGTGAACGAGGCAACGCTGCATGTCGCTGTCCTTGGAACCAACCTGATCAACGGACACGTAGACGAGGAAGCAACACGCACTGTCAGAGGATTCTGTCGCTGTCCTTGGAACCAACCTGATCAACGGACACTCATCAGGACAGGTGACTGCGTCCGTGGTGACCGTCGTCGCTGTCCTTGGAACCAACCTGATCAACGGACACGATGAGATTGTTTGCGTCCGCAGGACCTGACCGCGTCGCTGTCCTTGGAACCAACCTGATCAACGGACACCGAGAAATCAGCGGTGGTGTCGGTAACCAGTCAGGTCGCTGTCCTTGGAACCAACCTGATCAACGGACACTTTGCGAACTCGTAGATTGTGAGCGTATCAAGGCGTCGCTGTCCTTGGAACCAACCTGATCAACGGACACCTAATGG
>MWCY01000079.1 GCA_002070275.1 Candidatus Hydrogenedentes bacterium ADurb.Bin170
GGCGGCATGGGCGGCTACGGCGGTGGCATGGGTGGCGGACGCGGTGGCTATGGTGGCGGCGGTGGCGGTCGTGACGTTACCATGATCAGTAATATTTCTGATCTCTTCACACGTATCCCGGATATGATGGTGGGTGAAGCGCCTGCCATTCCGGATATGGTCGGTCTGTCCCGTATCGGAACAGGTGCCACAACAGGGCAACTTACATCTGCAGGTGGCTACAATGCTGCACAGACAGGTGCTGCCCTCGGCAGTTCAATCGGCGCCGCTTCCTCAGGACTTGGCGGGGACGTTTTAACACTGCTTGAACGACTGGTACCCCAGGTTTATGAGCCCTACTCGGAAGAACTTCTTTCCGACATGATTTATAACCCTGCCAATAATATGCTTATCGTTAAAAACACTGCGAGCAATCTTGAGCAGTTCGAAAAGCAGTTGAAACAGATTGACGTTACACCGAAGCAGGTAAGTATTGAGGCCAAATTCCTGACCATTCGTCTGGAAGACCTCAAGAAAATCGGCTTCAAGTGGGATGCCTCCCTATCTGACCTCAATTCGAGAAAACGGTCTATTTCCACACTTGAGGACAATGCCTACTATTATTACGATATAAATGGTGACGGTAAGGACGAAGCCATTCCCTTCTACACACGGCCCGACGGAAAACCGGTCATTTCCAATACTATTACCGATTCGACCATTGCCGGTCTTGTCAATCCTGTGGCTTCGGCTCCATCGACTTTCAATATTGTAGGTAATATTCTGAACAATGCGGACGGAGACAAACTAAGTCTTACCTTCGATTATCTTGATGGTTTGGAAGAGTCTGAGCTGTTAAGTGCGCCCCGGGTGACAACCATGAACCGCAAGCCAGCGATTATTGCTGACTTTGCTACAGAATACTTCGTTTCATCGGTTGATACGCAGGTCTATGCCTTTGCGGGCTCAGGCATCGGCGGAAATGCCATGACGTCTTTTGTCCAGAACATTGTTCCCTCAGCCTACAATTTCGGTATTGCTCTTTCCGTGACGCCTCAAATTCGTGATAACAACCAGGTTCGTCTGTGGCTGAATCCTGAAGTGCGTACGAAAACCGGAACAAAAACCTTCGAACAGAAACAGGTGATTGCAGACCAGACCATTTCAAATGAAATTAATCTGCCGACCACTTCCTGGCAGGCGGTCTGGACAAACGTGATCGTACACGACGGTGACACGCTGGTACTGGGTGGTCTTGTCCAGGACAAAACCTCCAAGAGCACCCATAAGATGCCTTATCTCGCAGACATTCCCGTAATTGGCTTCTTCTTTAAAGGCTCCAAGCGCGAAACCAATCAGTCCAGCCTGCTTATTTTTGTGACACCTGATATTGTTGATTCAACAGGTGCACGCTTCTTCGATGTCGAAGATTTCGAAAAATAAGGTCTGGTTCTCAAGTTTGTTCGCAGGGCGGCTCTTTTTAAGAGTCGCCCTTTTTATTGCTCAGTAAAATAGCGGTAAAGGCTTTGGTTAAGCGTCCTTAGTGCGCAACACGGTTTATGAGCCCATCGTGAAGGAAAACATGCGCTACTTAATTTACAATCTCCTGCTGTATATATGCGCTCCTCTGGTTTTTCTTTATCTGCTTTTTTCCAAGCGTAATCGTGGAATGATCCGACGTTTTCAGGCGGAACTTCACCGCTGCCCCGAGTCTCCGATCTGGTTTCACGCCTGCAGTGTAGGTGAGGTGGGCGTAGCTGCGCTTTTAATTAAGGAACTGTCAGCACAACTGCCGGACAATGCTTTTCTTCTATCTGTAAGCACGCGCACCGGTATGAAACAAGCACAAGCTTCAAAGACAAATGCCGTTCTGACCTATCTCCCTTTTGATCTTCCCCATTTAATACGCCGTTTTGTTAACCATTACCGTCCTTCCGTCTTGATACTTATTGAAACGGAGTTGTGGCCTAATCTTGTTAAAACGATGTATCTTTTTGGAAAGCCTGTTGTAGTTGTAAATGCCAGATTAAGTGACAAACACTTTCCACGATATAAGTTTCTGAATAAAGTGGCACCGCAAGTGTTTAGCATGTTGAGCTGTGTATGTACACAGGAAGAGACCTACAATGCCCGCTTTCAGGCTCTGGGTGTTCCTGCCGAACGCATTTGCAGCACTGGAAATTTGAAGTATGATCAGGAGCCGCTATTCTTGTCGCCGGAGCAGCGTTGTGCTGTGAAAAAAGAAATCGGTATTGGAGAGCGGGCACAGGTTGTGATTTTCGGAAGTACCCATCCCGGAGAAGAAAAACTGGCTGCCCGCTGCTGGGAAGAACTGTCTGCGCAGTACGAGGACTTGTTTTTAATTATTGCCCCCCGTCATTTGAACCGTATGAAAAGTGCCGTGGAGCCTTTTGCCGGTACCGATTTCAGAAGACGGTCTCTGCTGGGTGAACCACAGGGGTCCCGTGAAAATAGTCGCATTTTGTTTCTGGACACCATGGGCGAACTCGCAAAATTATACCAGATTGCGGATATAGCCGTTATTGGCGGCAGTTTTTTCCCGGGAGTTGAAGGACATAATCCGCTTGAACCTGCGGCGGTGGGTGTTCCTGTGCTTTTTGGCAGTCATATGGAAAGTTTCAAAGATGCGGTACGACTTTTGCTGGAGGCTGGCGGTGCTGTGCAAGTTACGTCGCCGGAGGCTCTTTCCGGAGCGTTGGAGCGTTTATTGGAAGACAAGCCTCTGAGAGCAAAAATGGGCAATAATGGGCTCGATGCGGTAAAAAAGAATCAGGGCGCCACAGGGAGAACGTTAGCGGAAGTGCTATCCTGGCTGGAAAAGAGATAAGGTAACGCCTGTATCATGAAAAGGAGGCTGTATCAGAAAAACCCTTGACCGGGTCATCCTCTTTTGATGCTGCGGACGTAATAGAGCATCCCGACAAGAACCAGAAAAAGAGCTGCAGCACTTATATAAAGCCCCAGTGTAAAAGAGGCGGGTCTGTAGGTGAGCGTGAGGGTCTGGCTCCCCTTCAGCAGCTCTACGCCTTGAAAAGCGATGTCTGCAGGGAACAGAGGAATTTCCTGTCCGTTTGACTGGGCATGCCACCCGGGATACCAGGAGTTTGCAACGACCAGAATCCCCGTAGGAGATCCTTCAAGACGGATAACTATTTCGTCCGAGGCAAAAGACGCAATCTGGGCGCGCGCATTTTTTCCCGTGTCCGAGGTGGTAGCGGGGATGTAATCAGTTTCAACCAGCGGCGGGCCGGAAGGGCGGAGTATCGCTGTTTTGTCAGGATCAAGCGTCCTGCCTGCAAATGAAATCCGCGCCAGCGGATGTGTGTTTAAATCCCGGAGAAGCACAGCCCCGGAAGGGAGAACATCCTGAATGTTCAGAACGGGCCGTAATCGTGAAAAGAGCTCCTGAATATCTCTTTTCGTCAGGACAAGCTGACCGGCACCGGTGAGACGGAGCAGCTCCGGATTAACACTTGCCTGCTGATTGAACTCTTTCATGCGGTGCAAAAGAATGCCGGAGGGCGAGTAGCTCTGAGAAATCCCATGAATCGACAGAGGCCATTGCGCCAGTTTCTCTGTACCGGATATTCGGATATTCTCTTTGCAGAGGCTTTTCACGAAAAGAGTATCGGGAATCGCCTGATCGGGCGGCGTATAGTGGTTGCCAGGACGATAGGAATACCAGGCGTTACCGGCAATCAGCAGGCATAGACCGGCGACAAGCCAGGAAGCCCGTGGCTTGAGCAGCGTGATTGTAAAAAGGATCAGGAGCAGCACACAGAATACAGCCGCCGGGAAAAAGTAGGGAATCGCCTGTATCGTGTGCCGTGCAAGCAACCAGGCGACAAGAAAGGACAACGCCAGAAAAGGAAGCAGGGCGTATTTCATGCGGCGCAGTACGATTTTGCAGTGCTCCAAATTTAAATGCAGCCATTCTTCGGCAGTCGTGGCTGTTAAAAACAAAAAAGCAAGGGGCAAAGGCAGAAAAAAGTAATGGCTGTCAAAAAAAGACAGGCCGTGTACTTTCCGGAGCGGGGCGGTAAGCAGCATGCCAAGCAGCGCAAATAGAAGCGAGGTGATCAAAAGAGCTTCTACCCGGCGTTTTCTGATGCGCAGGGTAAAGCGCCGCATGGAAACCCACAACGGAAGCAGAAGGAAGCCGATCATGCAGGTTGGCAGCCACAGTGCCGCACCGTTTGCCTGGATGCTGTCTGTCACACTGCGTGGCGAAAGCAGAATAAACGCAAAATCTCGAAGTTTGATGAGGGGAAGATAATTGTCTTCCAAAGTGCCAAATTTTAAAAATTCAGCATAAGGCAGAATCTGAACCGCTGCAAGACCTAGGGAAACGCCTGTGGCCAGCAGCAGGCTTATGACGGGCGCGATATATCCCTCCCCTTCACGGGTGCGCATTCTGTAAACAGGGATCAGAAGGAGCAGAAAAAGAGATATCGCAATAAAACCATCGGGACCGCCCGCCAGCCCCGTAATGCCCAGCAACAAAGCCAGCAGAGCCGTAATCCGGTATTCGCCGAGAAGGAGCTGCTGCATGGCTACAAGCAGCAGGGGCAGCAGAGGCACAACATCTGAAACAGGCTGCCAGTGTCCAATAAGCAGAATGCCGGTAAGCTGATAGCCGAACCCGGCTACCAAAGCTAAAAGCGGAGAGAATTGAAATTTTCTGGCTGCAAAATAGGCGAAAAGACCTGCCGCGGCGCTTTTTAAAAACACGGACACTGCCAAAGCGGCTGCCAGCGGGAAAACATACAGAGGCAGCGAGAATATGGAAAAAACGCGCGTTCGCCAAAGAGCAAGAAAAGGGATGCCGCAGCCTTCGTAGGGATTCCACAGGGGAAAACGCCGGTGCGATGCGCTTTCATTTAAAAATGCGTACCAGGGAAAATAACGCTGGACAAGCTCGCTCGAGGTTTCTGTCTGAGCAGAATTAAAATCGCCTTCCCGTGCTTCCTGCCAGGGGGCACGCAAAGTCAGTTCGCTGAGATCAAAGGGCAGCGAACCGCTTTTTAATGTGGGCGCAATAAGTACTGCAGGCACAATAAAAAGCGCAACGATGCAAACCAAGGCTTCAAAATAGACTCGTCGTTGGTTAGGCACAAAACAGCCCTTTATAAAGATAATGCGAACAGATCATTTCACATTTCCGCACCCGTGCCGTGGCGGAATGTCTGCTCTTTTTCAATTAAATCTGTACCCCTAAGTATACCGTAAAACCAGTAAGGGTTGCATCCCGGCCGCTCAAATGACCGCACGTGACCTTCCAGCTTACATAAAGGTTCCAGGCGCTTTTTCCAGAAAAGAAATAACGCTAAGTGCCGGAAACGCTGCTTTCAGCTTATTCTTCATCGTTTCAACGACAGGCAGCTCGGTACCCCAATGACCGGCATCCACACACGCCAGCCCTCTTGCTGTCGCCAATTCTGCATCATGATACCCGATATCTCCAGTAACGTACACGTCAATGCCTGCGGGGATCGCAGCGATCAGTTTTCCCCCGCTGCCACCGAGGACGGCAACGGTTTGCACTGTTCTGTCGTTTTCACCATAGCAGATAAGGCGGGGGAGCTGCAGTACTTTCCGGACGTGCTTAGCAAAATCCGAAAGAGCAACGGGTTCCTCCAAAGAGCCCTGCCTGCCCAGCCCCATATAAGGATCTGGATTCTCCAGTGCAATCAAATCGTAGGCGGGCTCTTCATAAGGATGGCTTTTCAGCAGCGCTTTTAAGACAGGGGTCTTTTTCGAATAGGGCAGAATCATCTCCAACCTCAGTTCCGGTTCCCGATTCAGGGTGTTTTTCTCCCCTAAGACAGGGTCTGTCCCGTCTCCGGCAAAAAAAGTGCCTATGCCGCTGTGCTGAAAGGAACAGTGCGTATATCGGCCGATTGTCCCGGCCCCTGCTTCCGCCAGCGAGCCACGCAAGGCGTCTACGCTGCTTTCAGGGACAAAAGTGATCAGTTTGAGCTGCTTCTGGCTTTCATCCTGCAGGAGCGGCTTCGTCTGTTGCAATCCGATTTTTTCAGCAAGTATATCGTTGACACCGCCTTCCGCCGCATCAAGATTTGTATGGGCACTGAAACAGGCGATATTGCTTCTGATGATCTCTGCACACAGCCGTGAGTGTGGCCTGTCTTCTCTGAGGCTCTCCAGCGGTCTGAAAAGAAGCGGATGATGCGCGATGATCATCTGTGCGCCGTGACGCTTTGCTTCCTGCACCGTCTCAGAGGTCACTGAAAGGCTAACCAGCACAGTATGCACTTCTGATTCAGGATGGCCCGTGTGTAATCCGACACGATCCCAGGATGCGGCATAGCCCGCAGGCGCCCAGGACTCCATAAAACTGCAAAGATCTTTAACTTTTAATTTCATGCTCCATTTTCCTTTTCTCAAATGAAATGGCGATAGAACCTGAATATCGAAAGGACGGTAAATGATTGATGGTCATGGAAACCCTGAGCGGGAAAAAGGCATCAACATAACTATTTTATGCCTTCTTTCTGCCTGCGCTGTTTCTGTTTATCACACAATTTTATCGTTCCAGAGAAACGGCACCATAACCGACAACGCTTTCATAGTTTTGCGTCCGGTCTCCTGAGGTGCTGTAATCCAGTATATACCGGTGCTCGGCACCGCATGTTTCGGAAAAAGCCAGAGCAGCAACTACGGCAGATGCACCGCAGAGAGAAAAGTCATCCTTTTCCAGCCCATGAATCAAACCCGGAAGATCTCCCTGCTCAATAAGCGACAATGCCTGGCGATCACGTTTTTCCGCTTCCGGTAAAGGCAGATAATGGGAGAAGTCCGTGGAAGCGATTACCAGATCTTTTTCGTCCAGCAATTGAGCAAGCCGCTTCCCGAAGTCCAGATGAAATTGGGAAGGCGGCATCCCAAAAAGTACAGGGATGACCGGTGTTTCTTTGAAAAGATGCTGTATAAAAGGAATCTGCACTTCGAGCGCATGCTCCGCCTCATGCGCTTCCGGAGAAACACACTCAAAATTCTGCTGTAAAGTGCGGGTAAAAGCAATATCAACAGGCGAGGTACCGATGGGGCTTCTGACTTCCGGAATGCTGTAAAGGGAAATGCCGGGGAAGCGATAGCGATGCGAAACGCCAAGAAGCACAATACGCCCGGGGCTGCAGTGCTGCACCCGTGCAAAAGCGTGCCCCGCTGTAAATCCGGAATAGATATAGCCGGCATGGGGCACAATGAGAGCAACGGGCAAGGAATCGGGTGGTGCCGGAGTGCCCTGCTTCAACGCACTGACCAGAAAATTCTGCAATTCTTCCGGATCAGCAGGGTAAAACAAGCCGGCAACATTCGGATTTCCCATTTTCATAGGTTACGCCTTTTCTGTCTTTTAGATAGCGCTACTTTTTTTCCAGGAGTTCGAGTGCCTGTGCCAGTTCACGCCGCCGGGCTTCGATCGGAGCCGGATCTTTCGTAAAAACTTCCAGCGACCGGGAAATGGCGTCAGGTACTTCCAGCAATGCTTCCAAGGTTTTGAATTCTTCCGCGCTCAGATATGCCCTTTTGTTTTCAATGCCGCGCTTTAGCATGGCGAGGTATTCATAATCCTCAATGCCGTCGCGCAGCATTTCGATGCGGATTGTATCTACCGGTGCATCCAGATTAGGTTTGGAGGGCCTGCCATTGGCAACTGCTTCCGGCGGATATAAGAAGCGCGCATCGCCGTTGCCCCAGGGCAGCGGGGTGTTTTCGCTGTAGCCGTATGCCCACGCCATGGCGTCTTCATAAGGATTCTGCGGGTGATCCGGATCAGGATAGCCGGTAACGCTGTTCCACAGAATCGTATGCCAGATGAGGAAGCCGGATATCTTCCGCTCCCAGGTCTGCCACAGCCATACCCGAAAATCTGTTGCCGGATGGTCGATGAACAATCCGGCATAGGGCTCTTTGGGCAGTGTGCACACATACCACCAGATCCTTTCGCCCAGCGCTTCGCGTGCCCGGGCGTCCTTCTCATTCCACAGGAAGGGGAGAGGACACCAGATATCGGGCCCGCCGTAAAGCCCTTCAGCGATCTCCTCCGTGATCATTCTGCCGATGCCGGGCGCATGTTTCTTAAACTTTTTAAAACCATTCAGTACAAAAGGATAATCTTTTTCGTCCGGCTCATCAAACCAGTAAATAAAGCTGTCTTCAAGCCATCCTTTTTCCTGAAAATGAGCCTGCAGTTGCCTGCAGTAATCAGCGAAAAGGTGCTGGTAAACGGGAGTATCTTCTGTAAAGCCGCAAATGGAAGGCTCCTTTGTGTAATGGAAATTGCCCCAACCCATGCCCTGCAGCGGAATACGGACAGAGTTGAAATGAAATTCGTTGAAGCCCCGTTCTGTGCCTCTGTCATAAGCATCCCAGTCAATATACACTTTCAGGCTTTTTATGTCTTCCGGAGGGTTCTCCGGGGAGATGTCCGGCCAGTGAACACGAAAAGGATCCAGAGGGGCAAGATCATGGGGCGTGAGATGGTGATCGGCCATTGCCTTCAAATAGGCATCAACGACCCGTCGCCTGTCCGCATCTGTGCTGACTCCGTGGTAGCGGATGGCCAGGTCGTGATCCAGCCCCAACGAAGTGACGCAGGTCATTCGATCCGGCAGGGTAAAGTCGAAGACGTGTACTTCAAAAGGGACTTCCCGATAATAATCATCGTCGGCGGTAACAAGGAGTTTTCCTCTGTATTCGCCTGCCGCCGTATCTTTTCCGGGTTTCACTCGGACCCAGAAAGGCTGATTGACTCCGGCTTCCACCGATAGTCCCTCTTTTTGTGGAGGCAGCGGGTCTGCCCAGTCGGCAGGAGGGGCTGTCGGATCGGTGGGCAGGAGAACAGGTACATAACCCACTTTCAGCACATCGATCGCTGCGGCGGGAATTACGGACCCGTCTTGTCCTGCCAGATCGGTGACTGAAACCTGGACATTCGTTAGTCTTTTTTCAGGAAGCAGAACCAGTTGAGCCGCCTCTGCTTCATTTCGCGCTGTTTCAATGCGCACTGCCGCCCCCCGGGCGGAAGGGAGCGGCCGGTTTTTCCTAATTTTCCAGCCTGACGATGTCCACCAGAGATCGGAGTCCAGCTGTTCGCCGTAAGTGGCAGTAAAATATTCTGGAAAGGGGCTGTCGTAATAAAGGCGGATGCCGTCACTTTCCAGAGCCAGCCCGTCGAGGGACGTTTCAATGGGAACAGCCAGAGCAGCGCCCAAAGGTGCTTTTGAAAACTCTTTTCCATCCGCTTTCAGAACCACATCTCCGGTCAACGGGGCTCCATTCCTGAAAGTCCGGACAGTGATACCTTCTTTGAAACGCTCCGGGCTCTGCAATGCCGGCGCATCCACCTCAATATCCAGATCTGCTTCCGGCTCCGCCATTTTCAGCCATCGCGTACTGCCGAAAGCAGTCATCGCCCTGCCAGCCAGTTTCGCTTCAACTCTGTATTCAAGAATCTGAAGGCTGCTTTCGGTGGCAGTTATGCCGGACAGCCTGACCCACAGCGTTTTCAGAGGGAAGAAATCGGAAGGAGGCGTGAGCGTCTGCCGCGCGCCTTCTTTAAGTATGCCCAGCTCCTGCCACTCCTGACCGGAACGGGAAACTTCAACTTTTAACGAACTGTCACCAAAACAGCGGTTCCAGAAAAGCAGCGTCAGATCATCGAAAAGATGTTCTTCCACCTGGTGTTCAAAAATCGCATAAGAGCCGTCAAAAAAGAGAAGCCGGTCCGTATTGAAATGATTGGTAAATTCTCTTGAAAATCGGTATACGTTGCTTCTGCCCGGCACCTGTGTGGTGGAAAAAAAGTAGTCGTTGCCGCGAATACGTTCACCTTCTCCAAGTTCCACCTTTCCGAAGCGTGCATAAACAGGCATGGCACGGTACAGTTTAATATTGTCAAAATGAAAGCGGCTGTCATCCTGCCACTGGCCCACACGGTAACGATACTCCTGTTCCTGATAGGGAGTACAGAAGCCGTAGCGAAGGGTTTTCCACACTTCAGGCAGGTAGAACACATCAACATTATATTTTTCCGTGCCGACAAAGGCGCTGCCGCCCCCTTTTCCCAGGCTGTCCCGGCGGGCATCAACTTCGAGAAGATACTGTGTGCCCGGCTTGAGCGAAAAAAACGGAGAGAACCATGCAAGCATTTCTTCAGCGCTGCCGGTGCCTTCTGTCCAGATGCTGTTTTTCCCGTTGGATGCGCTGTCCTGAAGCACACCGCCCCGGGGGCTTTCCAGATGCCACCCCTGCGGCACGCCCGAGCCGTCCAGCATTTCAAAAGATCCGTTCAGGTGCTCCTCCGGGAACAGCGGTTCGATAAATGGCAGGTCTTCGCTTACTGGCGGAATCTCATGAGCACCACAGCAGAACCATCCGGAAAAAGGAACACTAATGATCCCGAGACAAAGGAGGAACAACTTATTCATAGGAATTCCTTGTTTTTGAGTGCTGGAAATGCAGCTGAATTTGCCGTTAAATTTGCCTGATTTGCATTATACGGTAAAGCCGAAAGATATACAATGAGGCAACAGTGAGTGCGGAGATGGCGGTGCGTGCACGGGTGTCGTCGGGGACAGGCAATTCTTCCCCTGGGAACGCCAATCTCCGCATTGGCACACACGCGGATC
>MWCY01000080.1 GCA_002070275.1 Candidatus Hydrogenedentes bacterium ADurb.Bin170
ACTCAGGAGGCGCTCACGCTGACCCGCTATGCCCGTGAACTGAACTGCGATGCGGCGCTTCTGATCACCCCTTATTACAATAAGCCGACAGCAGCCGGGCAGATTCTGCACTACACAACTATCGCTGAAGCGGTCGATATCCCGATTATGCTTTACAATGTGCCGGGGCGGACAGGCGTAAAAATGGAGCCCGAGACTGTTGCCGCTCTGTCCCGGGTACCCGGTATTCAGTCGATTAAAGAGGCCTGTGGCAGTGTGGATCAGGTATCGAATATTCTGGATCAGTGCTCCATTATAGTCATGTCGGGTGATGACAGCCTGACGCTGCCCATGATGTCGGTCGGAGCGACCGGCGTTGTGTCCGTGGCGGGTAATGTTGCGCCCCGTGCGGTTGCGGAGTTGTGCCGCCACGCCAATGAAGGGGCGTATGAGGAGGCACGGACAATACATTACCGGCTGCACGCTCTTTTCAAGGCGCTTTTCTGGGAGACCAATCCCATGCCGGTGAAAGCAGCATTGGCGGAGATGGGACTGATAAAGAATATCCTGCGCCTGCCGCTTGTTCCCATGTCAGAAAAATACCAGGATAAACTGCGTGCTGTGCTGAAAGAACTCGACCTCGTCTGAGTGACGGTTTCGCGGTTCCGCCCGGTTTTCAAAAAAACGCCTGACCGGAAACCAGTTTGCTCTGAACAATGTCTTGCTGCGGCTCTTGGCGCATGTCCTCTTTTTTCTGGTACACTAAACGGGATTTTTGGTCACATTTCACCGTAACCCTGCGGCCCAACAGGCGGGTTCGTTCCGCGAAGGTAATTTTTCATGGCAAAGCAACTCCTGATCAATCCGAAAAAAGTACGCAACAGAAGCACGCTCGAACTCGGATCTATTCCGATTAACCAGTACAGCCGCAGTGTCCGGGAGGAAAGCACCTCCAAAGGGGTCGGCATGGAGCGCTGCCTGCGCATTTACCGCGACATGGCACTTATCCGTGAATTTGAGACCATGCTGGACAGCATCAAAAAACTGGGTGCTTATCATGGTATTGAATATAACCATGCGGGTCCCGCACATCTGTCTATCGGTCAGGAAGGGGCAGCGGTAGGGCAGAGCGTGCATCTGAGCGTTGACGATCATCTTTTCGGCAGCCACCGCAGCCACGGGGAGTTCATCGCGAAAGGACTGCGTGCTGTTGAAGATCTTGCGGATTCTTCGCTTTCAGAGATTATGGAAAACTATTTCGGCGGCAGGACACTGTCTATTGTCGAAAAAAATGAAGCCGACTGGTCGCCTTTCTCGCTGACGCCTCAGAAGTCTCGCAAAGCGGCACTGCAGACCACAGCATCGGAAGAACGGGGTATCGATTTTCTTCTGTACGGACTGCTTGCGGAAGTTTTCGGCAGAGAAACGGGATTTAACAAAGGCATGGGCGGATCCATGCACGCCTTTTTCCCGCCTTTCGGCGTTTATCCCGCCAATGCCATTGTAGGCGGGAGCGCCGATATCAGTGTCGGCGCGGCGTTGTACAAAAAGGTGCAGGAAAAGAAAGGAATCGCCATTGCCAATATCGGCGATGCATCCATCGGCTGCGGTCCGGTCTGGGAGGCACTGGGTTTTTCCGCCATGTCCCAGACCCGAACACTCTGGCCGGATTTTATGAAGGGCGGACTTCCCATGCTCTTCAACTTCATGAACAATTTTTACGGTATGGGCGGGCAGCCCATCGGCGAAACCATGGGCTTTGACTTCCTTGCTCGTGTCGGTGCGGCGGTGAATGCGGAAAACATGCACGCCGAGGTCGTGGACGGCAATAATCCGCTGGCACTGGCGGACGCTTATGCCCGTAAGCTGAAACTGATTAAAGCAGGGAAAGGACCCGTATTCCTCGATGTGCTTTGCTATCGTCAGGCGGGCCATTCTCCGAGCGATCAGTCGGCATACAGGGAGCGGGAAGAAATTGATTTGTGGCGCGCCGTGGATCCCATTACGGAATACGGACAGAATCTGGTGCAGGCCGGAATTCTTGCAGAAGGGGATCTGGAAGCTGTGGCTGAGTATGCCCGACGCAAAGTGACCAAGGCGTGCCGTCTCGCCGTTTCTGAAGAAGTGTCGCCACGCATGTTCCTGTCATCGCGGCAGGGCGTGTCCCAGATGATGTACAACAATCAGGTGGAAGAAGCGCTGCCGGGACTGCGCCGCAAAGAAGATGTGTGTATGCCGCTTGAGGAGAACCCGAGGCTGCAGGCTATTGCGCGCAAGTCCCGTTCCGGTATTGCTCCCGACGGTTCCGTGCTCAAAGGCACCAAAGCGGTGACTCTGGGCGAGGCGCTTTTCGAAACGATAATCCATCATTTTTACAATGACCACAGACTGGTTGCCTATGGCGAAGAAAACCGTGACTGGGGCGGAGCCTTTGCCGTATATCAGGGTCTGACCGAAGCGCTTCCTTATTACCGTCTTTTCAACTCGCCCATTTCCGAAGCCGCCATTGTGGGTACGGCAGTCGGCTATGCCATGGAAGGCGGGCGCCCTCTGGTCGAGCTCATGTACTGTGACTTTATGGGCAGGGCAGGGGATGAAGTTTTCAACCAGATGCCTAAATGGCAGGCCATGTCTGCGGGGCTGCTGCGTCTGCCCATCGTGCTGCGCGTGTCTGTCGGCGCCAAGTACGGTGCCCAGCATTCTCAGGACTGGACAGCACTTTGCGCGCACATTCCGGGATTGAAGGTGGTCTTTCCCGCCACGCCCTACAGCGCCAAAGGGCTCCTTGCCTCGGCTTTGAGCGGCAATGATCCCGTGGTTTTCTTTGAAAGCCAGCGCCTCTATAATCAGGTGGAACTGTTTCAGGAGGGCGGCGTTCCCGCGGAATACTACCGGCTGCCTATAGGCGTGCCTGCCAGAATAAAAGAAGGCAAAGACCTGACAGTTCTCACTTTCGGTGCGACCCTCTACCGGGCGCTTGAAGCTGCCAAACGTTTTGAGCAGGAATACAATCTGTCCGTGGAAGTCATTGACGGAAGAACGCTGGTACCCTTTGATTACAGCCTGCTTCTTGAATCGGTGAAAAAGACCGGCAAAGTGATTATTGCCAGCGATGCCTGCGAACGGGGCAGCTACAATCATACGATTGCCGGGCAGCTGACGCAGCTTGCCTTTGATGATCTTGACGCACCGGTTTGCGTGATTGGCGCACCCAACTGGATTGTGCCCCCGGCGGAAATGGAAGACGCCTACTTCCCGCAGGCATTCTCTTTCCTCGATGCCTATCACCAGCAGATCCAGCCGCTGCCCGGCTATACACCGGTAATTTCCCGCACTGCGGATGAAATGATGTATCAGAACCGCTTCGGCATTTAACGGAATTTTTCATGCAGGGCAAGATGATCAAAGCGGCGAAGGTCAGCGATTTTGAAAATCGCTGTGTAAGAAGTGTCCGCATTCTCGGCAGGCATGTAGCCATTATTAAAAATCCTGATGGCAGCTTCCGTGCCATGGAAGGGGGCTGCAAGCATCAGAATGCGGATCTGACAACCGGAAAGGTTTCCAATGGCATTGTTACCTGTTCCTGGCATGGCTGGCAGTACGATATAGAAAGTGGCGCCTGTGTTCAGGGCGGAAGTGCGTCTTTGCGCCCCTATGCCTGCCGGGTGGAAGGCGACGACATCCTGATTTCATTGCAGCCCGTTGATCCGGACGCCTCTTCCTCTTCTTTTGTCCCCTTTGAATGATCTTTTTTCCGGGTCAGGCGACAAAAAAAGGGGGAGACGCCGCCGGGGCGCCTCCCCGCACAGGAAGGGGAATATGCATTGACAGGGTTAGAGTTTTCTGCCTTCCAGCGTTAAGGCAGGCGCATTTTCAAAATTTGCCACCGCGGAGAGGGGATAGGTCGTTGCGTGTTTCTGGAGATAATTGATCTCCGCGACGCCGTTTTTCACCACACCGCGACCGATGGGCATTTTCTCATTCGGTCCTTCTTCGAAGACGGTGATTTCAGCACCTTCAACGCCGTACAGAATTGTAATGCCTCCGGCAACTTCAATGCCGTTCTGTATCGCCACATCCTGGTGGTTGAACTGATAGTTCGGCAGCACTTCCTGTACATGGGGGTTTTTCACCCACAGCTCAAGCGTCGGATCCCCGATGCAGTGCCACAGGTACAGTTCGTTGCGCACGGCATTTTCCCAGATGGTTTCGCCCATGACATTCATGCCGGTTTTGGACACAACATAGCGTTTGCCGTGGTTCAGGATGTCGCCCAGCCGTCTCTGAGACTGACTTGTACCGAATTTGGGAAGCGCATTGGTCCAGATGGCATCCATGAAGCCCTGAAGGAGCGTGGAGTTTTCCCAGCTGGGACTGTTCCGTGTGGCGGCAATCAATGAAACGGCGCCACCGTTCGGCTGGCGTAATGCGTTTTCGGCGAAGTAAATACCGTTCTGAGTTGTGCCATAGGCGCCGTTGGCGGTCTCATTATCAAAGAAACCGGTTGCGCAATTGATGCTGAAGACAACAGGCAGCCGCTCTCCATTAGTCAGGGCGAGTATATTGTTACTGCTGTAGGAGGGCGTACCCCACCCGCTTACCAGACCATGATCCCGATGAATGATCAGGAAAGTACCGTTGTTCCAGGCATTGGTGATATCGTTGGCTCCTCCGTTCCACGCAAAGTTTTTGGCAGAAGAGAGCGCTTCGGGAAGCAGGGTTCCGTCATAATAGCGGGCAGGCGTAGAAGCACCTGTGCGTCCGTAAATACGTGTGACCTCTTTGCCTGCTGTGAGAAGAACCTGCCGGGAAAATTCGGATACTTCGACAAAAGAACGGCTGTCCGTACCGTCTTTCGGTGCTCCCTCGCGGCAGCATTGAAACTGGGATGCCACCACAGCGCGCCGGTAAAAATCCGCATCGTTTACGGGATTCTTTTCATATCGGACGATTTTGCGGACAACGACTGTTGCCTGATCCAGTGTGTCCACGGGGATACGGCCGACAGCCAGATCGGGAATGGAATCGGTTTCAGGATCGCCCAGTACGGCATAGGGCCAGTCGGTGCCTATTTCATTGTAGTAGAAGGTAGGAATAAACTCGGAATCACCGAGAAGCAGGACATAGCTCGGTCTGATCAGACCGTGCGTGTAGCGGGACTCGATAAATGCATCGATGTCATCTGCGGTTTGCATATCGTGCAGATCGGTGTCGGTGCCGCAGGTGAAGACATTTGCCCAGATCCCCTTTTCACGCTTCCAGTCCCGGAGTTCGAGTGCCGCCTGTTCAAAGTCCGGATGGGTCAGAATCAGGAATTCCTCGCCAAAAATGTCTTCGCGAATTCTTTCACGGATATTGGCGGACACCGTCACTTTGTTCAGAACGTTTTCCATCAGATAACGTGAATTGCTGTCAAAGGGGCTCTGCATATTTTCCGTGGCAAAAGAGCCGTTGCCTCCAAGAAAAGCGATTTCATAGGGACTGCTTTCAAAGAGCACGAGTCTGTTTTCCAGAGGGTAATACTGCCCTGCTGCCGCTTCCACAAGGTAAAACTCCATGTCGCGGCCATTGCCCAGATACTTGACGGAGACCGGCTGCCGGGGCCAGGGATCGTTGCTGCTGTAAATTTGTCTGTTGATGCTGAAGGGTCGATCCGAGAAATCATAAGGGTCAACTTCCTGATCCATCGGGGAGTCCTGTATCGGATAAAGGTTGAGAAAAATTTCCTCGGCAGGCACAGGATCAACTTCTCTTACCCAGACTCTGACGCCGCGGCCCATAGGTGCCGCTACCAGCTGCCTGTACATCGGCACCGCCGGTGCACCCGCTTCTCCGTGCAGCGCGTCTGTTCCGGGTATGAAAATCTGTGAAAAGACTTCACCGGGCAGAGGCGAGTCTTCCGGGAGTAGGGTGGTAAGGATCGGTTCGCCGAAGATTTCTTCACCCAGCAGCCCTTCCGGAGTTTCCCTCCGGACAAGAGTTTCCGCTTCGGCATCAATACGGCTCAGCTCAGGGCATTTGTCTTTGTCCGCCATGGTGCGGGCAATGTTGACCCGGATCATTCGCCCTTCCGCATAATACTCTTCCGCTTCTTTTCGTGCGCTTCCCGCCCGGAGTTCCTGGGCTTTCTCCAGAAAATCCGCACGCAGCAGCTCCGCAGCGTCGCAGGGCTGTCCGCTTATAAAAAGCGTTCCCGCCTCTTGAAGGATATCCAGCATTTCAGCCTGCTCTTTACGGGTGAGCGCCGGGCTTTGGGAAATATTCTGGGTCATCGCTGCAAGCTGATCCAGTACCTCAACCCGTGCCAGTGTGGAAACAGGCGTTGCATTGGCATATACCGGCTCGGAGTAGTTGCCTGCTCTGTCGTAGGCGCGTGCTGCGTAGTAATAAGGGGTTCCGTTGGTAACGGTGCTGTCGGCAAGCCCGGTGCCCGTGTCCTTAAAGATTTCCAGTCCCTCGTCACTGGCAGTGGGCATGGCGCCCGCTTTTCGCCTGATCTGTACCCCTGCCAGATCTTTATCGGCGGGATTTGTCCAGGACAGGGCGACCGTCCCGTCTCCCGCTTCTGCGCGGAAGGCTTCCACTTTTCCCGGAGGAATTTTGTCGCTGCATCCTTGAAGCACAGCGCCTGTCAAGACAAGTCCTGCGACGGTTGCAGCGTAAAGTAATCGATTACTAAACGATTTCATCACTTTCTCCTTGATCTTTTGTTTGGGTTCTGACTATTTGCAGTGGAAAGAGGCTTTAAACAACGAGAACGCTCAAATAGATTTTTTTTCGAACTAATCATGTTTTCGTTCAACACAGACAGATTATACCTGTGTTTTTCTGAAAAAGGAAAGAAAATTAACAATACTGAATGTCTTTTCACGCACCATCCGGGCTGTATGCGTCTGAGCGGAAAGGGTTGTAATTAACATGTTGTCCGGTACGCAGCATTCCGCTGAAGCCGGAAAAAATCAGCGACTGGCGGGAGCGCTCAGGGGGAGAGACCGGGAAAAGGGCATGTGTTTTCATCCGGGTTCCGGAGCCTGCTTTTGTGATGAGCGCCTGCAGGCGATGGAGACCTCTTGCAATGTGATGAATGCAATTCGCCGGCTGCCTTTTCCTTGATGGAAGGGAAGACAGCCGGCGTGTTTCAAAAGCCCGGCGGCGGCAGTTTTCGTCTGCCGTTTACATCAGAAAGAGTTGCCCTGCAGCACCTTTGCAGGGGCATTATCAAAACTGGCGATAATGGTCAGCTCATGATCCATCACATGATTCTGCAGGTAGGTGATCTGGGCGACTCCGTTTTGAACGACACCGCGACCGAGGGGTATCTCCTGATCGGCGCCTCTTTCAAAGACAGTAATGACTGCATTGTCGACGCCGTACTCGACGAGTATTCCACCGGAAATATCGATGCCGTCCTGCACAGCAAGTCCCTGATGATGGAAGACCGGTGAGAAGGGATTTGTCTGGCTGTACGGGTTTTTAGTCCATATTTCCAGCGTAGGATCGCCGAAGCAATGCCAGAGGTAGAGTTCTTCTATGACACTGTCTTCAAAGAGATCTTCACCCATGACTGACACGCCACGCATGGAAAGGATGTAGCGTTTGCCATGATTGAGGATATCACCCAGACGCCGCTGCGACAGTGTGGAAAACCCGAAGTTCAGGCGGCCCGGCCAGATGGCATCCATCATTCCCATTGTCAGAGCGGTATTCTCCCAGCTGGGACTTATGCGTGTTGCGCCGAAGATGCCGACAGCACCGCCATCGGGCTTCCGCAATGCCCGCTCGCAGAAGTACACGTCGTTGGCTACCGTACCCCCTGCGCCGCCTGCTGTTTCGTTGTCAAAGAAACCCGTGGAGCAATTCATGCTGAAAACGACAGGGAGTCTGTCTTCATTTTCCAGATTGTCGATGTGGCTTGAACGGAATCGAGGCGTTTCCCAGCCATGGGGCTCTCCATGATCACGATGGATGATCAGAAAAGCGCCCTTGTTCCAGGCCTCGGTGATCTGGTTTGTGTTTCCATCCCAGGGAAACTTGGCTGACGGCCGGAGAGCAGAGGGCAGCAGGGTTCCGTCGTAATAGCGATTGGGAGTCTGGCTTCCGGTCCGGGCATAGATTCGTGAAACCGTTTTGCCTGCAGCGGAGAGCATCTGCTGTGCAAACTCGGAGCATTGAATAAAGGTACGGCTATCTGTGCCCTGATCGGGTGCTTTTTCCCGGCAGCATTGAAATTGAGAGGCAAGAACGGCATTCTGATAGAAGTCCTTGTCGTCTATGGGCGTTTTTTCGTAATTGATGGTTTTGTCCACGACAGTCATTGCCTGATCGAGCGTGTCGACGGGGATACGGCCGACGGCAAAGTCGGCGATCAGATCCTCTCCGGGCTTTCCCAGAATGGCGTAGGGCCAGTCTGTGCCGATATTGTTGATATAGAAGGTGGGGATAAATTCGGCATCACCCAGAAGGAGCACATAACTTACCCTGATTTCCGTGGTGTGGTAGCGCTCTTCAATGAAAGCGTCTATTTGCTCGCCGGTTGCCCGCCAGTGTATATCGGAATTGGTTCCACATTCATACACATTTGCCCAGATGCCTTTGCTGCGTTTCCAGTCGCGCAGTTTGATGGCTGCATCATAGAAATTCGGGTGGGTCAGAATCAGCAGTTCTTCACCGATGATATCCTGGCGTATGCCTTCAATGATATTTTCTTTTATGACCTCCTTGTTTATGGCACTCTCGATAAGGGCCCGTGAATTGCTCTCAAAGGGACTTATCATGTGGCTTGTGGCAAAATGTCCTGGTCCGCCCTGAAATTCAACATCCAGATGGGTGTAGTCGAAGAGCTCCAGTCTGTTCTCGGCGGGATAGTACTGCCCCGATGCCATTTCAAGCAGATAGAATTCCAGATCCCGGCCGTTGCCTATGTAGCGCATGGTAACAGGCTCGGGCGGCCAGGGCTCGTTGCTTTCATAGATGCTGTGGTTAATCGTGAAGGGCGGATCTTTAAAGAGCGAGAGGTCCGGTCCCTGATCCATAGGCGCGGGCTGTACCGGGTAGAGATTCAGAAAAATTTCTTCGGCAATCACCGGTCTCTGCTGGAGGATCTTCACCTTGACGTCATCGCCCATGGGCACAGCCACGAGCTGCCGGTAGACCGGAATATCGGGGGCACCCACCTGCCCGTGAACGGCTTCGGCGCCGGGTATGAACACTTGCGTGAATGTGCTTTCAGGCGCTGTGTTTTCGTGCAGTTCCAGGGCGGTCAGCAGCGGTTCGCCAAAAACGCTCCACCCGGAAAGCCCTTCAGGATCTTCAGATTCAACCTGTATTTCCGCTTCAAGGTCCACCCGCTGCAGTTCGTCGCATTCACCTTTGGCTTCCATGGTGCGGGCGATATTCACACGAACCATTCTGCCGGCGGCATAGAGTTTTTCGCCTTCCGGGCGTTCTCTGGTCTGGCGAACCCATTGGCACTTCTCCAGAAATTCATCTTTCATTACCGCTGCAGCGCCACAGGGATCACCACCGAGAAAGAGATCTTCTGTTTCATCCAGAATATCCTGCATCTCCTTCTTTTCTTCTTCTGTCAGCGTGGGAATGGCCGCAATCTGTTCTGCCATGCTGTCGAGTTTGTCCAGTATTTCTTCCCGCGCCTGAAAAGATACGGGTGTGGCGCTGGCATAGACGGGGCTGGAGTGATTGCCTGCGCGGTCATAAGCCCAGGCGGCATAGAAATAAGGGTTGCCGTTGGTGACATTGCCGTCCACCAGACCGGTTCCTGAATCGCTGAAGATCTCAAGACCCTCTGAAGGCTTTGCAGGCGGAGCGCTCTGACTTCGGACGACTCTGACCCCTGCCAGGTCTTTGTCGGGCGGGTTTACCCAGGAGAGTGTTATTTCACCGTCGCCGCTTTGTGCCGCGAACATGGTTACAGCACCCGGCGGTGTTTTGTCACCGCATCCGACCAGGAGCAGTACAGCGAACGCAAAAGCGAAAGCGGCGGTGCATTTCAGTAAACGATTACCATAGGTATTCATTCTTCAATCCTCCTGCTGTTCAAAGTGGAAACTTCCAAAAAAATAAAAGTGTTTTCGAACGCTCTTTTGTACTTGCCCTACCGCTGGTATGTGTTATAATAACATTGTACTTATTATACACCAATAACCAAAAAAGGACAGAATAATGCGAAACAACCCTACAATTTGCTTAGTTGCCCTTCTTTTGCTCACTGTACCGGGGCTTTGCGCCTACGGAGGAGAATGCACCGACTTCGAAGACCTTCAGGCAGGCACCATGTGGAGCACAGGTGATACCTTCACGAGTCAGGGCTTTCAATTCAGCCTGAACAAATTTTTCTACTATCCGTCGGGCGAAACAGATTCGGGGATTGCCAATCCGGGCAGCAATGAATTTGCCCTTCCCGATACCCCGTCC
>MWCY01000081.1 GCA_002070275.1 Candidatus Hydrogenedentes bacterium ADurb.Bin170
CAGGAATGACGGCGAGTGCAGGGACGGTGGAGAGCGCGGTGATGACGGTGCGTACAGGAATGACGGGGAGTGCAGGGACAGCGGCGAGCGCGGTGATGACGGTGCGTACAGGAATGGCGCCGGAGGCATGCAATTCTTCCCCTGGGAACGCCAATCGACCTATTGGCACACAAGCGGGTCATGATGAAGACAAGCCACCCGGATTCGCCGCGGAAATATGCCCCGGAACGTATCTCCAACTCACAGACCACAAAAGCCCCTTGCCAATAGGTCGATTGGCGTTCCCAGGCTGGCGGATTTTATGTTTTGAGTCAGAGTATTTTGGTGTGGGATCCATATAAGTCTCAAGTAGAAATTCGTGTCATTCGTGGTTATGTCCGTGCCAATAGGTTAATTACTGCTCTCAGAAGAGGCGTCGACGGCTTAATATGACTGGGGTCATGCCAGTCCACTCTGTCCACTGTCTTTGATGTGGATTGCACTCCTGTAAAGCAAAGGCGCCCATACCCGAATTAAGATTCCTGCGTGCGCCGTCATTTCTCCCGGCCGCCCGATATTCATTCGTATTTATCTCCAGAGTTACTGAAAGCCTTTGTAAGATTTTAGATGGCCTGATTCGACAAGTTGCACCGCTGCACGGTCATTGCGTACTATCAAAGACGTATGATTCTTTATTTCCCTGTGCCTGAAACAGACAGGTATTTTTGCAGCGCAGCCATCACCCGACCGATAAGGAGTGCAGCCATGTTTTACTCTGGAATTTCCGACGAAGCCGGACAGGCAATTGCCGTACAGATTAAAGCCCATCAGGAACTGGGCTGGAACTATATGGAATTGCGGCTTGTTGACGGCGTGAATCTGACCCAGATATCCGATGCTGCTTTTGACGATGTTTATAAAGCAGTGACCGAGGCGGACATGAAAGTCTCCTGTTTCGGCAGCGCTATTGCCAACTGGGCACGCCCCATTACCTGCCCGGCTGAAATAGATAGAGACGATTTGAAGCGGGCAATCCCAAGAATGCACCGTTTCCATACGCCCTTTATCCGGGTAATGAGTTATCCCAATGATGCGGAGCATCCTGTGGAGGAAACGGCGTGGCGCCGCGAAGCAATTAAACGCATGAAAGAACTGGCGCGAATCGCCGAGGACAATGGCATTACGCTGGTTCATGAAAACTGCAGCGGCTGGGGCGGTTTGTCTGCGGAAAACAGCAATATTCTGCTGGGTGAAGTGGACAGCCCCGCTCTGAAGGTGGTGTTTGATACGGGAAATCCCGTGACCTACGGTCAGGATGCCTGGGAGTATTACAAAACAGTACGGAAAGACATTGTGTATGTGCATATTAAAGATGCACGGAAAATAGACGGTGTCGATCATTACTGCCTTTGCGGTGACGGTGACGGTTATGTGCGGGAAATTGTGGGGGATCTTCTGAAAAGCGGATATGACGGCGGTCTTTCCATCGAGCCCCACCTGGCAGCGGTGATTCATACCGGACAGAAGGCGGACAACGACGAGCAGCTTTATCAGTCCTATACAGACTATGGCAGGCGGCTCATGGAAATTGTAGCGGAAGTGCGTGCCTGATCCGGCAAAAAGGAAACAGAAAGAAATGAAGCGAATTTCTGTGATGACCTCTGGCGGTGATGCGCCGGGCATGAATGCCGCTATCCGTGCTGTTGTCCGTACAGCCGTCGCAAAAGAGGTGGAAATTTACGGCGTTGAACGGGGGTTTCAGGGGCTGATCGAAGGGATGTTGCGCCCTCTGAATGCCCGCTCCGTGAGCGGAATCATCCATCATGGCGGTACTATTCTGAGGACAGCGCGTTCTGCCGCCTTCCGCGAAGAGGAAGGCCTGAGTCGGGCTGTGCGCTCATTGGAGAAAAATGGAATCGAAGGGCTTGTTGTTATCGGGGGTGATGGCTCCTACCGGGGAGCCCATGCGCTATGGAAGCATTGCGGTATCCCCTGTGTCGGTATTCCCGGAACCATCGATAACGACATCGGCGGCACGCAGTATACCATCGGATTTGATACGGCATTGAATGTTGCCATGGAGGCAATAGACCGGCTCCGCGACACGGCGGCATCTCATGACCGTACTTTTTTCGTGGAAGTCATGGGCAGACACAATGGCTTTATAGGCATGTGCAGCGGTCTTGCAGGCGGTGCCGAGGAGGTGTTGGTACCCGAACAGCCCTTTGATCTGCCGATGCTGGTGGAGACACTGCGTGCAGGCGTGGCACGGGGTAAAACCTCCATGATTGTGATTGTTGCTGAAGGCGGTGATGGCGGCGGCGCCTACGAGGTTTCACAAAAGGTGGCGGAAGCCTCCGAATTCAAGGACAGCCGCATCGCGGTGATCGGGCATATGCAGCGGGGCGGGACGCCTACCGCTTTCGACCGCATTCTCGCCTCACGCATGGGAGTCTCCGCCGTAGAAAACCTGCTGGCAGGCGCATCAGGAATGATGATTGCCGCAGTCAACAACGCCATGGTGCCCCGTCCCTTTGAGGATGCCTGGAATACGCGTAATCTTTTCGATCCGGAAATGTTACAGGTATTGCATACACTGGGCGTATAATCTCCTGCACAAGTGTCGCTGAAGTTAATGTCTTTACCAACAGGATCCGCCGGTGAAACTGTCTGACAGATATATTCTCGGGAAAATATGGCCGCCTGCACTGCTCGCCGCATTCATTATCAGTTTTGTGGTCGTGGGCGGTTCCGTGCGTTCGGAAATGCGCGCCGTGACGGACAGTGTGCCGATCAGCCAGATGGCGGTGCTGGATATTCTGCGCCTCGGTCTGTATGTGCTGCCTACGCTGTGGGGCTACATTTTCCCCATCACCTACCTTATGGGGGTTATGTATGTCTTCAGCAGACTTGCCCAGAGCAATGAACTGACCGCACTGAAAGCGGCGGGAATTTCACTCAGGCGTGTCGTGATGCCTGTCGTTGTGCTCGGACTGCTGCTGAGTGTGGCGGCTTTTTTCATTGCCGACCGCATGCAGCCCTGGGCATACGAACGGCTTGTCCGGCTTATCAGTCAGGAACTGCCCATGCGTATGACACTGGAATCACTGCCCGCCGGGGTCATGCACGAAGTGGGGGACTGGCGTGTTTATATTGCCGAGCGGGAAGACAATGGGGATCTGCGGGGCATTGTAATTTTACAACCGAATGATGACGGCGCCAACGCCTTTTATGCAGACAGTGCCCGGCTGGTCATGAAAAAAGGGAGTCTGCATCTGGAATTGAGGGACGGCTACTTTATCCCAAGTGATCCGCGCCAGCATTTTATGTTCAAGTCTCTTGTTAAAGAAGCGCCCATGCCGAAAATGCTCAAGCGCGTCCTGTCCGGAGAAGGAATGACACTTTCTTCGCTCCTGAGCGAGGAAAAACGGCTTGCCCGGCGCTTTGACGAAACCGGGGCACTGCCCGTGGGTGTGGAGCTGCGCAATGTGCGGCAGGAAGTGAAAAACAGGCTTGCTTTTCCCCTGATGTGTCTGGCAGTCAGTTTTGTGGGTGCCCCCATCGGTGCACGCTCGAAAAAAGCCGGACAATCCTATGCCTTTTCCATCGGGCTCAGCATCATAGGTGCATATTTCATTTTGCGAAAACTGGTGGAACTCGAAGCGTTGCTGCCTCTGGCGCTGACCGTGTCGCTGGGACAGATGCCCAATCTGCTGCTCTGCCTTCTGGGCATCATCCTGCTCTGGAGGGTTGACCGCGTATGAATGTGCTGGATCGCTATCTTGCAGGGCGCCTGCTTTCCGTTTTTGCGAAAGTCGTGCTGTCTCTGGTGCTGCTGGTTTGCCTGATTGATCTGGTGGTCACACGCCAGAGCGCCATTGCCAGATACCAGGTGCCCTGGCTTGTCGTCCTTCAATATTATCTGACTTTTGCTCCCACCATTCTTTTTGAATATCATGCGGCTGCTGTTTCCCTGCTGGTGGCGGCACTGATTGTACTGGGGCGTGCCGCACAGGATAATGAGATTCTTGCGCTCCTGGCTGGTGGCGTCAGTCTGCGAAGGATTGTGAGAGCGCCGGTTGCCGTGGCGTTCTTGATTGCCTTGCTGGTCTTTGCGGTACAGGAAAGCTACGGGGTTCATGCCTCAAAACTGCACAGGCATATTCAGAGCCGCTTTTTCTCCAAGATAACCGACAGGACACGGCACGGAGTTAGCTGGACAAATCTCGGGGACGGTTGGACCTGTCATATCCTGAAATTCAACACCCGTGCCAACAGCGGACAGGATGTATACCTGCATGCTTTCAGAGGCAAACGGCTGGAAGAAATCCGGGCAAACCGGATTTATTGGGATGAAGAGAAAAGCAAATGGCTGCTTGAAGACGGACGGCGCGCCATCTTTGACCAGGATAAAGAATGGGAAATTCTTTCTTCAAGGATCACCCAGGAGGAAGCCCCGTTTCAGGAGCCTCCGGAAAAACTTTTCGCTTTATCTGTATCCGCCCAGGAAAAAAGTGCAGGGGACCTTTCAAGAGATATTGAAGAAGCCAGAAGTATGGGCGTGCCCGTACGGGAACATCTGGTCAACTATCATGTAAAGTTTGCACAGCCCGCTCTCTGCTTTGTCATTATATGGCTTGCCATACCCTTTGCAATCCGGTTGCGCAAAGGGGGAATTATGATGAGTTTTGGGGTCAGCGCCATGATCGCCCTCGTTTATCTCGTGCTTTTTGCAGTAGGGGTGGGGCTGGGTTACATGGGAACGCTGCCCCCGCCTGCTGCAGCCTGGGCGGCCAATGCGCTCTTTTTTATTGTGGGCCTGCTCCTTTTCCGGCGTGTGCCTACTTGATCACGGGAAATGAACCGTTTTCCTGTAGATCTTCACTTTGCTTAATCTGAGAATGTGCAGGTAATTTTGTAAAGAGTTTACTTGACAAGTGATTGTATTCGTGATAGAATGCGCAATATAAGAGTTGTGTCTTATCCTAACCGTACCCTAAACGGAGGTGGGTTCAATGGCCGATGATAAACAGTTTGACAATGAAAACCCCGAATTTGAACACGAAATGAATGCAGGCAAATTTGGTGACGATGAGGGTCTGGGGAATCTGCCGCCACTGAGCGATCTGGATTCTCAGGGCACCTACGACTCCGATTTGGACCTGCCGCCACTGGGAGGTTTTGAATCGCAGGATACTTCCGTGGGAGGCGGAGCGCCGGATCTTCTGGGACAGACGCCCAGCGGAACGCCCTTCACAAGCGACTTCGATGCAAGTGCCTTCAATTTGGCTGGAGATTCCGGCCCGGGCGGTCATCCCTCCGGACCGCTCATCGGAGGATTTCAGGATCTCGCAGCGGACAGCGATTTCCACCCGGAAACACCTGACATCGGTTCCGGTCCGGATGCGACACTGGACACGCCCATTTGGGATGACAGCGCTTTCGGCGGATCGGGTGGCGATCTCTTTACGCCCGGTGCTAGCGAGAACGTAACACAGGCAACGCCTGCGCCCGCTTTTGATGATTTTGGTGATGCGGGAAGCTTTGGAGATTTCGGCGGAACGCCTATGCCGGGCATGGCGGGCGGTACAGGGATGGACGATTTTGGCGCAGTTCCTGTGGGAGCCGGTGCTCCGTCCGTTTCCGGTGCTCAGCCCAAAGCACGGCAGGGTGCCGGTGCGCTGCTGGTAATTTTCATCGGTCTCGTATCGCTCGGCGTCGGCATGATTGCGTCACAGCCCCTTTCCACATACCTGACCTTTGTGCCCGGTAATCCGCTCGTAATGGAAATGCAGACCAAAGATGCCACCATCGCCAACCTGAACCGGCAGATCAATACGTTGCAGCAGCTTCAGGCGACCCCGGATCGGCCTGCCGACATCAGCCCCGAAAGAGTCGCTGAACTGCAGAACGAAATTCTGGTGCGAACACAGGAACTGGACGCCGTCAAAGGACAACTCGATTCCACCCGCGCCACGCTGTCCACCGAACAGGCAGAACTCACCAGCGTTGAAAGAGAATTGCGTGAACGCAATGACGAAGTGATTGCTGCAAGAGAATTTCTCGAAGAACTGCGCAGTGAAACAGCGATCGTGCAGGCGCGTCAGCGCGGACTCATCGCCGAAGTGGATCGGCTCACCGGCTATGTCGGCGAACTCGATGAAGCCAATGCAAGACGTATCGCCACCAAAGAAGCGCTGGAGCACAATATCGACCGCCTCGTTATCCAGGTGAAAGAAAGCATTCCGCTGACCCCCGAAAAATACGACTATGCCACACGCCTGGCTCAGGTGGAAGCGCTGCGGGACAAAGCCGCACAGGCCGGATGGGTCTCCCCTGAACTGCAGAATGAATATACCAGCCTTTATCTCAAAGAACTTGAGCTCGCACGCGCCAATGATTATTTCTTTGCCTGTGTGCCCGTTACCGACCGCTTCGGACACACTTCCATGTGCTGGGCAGAATGCCTGATGCGTGGGAATTGGGCGGTCTATTATCGCTCTCTGGACGGAAAAGGGATCGGCAGTTTCGAGAATGCAGGCTCAACGGAAACACCCCGCTGGGAATTCAAGCAGAATCTGTCCGAAGATACACGGCTCGCCATAGAAGCGCATATTGTCAGTGCACGGATTCCTGATTTCGAAGGGCATCTTCAGCGCCTGGCAGAACGTGAACTGAAGGCTCAGAAAGACACTCCCTGGCAGCGTGTCTACAGCTCCATGTGATATGTAAGGTGCCCCGGGCAGCCGGATGTGTTTCCCGAAAGTGCCTGTGCAGGTTGTGCGCAGGCAGGCGCATACCAACCGGCAGCTTCTCGGGGCTTCGTATAAAAACGGGCCATAGGCTTGTGACGTGAACGGGAGAGAATCATGATGCCTGAGACCAAGGCGTTTTGCGTAAACAAGGCAAAAGCGACAGCATACCTGGTAGTATGCCTGATAATGGCCTTCACGGTTTTTCAGGCAAACGCCGACGACACCGCCTTGCTCATGGATAAACAGTTTTTTGATCTGGGATTACAGGCGATCCCCTCATCCGATGGATCCGACTGCGCCATCCAACTGATCTGGATAGATTTGGAGCAGTTGCTGCAGGAAAACGGATTTCCGCCTCAACCGCTTTTTGTCTACCGCTCTGAAATTGCCTATCCCGGAGACGATGGAAGTGGCGGAGACGTAGTCTATGCGGGCTCTACCGCACAGAAGGGGCTGGTGGACAGCGATGTGGCCGTCGGTGTCGAGTACTACTACACTTTGGCGGTTGGCACCTACGGCACCCAGTATTTTCTTTCTGATACCGCACGCGGTTCCTGTACAGGAAGCAATCTGGGACTGCGGGCTTCTGCGCTGCACGATATTGATGGCAAATGCTATATTGCTTTGACCTGGCAGTCGGTCGGTGAGCCTGTCTCTTTGTACCGTTCCACGCTGGGCTATAGCAGCCCGCCGGACAGCCAACTCGTCTTTGGCGGTTCCAAAGAAGACAATATCTGGCTGGATGAAAACGTAACCGATGGACTCCAGTATTTTTATACCCTCGTAGCCGGTCAAGATATTATTGACCCCAAGGCTGTTTCTTTTGCCTCCGCTGTCGCATGCGATGATCCCATGCCGGTTTATACCGAGGTTTTTAATAACACAAATCCCTTCGATCTTGCCTATTCACAGATTATTTTCCGGCCCGTAAAAGAAGATCCGCACCACCTGACAGATGACCTGTCCGATATGTCTTATGCGGACTACGAAGTGACAGTGCTTAATAATGTGACCGAGCTGCCCGTTCCCAGATCCGATCATTCAGGTTTCGGAAGAGATCTGGCTCTTGGCGAAAACATGCAGTTTCCCGTTCAGATAGGCGGAGAAAAAGCAGCCTCTGTTTTCTTCTTCGGAAAACGGTACAGCACACTCACGGTAAGCGCAAACGGATATATCTCCTTTCAGGAGCAATTCGGTACCGCGCCTTTCAAAGAAACGACGATGGTGGAAGAGCATTTTAGTGAGCCGCGCATCGCCTTTTTTAATTCAGCACTGATGCCGCAGCTGGGCGGAACAGTCTGGGTGCGTCTCTTTGATGACAGCATCGTGTTCACTTTCCAGAATGTTACAATAAAAGCACCGACGGGCATGCTCAACCCCGACAGGATTACCGCACAGGTCGAAGTCTTCTTCAGCGGACATATTCGCATGACCTATCTCGAAGCAACGATGCATACCGGACTTATCGGCATTTCGGATGGCCGGGGGGTACCCGCTGAACCGTCAGGCGCCTATCCGGCTCTCGGGTTGAGCGGTGCCCATAACTGGGTGCCTTTCGACTCCCTGCCGGAAGTGCCGCAACGCATCAGCCTTCTGCCCATAGCCTGGCCGGCGGTGACAGCAGGGGAGCGCATCAGTTTTATAGCCGATATGGAACTGCCCCCCGGTACGGGCAGCGTTCCGGCATTTTACGGGCTGTGGTCTGGTGAAGGTGCGGCTCCTTTTACGGACAGGGGCGACGGTACCGGTCTTTTCGACTGGACGCCAGCCATAACGCTTTCCGGCTTCTATAAAGTGCGGGTTGTAGCGCTTCTCGGTGCAGAGCGGGTGTTTCAGGATGTGATTCTGACGGTGAGATCTGTTGACCCCAGGGCATTGCTGCCGCGCGCTCTTAAACTTCAGCTGAGTAGCCGTGAAGGAGACGCTGATCCGGAAGACGATCATGCGGTGTATGCCGGAGAACCGCTTTTTGCCTCCTACACTTATGAACATCCTCTGGCGAAAGAAAATCCTGCCCTTTATGGCGAAGGCGCAACGCGTATTTACTGGTATAAAAACGGACAGATTGTAACTGCCTACACTGATCGCAGCTCCGTGCCTTCCGGCGTCACCCGTTTCGGTGATGAGTGGCGTTTTCAGGTGATCCCACGAACCAAAAGCGATGTCGCCGGAAATCCGGCTTCCTCGCCTACAGTAACTGTTGTCAGCACCCCAGTCATCAGCACCGTGACACCGGCAACGGGTACAGTGCTCGGTGGAGATCGTGTAGTAATCCATGGATCTCAGTTGAAGGGAGTTATCCAGGTCACCTTTGGCGGTATCCCGGCTGCTCAGGTGATCGCACGGGCAGATGGTGCACTGGAAGTGACCACACCGCCCCATTCCGCCGGGCTGGTTACCGTAGTGGTCGAAACCGTTACCGGTGCGGTAAGTAAAGTGAATGCATTCAAATACGTGGATGAGCCGAAGGTTCCGGATCCCGAGAAGCGCAGAAACATCTTCGGGTGCGGTGTGACAGAGGATGGAAGCGGCTCATCGTTGACAGCCGATCTCCTGGCTGCGCTGGCATTGCTGCTGATGCTTGGGTTGAAAAGCCGGAGAGCTGAGCAGCAGCCGCAGCGCTGATTCTTAACATGAGTGCTACACCGCAGCAATTCTCTGATGGATTGCTGCGGTTTTTTATTGGCGCATACTTTCAGCCCGGAACCGCGTTCCCTGCATTTCTTTTTCTTTTACTCCTCATTGAAGAGGAAAGCCCTCCCGATAAGCCTGTCATTCTTTTCAGGAAAACCCGGTATGCAAGCGGCTTGTTAATTTCGTCCTGGCTTTTTTCGAAACTTCACGCGGGGGCATTGTGTGCTCTTGGAGCTTTACATCCAAAAGCGTATTGGAAAGAAGATATCCCTAAGGCCTTTTTTGTCACCCATAATTGTCATTTAAAAATGAGCTCATTTTGAGCCGCCTTATACGCAAAAGTTGATTTGCCCCCAACAGTTCCTATATAATGCGACTCTCATCAAAAATACCCAGTACCCGAAAGGGTACCTCTGTTTATCAACATAGTGGACGGGTAGCTCAGCCGGTAGAGCATCGGACTTTTAATCCGGTGGCCGCGGGTTCGAATCCCGCCCCGTTCACCATTCTTAAATCTTCAAAACCCCTGCAATCATTGGCTGAAATGCTTATGGATGCAGGGTTTTTCTTTTGATCCGATCATTGAAGCATAAGTAGAAATATTGGCACTTGCAGACCGAAAATGACATGTCGGACCGCCTGGAACAGATGCGTTTGCCCACCATTTTCTTCAGTGTTTACATCCGGGAGCGCATCCTCCCGGATTTAAAAAGTCTGTTTTAGGCATATCTTTTTTCTGAACCTGCAAAACAGATGGCGGTGCGCTCCCGTCCTTGACCGCTGTTTATTACGCTGTTGTCCCGTCTTCATTGCTCGCTGCCGGAATGCGATAAGCCGCGTCCCCACAGATCAGGCGCGGGTTCAAATTCGAAACGCAATTATTGAGAAACAAAAAAGGAGACATTGCGACTCTTTTCGGTAGAATAAGA
>MWCY01000082.1 GCA_002070275.1 Candidatus Hydrogenedentes bacterium ADurb.Bin170
TAATGTAGAAGAAAATCAACCAAATGCTAAATGTTGCAAAACCGCAGAATACCTCCCCCCGGGGGGAGGTATTCTAAAGGATAACCTCAGGATCAAAGTATAGTAACTAACAACGCACTGTTCACCAGGAAAACTAATTTACAGAAACTTCTTGACATAACCCACCAGGAAAACTAATTTACAGAAACTTCTTGACATAACCACTGTTCACCAGGAAAACTAATTTACAGAAACTTCTTGACATAACCCTTCTGGCTTAGTCCCGCTTCGAGGAAAGCTTCTAGTTTTATCCTGTCTTCTTGTGTAAAATGGTGTGGGGACATTGTGTACTCCTTCGGTTGTTTTGTTGAAAATCTTATTCTACCGAAAAGAGTCGCAATGTCTCCTTTTTTGTTTCTCAATAATTGCGTTTCGAATTTGAACCCGCGTAGTGAAATCATATGCCCGGCTTGTTTTGACTCCCCTCGGCACGAACCTTGACTTTGGTCATGTTACGGGTGCCGGGGATCTTGTTCGCACGAAGTGCCGGATCAGTGATCTTCGTGTTGTGTTGTACGGCTTATTCAAGTTTGCGGAGCAGTGTGGCGATTACAAGGAATTCACGCTCAGCCTGTTGTTGAATGACAGTATAGAGCGGGACGGTTTGAGTCCTTCGCGGATTTTCGGTCTTGACCGTGAGGAGATGCAGTCGTGCCTGCAGGGCCTTTCCGCGAAACATCCTGATTTTCTCCATGCGAGTTTCACCCACGATCTTGACAAGATAGCACTTTCAAAGGATAAGACATCGGAGGATGTCCTTGAACTTTTCAGGAGGGAGTACTGCCAAGAGCCATCAGTACAGTAATTATTTTTCAGTCGACCAGCACTATTTTCCGCAGATCAACCAGTCGACGATCAAGAGGGATCCGGAGAGTTGGCTCCGCACCTATCCGCATGAGACTTTCGTGGAGATGCTCCGTCAGATGGAACGTATTCTCGCACGACAGGAAAGGCGTTCTCTGTGGATAGAAGGGGCCTATGGCACGGGGAAATCGCAATGTGCCTATGCGTTGAAAAAAATTCTTGAAGTGCCGGAGGAGGAGCTGCGCAATAAACTGTACTACGATCCAAACTTCGATGTGAGTTATGACGATATCCTCTCCCTGCTCAACCGGTGTGGCGATCAATTCTGTTCCCGCAATAAAGTCATTTGTCTTGGAAACCATCCAGGAAAGAGTGATTCCCAGGATCCGGAAGGGGCCATGAAAGATGCCCTGCTTGCCTCCTTTGCAGTCAACATGCAAACAGAGATATCCCGGGGCATTGGCCCTGGCGAACAAATATCTTCACTCTCTCCTGAAGCGAAAAGAGTAAACCCCCACCGTAAATTTCTCAATGTGCTCCATGCCACACTCATCAAAGCAGGCCTCTATAAAAATACCAGTCTGCCCATTTTCAAAGCCATGCCAAGTCCCACCCCCGTGGAAACCCCCATTCCTCAATGGAAAGATCGAACCTTCTTCACCAGAAAATGCCTGTACCCCGTTCAACCCATTCTCTATCACGGGCTTCGCAATGAGCACAAAAGAAGCGCTCAGTTCGGTCAAAAGGTGCACCTTTATCTCGATGTCAGCTACTCCATGTGTGACAACCTTCCCTGGATTGTCAGTGCTCTGGCACCTCTGGAACAGGCTGGGTGGTGTCGCATATTTCTTTTCAGCACACGGGTCTTTCCCGCTCCCAAAGAAGGCATTGCACAAGAAGAGCTCAAAACAACCGGGGGAACAGACATCTCATGTGTGTTGCAACATATTGTCGAATGGGAGCCGAGGACACGTCCGGCAAAAATCATAATTCTTACCGACGGATACTTCCGCGTGCCCATCGGAACGCTCATGGATCAGTTCAAGAACACCAAAGTTAAGATTTTTGGGGCTATTACACGAAATGGCAGTAAATGTGCAATGGAGGCAATCGCCGTATACACAGTCTTGATGCCCGAATACCGATGAGCGCAAAGAGATGGAAGCCATTCAAAAAATCAAAACCCAACACTTTCTTTTTTCGCACCCGACAAGGCATAATACACAAAGCCCATCTATAGGAGGAGTTTCATACCATGGCCGATGATGTCTTTGTACTGTCCAATAAATTCGATCTCTATATTCCTACTCAGTGTCGATGCGGGGAATCACTTCCTGAAAGCCTGAGAAAAAGAGTTCTGGATCAGGTAAAGAAACAAATGGCTCAGTGGTTCGGCGGTGTCACCTCGAGTGATGCTCAGGGCGGTTGGGTGTTGCAAAGCGGAGAACTGGCCGAAGAAGCGGTAACCATTATTTACAGCAATGTAAGTGACAGCCAGAAGGAAGAATATCTGGAAGGCTTTGTTGCACTGGCGCAATCCATTGCCGACGAACTGGCTCAGGAAGCCATAGCTTATGCCATCAACAACAACATGTCGTTTGCCATAGGGGATGCTGACAAGCCTTGCCTGCACCAGAAGACAGGCGGTTTCAAAAAGCCCCATGCCCTGAGCGCCGACATCGCCTGGATGCTGTCCCTCGAAGCTATGCTGAGAGCGCTGTGTCACAATCCTCAAGACAAGTATCAGGCAGCAGTGAAAGAGCGTGTCCGTGATCTTCTGTGCCATGCATTGGGCTATTCTTATGCCGATGAGCCGGTGCATTTGACAGACAAGGACGGGAAATTGAAACCGCTCTTTGTCCCCGGATCCCGCCCGTGCGTCGTTGCTAAAGGGGGCGATGCCTTCCAGATCATTTTAATTCAACTGAAGGATGAACGACTGCTTCTGACCGAACAACGACAGATCATTGACCGTACCCTCAAAGATAACATAGGACTCCGGGCACTCTTTATTGTCACTGATCACAAAGGCAGGCAATGGCACCTTGTCAATGTGCCGGAAATCAGTACCACAGGCCGCCTTATTCTCCGGCGCTTTCGTATTGAATATGCGGATCAGCCCATGCGTACGCTTGTCGAACGGATTACTTATATTTCCCTTGGCGATGATGCCATCAGGCGCCGTGATGATAAGATCAAGGAAGCTCATGACCGTGCCTTTGACGTACAGCATGTCACCGAGGCCTTCTTTCGGGATTATAAACGTGTTTTTGATCAGTTGCAGGAAGGACTTTTCAAGCAAACACGGGACAAGCAATGGGCACACGATTATACCCTGCAGTTTCTGAACCGCATCATGTTCATTTATTTTATTCAGAAAAAACGCTGGCTCAACAATGACCCTGAATTCTTCTATAATTTCTGGCATGAATACCGGCTCTGTGATCAGCCGGAAAATAGTTTTGTTAAAGACTGGCTTCACATTCTTTTCTTTGAAGCATTCAACAATGTATTCACAGACAACTGCCCCTATATCTCCAAAGAAACCAGAAATGCCATGGCGGAGGCGCCTTATCTCAATGGCGGTCTCTTCACCCGAAACGAGCTGGATGAGAAACATGCTCTGAAATGCCAGATCAATGACGATGCCATGGAAGACATTCTTCGCTTTCTACAAGGCTATAATTTCACTATCGGCGAAGATACACCTCTGGATCAGGAAGTGGCGGTAGATGCTGAGATGCTGGGCAACGTATACCAGAGCCTTGTCAATGTATCTGATTTGAACGCTGGCAAAGAGGAAGTGGACAGTCAAAAAATGGCAGGCATCTTTTATACGCCTCGCATAGAAATAGACATGATGTGTCGCCTTTCTCTGGTTGATTACCTGTCCAACCATCTTGGCGCCGAACGCAAGCCTTTGATCTACGATTTTGTCTTTGCCGATACAGAAGAAAAGAAACAGCTGGTTGGCCAAGTGCTGACTGAACAAAACCTGTGGAAGGAAATCGACACCCTTCTTCAAAATGTTTCCGCCGTTGATCCTGCTTGTGGATCCGGTGCTTTTCTCATCGGCATGTTGCAGGTGCTCGACGAGTTGTTGCAGAGGAGCGGCTATGCCGTTGGCAGGGCAGAGACCCCCTATGAAAGAAAACAGCAGATTATCGGTCGCTCTCTCTACGGGGTGGATGTAATGCCTTGGGCGGTGGATGTTGCTGAACTGAGACTCTGGCTTCAGTTGGTCGTTGAAACGGAATTGTCTGTACCGGAAAGAAAGATGAAACCCTTGTTGCCCAATCTGAACTTCAAAATCCGCCAGGGCGACAGTCTGATTCAAATGGTTGGAAATATCGATTTTTCATATATGCGCAGTTTTTCTTCTCTGAGTGCCTCTCTCAAAGGAAGATTGCGGGAACTCAAAGGTGACAAACTCCGGTTTTTCAACAACCAGTTTCAAAACAAACAACAGACTCGCAACAGCATCGACAAAAAAGAACGGGATATCTTTGACGATATTCTCGCAGAACGACAGCATGACATCACCAACAAATTGAAAGATTTGCGCACTGCCATAAAACCAATTGCCATGCTGGACGGAAGTCGCGAATGCCCCTTATCGCCTAAAGATGCCAAAGAAGTTGAATTGGAGATAGCATCTCTCGAAACAGAAAAAAAACAACTTTCCGAAGCAATACATTCGCTTCGAAAAACTAAAAAAACGCCCTTTGTTTGGGACATTGCTTTTGTGGAAATTTTCGAGGACAGCAAAAAAGGCTTCGACATTGTTGTAGGGAATCCGCCCTATGTGCGTCAGGAACTGATAGCCGACCCCCTCCTTTCCCAAGCAAAACAAACAACAGCGGAAAATAAAAAATATAAAGAAAAGCTTATCCGTTCCGTCTATGCCCTCTGGCCTTCCTTCTTCGGGGTAAATCCGGAAAAGCCTGACAGAAAGCTGGATCAGAAGAATGACCTGTATTGTTATTTCTTTTTCCACGGGCTGGCTCGCTTGAATACCAAAGGCTCCTTTATTTTCATCACCTCCAACTCCTGGCTCGATGTGGGATATGGCAAAGACCTGCAGGAATTTCTGTTGACCCAGAGTCATGTGAAGATGATTATTGACAACAAGAGCAAACGCAGCTTTAAATCTGCCGATGTCAATACGGTCATCGCTCTGCTGGGTGCTCCCGAAAAACAAAAAAGATCCCCACGCGATAAAACAGCACGCTTTCTCATGTTTAAAGAGCCCTTCGATGCAGTTGATCTGCTGGAAAGTTTCAAGGCTGCAGAAAAAGCCAAAGAGCGCACCACGCTCGATCAATGTCGCATTTTTCCCATCGACCAGCAAACCCTCTGGGAGCAGGGAAGTGATGCTCTTTCCGCTGACGCACCGTCGGGAGGCAAAGACAAAAAGACTCTTACAACTTTATTGCACAGTGCAAAATACATCGGCAATAAGTGGGGTGGAAAATATCTGCGCGCGCCCGATATCTACTGGACGCTTTTGGAAAAAGGAAAAGGTAAATTGTTTTCTCTCGGATCTGTCGCCGAGGTGCGACGTGGCATAACCAGTGGGGCCAATAACTTTTTCTATCTTAGTCAAGAAACTGCAGATAAGTGGGGTATTGAAAAAGAATTTCTGAAGCCTATTATTTTAAGCCCCAGAGAATGCCCGGGAACGTTGGTGACCAAGGACACGTTGAATTTCCAGGCTTTCTTCTGTAATAAAGATGAAACGTCTTTGAAAGGCTCAAATGCTTTGCGATATATCGCTTGGGGTGAAAGTCAGGGCTTTCATGAAAGACCCAGTTGTAAGACTCGTACTCTTTGGTATTCCTTACCCGACAGAAAATGGGCACGTATTTTATGGCCTATGATTCATAATGATCGTTTGGGAGTGTATTGGAATAAAAGCCGCATTGCTGTCGACCATAACTTATTTGAAATTATGAGCGCCAATGACTATGTAGTGTGGGGAAGTCTGGCCTGGACTGGACAAGTGATTTTTCGTGAATTACATGGCAGAGCTAATTTAGGGCAAGGTGCCTTAAAAACGGAAGGGACAGACATTAAGACTCTATATGCAATTGACTCCAAAGATAAAGGACTGACGGAAGTCTTTCGTCATGTGCTTAGCGATCTCTCTGATCTGAATATAGACGCTGTCGAAACTGAAGTAAAAAAATCTGAGCGCATTAAATTGGACAATATCCTTAGTGATTATTTGAAGCTGAGTCGTGGAGAACGGGACGCCGTTTACGAAGCGGCTATAGAATTGATTGATTTACGTCTGCAAAAGGCTTCCAGTTTGAATGCATAATGCGCATGTGTAGAACCATTCAACTTGTTCATAATGATAGAGACCGCAACGGTATATGTTTTATAGATATTGAAAGGTCCTCTTTTCATGTCCGATATTATTGACAATTGCAGGACAAAGCTTGTTGACACGATCAATGCGATTCTTCCGACTTCGGAAGCAGTCGATTTTGCGGTCGGCTATCTGTTCCTTTCGGGGTTGGGCGCCATAGAAGAATCGTTGGATCATCCGCAACGGCTCCGTTTTCTCATAGGCAATGCCACGGACCGGCAGACGCTGGAGCATTTTGCCGAGGCCTTTCACCGGGTGGACGAGGCACAGCAACATAATCAGGCGGCTCGCTATCGCAACGCCTCTGAGGCGCGGGAGTTGGGCGACGGTGCTGTAGAAGAGATGCGCGATGCTCTGGCGCTTATGGATCAGGGCGATGAAGACGAGTCAGTGTTGCAGAAAGTGGTGCGCCTTATCGAAACAGGACGCCTGTCCATCCGTGTGTATACCCGTGGCCGGCTTCATGCCAAGGCCTACCTCTTTCATTACCCTGAGGACGGACGCTATGAGAAGGGGATGGGTATTGTGGGCTCCAGCAATCTGAGTCTCGCCGGCTTGACCCACAACACGGAACTGAATGTGGCCGTTCATGGCAATGAAAACCACGAACAGTTATCGGTCTGGTTTGAAGAGCGTTGGGCTGAGAGTCTGGATCTCACCCAGGCATTATTGGAAGAGATTCGTCTGAGCTGGCTTCTCGCGGAAGCCACGCCCTACGATATTTATATGAAGAGTCTTCACGCTCTGGTCGCCGACCGGCTGGAAGGACCTGTGGATGACGGAACCCTGTGGGATGATGCGCTCACGCAAAGCCTTGCCGACTTTCAGAAAGAGGCGGTCAAGCGCGGTGTGCAGATTATCCGGGATCAGGGAGGCGTGTTTATTTCCGACGTAGTCGGTCTGGGCAAGAGTTTTATCGGCGCGGCGATTCTTCAGCATTTCCGCCGGACGGAGGGTTGTAAGGCGCTCATTATCTGCCCGAAAGCGCTGCAGGAAAGCTGGGAGGAGTTCAGCCATCAGTTTGATCTTGGGGCGCGGGTGATCCCCATGAGCCGCCTGCAGGAACGGCGCAATGAGCTGTCCCATGCCAAATACGAAGAGTATGATTTTTTGCTGGTTGACGAAAGCCACCACTTCCGCCATGCCAGTTCTCAGCGCTATGATGCCCTGCAGACTTATCTGATGCGGCGCCAACGCAAACTTTGCCTGCTCACGGCAACACCGCGCAACAAAAGCGCCTGGGATATTTATCATCAGATCAAACTTTTTCATCCGGGCGACCAGACTTTTCTGCCGGTGGATCCTCCGAATCTGAAGCGGTATTTCAAACTGGTGGAGGAAGGGAGCCGTTCGCTGCAGTCTCTCCTGAAGCCGCTGCTGGTCCGCCGTACCCGCCGGCACATCTTACGCTGGTATGGCTGTGCGGAAGACAGCGGCCGTCCTTTGCGGGAACTGGACGAATCGGATGCGGCGGATTATCTGAACGGCGCCAAACGGGCGTGGGTTCAGGTGGGGGCGATCCGCAACTATTTCCCGCAGCGGCGTCTGGAAACACTGGGCTATAACATCGATGCGACCTATGCCGGGATCTATGACTCACTCCGGTTTCGCCTGGGCGGAAACTTAAAAGAAGGAGAAGAGGCGACAGGGGAGCGCCTGAGCTATGCACGCTTCGGTCTGTGGCATTATGTCCTGCCCATTATGCAAAAAGCGGCGCCGTATCAGGATTTACAGCGGGTCGGCGCGAATCTTCGCGGGCTCATGCGGGTGATGCTGTTCAAGCGGCTGGAATCAAGTGTTTATGCCTTTCTGAAGACGCTGGAGCGCATGATTGTGGTTCATGAGAATTTTCTGCGCTGTCTGGATAAGGGCATTATTCCGGCGGGCGATGATGCGCAGCGCCTGCTGAAAGGCTCTGATGCGCTTGACGAAGAAGAACTGCTGGATCTCATGGCACAGATCAGCAGCAAATACAAGATTGAAGATTTTGATGCATCCCGGCTTTATGCGGATGTCAGCGCGGATCTGGAACTGCTGAGAAACATGTGTTCCGATCTTGCCGGTATTACCCCGGAAAAAGACAGTAAACTGCAGGTGCTGAAAGAAAAGCTCCGCGACGGAATCCCCCGGGCGTCGGGCAAAGTATTGCTGTTCACCCAGTTCGCCGATACGGCACAATATATCTATGAGGCGATCAATCCCGGTGGTGCAGATCCAGCCATTGCAGTCATCTACGGGACGGACCAGAGTAAAATCCGGGTGGCAGCCCGGTTCGCTCCGAAAGCGAACGCTTTTGTGCATCGCCCGGCAGGAGACCCGGATATCCGCATACTCATCGCCACCGATGTTATGTCCGAAGGATTGAATCTGCAGGATGGAGACGTGATTGTGAATTACGATCTCCATTGGAACCCTGTGCGATTGATTCAGCGCTTCGGGAGAATCGACCGTATCGGAACGGAAAACGAAGAGGTATGGGGTTTTAATTTTTTGCCCGAACGGGCATTGGATGAAAATCTGGGACTGACCGACCGGCTCAAAGCCCGGATTCAGGAAATACATGATTCCATCGGAGAAGACGCCGCCATTCTGGATAAGGAAGAGCGTATCAACGAGGAATCCATGTTCGCTATTTATCAGGGAGAAGGGCACCAGATGACCCTGCAGGAGGAAGAGGAAGACGGTGTGCCCGATCTGACGGAGGCAGAGGCTTTTTTCCGGCGCATGCAGGAAGAGTATCCGGAAGAATATGAACGCATCCGCAACTTGCGAGGCGGAATCAGAAGCAGCCGAGCCCTCTTTTCCGGGCGCGGCAGTTATGTGTTCTGTCAGGCGGGGCAGTTTCAGCAGCTGTATCTGGTGGACGGGAAAGGGAAAATCGTGTCCCGGGATATGACCGAGGCATTGCTCCGTATCCGCTGTCCCCGTGAAGAACCGCGCGCACTCTTGCCGCTGGATCACAACGCACGGATTATGGATGTGAAAGCGCTGTTTGTTGAGGAAATGAACCAACGGCTGGCGGAACAGAAGTCCCTGTATACGGCATCACCGGCACAGGCTTATGTGCTCCGTGAGCTGCGTGCTTATTCGGGGAGGACGGACGATGACGATGTGAAGCGGCGCTGCTTTGCCATGGAAAACGCATTTCAGGGCATCCTGCCCCCGGCACTCAGAGAAAACATGAATGTGCTTCGCCGAAGCGCTGTTACCGGCGATACGTTACTGAGAGCTGTTGTGGAGCTGTATCACGCCTTTGATTTAGCCTCGATGCAGCGCCCGGGAGAAAAGAACGGGACTTCACGTACCATTGAAGACATACCCAGAATTGTCTGCAGCGAGGCATTTGTGTAGGAGTAACAGGCAGCTTTCAAAGCCTGTTGCTTGAATTCAAGCATTGGCTTTAATTGGCTTGATAAGCAACTGAAAATGCCACAAAATATTTGGTGCGGGGGATACGCTTTATGCCTGTCCGGTCTGTTTCCCCCGCTGCCCCCCCGGTGCCACCAGGGTATAGAAGGGTATCAAGTCTCCAAAGTCTGAAGTCTTTTTAGAGAGGAGGGGACTTCTCTTCTTTCAGAGCACAGGCTGTTGAACCACGTTTCGCTCCGGCAGGGTATGTGACTCGGATCACGCTTGTTTCAGACTTTCCGCCAGCAGAGTGATGATTTCTTCCTTTGTAAGCCCCTGGAGAAGTCCTTTCAAAAGTGCCTGTTTTGTGTCATCAGGGGTAACGCAAGGGGTAACACAAGGCTCAGACCCATTATAAGTGCTTGATTTTATTGGCTTTGCCACCGCAGGCGTGCGGACTTTTAATCCGGTGGCCGCGGGTTCGAATCCCGCCCCGTTCACCATTCTTAAATCTTCAAAACCCCTGCAA
>MWCY01000083.1 GCA_002070275.1 Candidatus Hydrogenedentes bacterium ADurb.Bin170
ATCAAGACGGTATAAATAATCTGTTTTTTCATAAACGGGTCTCCTTGACCATCTGGTCTTCAAAACATTTTATCAGTATACTACAGAAAAAGAGGACGCATCATTCCCCTTCATCTTTTTTCATATGGTATGATAGGGGTCGTATTTTACAGTATGGGGCAGTCATTCAACTTACCGGCAGCAGCAATTCCGGCAGAATAATATGGAGTCAAGATGAGTAAAGGCATCACCAAACGGTCTGAAGATTATTCACAATGGTATCTGGATGTTGTTTTGAAAGCGGAAATGGCGGACTATTCGCCTGTGCGCGGATGCATGGTCATCCGCCCGACGGGCTACGGCATCTGGGAAAAAATCCAGCAGCAGCTGGACCGCATGTTCAAGGAAACCGGACATGTCAATGCCTATTTTCCCATGTTCATTCCGGAAAGCTTTCTGAAAAAAGAAGCGGAGCACGTGGAAGGCTTTGCACCGGAATGCGCCATGGTCACCCACGGCGGCGGCAAGCTTCTGGAAGAACCGCTGGCGATCCGCCCCACCTCGGAAACCATTATCTGGTCCACCTATAAAAACTGGATCAGCTCGCACCGTGACCTGCCGCTGCTCATCAATCAGTGGGCAAACGTCTGCCGCTGGGAGATGCGAACCCGTCTCTTCCTCCGCACTACGGAATTTCTCTGGCAGGAAGGACATACGGCTCACGCCACGGAAGAGGAAGCGGAAGAAGAAGCCTTCAAAATGGTGCATGTCTACCGGGATTTTGCAGAGAACTACCTCGCCATGCCCGTAATGGTGGGCCGGAAAACAGAAGCGGAGAAATTTGCCGGTGCGGAACACACGTACTGCATTGAAGCGATGATGCAGGACGGGAAAGCGCTGCAGGCGGGCACTTCCCATCATCTGGGTCAGAAATTTGCCCAGGCCTTTGATGTGAAGTTTCAGGACAAGGACGGCGAGCTGAAATATGTGTATGCTTCGAGCTGGGGCGTGTCAACCCGGCTTGTTGGCGGTATGATCATGACCCACAGCGATGACAGCGGGCTTGTGGTTCCGCCGCGGCTCGCACCGACGCCGGTGGTTTTTGTGCCGATCTACCGCAAAGACGAAGAGCGGGCGCTGGTTCTGGAAAAAGCCGAAGCACTCTGCGCCGGATGGGACAAACTCTTTTATAAAATTGATGACCGGGATCAGTACAAGCCGGGCTATAAATTTGCTGAATGGGAACTGAAAGGGGTGCCCGTCCGTATCGAAATCGGGCCCCGGGATGTCGCTTCCAATTCTGTGGTGGTTGTGCGACGGGATACAGGCGCCAAAGAAACTGTATCCGCCGACACGCTGCACAGTTATGTGGAGACGCTGCTCAATACCATGCAGACCGACATGTACAATACAGCGAAAAAGCGCATGGAAGACAATACACACACCGTGGACAGCTACGACGAATACAAGGAGCGTGTAGGCGGCGGCGGGTTTTATCGTGTCTTTCTGGATCACAGCAACCCTGAAGTGGAAAAACAGATGCAGGAAGATACCCGGTCCACCATCCGCTGTATCCCCTTTGATGCGCCCGAAGAACAGGGCAGCTGCATGATCACGGGAGCACCCTGCTCCAGCCGGGTGATTGCCGCCCAGTCCTACTGATACAGCCGTAAGGAAAGAAAACAAATGACCCATGTCAATCTGGTAACAGGCGGCGCCGGCTTTATCGGCTCTCATCTTTGTGAGGCGCTTCTGGAACGTGGTGAAGAAGTGCTTTGCCTCGATAATTTCTTTACCGGGCGCAAAACCAATATCGAACATCTGCTGGGTCACCCCCGTTTTGAACTCGTGCGACACGACCTGGTGAATCCTATCGTGCTGGAAACGGATCGTATTTTTAATTTCGCCTGCCCTGCCTCGCCGGTGCATTACCAGTTCAATCCGGTCAAGACAATCAAGACCAACGTCATGGGCGCGTTAAATATGCTGGGTCTGGCAAAACGCGTAGGCGCCCGGATCCTGCAGGCTTCCACGTCCGAAGTTTACGGCGATCCTACGGTGCACCCGCAGACAGAAGATTACTGGGGCAACGTGAATCCTATCGGACCGCGCAGCTGCTATGATGAAGGCAAGCGTGTGGCGGAAACGCTCTTTTTCGATTATCACAACCAGAATCAGGTGGACATCCGGGTCATCCGGATCTTCAATACTTACGGACCGCGCATGCTCGTCAATGACGGGCGCGTTGTCAGCAACTTCATTGTTCAGGCACTGCGCAACGCACCCATCAGCATTTACGGCGACGGCGGACAAACACGCTCTTTCTGCTATGTAAGCGATCTGGTCCGGGGCATTCTGCGTATGATGGATACAGACGGATTTCACGGTCCGGTCAATCTGGGCAATCCGGGCGAATTCACCATCCTCGAGCTGGCGCAGAAAGTGATCGACCTCACCGGCTCCCGATCAGTACTGGAATACCATCCTCTTCCCGAGAATGATCCGACCCGGCGGCGTCCCGACATCAGTCTGGCGGAAGAACGCCTCGGCTGGTCTCCGAAAGTGCCGCTGGAGGAAGGGCTGACAGAGACGATCCGCTATTTCGACACGCTGCTTCGGGAGGGATGAGCCCCTCCCTGACCGCGGCGGCAATACCTTCAGAGGTAAAATACTCAGGCATATGCAGCCAGGCATAGACCGTGAGTTTCCGGATTGCCCGTACCAGCCGCCGATGTACCGTAGTGCTGTGGCACCGCAGATGCCGGGCACATTGCCGTGTTGTATACCCCTTAAAATAATAAAGGACAATGGCGCGGGATTCGGCAGAAGAAAGACACCGGGCAACGGCAAAACGCAGCCATTCCAGTTTGACAGCGCGCTCACGGGCACGCCGCTCAGCTTCCGCCTGTTCCGGCGCCGTCTCATACCAAAGAGAGCGGTTATCGGGCAGCGATTCAAATACCTGAGGTTGGACACTCTTTTCCCGCCGATGGAAATCCACAAATTTTCCTGCCATAGGAACGCTCCTGAATTGAAGTGATCGGATCAGGGGCGCACAGTGCGCCCGTCACTGTGCAAGCATAGTCAGGAGAGGCGGAAAAAGACTTTTGCCTTTTCTTGTTCTTTTATTTGTTTTTTCTTTGGGGCGGAAAAGACGGTCAGTCAGGATTGAGGCGGCTGTAGTCCACGGTATGGTAAACGCCTTTTTCAAGATGGCGCGCCAGAATGAAGAGAAAATCGCTCATCCGGTTTGCAAAGGCAAGCGGGAGTGGCGCATTAAACCCCGGAGCGACACGCTGATAGCCGACAAGCCTGCGTTCAAAACTCCGCGCGGCGGCAACGGCAAGATCCGCCAGTGCTGCATCTTCATTGGAAGCGGCGGCGATAAAAGCGCCGGGCAGGTTGAGTTCCCTTTCGAGCCGGTGCTGCTCCTGCTCAAGGCGTTCAAGATGCTGCGGTGTCAGGGCGTGAGGTGATTCGGGATCGGAGGATTCCGGATCACTGATAAAAGCGCCGAGGGCGAAACATGCGTGAAGCAGAAAAAAAAGACAGTCGGTACTTTCCTTTTCTTCCGCAATCGGCTGCAGTCGTATCTGAAGCAGCGCCAGATGGGCGCGCAATGTTTCCAGAGCGCCCAGCGCTTCCATCATGGCATGATCCTTGGGCAGCGTGCTCCCGTTCAGTGCCCGGGTTTCCCCCTGATCCCCTTTTCCTGTTGTAATGGAACGGTGTTGCATTTCCTTTTCCTTGCATGGTGCGCGTGCAGTTTTTTCTGTTCAGTCGTCTTCCCTGTCCTGCTTCCAGAAGTCCGGGTCTTCCACGACTTCGTTCCAGGTGAAAACAGGCGGATCGCGGTCTACCAGCGCCTCAAGTTCTTCCTCTTCCCATTTTCGGTAGAGTCCTTTGGACAGACGGCGGTGCCGCAGATAGGCAAGAATCAGCAGAATGGCACCGGGCTGAAAAGCCGCACCCGATGCTGTCAGTGCAATAATCGTATATTTCCAGAGGCTTTTTTCATAACCCCGGCAGAAGGTTTCAAGATCGATACCGCCCTCACTGATCAGCGCCTTGCCGAAGGTCTGCTCCTTTAAAGCATGAATGACTTTCCAGAACTTCTCTTCGCCCAATTGCCGGTGCAACTGACGGGTCATGTAAAGCGCCTGAACATAGGCATCGCTGAACTCTTCTCTTCCCAGAGGCTGGTAAAAAGCGTTGTCCAGTTCATGATAAGGAATAATTCTGTTGCGTACAAACATGACCGCTATCCTCATGGCGCCGTCCCAGTAGTGCTGATTGGAAAGGTACATGGCAAGCCCTTCGTTCAGCCACTGGGGCAGGCGGTCATAACCGATGCTCCGGAACAGCAGCAGGTGCACCAGCTCATGACGCAGTGTTCCCGCATAGTCGCCGCCAGGCTCCCGGAGGCGGGGTGCCTTCACGGCAATAAGCCCGGCTCCCGGATGCGCCACACCGCTCACATCCAGCCCGGCAAAATGTACGGCATACTGATCAAAATCATCAAGCGTATCCGCAATGGCAACATGCACAGGGGCTTCCCCTGCCGGCAGATAAGCGCTGAATTCTTTCAGCGCCTCTTCCAGTATTTGAAGAGACAGTACTGCCGTTTTATGTTGCGACGGAACATAATCAATGGTAAAAATTCCCTGCTGGAGCCGTTCTTTTTCCGGCAGAGGCGGCATCTGAGCAGCGCAGTGCAAAGACACCGCCCAAAGAATCAGAAAGAGCAGCGAAGGGACAAATGAAGAAAAGGTGTGTTTCATGTGTTTATTATACGCAGGCCGGCCGTCGAAAAGATACCGGGCAGCATTTTTACGAAAATCGACTGTCACAAAAGAAATAGAGCGCTTGCTTTTCCCGAATAACAGAGCATCCGGGCATTTTTAAAACTTCAGGCGGGCTTTTTTATCACCTATTTTGTATAATAGGCGACGATTGGCAGAACTGTATCAACAAAAGGATTTTCTCGTTTTATGATCGAAATTCTTTCCAAGCCTTCAATGCTTTCTGTTGTTGTACTTGGCGCATCGGGTGATCTGGCAGTCAAAAAGATTTTTCCCGCCCTCTTCTCTCTTTATTGCCGCAGGCTGCTGCCCGCTTCGTTTCACTGCTACGGCTTTGCCCGGACGGAAATGAGCGAAAGTGCCTTCCGCCAACTGCTGATGAGTCATCTCACTTGCCGCTATACGCCGGGAGAGACAGAATGCCATGACCTTATGGAGGGCTTTCTCGGGCATTGCAGCTACGTTCAGGGCAACTACGATGACCAAGCCTCCTTTGTCCGGCTGCAGCGGGAGCTTGAAAAACGGGAACATAAAGACGGCACAACCAAACGTATTTTTTACCTGTCAGTGCCGCCCTTCATTTTTCTGCCCGCATCGAAAACGCTTCATGAGACCGGTCTTCTGGCAGAAATTCCGGGAACCCTGCAATGCCGTCTTGTACTCGAAAAACCTTTCGGCAGAGACCGCGCTTCCTCGGATGCGCTGACAAAGGACATAGCAGCTCTTTGCGATGAGTCGCAGATATACCGCATCGACCATTATCTGGGCAAGGAAGTAGTGCAGAATCTGATGGCGCTGCGTTTTTCCAATCTGATTTTTGAACCCCTGTGGAATCGGAATAATATCGACAACGTACGCATTTCCTGGACCGAAGAAATCGGTGTGGAAGGGCGTGCCGGCTATTTCGACCAGTACGGGATCATTCGGGATGTCATGCAGAACCATCTGCTGCAGATGCTGGCGCTGGTGGCGATGGGCGAGCCAGGCAACCTGCATCCGGAATCGGTGCGTGACGAGAAAGTGAAAGTGCTCCGCTCCATTCAGCCGGTAACGGAAGAGCAGATCGTAATCGGTCAGTACAGTGCCGCTTCATTCCGGGGCAGGCAGCGGGCGGGTTATCTGGAAGAGCCGGGCATCGCTGCCGATTCTCGGACAGACACCTACGCCGCCACCGTACTGCACGTGCAGAACCGGCGCTGGGACGGTGTTCCTTTTCTGGTGCGTGCGGGTAAAGCGCTGGGCGATCAGAAGGCTGAAATCCGCATTACTTTCCGGGAGGTACCCGCCAATATTTTTGCCGCCTCGCCTACGCCACCGCTGGCAAATGAACTTGTTATCCGGGTGCAGCCCGATCCGGCTTTATCCCTGTCCGTCATGACAAAAGTCCCCGGTCTGCGGATGTCCCTGCACAAGACCGAGCTGAACCTGAGCTATGCATCAGCATTTAACGCAACCATCCCCGAAGCCTATGAGTCTCTTCTTCTGGATGTGATCCGGGGTGATAAAAGCCTGTTTATCCGCGATGATGAACTTGCCGCCTCGTGGGATATATTTACTCCCATTCTGCATGCATTGGAAGACGGCAGTGTGAAACCGCTTCCCTATGCTTACGGCAGCAACGGCCCCGAAGCATCGGACGCCCTCGCCGCACGATATAATACCCGGTGGGAGTAAGGGATGCGGATGTTTCTGTACCGCCCCACAACTCCTGCATTGACTGTTCGTATCCGCCACTAGACAAAAGGATTGTTTATGATGCTGACAAGCGTTTTTGATACCCGGGATGCTCTGTTCCAGGCTGCCGCCAGACGTATGGCAGTAGTCAGCGAGCGCTGCCTGTCCAAACCGTCCGCCATCCTGATCCCGGGCGGCAATACACCCCGGGCGCTTTTCGAACTGATCGCCGCCAATCCTTTTCCCTTATGTCCCGGCCTGCGCTTTGCCTTCACCGACGAACGGCATGTGCCCCTGACGGATGCGCAAAGCAATTACGGACTGGCAAAGCCCATGCTCGATGCGCTGCAACTGCCGGACGATAAAGTGATGCGTGTGGCAGTGGAAGAGGATCTGGAGCAGGCGGCAGCCGAGTATGATGCCCAATGGCACCGTTTCTTCGGGCAGGGCGGCACGATCCCCCTGATATTGCTGGGTATTGGCGATGACGGACATACCTGCTCCCTCTTCACCCATGAGCAGCTGGACGACATCCCCGAAGGGCGCTACGCTGTGGCAGTACCGAAAGAGCCGGGACCGGCGCGTATCAGCACCACCCCTGCCCTGCTTGCCCGCGCCGCCCATGTGATCTTTCTCGTCACAGGCAGTGCCAAAGCGGCGGTGGTGCAGCAGATGCAGGAACAGTCGGAAGCACCTGTTGCCGTCCGGGCTGTGGCAGGCTGCCCCCGTGTTTCGCTCTGGTTCACTCCGGAAGACTGAGTCTTTTTTAACGCCAGCCGTAAATACAAATTTGCCTTTGCCCCCGTTTTTTCGGTATACTTTCCCCATTCCCGTAAACATGTTTACACGATGGGGCCGTAGCTCAGTTGGGAGAGCGCTTGACTGGCAGTCAAGAGGTCAGGGGTTCGATCCCCCTCGGCTCCACCAGTTTTAAACCCCTTTCTGTAAGGGGTTTTTCTTTTTTCCGTCCTTTCGCTTTTGACTCCCTGCCTCCCCCTTCAGTACAGTATGAACACTGAAAAGCGAAAGGAACGCCCATGTACAGGATTCTCTGCCTTATTATTCTTTGCTCCTTCTGTGCCGGTGCGGCCGAACCTCCCGCACCGTACGGTGCCGTGCCCTCGGCGCGGCAGCTGCAATGGCATGCCCTCGAATTTTACGGATTCATCCATTTCACCGTCAATACCTTCACGAACAAGGAATGGGGCTATGGCGATGAACCGCCGCGCATTTTCAATCCCACGGATTTTGACGCCGGGTCCATTGCCGCCATCGCCCAGGAAGCCGGGATGAAGGGGCTGATTCTGACCTGCAAACATCACGATGGTTTCTGCCTGTGGCCTTCTGCCTATACGGAGCACTCCATTGCGGCGAGTCCCTGGAAAGACGGTAAAGGCGATATGGTGCGGGAATTCGCTGATGCATGCCGGGAGCATGGAATTCTCTTTGGGGTGTACCTTTCGCCCTGGGACAGAAACCATGCCGACTATGCCCGGCCTGCTTATATCACCTATTATCGCAACCAGCTTCGGGAACTGCTTACCGGCTATGGCAATATCTTTGAGGTATGGTTCGACGGTGCCAACGGCGGGGACGGCTGGTACGGCGGTGCCAAAGAAAAACGTTCTATTTCCGCATCCTATTACGGCTGGGACGATACTTTTGCCCTGGTACGGGAGCTTCAGCCCAATGCGGTTATCTTCAGTCACCTTGGCGATGTGCGGTGGGTAGGCAATGAATCAGGCTTTGCGGGTGATCCCTGCTGGGCTACTTTTACACCCCAGATCGAGGAAGATGCCAAAGCATTAAATGTCGGCATACGCAACGGCACCCACTGGCAGCCGGCTGAAGTGGATGTATCGATCCGGCCCGGCTGGTTTTACCACAATCGGGAAGACGCGAAAGTGCGTACCCCCGGCAACCTGATGAATCTTTATTTTCAGTCGGTGGGGCGCGGTGCGTCCCTGCTCCTGAATCTGCCTCCGGACCGGCGTGGCAGAATCCACGAAAGGGATGCGCAGTCCCTGATTGCTTTCGGCAAGCGGCTGAAAGCCATGTATGGGACGAACCTCGCCGCCGGAGCATCCGCTTCGGCGAGCAATGTCCGGGGCGGGGACAAGCGTTTTTCAGCGGCATGCGTCCTTGACGGGAAAAGCGACAGCTACTGGTGCAGCGATGATGAGGCGCTGACGCCGGAGCTGGTGCTGGAGCTGCCGGAAGCCCGCACCTTTGATGTGGTCAGCCTTCGGGAGTACCTGCCTTTGGGGCAGCGTGTGGACCGCTGGGCTTTGGATGCACGCGTTGACGGTGCCTGGCAGGAGTTTGCTTGCGGCACGGCTATTGGCAGCAGGAGGCTCTGGCGCGGCAATGCCGTAACTACCGATTCGGTACGGCTTCGCATCATGGAAGCAGCCGCCTGTCCGGCGATCAGCGAAGTGGCTCTGCATCACTTGTCCGGTAAAAGCATACGCTGATGCAGGGAGCTGCCGGATACTGCGCGCCACATGGTCCCGGGGAGACGGCTGCGCCCTTTATCAGTTTGCGTATGAAGAAGGCGCGCTGCTAATAGGAGGCGCCGATGCGGCGCACATCGTAGACGACAGGCACCCGGGCTTTTCCCTGCAGGCGTGGATGGTCGTAGAGTCCTACTTTAAACTGATAATTGGGCGTGGTGGTTTGAGCCGATTGACACAGCACATTGAAGCCACGCCAGATATCGCTTTTTCCTTTGAGGGCGAGCAGTTCAATCACTTCAGTCATGGCATCAAGGGGAGCAAGCACATCTTTTTCAAATGTCATCGTATCGAGGAGCACGAAAACCGGCGCACAGCCATCGGCACCGGGCCCTTTGGGGGGCACCAGTTCCCAAGCCATATCTTTATCCAGATCGTGCCCGACAACGATGGCATTTTTCAGGCATTTCTCCAGAGAATCTATCCCGTGATCGCGGACGGCTTCGGCAAATTGCTTTTGGCGGGATCCCGGCGGCGGAGAGTAGATATCGGTTATGGAAGAGGAAAGGCCAGTCAGGAAAAAACACTTTTGCGTATACGGCTTGGCACCTTTGGTGACAACCACTGTCCGCGCGCCCTGCTGTACAAGCTTATCGAGCGCCGGAACACAACCCTGCCGCACCCTAAGAAAGCGGTCTTTTTCTTTTTCAATAAATCGGTAAAGATCTTCCTGCCATCGGACGAAAGCCTGTGTGACCATGGGGCTGCCTGCGCCGTATTGTGCCTCATACCGATTCCAGGCCTCTTCTTCTTTTTGAAGCCTTATGTTTCTGAGACGCTTCTCCCAAACAAGAAGCAATTCGTCATTGTCCAGAAGAACGACCTTGCCGCGCAAGTCAACAAGGTGTTCTCTTTCCGGTGGTTTAGTCTTTCCGAAAACACCGAAAACGCGGGAAAAAAAACGACTGATCCAGCTTTTATTCGAGTAATCGCGTGTGTTGACCACAGTATCCACTCCATA
>MWCY01000084.1 GCA_002070275.1 Candidatus Hydrogenedentes bacterium ADurb.Bin170
GCCCATATCCGCCAGCGCATCTCCAAAAAATACGCCGTTTTCCTGCTGACGCCGCAAGGCCTCATCCATCTGCGCCGGAGAAGCAACGCCCTGCATCACAAGAACTCCGGGAAGAGAATCCTCTGTCATTTCCTCTGAAGATAACAGGGATTCCTCATCCGGATTTAAAGCCACCGGCTGATCGGAAACGTCTGCATCGCCAGGCTGAAGCACAGGAGAGGGCTCGGCAAGGGGAGCCTCACCGGAAGGCGGGTTGCTTTTTCTTAATTTTGTGGTCAGCCGCTTCACCAGGGAACTCTGTGGCCGGGCGGACTTCGCCGCATAAGGATTCAGATTGGAATAAAAAGACTTTTCAGATTCCGGGTCTTTTTTATTTTTATTCCAGAACATGAAAACAACCCTTTCGCCACTTTTTCAGAACGCCAAAATCTGATGAATGGCGCTTTCACTCCATATAAAGCAGTTAACAAAATAAACAGGTATCTTGTTTCCTTATTAACAAAGGTGCCGGTCTGTACCTGCAAAATAGACCGCATTTCATTAGGCATAGCAACAGTTGCTGCAGTCAGCACGCGGAGGCTGTCCGCACCATTCAGTTGCTCAATAGCCGACATATATTATAGTAAAATCAGCGTAAGAACGCAATACAACTGAGAAAAATGACGGATACAGAAGAAAGTGTGAGTCAAAAATACTGCCGAAGAAAAACGCGCCTGCGCCGATCCGAATCACAACGGCAACTTGACAAATCCGGGGGCAAAAAGCGTACTATATAGTCTGCCCGCCGGAAATTTCCGGTGCGCATCCCCGTCTTCCTCCTCTTCAAACCCGGACGCTGACCATACAGCCTCCCATTCGAAAGGCAAAACATGTCGGACACACCCTCTTTGCGTATTGCTGTCCTCAAGGGCGGCATGAGCCTGGAGCATGAGATTTCTCTTTTGTCCGCACAAGGTGTTGAGGCGGCTCTGGAAAGCCTCGGGTATGATATCGTACCGGTGCTGATTACCAGAACAGGTGAATGGCAGGTGGAAGGAAGGAAAAAAGAGCCGGCACTGGACGGCCTCAAAAGGCTGAAAAAGAGCGGTGTAGACTGCGTCTTTCTTGCATTGCACGGAGCAAATGGAGAAGACGGCCGCATTCAGGGAATGCTGGATCTGCTGAACATGCCGTATACGGGATCGGGATGCAGCGCCAGTGCGCTTGCCATGGACAAGCCGCTGGCAAAAACAGTGGTTGCCGCTGCCGGTGTACAGGTGGCACCGCATCTCTGCTTTACGCCGTCCCTGTGGCAGAAAGAAAAGCGGAAACTTCCGACCATAAGCAAAGCCTTGAGTTTCCCCATGGTCGTCAAGGCACCCTGTCAGGGGTCCAGCTGCGGGCTTGCCATTGTTGCCAATGAAAAAGAGCTCGCTCAGGCCATTGAAGAGATTATGCCTATGGAACAGCGGGTCATGGTAGAAAACTTTGTGAAAGGGCGGGAGTTCACCTGCGCTGTGCTGGATCTGATCGGCAGCAATGCGATGGAAGCGCTGGCAGTGACAGAAATCCGGCCGATTACATCCGCCTTTTTTGATTATCATGCCAAGTATACACCCGGCGCAACGGAAGAAATTACCCCGGCTCCTCTCCGTGCGGCGGTGACAAAAGCAATAGGTGTCATGGCGTGCGCTGCACACGCGGCATTGGGCTGCAGCTCCTGGAGTCGCAGCGATTTCATCCTCGGACCGGATGGGCCTGTCTGGCTGGAAGTAAACACGCTTCCCGGGCTTACCCCGACCTCGCTCTTCCCGCAGGCTGCCGCATATCGCGGGATTGACTACAGCAAACTGATTCACCTGCTGATTCTGGATGCACTGGTCAGACGCGGGCACAGCACACCCGGCTCCGACGCAGCTTCGAGCACAGCTTCGGGAAAAAAGAAAGCATAAGACTATGCCGATTCCTTTCACAAAAATGCATGGACTGGGCAATGATTATCTGTATATCAACACAGAGATCAGCCCTGTTGAAGATCCGGCTGCGCTGTCCCGCGCCATGAGCCATCGTCATCTGGGCGCCGGTGCAGACGGCATCATTCTGGTAATGCCGGGCGATAATAATCCGTTTCGCATGCGTATTTTCAATGCCGACGGAAGTGAAGCAGAAACCTGCGGCAATGGCATCCGCTGCTTTGCAAAATACGTGTACGAAAGAAATATGACGCCCGAAAAAGAGTTTGTTATTGAAACCCTGGCAGGCCCCAACCGCGTCCAACTGTCAGTGGAAGACGGAAAAGTGCTTTCCGTCCGTTCCAATATGGGCAGCCCCCGTTTCGATCGTGCTGAGATCCCTATGACAGGTGCGCCGGGAAAAGTGCTCGAAGAGCCGATTCGCCTTGCTGACGGAAGAGAGTTCCGGGTGACTTGTGCGAATATCGGCAACCCCCATGCCGTCTTTTTCGTGGATGATGCAACAGCAGTCGATTTGACTGATCTGGGGCCTCTGGTGGAGAATCATCCGTCATTTCCGGCGCGCACCAATGTGGAATTTGTGACGGTGCTGGACAGGAATAATATTGTCATGCGCATCTGGGAGCGCGGCAGCGGCATCACCATGGCGAGCGGCAGCGGCTCCTGCGGTGCGGCGCTGGCGTCCATGATTACCGGCAGGGTGGATCGTAAAGTGCAGGTGCATCTTGTCCATGGCGCCCTGGAAATCCACTGGTCGGAAGAAGACAACTGCGTTTATCAGCAGGGCCCCGCCACAGAAGTGTACGAAGGTATCTGGCCTCTTCCCTGAGGAAGAGTTGCGTTTTTTTCGGCGGAGACGGAACCGCTCCATGAATAGGGGCTTCCGCTTTTCGTCTTGTTATTGTAACAATTGGTACAGGCCCCGGAACGGGGTTTCAAACAACAGGTGAAAGGAAAGAATTGATGAAAACCTGGAAACTTGCAAGTGTGTTCGTAATTGCGATGTTGGTATTTGCCGGTACTTTCAGCGCTGAAGCTGCGGAAAAAGGGATCAGTGTTACCGTGACCGGTGAATGCGTGAACCTGCTTAAAGCGGTTGGCGGTGAAAATGCCCCTGAAGCGGACGGCACCTTCGGTGCGCTGAATGCCCTGCAGGTAAAAGAAATCACGGATGCCGACGGAAAGGCCGTGGAAGGCGTTGCCGGAAAACTGCTCCACTTCCTGCCCACAGCATCTGCTTCCTCTCTTTTGGGCGGTGAAGCTGGAAAAACAGTTACTGTAAAAGGACTGCTGTTCAAAGATGCGGCAACCCTTCAGGTCAATGAAGTCGGAGGCGGTGCCGATGCGGGCGGCGACTTTGGCGATGATTGGGATGAAATCGGCATCACCACCATGAGCCAGCAGGCCATCATCTGATCGCGCTGCAACTTTATTTTCCGGACTGACAATAAATCCCCTGCCTGAAACAGTAATCGGGCAGGGGATTTTTAATGGCGGCTGCGGCTCATCAGCCATGAAGAGCGGCGGACACAATCTGCTGTGCTTCGGATACCAGTACCGCAAGATGGGCGTCACTCAGGAAACTTTCAGCATAAATTTTATAAAGATCTTCCGTCCCCGACGGACGGGCGGCAAACCAGCCATTTTCCGTTGAAACTTTAAGACCGCCCAGAGGCTCTCCATTGCCCGGCGCCCGGGTCAACTTGCTCACAATCGCTTCGCCGGCAAGTTCTGACGCCTGAACGTCTTCCGGAGACAGGGCTTTCAACCGGCTTTTTTCTCCGGCAGTGGCGGGCGCATCAAGGCGGATAAAATAAGGCATGCCGAGGCTGTCGGTCAGCTCATTGAAATAGATGCCCGGGTCTTTGCCTGTGACGGCGGTAATCTCAGCGGCGAGAAGCCCGAGAATCAGCCCGTCTTTGTCTGTTGTCCAGACAGAGCCATCGCGCCGAAGAAAACTGGCGCCCGCACTTTCTTCGCCGCCAAAGCAAAGGGAACCGTCAAACAGCCCGGGAGAAAACCACTTGAACCCCACGGGCACCTCACACAGAGAACGCCCTGCCCGCGCCACAACTCGATCAATGAGGCTGCTGCTTACCAGTGTTTTGCCTACAGCAGCGTGCGGGCTCCATCTGGAGCGGTGGGCAAGAAGATAATCAATGGCAACGGCGAGATAATGGTTGGGGTTCAGCAATCCCCGGGAAGGAGTGACAATGCCGTGCCGGTCGGCGTCCGGATCACTGGCGAAAGCGACATCGTAACGCTCTTTCAGTTCTACAAGCCGCGCCATCGCCCAGGGGCTGGAGCAGTCCATACGGATTTTGCCGTCATGATCAAGAGTCATGAAAGAAAAGGTGTTGTCCAGAACAGGATTGACAATGTCAATATCAAGACCATACACAGCATTGATAGGCTCCCAGTAAGGCAAGGAAGAACCGCCCAGCGGATCAACCGCAAGACGGAGTCCCGCCTCCGCAATCCGTTCCATATTCACCACCTGCCGCAAATCTTCCACATAGGGCGTGATCATGTCGGTTGCAGAGGGCGCTTTGCCCGACAGAGACGCACGGCGCACTTCCTGATTCCCGCCTTCCAGCAGAACATTGGCGCGATCCTGAATCCAGCCGGTCGCCGCCTCATCAGCCGGACCGCCCGTTGGAGGGTTATATTTGATTCCGCCGTCTTCAGGCGGATTATGGGAGGGAGTAATGATGATGCCGTCCGCAAAATGCTCCTGCCTGCCTTTGTTGAAAGAAAGAATGGCGTGAGAAATAACGGGCGTAGGCGTCACGCCCCCGCCTGCCTGCACCTTAACATCCATGCTGTTGCTGGCAAGGACTTCCAGCACTGTTTCCTGTGCAAGTGCTGACAGAAGATGGGTATCCATCCCGACAAACACAGGGCCGTCCAGATGCATAAGCCGCCTGTAGTCGCAGATAGCCTGTGCAATCGCCAGCACATGCGCTTCGGTAAAAGAGCCTTTCAGTGAAGAACCTCTGTGCCCGCTGGTACCGAAAGAAACACGCTGCGCCGGATCGGAAAGTTCGGGGAAAATGCCATAATAGTGCTTTGCAAGTGCATCGGTATCAATCAGCAAATTACGGGGCACCGCCTTACCTGCCAGAGGTGAGGATGCGCCGGCATCATTCTTACTCATAGTATCTCCTGTACTCGCCTGCCCGGGGAACGCTGCAATCAAAATGCGCCTCACACGGAAGAAACGCCACAACTTTCATTGTACGATATAATAACACGTTCCGCCAGAAAGTAAAGACAGGGCTCCCATGATCTCTTTTTTTTAATTTTCCTCCGATCATGCTATACTCTTGTAATTCCGAAGGGACCTCTTCTTTTATCCCCTTTCAAGAGATCACCTCTTCCCCACCCCGGGGCGGTTAGCTCAGTTGGTTAGAGCACCTGCCTTACACGCAGGGGGTCGCAGGTTCGAGTCCTGCACCGCCCACCATTTCCCACCTTCACTTTGCCCCTGCAATCATTGGCTATAATGCCATTTCGACCCCTCAGAATATTTGTAAGCCTTCTGTCAACAATAGTGCCAAATATACCCCTTCCGTGACATGAAAAGCCATACTTTTGACAAGTATACAGACAAGTGTTCACGGGGGGTATTTTGGGGAACTTACTCATCACTGGAAACTTTCTTTGCTTCTCTGATGCTTTCCATTTTGGGAAGAGCGTTCACCGCTTGCTCAGTGTCTGTTAATTCCAAGACGGTGTAAACGTTTGCGGTCAATGCGGGGGTGCTATGGCGCATCAATCGTTGTGCCGTGGTGATTCCGACGCCCGCCCGGGCAAGCATGGTTCCGAAGGTCGTCCGGAGAGCATGAACATCCAACACCCGCCCCGCTCCATCCTTCTTTGAAATACCAGCCGCTTCTAAGTCCTGATTAAATACCTTGGACATTTTAACCGGCAACTCATCAAAGAAGGGTTCATGATCAAATGCGCCGGGGAACGCCGTACAATCTCCGGCAAGCCGTTTGATGCGGTCTTCCCTGTATTCCATCAAGGCAACTCTCAAATCTGCATGAAGGGGAATTCTGGAGCCCTTACTGTTCTTTTCATTTTCAGATTGAAGCAGGAGGAACGCCGGTTCAGCGTCCAAGAAAGCCGTACCGATGGTGATGCTCCTTAGTTCGCTCCAACGCAAACCCGTATAAGCAAGGGTACGATAAGCAATTGCTCTTGTCCGCCCTAACCATTTCAGTTTGTCAATGGTCGCCGGGGTCAACTTGGCTTTACTTCCCCTATTGGTAAGCCGTTCCTTTAAGGGACGTTCCTCAGCCGTCTTAAAAAGTAATTCCAATTCCGGAAGGGTGAATGCCCGCCGTTGGTGTCTTCGGTCTGCTCTTTCGTCAAATCGCACCAAACCGGAAACGGGATTAATGCCTGTCCTGTCGGTAGCCATCAACCAATTACCGAAGGCAACCCAAGTAACTGCATAAGCATTACACGATCTGGCGCCCCTTCCGTTTCTCCGTTGGTCTTCCAGATAGGCATCAAGAGCCGCTTTGTACATCCTCGATCAGTCGTTTCAGCGCGTCACGCCCGTCCAGACGCAGGCCGCTTTTGCCCTCGTCCGCGTAGGTGCGGACGATTTCCATGTTGTGTTTGGCCGCGTATTCCCGAATGACGTCGGACTGGTTCTCCGTCGAATACTGCTGATGTTCGGTGGACATTCGCGCGTAAATGGCGGCGCGGATCGGCGGCCCTGATTCTCCTGACAATATGATTTCGTGCATTTCGCTTCGACTCCTATTCCGTTGCACGGAGAACCGGAAAGGGGCCTGAAACGGTTCCGCGGCGGACTTGGTGTCGCCATTGCCGTGCCACTATTGACGTTGGAAACGCGCTCCGGGTTCGGGCTTCCTGATTCTCCTGACTTTTGTTTCGACAGAATTCTACCGCGCCTCCGCTCGATTCCTGTTGCCAACTCGGGGATGGATGTCGTGAGCATGAGAGCGACTTCAAGACGAGTCACCTCGGAGCAGCTTCAGGCACGCTTCAAGAATTTGACGACGTTCTTCGCTCCGGAACTTGTTGGGCGACACCGGCCCTGCCGAAGGCAGAGTTTCTGTCGAAGTGGGATTAACACAATCGAGGCTTGCAAGGGTTGTCAGCCAACGATAAAGAGCGGTATGCGATAGCGCGGGCGCGTCCGTGTCCGGGTCGACTTCATCTTCGCTGGCGTTCTTCCACCACGAAGGGTCTGCCTCTTTTTCCGGGTAGAACAACGGCATCCCGTTGTCCGAGACGGCATCACGATAGGTAGTCCATTCCAGATTCAAATATCTTTCGCATAGCCCGATGATTTCCTGACGGGTATAGCGTTTGTAAGGCAAGGCAAAATCAGGATAGACCGTAAACGTCTTCTTGCAGAGAGGGCATTTCCATCGAGCAAGGTGTCCAGTAGTCCTGCAGACCATTTCCTCAGTGAGAACAAGGAATACGCGTTCTCGCGTGCCGTTTCGTGCGAACCGTTTCGGGACACCATGGCAACATGGGCAGGAACGATAAGGACATACTCGACCGTCACGCGCCAGCGCTCTATCGTGATCGGCGATTGCTGCCTTGGTTCGCTCATCTGACATGGGCACCTTTTCTGGGTCGTTTTCACAGAAGTCATGCCTAAGCCCTTTGGCTGCTCGGTCTTGTGACGATGGTTCCGACACATGATCTTTTCACCTCGCATTGATTAACGGATACGTTTGGTGAAACAATGGAGTAGGTCAGTCTGAGATCCTTGCCGAATTGTTCCGGGGAGACTCGGCGTCAGGCTTGTTTGAGCTGTCAGCCCCAGCAACTATTGTCCGGTCTCCCAGGATGTAGATTGAATGGAGCGCCCGACGATGTGGTCTGACAACGAAACGAACCGCGACTTTCTGAATTTCAGGATTGTTGCCGACACGGCAGCCGAAATGATCGTCCAGGCTCAAGGACAACCCGTATCGCTTGGTGTGTGCGGTAGCTGGGGTGTCGGCAAGTCGAGCATGTTGGAATTGATTAAGGCTGCTCTCTCTGAACGCGGGGACGGCTCTTTCCTGTTCGTCGATTTTGACGCGTGGCTCTACCAAGGTTATGACGATGCACGCGCTGCTCTCATGGATGTCATCGCTCAAAGCCTGCTCAAACACGCAGAAGACAACAAGACGCCAACACAGAAAGTGGTCGCCTTGCTTCGGCGTGTGAACTGGCTGCGAGCGGCAGGTCTGATATTGAGGCCAGCCGCGGAGATGGCGCTTGGACTTCCGCCTACAGGGATCATAAACGCCGGTTTAAGTCTCGCGCAGAAAATCGCGCAAGGGAACGTGGATTCCGAGTCCGTGGAGACCGTTGTCGAAGACGGAAAGAAAGTGGCAGAGGAAGCTAAGGGGCTTATCGATTCCCCTGTCGAGACTTCCCCGCCCAAAGAAATCCACAACCTGCGGCGTCAGTTCAAGGAAGTGTTGGAAGAACAGAAAGTGACGCTGGTTGTCTTCATCGATGACCTCGACCGGTGTCTGCCTAACACGGCTGTCACCACGCTGGAAGCAATCAGACTGTTCTTGTTCCTCGACCATACGGCGTTTATCATTGCCGCCGATGACAGGATGATACGAGAGGCCGTCCGTACACACTTCAAAGGAGTCTCGTTGGACGACGACCTCGTCACCAACTACTTCGACAAACTCATCCAGATTCCCATACGAATCCCCCCGCTTGGGACACAGGACGTTCGCGCTTACATGATGTTGTTGTTCATCGAGAACAGCGGTCTACCAGCGGACAAGCGCGAAGACATACGAAAGCAGATATGCAAGCAGTTGGGCGAATCATGGCGGGGCAAACGTGTAGACGGCACCTTTGTGATTCCGTTGATCGGTGAATGTTCGCCGGAACTCAGAACCCAACTGGGCATAGCGGATCGTCTGGCTCCGATCATGGCCACAGCGACCAAGATAGCAGGTAATCCCCGCCTCATCAAACGCTTCCTCAACACGGTGTCCATCAGAATGTCAATCGCCAAATTGCAGGGTGTGACCGTCGACGAAGAGGTTTTGGCAAAATTGCTCCTCTTCGAACGTTGCGCGGATGAGTCGGCCTATCGCGAACTCGTGAAAGCCGTGAATGAGGACGACGAAGGCAAGGCTCGGTTCATAAAGAAACTGGAAGAAGCTGTGGCGGCAGGAGAAGAATGTGACGATCCGCCAACGGGTTGGAAGAGTGATTTTGTACGTGATTGGCTGGCATTGGATCCGTCTTTTACTGATTTGGACCTGCGTCCTGCCATGTACGTAAGTCGAGAACATTTGCCTCTGATAACCCCGGCTGACCAGATGTCGCCCGAAGCGGTGGCGTTGCTCGCGGCAGTATTGGACGCCAGGCAGGTCTTGGACCCAGTCGTTGCCCAGATTGGAGCGTTGTCCAAGGCTCAGGGGCAGCAGA
>MWCY01000085.1 GCA_002070275.1 Candidatus Hydrogenedentes bacterium ADurb.Bin170
CTCCCCCCGTCATTCCTGCTCCTCCCCCCGTCATTCCTGCGAAGGCAGGAATCTTAATTCGGGCAAGAACGCCTTGACGTACTTATCGCCTTGATCCACACCAAAGACTTCAGGACACATAAAGCGTTACACTTCGTATATGAGAGATGTCTTTACGGTATTCCCGCGTAGTTGTCAACAGCGATATGATCCTCATTTATAGCAATGCGCGTTAAGATTCCTGCCTTCGCAGGAATGACGTCGCGGAAATGCAGGAATGGCGTCGCGGAAATGCAGGAATGGCGTCGCGGAAATGCAGGTACAGACTACGCAATAAATTATTTTTCCTTTTTTAGCAGTCTGTCCCTGCATTTATCCGCGGTACAGTGGCTTTTCCTTGAAAAATGTGCTATCGTAACTCATATGGAAAATCATAGGAACCTTATATGAAACCTGTAGCCGTCATTACCGGTGCAAGCAGGGGGATTGGCAAAGGGATCGCTCTGGCACTTGCCGAAGCGGGTTTCAATCTTGCCGGTCTTGCCACCCGTCCGGATCCGGGCAACCGGACAGAAGGGCTGTATGCAGTGAAAGAGCAGGCGGAGAAAGCTGGTGCAGTTTTCCTGCCTCTCGCCGGGGATATTTCCGATCTTTCAGGACATGAAGCGCTGGTGCAGTCGGTGCTGGAGCATTTCGGGCATATTGACCTGCTGGTGAACAATGCCGGGGTGGCGCCTCTTGAACGTCGGGAACTGCTTGCCATGGAGCCCGGCAGTTTTGATCGTGTGCTGGGCATTAATCTCAAAGGCCCCTTTTTTTTCACACAGCGCATTGCTTCGGTGATGAAAAAACAGGTTGAGCAGAAAAAAGGGCATACCCCCCGAATAGTGTTTGTTTCCAGCATTTCTTCGCGGGTTGTGAGCACCAACCGGGCGGAATACTGCATCAGCAAAGCAGGGCTGAGCATGGCGGCGCAGTGTTTCGCCGCTGCCCTCGCTCATGCGGGCATACCGGTCTTTGATCTGCAGCCGGGGCTTATCGCCACGGACATGACGTCCGCTGTGCAGTCTAAATACGATGCGCTTATCGAAGAGGGGCTGGTGCCTGCCGGGCGCTGGGGCTATCCTGATGATGTGGGCAGGGCAGTGGTTGCTCTGGCACAGGGTCATTTTGACTTCAGCACGGGCTCAGTAATAGAAATCGGCGGCGGCATAGGGATACCTCGCTTATAAAAATACCTGCCTGATCCTGTAATGGAAGATACCTTTTTCGGGAGTCTCTCATTGTCTGCCTTTCCGCTCTTGGAGTATAATCAGCATTACTAAACAGGTGCATGAAAGTGTGGGGCAGGATGTGGCAGGCGGGCTGTTTTTACAACTTGCCATGATCTGACAAAGAAAATTCAGGGAGCTTTCACCCCGGGTCATTGTCATTATATCCAAAAAGGAGTTGCTATGTTCAGAGTAACAGATTTTTTTATATGCCTGAGTGTCTTTGTGTGTTCCATCTCATCCCTGGCATATGGTGCAGACTGGCCCTGGTACATGGGCCCTGACAGAACCGGTATCTCCGGTGAAGAGAATTTGCTGACACTTTTTCCTGCAGAAGGACCTAAAGAATTGTGGGCTGTGTCTGTCGGCGCCGGATATGGCGGTCCTTCCGTACAGGATGGCGAAGTGTATGTGCTGGATCGCGAAGACGAAAAACGGGATGTTCTCCGGTGTCTCGATCTGGATACAGGCAAGGAAAAATGGCGGTACAGTTACGATGCACCCGGCAGCACCGGACACAGCGGTTCCCGTACCGCACCGACTGTTGATGAAAACAATGTATACAGCGTCGGGCTGATGGGCGATTTACTGTGTGTCAGCCGTACAACCCATGAAGCGGTCTGGCAGCACAATCTGTTGAAAGAATACAAAATTGCTCTTCCGGATTGGGGCATCTCGCAGGCGCCTTTTTTATATGAAGATAAGATCATTGTGGCGCCTCAGGCAGCTCAGGCCTTTGTCGTAGCCTACAGCAGGAATACAGGCGATGTGCTCTGGGAGGCGCGTGGCGAAGGCGCACTCGGGTATTCATCGCCCCGGGTTGTGACGCTCTGCGGCGAAGATCAGGTCGTTATGATCAGCGCATCGGAAAACAGGGGCATTGGCAGAGTACTCGGCTATTCCGTTGAAGATGGCTCTCTTTTATGGTCCTGGGATGGCTGGCAATGCCAGATACCCATTCCCTGGGCAACCCCTCTGCCGGATGACCGGCTCTTTATTACAGGGGGATATAAAGCAGGGTCCGTGATGATTCAGGTAGAAAAAGGAGAGAAAGGATATAGTGTCCGGGAGCTGTGGCGTCTTGATATGAACAGCTGCGGCAGCCAGATTCACCCGCCCATTTTTTACAAAGACCACCTTTATGTGGGCAGCAATTCAAATGAGAAAGAACTGGGACTTATGTGCGTTGATCTGAACGGAAAAGTCCTGTGGAAAACAAAAGATGACCGGAGCCTGCCTCAATTTGAACGGGGCGGCTTTATGCTTGCAGGTAAAACAATGATTGCTTTGGATGGTAAAAAAGGGACGCTTCATCTTGTTGATCCTCTGCCCTTTGGCTACAAGGAGCGATCGCGGGCGCAGGTGCTGGATGGCAGCAAAATGTGGGCACCCCTTGCCCTTTCGGACGGGCGGCTGATTGTTCGCAGTCAGGATGTTATGAAATGTCTGGATCTGCGCGACACCGCCCATTGAATTTGCGCCGGACGGCAGTGACGGATTTTTCCGGAAAGCAGGTGTAAGTGTTTTTTAGAGTCCTCCAGCAATGCACAAAACTTATTATTCTGACGGTCAGTTTGTCTGTTTCCGGCTGTCTTCTGTATGGATGGATGGCGCAGCCGCCTGCCGTGAATATTACTGTGAGTATGCCGGGCGGAGACGGGCGCCCCGAGGGAGCGAGCGGGGGCGAGAAAGCGACTGATCTGAAAGGCGTGTTCGTGCATTACGCCGAACTGGAAAACAGACTGCCCGGCAGCTGGACACGGTTTCGGGGAGAGAAATTCGACAACATATGCCGGGACTGCCCGCCGCTGGCTTCCCGCTGGCGCGAGGAAGGCCCCCCCGAATTGTGGGCCGTTGACCTGGGAGAAGGCTATGCGGCACCGGTAGTTCACGACGGACGGGTCTACGTGCTGGACTATGATGAAGAGCGGCATGGTGATCTGGTGCGCTGTTTTTCGCTGGACACGGGACAGGAACTGTGGCAGCGTTTTTATGAGGTTTCTGTTAAGCGTAACCACGGTATGTCCAGAACGGTTCCTGCAGTAACGGATTCGCTTCTTGTGACGATAGGACCGCGGTGCCATGTGCTGTGTCTGGATCCGCAGACGGGCGATTACCGGTGGGGCATTGATTTGCAGCAGGAATTCGGTGCCACCGAGCCTCTCTGGTATACGGGGCAGTGCCCGCTTATTGATGACGGTGTTGTCGTGCTTGCAGCGGGCGGTCCCGAGGCGCTTATGCTTAGCGTGGACGGCATGAGCGGAGAGGTGTTGTGGAAGACACCCAATCCCCAGAATAGAGAAATGTCGCATTCTTCCGTTATGCCCCTTCATCTGGCCGGTACCGCCACCTACGTTTACAGTGCGCTCGGTGCGGTCGTAGGCGTTGCGGCGGAGGGAGAAAAGCGGGGAGAACTTCTCTGGGAAGTGCCCTGGAAAGCCCGGGTGATTGCGCCGTCGGCAGTGCAGGTGGACGAAGAGCGCTTCCTGGTAACGGCAGGCTACGGAGAGGGCAGCCTGATGATCCGGGTGCAGCAGCACGGCGGGAAGTATGAGGCAGAAGTGCTGTATGCCGTCACGCCCAAAGAGGGTATCGCCTGCGAACAGCAGACACCGGTTCTGTCTGAGGGGCTTTTGTATACGGTGATGCCCAAGGATGCCGCCGCACTCAGAGAACAGTTTGCCTGTTACAATGCGGATGGAACTCTTGTCTGGTCGAGCGGTTCCGAGAATCGTTTCGGTCTCGGTCCTTTTATTCTTGCGGACGACAAGTTCTTTATTTTAAGCGATGACGGTGTGCTGACCATGGCGGCATTGAGCAAAGAGAAATTTGAGCGTCTGGATTCCCGACGTGTTCTTAACGGAAATGACGCCTGGGGTCCCATTGCCATTGCGGGCACCAGAATGCTTCTCAGAGATTCAAAAAAACTGATATGCCTGGATATGGGCGTGGAAGCGAATAAAAGAGGATGATGGAAACTAACGAAACTAAAAGTCTCTTTCCCTGGATTTCAGGAGCGGCTGTCATCCTGCTTGGAGTGACGGTAGTGGCGCTGTTCATGTCTGATCACCGCCCTGAGCCGGGTACAGCCTTTCGCTTTGACGTTGCCGGTTTTCAGGAGCGATCCAAAGCGGATGGTATCTATGAAGAAACCGGGAATCTCCCGCTTCCTTTAGAAAGGCCTACAGCGGCTGCTCCTGGTGCCGAAGGGACTTTTTTTGCCGCTGCAAGAGATAAAATAATTCACTTGAATCCGGACGGCAGTGTGCTGCAGGAATTTGCCGTATCCGGCGTGCCCCGTTGCCTCGTATCCGGGAATGAAAACAGACTGTATGCCGGAGTGGATGGTCACATTGAAGTCTGGAGCCTTGGCGGGGATTTGCTGGAGAGCTGGCAGCCTGCCGGAGAAAAATCCTGGCTTACGTCGCTGCTGCTTCATGAAGAAAATTTGTACTCTGCCGATGCCGGACTGCGTTGCGTCCTGCGGTATGATCTTTCGGGTGCACTTTTGCAGCGCATCGGAGAAAAAGATGCCGGGCGGGATATTCCCGGGCTTATCGTACCCACCCCCTTTCTCGATATTGCCGTCGATCCTCTGGGGGCGTTCTGGACTACCAATCCGGGCAGACACGGGCTTGAATCGTATCGCCCGGACGGAGAGTTGTTGAGTGCCTGGTATCGGCCCGCCATGGGCACAGCGGGCTTTTGCGGATGCAGCAATCCGGCGCATATCGCCTTTTTGCCGGACGGTACTCTTGTTACAGCGGAACATGGGCTTTCCCGGGTGAAACTCTACAGCCCGGATCAGCAGTTTCTCATGATGGTTGCCGGACCGGAAACTTTTGGCGAAAGCCCGGGCATGATGCTTCCACAGGATCAGGAGCCCGCAATTCGCGATCTGCTTGTGGACGAAAAAGGGCGCATCCTGGTTTTGGATGCAAAAAAAGCGCAACTGCGTATCTTTGAGAAGAAAAAGGGTATGCCATGAGCGATAAAGCGCTGTCCCGGTATGATTTTTTTCATGCGCTCGTGCGCTGGGCGCTGGGTACAGGTCTGGCTGCACTGGTGGCGTGGCTCTGGCGTCAGGGACAGCTGACACGGACATGTGCCGGATCCTGTGCCGGATGCATGATCAATCAATGGTGCGCACAGCGCCGGGACAATGAGGAGACCAGGCTGTGAGCTGTCTGAACCGTCGTGATTTTCTCAGAGCCGCCGCGGCAACCGTGGGATCCGGCATTGCGCTTCAGGCAGTGCAGCCGGGTGCCGAAGCAACTGTCTGGCAGATCGATCCCGCCCTGTGCGTGCAATGCGGACGCTGTGCCACCAACTGCGTGATCAACCCTTCTGCTGTGAAATGTATCCATTCCTATCCCATCTGTGGCTATTGTGACCTGTGCGGTGCTTATCTCCAGCCGGCGGCAAAAAATCGGGATACGGGCGCTGAAAGTCAGCTTTGTCCCATGTCTGCAATTAAAAGGACACATATTGAAGGGGTTTATTATCAGTACACCATTGACGAAGCACTCTGTGTCGGCTGCGGCAAATGCGTAAAGGGCTGTGCCATGTTCGGCAACGGCTCACTTTACCTGCAGGTGCAGCGAGACCTCTGTGTGAACTGTAATGACTGCGCAATTGCCCGCGAGTGCCCCTCAGGAGCCATGCAGCGCGTGCCTCTTTCCAGATCCTACCTGCTCAAAACGGATCCGCCCGGGGAGGTGCCCGGTACATGATGCAGATGTATTTTCTACTGATTCCTGCTACCCTGCTGTTTTTTGTGTTCTCCGTGCAGGCGGACGAATTCCGTTTTCCCATGCCGGAGTTCGAAAGCGGCTACCACTATCCGGAGCAGGTGCTTCCGGAAGCGGCACTGACCAATCCCTGGGTTGATGTTCTGGTGCTGGCGCTGGTTCTTGCCCTGACTGCCTGGATCGTGCTGCGTCGCCGCTCACGCCGCGAGCTTCTTGCGCTTACGGTCTTTTCGCTGCTCTATTTCGGTATCTGGCGGCAGGGTTGTGTCTGTTCTGTCGGTTCGCTGCAGAATGTGGCGGTTTCTCTGATCGATCCGGCTTTTCCATTGCCCTGGGTTGTGCTGATTTTTTTTCTTCTGCCCCTTATTGCGGCATTATTTTTCGGAAGAATCTTCTGCGCTGCCGCATGTCCGTTGGGTGCCGTTCAGGAACTGTTTACGGTCTTTCCGATTCAGCTGCCCCGTCCCCTCGACAGGGTGCTTCGTCTTTTCCCGTATCTCTATCTGGGGCTGGCTGTTCTTGCGGTCTGTCTGGATTCAGGATTTCTGATTTGTATCTATGACCCGTTTATTGGCTTGTATCGTTTAGGCGGCAGTTTCAACATGCTTCTGGCGGGCGGGATTTTGCTGGCGGCAGGTATTTTTATCGGACGGCCTTACTGTCGTTATCTGTGCCCTTACGGTGTGCTGCTGGGGTGGATGTCCTCTTTCTCAAAGTGGCATTTGCGTATCCCGGAAAAAGCCTGTATCCAATGCAAGCTCTGCGAAGAGGCGTGTCCTTACGGTGCCATTGATTTTCCCATCACAGAGGCGGCACCGCTTACCCGGGAGCAGGGGGCGAAGCGTCTTGCACTGCTGCTGGGTATTGCCCCTTTCATTGTGCTGTTCTGTGCCTGGATTGGCATGACCAGTCATGTTTATCTTGCCCGGCTGCATCCGGATATCCGCCTGACGGAGCGGGTGCTGGCAGAAGAACGGGGCGAGGTTGAGGGCTGGACAATAGAAAGCGAAGCGTTCAGAAGCGGCAAAGTTCCCATCCCGGCTTTACTTGAATCTGCGCATATCATTCAGAAACGCTATAAAAGAGGTGCCGCCTGGCTGGGTGCCTTTATGGGTGTTGTGATTGCGGGTATGATTGCCCGTCTTTCCATCGTGCGCCGCCGTGCGGATTATGAGGCGAACAGAACCTATTGTGTGAGCTGCGCTCGCTGTTTTGCCTATTGTCCGGTAGAAGAGGAATCGCCCTGTGTTACGCAATAAATCGCGGAATTTCATACAAAAACCCTATCTTTTTCAATTGAGCGCATTGGTTGCTTTTGCATCCGGTCTCTTTATTCTGATCATCTGTGTCCTCATGATCGCCAATTATGTACAGATAGTCGCCATGGATCCGGTGGATCAGCCTGAGCTGCTTGCATTGCGTGAGGAATTTGCCCGGACGCCCGATCTTGATCCGGTGATGGTGGACAGAATCAGGGCGCTGGATTTTCTTTCCCGCAAAGCCTATTTCACAAGTCAGACACAATTGAATACGGGTGCACGGCTGCTTTTCGGTGCTGCTGTTGTGTTTCTGATTTCGATGCGTCTTGCCGCAAGATGGAATCCGAAACCGCCCGGGCCGCCTCTTCAGTCTGCCACCAAAGGACATTGGGGCCGTCAGGCACTGATCCGTGAGTTGATTATTCTGTCCGCCATGGTGCTCATGATCGCAGCAGCCCTGGCGGCGCTGTTCACACCTCTGGAATTTCCGCCTCTTGAACAGCACGCTCAGACATCCGCCGTGGAAGCAGCAGGCGATACCGATGCGCCTGAAACCGCCGCCGTTACTTTTCCTGTCTGGGAAGACCTGCAAAAACAGTGGCCTTCTTTTCGCGGTCCCGGCGGTTACGGTCTGGCGCATGCAGAGTCAGTGCCGCTGAAGTGGGACGGTGAAAGCGGAAAAAATATCAGATGGAAAACGGCGCTGGATGCCCCGGGTTTCAATTCGCCGGTGGTTTGGGGAGACTCCCTGTTTTTCAGCAGCGCTGATGAGACAAAGCGGACAGTTCACTGCTACGATACCGATTCCGGCGAACTCAAATGGATGCAGGTGCTGCCTTCTTTTCCCGGAACTCCTGAGACGCCTCCGAAAGTAAGTGCCGATACCGGTTATGCGGCGCCGACCATGGTTGCGCACTATCCTTATGTTTATGCCATTTTTGCCAATGGCGATCTTGCCTGCTACGATTTTTCCGGAAAGCTGATCTGGGGGAAAAATCTGGGTGTGCCGGAAAACCATTACGGGCATGCGTCATCGCTTATTGCCTGGGAAAATCTCCTTTATATCCAGTACGACCAGAAGAAAAATCCCCGGCTTCTGGCGCTGAAAGCGGACACAGGTGCGCCTGCGTGGGAAGTGCAGCGCAAAAAGATTTCCTGGGCATCGCCGATCATTATTCAGCGCACGTCCGGTCCGCAGTTGATTTTGGCTTCTGAAAAAGACGTGGATGCTTACAGCCTCTCAGACGGCACCCTGCTCTGGACTGTTCAGTGTCTGGACGGTGAGGTCGCGCCATCTCCCGCATATACCCGTGACCGTGTTTTTGTGGGGCAGGATTATGCGGCCGCCACAGCAATTCTTCTTCATGACGAGGAGAGCAGCACCACAGCTGAAGCGACCTGGGAATGGGACGACAGCCTCACCGATATCGCCAGCCCTTTAGGCATTGGCGATTACTTTATTATGGCAACGTCCAGAGGGGAAATTGTATGTCTCAATGCGGAAACAGGCGAAGATCACTGGCTGGAAGATTTTGACGAAGGGTTTCATGCGTCGCCTATAGCAGCAGGTGAACTGGTCTATGCGCTGGACGTGGCGGGGGATATGCATGTTTTTAAAGGGGCGTCCGACTATGAACTGGCAGCACGCAATTCGCTGGGAGACAAGGCTTCTGCGACCCCAGCTTTTCTGAACGGCCGTATTTACATACGAACCCACGGTTATCTTTGGTGTGTGGAGGAAGGGGCGGAACAATGATTTTTGATCCCGCCACTGTAGATGCCATTCTCGACAGAACCGGAAAAGGTGCTGATGCACTGATTCCGGTGCTCCATGCACTGCAGGCAAAATACAAATACCTGCCTGATGAAGCCCTGCGCTATCTGTGCGAATGCTCCGAAATTACACCCGCCGTTGTGGAAAGTGTGGTGTCCTTTTTCCCGGGCTTCCGGCGCCGCCCGACAGGCAAACATACCATCAGTGTTTGTGACGGCACAGCCTGCCACGTCAAAGGGGCGCCGGGTGTTTATGATGCGGTGGCGGAAGCGCTGAAATTGAAGCCC
>MWCY01000086.1 GCA_002070275.1 Candidatus Hydrogenedentes bacterium ADurb.Bin170
CAGGATCAAAGTATAGTAACTAACAACGCACTGTTCACCAGGAAAACTAATTTACAGAAACTTCTTGACATAACCTTTTGTTAAAAGAAACTCCATTGCTTTACTCCTTGTTCTGCCATTAAACCATGACTGTTTCAGCGTTATATTGCTTGCGCAAACAGAAGCAACCCTCACGTTGCAGGCTGCTGTTACGATGCAAATTCCATCTTCCTGCTAATTAACCTATAGGAGAACCATTAGATTATAGCACGGGTATGACAAAAATACAAGAGTTTCGAGAAAAATTCAATTAAGAAACCGCTTTAATGCTTTTGTATATATTATAATTCGTATTATATGGAGGTGCAATGTAAGAAAAGAGTGGTTTGATAACTTCAAAAATCGGTTTCGACAAGGTACGCTTTGTGTGAATAAAGTCATGCGGCGCAAGCCAGTGAAAGGTTTTTTCCACTACTACCATCACCTGCGCTCTCTGCTGAAAATCGTACTTTTATTGAGTTGATTTTTTCTGCCGGATCATGCACAATGCGCCTTTCTGCTGTTTCCCCTGCCATCCGATTCGATGAGGTGTTTCATGCCTGTTTTTTCCGATGCTTTACTTGCCGCTCTCAATGCGCCTCAGCGTGAGGCGGTGATAACGACAGAGGGGCCTTTGTTGGTGCTTGCGGGGGCGGGCAGCGGTAAAACCCGTGTGATTACCACGCGGATCGCCTACCTGATTGAAAAACAGGCCGCCGCCCCGGAGTCCATTCTTGCCGTAACCTTCACGAACAAAGCAGCGGAAGAGATGCGTGTCCGTGTCGGTGAACTGGTGGGGCAGGAAAAGGCGAAAAAAGTGACCATCTCCACTTTCCACTCTTTTTGCCTGCAGGTGCTTCGCCGGGATATCGGACATCTGGGCCGCCGCCGGAATTTCACCATATATACGGAAAATGACGCACGTATTCTCCTGCGCCGTGTTACCGATGAACTGGGAACAGAAGAAAGCGAACGGTATAGCCCCGCCCGTTTTCATCAGGCCATCAGCCTGCGCAAGAATCATGGCGGGAAGGCGCCGGCGATAAGCAGGGCAGTCCGGATTTCGGCGGCAGACGAGAAATATGAGTCCCGCCTGTCTCACGTTTACGAGAGCTACCAGTCGGCACTGCAGGCGGCGAACAGTCTGGACTTCGACGATCTGCTGTTGTTCACCCATGAGTTGTGGCAGCGTTTTCCGGAAGTGCTGGAATCGGTACAGCGTCAGTTCCGCTATGTGATGGTGGATGAGTACCAGGACACGAACCGGCTTCAGTATGAGCTTTTGCGTATGCTGACAGCGGCGCATCGCAATCTTTGTGTAGTGGGGGATGATGATCAGAGTATCTACAGCTGGCGCGGTGCGGCTCCGCGTAATATTCTGGACTTTGAAAAAGATTTTTCTGAAGCGCGTGTTATCGCTTTGGAACAGAACTACCGTTCAACGGGCGTGATTCTTGCAGCAGCAAACGGGGTAATCGGCAACAATCGTGAACGGCGTGAGAAAAAACTGTGGACTTCCCGGGGTGCCGGGCGTTTGTGCGATCTTTTTATTGTCGGCGACGAGGAAGAGGAGGCTCGCGAGGCGCGTCGCTGGCTTGAACACATCGTACGAAGCACCAAAGCGGCGTGGCGCGATTTTGCTGTGCTGTACCGCTCGAACATGCAGTCCCGTCCTTTTGAACTGGCTTTCCGTGAAGCGGGCATACCCTATAAAGTTTTCGGGGGTCAGGATTTTTTTGAGCGTGCAGAAGTCAAGGACTTGATCAGTTATCTGAAATTGCTGGCGAATCCGCGGGATGAGGCGGCTTTTCTGCGCATTGTGAACATGCCCCGGCGCGGGATCGGCGATTCGGTACTGCATCAGGCACACGAAGTCTGCCGTACGGAGGGCTGCTCTCTGTCAAAGGCATTGTTTGTACTGCTGGAGCGCGGTCAGACGCCATCGCGGAGCGAAGGGGGCATCCGCCGGTTTTTGTATATGCTGCAGGATTTCCGCAAGCGATATAAAGAAAACGGGCACGGGCTCCGGGAGACCACAGAGGCGCTCATTCGTGCCATCGGCTATGCCGAAGAGGTGGAACGGGTCAGCAAAACGCCGGAACAGGCACAGGCACGCCTGCAGAATCTGGATGTTGTGCTTCAGGCGCTGTCCCGTTATGTGGAAGAGGCAGCGTGTCCGAGTTTATCCGGGTTTCTTGATCAGACCCATCTGGATAACGCTTCAATGGAGGAACGGAACCATTATGAGACGGATGACCAGGTGAGCCTGATGACGATTCACAGCGCAAAAGGGCTGGAATTTCCTTTTGTGTTTATTGTCGGACTGGAAGACGGCTGCCTGCCCCATGAACAGAGCATGAAAGAGGGTGGTATTGAAGAGGAGCGGCGGCTGTTTTATGTGGCACTGACACGGGGGCAGCGCCATGTGACCCTGTTTCAGGCGTTGTCCCGGATGCGCCATGGTAAAGAACGGGAGTGCAAGCCGAGCCGTTTTCTGACAGAAATTCCGGCGGAACTGCTTCGGATGCATGGCTGTGCCGCCCCGCAGATGATGAGCCGGGGCTGAGAGGCGAGGGCAGGGCATCGCGTGCTCTGCAGCAAAAAGAGAGTGATATAACGGGGGAATGATGGTATAATTTCCCTTTGATCCCCTGTCTTTGTGACAGAATTGCCATTGACCAACCCGCCGGATGGATATTTATGACCCGGAAAGCCTATATCAAAACCTACGGCTGCCAGATGAACGAGCACGATACGCAGCGGATGCATGACATGCTCAAAGAGATGGGCTATGTCCCGGCGGAGACTGCCGACGAAGCCTCCGTTATTCTGGTCAATACCTGTTCGGTGCGCGCCAATCCGGAAAACAAGGTCTACAGTTTTCTCGGAACGCTCCGTCCGCTGAAAGCCCGGATGCCCGATCTGATTGTGGGGGTGGCGGGCTGTGTCGCACAGCAGACCGGCGAAACGCTTCTGGATCGGGAGCCGCTGGTGGATTTTGTTTTCGGCCCTGACAACCTGTTTCGCCTGCCGGAAATGATTGAAGCGGCGAAAAAGGGCGAGCGGCGCGCCTGGACCGAATGGCAGTCCTGGGAAGGACCTGTCAAGGAATTTGTGCCTGATACCTGGGTGGAGCAGGGACATGTGGAAGGCTCCAAAGCCTATATCACGATTACCAAAGGCTGCAATAACCATTGCGCCTACTGTATTGTGCCCCATACCCGGGGCAGAGAAGTGTCCCGTTCGCCGGAAAGTATTCTCCGGGAAGCACACGGTATGATTGACCGGGGTGCCCGGGAACTCTGGCTTCTCGGTCAGAACGTGAATTCCTATACAGGCGGGCCGGAGTACGGTTTTTATGAGCTGCTCGATGAAGTATCCCGCCTTGACGGGCTGCTGCGGCTTCGTTTCACATCGCCCCATCCCCGGGACTGGAATAACCGCCTCGCTGACCTGATGGCGGAGCGCCCGACGATTTGCAAGCATCTGCATCTGCCTTTTCAGGCCGGTTCCGACGCGGTTTTAAAAGCCATGCGCCGCCGCCACACCCTGGAAGAGTATCTGGATAAGGTGCGTTACCTCCGTGAGAAGATTCCCGCTGTGGAAATCAGCACAGACCTGATTGTCGGCTTTCCCGGCGAAAAGGAAGAAGATTTCGAACGTACTCTCTACACGCTCCGGGAAGTCCGGTTCAGCCAGGTGTTTCCGTTCAAGTATTCCACCCGTCCCGGCACCCGGGCGGCGTCTCTTCCCGATGATGTGTCCCGTAAGGAAAAAGAGGATCGGCTTGCACGGGTCATCGCCCTGCAGGATAAAATTAACGAAGAGGCGCAGGAGGCGCTGGTGGGTACCGTACAGCAAGTGCTTATCGACGGGCCCCATCCCCGCATTCCCGGCCGGTGGAACGGGCGTACCGACGGGTACCGTTCCATTACTGTGGTGGCGGATGGGCTGAATCCGGGTGAACTGGTGGATGCGAAGGTGACAGCCGCCCGGGGGCATTGGCTTCAGGCGGATCTGCACCGCCCCTGACAGAATGAAACAAACAGTTCAGAAAAATACGAAAAGAAGGAATCAATTATGAAACTATCAATGGATATGGTCACCAGTATTTCGGTCTGCACTGCCGAAGATATGAACTGGGAAGGGGGCGGAAACTGCCTGGTGGTTCCCCTGTATCGCAAAGAATTTCCGCTTAACAGCGCATTGCTTCAGGAAGAAGAGGAATTGGTTCTTCAGGCGCTGGTCGACCGGGAAGTCCTGACCGGTGCCGCCGGAACCTGTTATTATCTGCCGGCGCCGTCCCGTCCTTACAGCGGTGTTCTGGTACTGGGGCTGGGCGATCGCAAAAAAGCAACTGCCGAAAGTTTGCGCCGCGCCGTAGGTAAAGCGGCCTCTCTGCTTAAAGCCAATCGTGTGGAACGCATCGGCGTTGATCTGGTTCATTTTCCTGAACTCCCGGTGCCTGCCTTTGTCGAGAGCCTGAATCTTGCGCAGTATCGTTTTGACACCTATAAAAAGGAAGAAGAAAAACCCGCTCCTGCTGTCCGTGAAGTCGTGCTGGTTGTGGCGGATAGTGTTGATAAAGCAGCACTGCTTGAAGCCGCTGAGCGCGCCGCCTTCTTTTCTGTTGCCGCCAACGGTGCCCGCCATCTTGCCAATACGGCATCCAATGATATGACTCCTGCCGTGCTTGCAGCCGCAGCGCAGAAAATCGCCGAAGAGGGCGGGGAGCAGTGCACCTGTGCCGTCCTCGATCAGCAGCGTATGGAAGAATTGGGCATGAATGCACTGCTCGGTGTTGCCCGGGGCTCCGGAAAGCCACCGCAGCTTATCTGTCTGGAATATACTCATCCCGAGGCGACCCGGACGATTACCCTGGTCGGCAAGGGAGTCACCTTTGACACGGGCGGTATTTCTCTGAAGCCCGGCGCAAAAATGCATGAGATGAAATTTGATATGTGCGGTGCGGCTGTCGTGCTTGCCACCATGATGGCTGTGACCCGCCTTAAACCGGTGCTGAATGTGATCAGCGTGGTTCCTGCTGTGGAAAATATGCCTGACGGCAACGCCCAGACGCCGGGTGAAATTGTCCGTGCGTGCAACGGCAAAACCATAGAAGTGCTGAATACGGATGCGGAGGGACGTCTCATTCTCGCCGATGCGCTGGCCTATGCGGTGGATACCTGGAAACCCGACTGTATAGTTGACCTTGCCACGCTGACCGGCGCTGTCGTGATTGCGCTGGGACATGTGGCGGCGGGCGTGGTGGGCTCGGATAGTGCGCTGGTGCAGAGCCTCGTTGCTGCAGGCGAAAGCACAGGCGAACGGCTCTGGGAGCTGCCGCTCTGGGAAGATTATGAGGAGATGATGGAAGGTACTTTCGCCGATCTCAGCAATATCGGACCCGAACGGGAAGCAGGCACCATTACCGGCGCCGCTTTTCTGAAGGCCTTCACCGGCGATACCCCCTGGGCGCATATTGATATTGCCGGTGTGTCCTACGGTATCAGAAACAAGCCCTATCTTAAGCCGGAATATGCTACCGGGTTCGGTGTGCGGCTTCTTCTGGAATGGCTGACAGGCAGAACCGCACAGAGCGGACAGGCATCGGAATGACACATGCAGCCTCCTGCTGACAATGCCGAAAAAGTGAATGAGGCACGCACTGCCTCCATTCACACATTGGGCTGCAGGCTGAATCAGGCGGAAACACGTCTCCTGGAAGAACAGCTGCGCGAGGCGGGATACCGTATCGTGCCTTTTGATCAGCCTGCGGACGTGGGTATCGTGCATGGCTGCGTTGTTACGGTGGAGGCGGAGGCAAAAACACGCAAATATATTCAGCGTTTCCGGAGGAAAAACCCGGGCAGCATTACTGTTGCCATCGGATGTTTTGCCCAGACAGCCGCCGATTCCGCCGCAGTGCTGGGTGTGGATCTTGTGCTCGGCAATGCATCGAAAATGGAGTTGCTCCACCATCTGGAGGCGATGGAAGACAGTAAAGGCGCTGTTGTAACCCCGCGGCCGAAGCGGGACGCTTTTATGCTTCCTTTTCAGAAGAGCAGTGACCCTGTTGACCGGCGCATCAATTTAAAAATACAGGACGGCTGCGACGAGATGTGCAGCTACTGTTTTATCCCTTTTGCCCGGGGCAGATCCCGGTCGCGCTATCTCAGCGACGTTCTGGACGAGGCGGCATCACTGGTGGAGCGGGGTGCCCGGGAACTGATTCTGTCCGGTGTGAACGTCGGCGATTACAGAGAAGGCGGGGCGGATCTGCTGACCCTGATCGACCGGCTGAACGGACTCCGGCCCCGGCCCCGGATCCGCATCAGTTCCATTGAACTGAACACAATCCCCGAAGGGGTGCTGGAGCGTATGGCCGATACCGATCACGGGCTCCTGCCTTATCTGCATATCCCGCTCCAGTCCGGAAGTGACCCCATTCTGAAAGCCATGGGGCGGCCTTATACGGCAGATGCCTATCTGCGCTTTCTCGAAAAAGCACGAAATGAAGTGCCCATGATCGGTCTGGGTGCCGATGTCATGGTGGGCTTTCCCGGAGAAACAGAAGCGCTGTTTGAAGAGACCCGGCGATTAATTGACGCAAGTCCCCTCGATTACCTGCATGTCTTTCCCTACAGCGAAAGGGATGCGGTGGCATCGTCACGGCTCAGCCATAAAATCAGCGATCAGGATAAACGCCGACGCAGTGAGATAGTGCGGGCACTTGGCGATCAAAAGCAGGAACAGGGGCAGCTGCGTTTTCTTCACAGACGCTGTCGTGTCCTCTTTGAGGAAAAGCGGGGCGCATACTGGATCGGCAGCAACGAGGAGTATTTTGAAGCCGCCGTTCAGTCGGAGGAATGCCTGAAAAACCGGGTCGCTTCCGTAGATATCCGGGAAGTCCGGGAAGAACGGCTTTTCGGTACGCTTGCTGTATAATAGGCGGCGGCAGAGCACTGTATACCGGGAAAAGAAACCCGAAAACAAAAGGAATTCGGCATGAATACGCTTACAGGGAAAAAAGCCATTGTAACCGGTGGCGCTCAGGGACTGGGTGCAGCTATTTCGGAGCGTCTGGCGGCGGAAGGCTGTGATCTTGAAATTTGGGATATCAATGAGGAAGTCGCCTCGTCATCAGCAGCAGCCATTGCGTCAAAAACAGGGCAGCAGGTACGCTACGCCCTGGTGGATGTGACCGATGCCGGAGCAGTGCGTGCTGCTGTCGATCATGCCGTGTCCTGGATGGGCGGTCTCGATATCATGGTCTGCAATGCGGGCATTCTTATCTCCGGTGATTCCATTGAGATGGACGCATCCGCCTGGCGCAAAGTCATTGATGTGGATTTGACAGGTTATTTTTTCTGCGCCCGTGAAGCGGCCCGGGTGATGGTGCCCGCCCGCAAGGGCAGCATCATTCAGATCAATTCCAAATCCGGTAAAAAAGGGAGCTTCAAAAATGCCGCCTATGCCGCCGCCAAATTCGGCGGTGTGGGACTGACCCAGAGTCTCGCACTCGAGTTTGCCGAATCCGGAGTGCGCGTGAATGCCATCCTTCCCGGCAACCTCCTGAATTCACCGCTCTGGGTCAACAGCCTCTTCAAACAGTATGCACGGAATCAGGGAATCAGCGAAGCGGAGGTGCGCCAGAAATACATCGATCAGGTGCCCATGAAGCGCCCCTGCGAATATGAGGATGTGTGTAATGTGGTCGTCTTTTTCGCAGGGGAAGGCTCCAGTTACATGACCGGTCAGGCGATAAATGTGACGGGCGGCCAGGAAATGCGCTGAGTCTCTTTTTATCCGCCGATGATGCTGAGAATCCGCTCGCCCCAGACGGGGGTTCCGTAGAAGGCGAGAGTCAGTGTGCCCCGCAGCACGAAAGCCATGGGGACGCGCAGGATGTTCAGGTAGAAGATCAGGAAAAATAGAATGAAAATGCTGTAGGGGCCGATCTGCTCAAATTTCTTCTTCCATTCATAGGGCAGAAAAAACTCAACCACATGATGCCCGTCCAGAGGCGGAATGGGAATCAGATTAAAGAGAAGCAGCAGTGAGTTGATCATGACCAGATAAAAGAGCGCGCGCATGAACAAAGTGGCTGTATCCGATTCGGGGAGCAGCGCAAGACCGCGCAGCACCGCAACAGCGGCAAAAACCACCAGCAGGTTGGAACCGGGGCCGGCAAGGGCTATGAAAACAGGCCCTTTTTTCCGGTCACGGAGATTGCGCGGGTTATAGGGAACCGGCTTCGCCCAGCCGAACATGAATCGCCAGCCCGTGATCATGGCGAAGAGCGGAAGAATCACTGTGCCCATGATATCGGCATGTTTTATGGGATTGAGAGACATGCGGCCCATGAGACGGGCGGTCGGATCGCCCCAGTAATTGGCCATGGCAGCATGAGCCCCTTCGTGCACACTCAATGAAAAGAGAAGGCACAAATACTGCAGAAGAATAATGCTTACCGTTTCCGACACTGTGTTGTCCTTTGAATGTGGCTGTCCGGCCGGAGATGCGCCTGAATGAAAAGCAATGCCCCGCTGGAATACTACTATTCTACCCTACCTTTCGTGTCTGATCAAAGCGGAGTCATTCTTTGTCCATCTGCAGATAAGATCTTTTTTATGCGCCCGGAGTTTCGCTTAGATTTCAGATTGTGCTGTAGTTGGTAGGGAATCCCCGCTCAGGTATACTACCATTGGTTACGGTCACACGCGCGGTGTTGCTGTAGTTGGTAGGGAATCCCCGCTCAGGTATACTGGCAGGAAACGAAAGCATGGACTGATTATGGCTGTAGTTGGTAGGGAATCCCCGCTCAGGTATACTATGGACAGCTTTCTGAAGGATGGAAAATATGCTGTAGTTGGTAGGGAATCCCCGCTCAGGTATACTGATGTCCGGCGGACAACGCGCGATTCTTAGCTGTAGTTGGTAGGGAATCCCCGCTCAGGTATACTATGCTGTAATACCACGTACGCTGGTAGTATGCTGTAGTTGGTAGGGAATCCCCGCTCAGGTATACTTTCTCTGCGTCGTAGTGCTCGAGCAGCTCGGCTGTAGTTGGTAGGGAATCCCCGCTCAGGTATACTCACCGGGCAGGCGG
>MWCY01000087.1 GCA_002070275.1 Candidatus Hydrogenedentes bacterium ADurb.Bin170
GACTCGGTACTTCTTCAATGCATTTTTTAAGCGTTCTCCAGCCATATTACTATCTCCAGGGTTACTGAAATCCTGGTAAGATTTTATATGGCTTGACGTATCTGCTTCCGGTAACATTATAGAGGGCTTGATTCGATATGTTATTTGTATATTCTACTTTATAGTGCGGTGGAACATTATATTTTAAAACTAGGAGAGAGAAATGGACAATGAATTTGAAGATCCGGAAATTGATTTTGGAGATGTAGATATTGATCAAGAAGAATTCGCAGGCTATGCGGATAATTATTCCGAGGAAGACTTTTGGGACAAACTGTTTAAGTATGCTGTCAAGATTAGCCGGACGCTATTAGAACAAGCGCTTATCCTATTTTATGCTCTTCAGGATCCGAATGTGCCAGCGTGGGCTAAAGCAAGTATCTTGCCTGCTTTAGGTTATTTTATTTTTCCAATCGATGTGATCCCAGATGTAATTCCAGTGGTAGGCTTTACAGACGACGCCAGTGTGATCGCTGGAGTAATTGCACTTCTTAATGCTTATCTAAGTCCGGTAACTAGAAAAAAAGCACAGGCTAAAATAGAAGAGTTCTTGGGTTAATAAAAAATTTTAGACCAATGCAGGAACAGGCTACGGAAAAAATTATTTTTTTTACGTGGTCTTTTCCTGTTTTTGCTCCTTCGTGAATCTTCGTGTTCTTCCTTCCTTCGTGGCTGAAAACCTCTGTGTCCCTCTCTTCTTTTATGGTTAAACAAGTATTTGGTTATGGCCATGCTGCGTTATTGTCTGTGCTAAGTTGCCTGGCGCATGGCGACAAGTTGTCTTATGAACCCTCCGCTCCTTCTCTTGCCCCACAGCCGGAGCCTGTGATAGTTTTAATGGGATAATCATCCGCATATGAACAATGGTTTTTCCAAAAAAATCGTAAAAGAGGCAGATCATGGATAGCAGCAAAATGAATCGGCGGGAATTTGTCGGAGTGGTGGCGGCGGGTGTTGCTGCGGCGGGGCTGGCGCCTTTTTGGGGTGCGAACGCAGAAGGCGAGGAAGTGCAGCGACGGATCGCAACCTTTGTCTGTGATGTGACGCCGCCTTTGGGTACGCCCATCTATTCAAGTATGCAGCCGCTGGAAGTGATTGAGCATCCCCTGCTGGCAAAAGGGATTGTGCTGGAAGATGGGGGCGGGCGATCAGTGTTGTGTGCCGTGGACTATTGCGAGTTATGTAACAGTCTCCATGATTTTTATAGAGAGCGTATTGCCGAGGCGGCAGGCACTTCCGTGGATCGTGTGGCGGTGCAGACGGTGCATCAGCATACTGCGCCGTTGGCGGACTCGGATGCAGTGCGACTGATGGAGGCGGCGGGGGGGCCGGTGCCGGGTCCGTCGGTGGCATCCTTCGAAGCGCCTGCTCATACCATTGCGGCGGCGGTGAAAGAAGCGGTGAGCCGTCTGGCACCTTATGACAGCGTAGGCACGAGTGAGGCGCAAGTGGAGCGTGTTGCTTCCAACAGGCGCGTCCCCATTGGCGATGGCAAGGTCGGCTTCCGGGCGAGTTCCTGCAAAGATCCTGCATTGGCCGATGCACCGGAAGGTCTCATCGATCCCTTTTTGAAAACAGTCACCTTCGCCCGTGAGGACAAGCCGCTGGCACAGCTTCATTTCTATGCGACCCATCCTCAGAGCTTTTACGGTGATCCCAGAGCGACCTATGATTTTGTCGGCATGGCACGGGAACGGTTGGAAGCAGAAAGCGGCGTACCCCAAATTTATTTTACGGGCTGTGAAGGTGACGTGGCTGCAGGTAAATACAATGACGCCTCCAAAGAAGCACGGGAAGGCTTATACGAACGGCTTTATGCCGCCATGAAAGCTTCCGTCGCCTCGCCCCAATATCGACCGGCCCGGGATGCTGTCTGGCGTCGGGTGCCGCTGAGGCTTGAACCCCGCAACGACGAGAGCTGCAACGAGGCAGATTGTCGTGCCTCCCTTGCCGATGTGGAGCAATCCGCCCTTTCCCGCATCGGCTCGGCCATGTTCGTGTCCTGGGTGGAGCGTATCCATCGACCGCTGGAGCTGAGTCTCATGCGTCTGGGCGATATTGCTTTTATGCATCTGCCCGGCGAGCCCATGGTGGAGTTTCAGCTTTATGCCCAATCGCTGCTGCCCGATGATTTTGTCGCCATTGCCGCACTGGGCGATTGCGGCCCTGCCTACATCTGCGCTGACCGTGTCTATGAGGAAGGCGGCTACGAATCCCGCGCTTCCCACAGCGATCCGGGAGCCGAAAAACTTTTCCGGGATGCCATCAAAGAACTCCTGCAAGGCTGAGCGAAATAATCAACTCTTCCGCAGATCCTGGATATCGATGGCGAAGCCTTCGATGCTGTTGTCGGCAACGGTGTTCTCGCCGCTTTCCGCACCGAAGCGTATACCGATGCGCTGTGCGGGGTCGCGCTTTTCCGTGAGGGTGTTGCGCACGAAGGTGTTGCCCGCTGTGACGCCTTGAAAGTCTACAGCCACGCCTTCATCACCGCCGGAATTCACCACCAGGTTGTTTTCAAAAAGGTTGTCCGTGGCTGTGAAGCCTTCGCCCCGTTCCGGCCGGAAGAGAATGCCCACCGTGCCGCTGTCATAGACCTCATTGTTCCGGACGATGTTACCGTTGTCCCTGTGGCCGATGGAGATGCCTGTATTGTTTTCCCGGCAGATATTGTTTTCGGCGAGGCCGTTCTGCACGCCCCAGCAGAAAAAGATGCCAATGTTATTGCCCTGTATGAAATTGTTACGCATGACGGTGCGCTTGCTGCCTGAGCCGGGGTGGAATCCCAGCCCGCTGTGGTTGATACTGCGGCATTCTTCCACAACCACATCATGACAAATCTGCCAGGCAATACCGTCGCCGTTGTTATTCTGCGCGATCACCCGACGCACAGAAATGTTGTTGGCATCATGCATGAAAATGCAGCCGCCGTAGTTGCCGTCGAAAAAGTCATTGTTCTCTCTGTTGCCGTCTATGCACAAATCTTCAATCACGATGTTTTCGACATCTTCCACGCTGATCAGGGGGAAGAGTGTGGCGGCTTCCGCCTCGCCCATTTTCCAGGCGTTGTCTCGGATGCCTTTGTCCAGTTTGAAGCGGTTACCGCTGCGCGCTGTAAGGACACGCTTCACAACAAGCGGGCCGCCGGTGTGCGGGTTTTTGCCGAGGATGCAGACGGCATCACCCACCTGAAAACCTGATGCGTCTTCCAGTGTGATCTCCTGATCGAACCAGTCCGAGTCTTCCGACAGCCGGGTGCGCAGCATGTTTTCTTTGACAATCTTGCTGTCTTCGCCGCTGCCGATGAGCCGGATGCCACTGCCCAGACGCACGGCGTTGCGTAGGCGATAGGTGCCGGGAAGGATGCGTACGGTTCCGCCACCCAGTCGTAAGGCATAGTCCACCGCTGCTTGCAGGGCTTTGTCGGTAGTGCCGCAGATGTCAGCATTTGCCGGGCCCACCGTTACCGTGATCTTTTCGTCCCACTGGGGTTCATCGATGAAGTCGCCTGATGTGGCGCGGAATGGGTAACTGCCGGGCTTGTTGGCGGCATAAGCGGTATAACCGGCGCCCAGAGCGATTGCGCAAGTGCTTCGGAGCCACTGACGACGACTGGAAAGCAAAGGGGAAGATTTTTTCACGACGTGTCTTTCTAATCAAAATAAAAGTTCAGATAGTTGTGTTGTATAAAGCCTATTATTCCAGAAATCGCTTGTGAGAATACAGCTGTGACATAAGCACAGGAAAATAACTTTGCCTGGAAAAATGTTTCTTTACAATATATAGAGAACTTTTCTCAGAAAGGAAACAGACTCATGAAACTGTATACGATTGGCTGCGGACAGCGTTCCGCTGAGGATTTTTTTGAGCTCCTGAAAAAATCAGGCGTGCGCCGGATCATCGATATCCGCCTGCACAACACATCGCAACTGGCGGGATTCTCCAAGGCAGGCGATCTTCCGTACTTCCTGAAAGCCATTGCCGGTGTTGATTATGTGCACGAGGAAGCCTTCTCACCTTCGGAGGAAATTCTCGACGATTACAAAAAGAAAAAAGGAAGCTGGGCGGATTATGAAAAAGCCTTCAAGCCTCTGATTAAAGAACGCCATATAGAAAAAAAAGCGCGGGAACTGTTGCAGGACGGCGATTGCCTCTTATGCATGGAACACAAGCCTGATCAATGTCATCGCCGTCTGGTCGCGGAGTATCTCGAGAAGAAAATCGACGGACTCGAGGTAGAACATTTGTAACCGGATTGTCGATATGCCGAACAGACCGGGGCATAATGATTTTTTAACCACAGAGGTACACAGGTCTTTCAGCCACGAAGGGATGAAGGATACGAAGCCCCACAAAGAGAATAAAAACCAATGATTGGGCACCGATAAATACAAACGGCCTGCGAGCAACACCTGCGCAGCGTCTTCCCTGCGAACGCAGGAAACGGGCACCGCTTTGGATACTATTAAATCGAAAGATTTACGTGAATTAATGAGCTGTACAGGATCGCAATAAAAAACTCCTCCGATGCAGTACACCGGAGGAGTTTTGATTTTGGAAGAAAAATGGTGGAGCTGAGGGGGATCGAACCCCTGGCCTCCGCATTGCGAACGCGGCGCTCTCCCAACTGAGCTACAGCCCCAGGAACTGCATCAGTATAGCAGATTCCGGGCCGGTAATCCAAAAAAACGGCGCAGACTTGGCGGTCGGGTGCGGGGAAATCTCCTGAAAATCAGGAGATGTCGTGCATGTATATGGTATGATACCGGTTTCAGACCCCTCTGACTATGGAAGATCTAAATTCTGGGCTGCAGTGCGGTTTTTGTGCCTGCGTGTGCAGTATCGCTTTTCTTCCCGGCGAGGCATGTGTTTATTTCAGGAAACGAGACCTATTCGCATCAGGAGCAACAGCAATGAGCCTGCTGAGCATACAGAACCTGAGCCAGTCTTTCGATGGCAAGCCTATTCTGGACGGGCTTACCATGGATTTCTGGGAGGGGCATATTCATGCAGTGGTCGGCCCGAACGGCGCCGGAAAGTCCACCCTTGCCAATACCATTATGGGACTACACGGCTATACCAATTACGGCGGAGAGATTTTTTTTGATGGCCAGTCTTTGCGTGGCGTGTCGGTGGATGCCCGTGCCCGGATGGGGATCACGCTTGCCTGGCAGGAACCCGCCCGCTTTGAAGGCTTGTCGGTACTGCGTTTTGTGGGTGCCGGAAGCAAGCGTAAAGATCCTGCGCATGTCAAAGGGCTTCTGGAAGCACTGGGCCTCGAAGGCGAGCGTTATCTTCATCGCAGTGTAGACCGCACCTTAAGCGGCGGTGAGCGCAAACGCATCGAGCTTGCTTCTATTCTTGCCATGGAACCGCGCCTGATCCTCATGGACGAGCCCGATTCGGGGATCGATGTGGCAGCCCTCGATTACATTTTTACTGCCCTGAGCCGCCTGAAAAACCAGGGCGCAACCGTTATCATGATCACACACAGCCGTGCAGTGCTGGAACAGGCGGATCACGCTTTTCTCATGTGCAACGGCAGGCTTCGCGAAAAAGGTGAAATTTCTAAAATCGGACGTTATTTCATTGACCGCTGCATTCCCTGTGATCATATTAATGAGCCTGATGAAGAGGAGAGTATCCTGTGAGTTCCTCTGATCTTGTTGCTGCCCTGCTGCAGTCTATCGGTGTGGATAACCCCCATGGTCTTTCCGATAACACGGCGCGTATAGAAGTGCACGAAAACCGGGTGGTTGGTTTGAAGCTGGTTCCCGGGTTAAAAGTGGATGCCGACGAAACCGATGACGGCATCAATGTGGAGATCCGGGTTGAGGCAGGTGTGCGGCTGCAGAAGCCGGTTCATATCTGTTTCGGGGTGCTGCCCGAGGACGGCCGGCAGCATATTGATCTGGATGTACGCATTCATCAGGATGCCCATGCGTCTTTTCTCGCCCACTGCACCTTTCCCAATGCGGTGGACGTGCGGCACACCATGACTGCAGGCATTGAAGTGGAACCCGGTGCTCATTATGCCTATTTCGAGCGGCATGTGCACGGCACGCACGGCGGTATCACGGTGATCCCCGAAGCACGTGTGATTGTTCATGACGATGCTGAATTTACAACTGAATTCGAGCTGATCAAAGGGCGGGCAGGTCAAATCAAATTTGATTACGAGACTTTGTGCCACGACCGCAGTGTGGTGGAAATGACGGCACGCATCAGCGGCCGGGCAGATGACCGTATCGAGATACATGAAAGGGCACAGCTTCTGGGTGATGAAGCGAAGGCAGCGCTGATTTCACATATTGCCTTGCGTGATGATGCCCGGGCGGAGATTTACAACGACGTGACCGCCTATGGTGCCCGTGCCCGCGGACATGTGGACTGCAAGGAAATTGTACTGGATCGCGCCATTGCGAAAGCCGTTCCCATGGTGGCGGTGCACAATCCGACTGCCCATGTTACCCATGAGGCGGCGATCGGCAGTGTGGATTCACGGCAGCTGCAGACGCTCTTGAGTCGAGGTCTGACGGAAGACGAAGCCACAGACCTCATTATTGAAGGGTTATTGAGCAAGAAAGCACGCTGGACAAAGGATTGAACAGACGGCGCGACGTGCTTTGGCTTGTATAAAGGAGAGAATCATTGAAAATAGCAGTGACAAGAAGAATTCCTGACGCCGGGCTGGAAGTGCTTAAGGCCTGGGGCGGTGCAAAAGATATAGCTGTCCATGAGACGGATGAAGGTATAGAACGCGGCGCGCTGCTTCGGCTGGTGGAAGGGGCAGATGCGATTCTTTCCACAGTAACTGAAAAGATGGATGCTGAAGCGATGCATGCGGCAGGACCGCAGCTCAAAATTATTGCCAATATGGCAGTGGGTTATGACAACATTTCTCTTGCCGATGCGGCGGAGAGAAAGATTCTGGTAACCAATACCCCCGGCGTGCTTACCGAAGCCACAGCGGATCTGGCGTGGACGCTGATTCTGGGTGCATCACGGCGCGCCGGAGAAGCGGAGCGCTGTCTTCGCGCCGGACAGTGGAAAGGGTGGGGACCCCGTCAGTTTCTCGGCGTGGATCTGCATAAGAAAGCCCTCGGTCTCTTCGGGCTGGGCAGGATCGGCCGTGCTGTTGCACGCCGTGCGCTGGGCTTTGAGATGTCCGTGCTTTATCATGATGTGCATCGGCTCAGCGCAGAAGAAGAGAAAGCGTTGAATGCACGGTGGGCGGGCAAAGAAGAGCTGGTATCGGCATCGGATATTCTTTCACTGCACTGCCCCCTTACTCCTGAAACAAGGCACGCCTTCACGCTGAATGAGTTCAGCAAAATGAAGAAAACAGCAGTGATCGTTAACAGTGCCCGGGGACCTGTAATCAGGGAAGCAGATCTCTGTCAGGCTCTGGATGAAGGCATGATTTTTGCCGCCGGTCTGGATGTCTTTGAAGAAGAACCTGTGGTGAACCCGCGCCTGTTTCATCATGAACGGGCATTTCTGTTGCCTCATATCGGCAGTGCCACTATGGAAACGCGGGACACGATGGCGCGTATGGCGGCGCAAAATATTACAGCCGCATTGTCAGGCGGCACACCGGCAAATCTGATTCCCCTTCCCCTATGAGCGGGAATAGATCTCGTTCGGGTGCATGCGGTACAGTAAAAGAAGCACGTCGGGCTGATGGAGCCCGGTTTTATAATGAGTACTATGGAAGAAGGAAAAGGCGTTCATGAGCAGGCTGGCAAATAACTGGCACAATTTTGTTAACCGCAGAAAATTTGCTGTTATCGGCAAGAAATGCAGTCTCAAGGGGCGTTTTCTTGAAATTGACGGACATGTGGAAATTGGTGATTTCTGCCGTATCCGGAACAATGTCATCATGCGCACCAGCGGCGGCGGCAAGATTATCCTGGGTACCTACAGCGGGATCAGCTATAACTGCTTTCTTGAAGCGCGGACGGTCGTAAAAATTGGTAATTATACTGGTATCGCTGAATTTACAGTCATACGCGACACGAACCATGCCGTTCTGGGCACCACCGATCACTGGCGCCTCACACCCTATATCTCCGCACCTATTGTGATTGGCGATGCCTGCCTCATCGGCAGCAGTTGTTATATTGCGCCGGGAGTCGCCATCGGCGATGGTGCTGTTATTGCGCAGAACAGTGTTGTGACGAAAGACGTGGGTCCTCTTGAGGTATGGGCGGGCAATCCTGCACGGAAGGTGGCACACCGTGTAAAGGGGCTGCCCGAATCAATGCTTGCCCGTTATGAAGAGCTCTTGAAGCGTTTTGGTCTGCGTGAAAACCGTTTTGGCTATCATGAAGAAGCCTGCAGGGCGGGGGAGGCTGCCATGGATGGAATCAACCGTGCCGCCATCGAAAGGGATCGGCTCGCTGCGCTATTCAATCCGCAGGAAGAAACGAAAGCAGAGAAGGACGCTAACGATGCTTCTGCCTCGCCCGAGCAGGAGGTGTAGGAGGGCTATATTGAAAAAAATAAACAAAAAAGAGGCAGGCTTTTGGGCCTGCCTCTTTCTGATACTCCACGTGTTTTCTCTGCAATAATTGCGCTTCTTGACATAACCTTGCCGGAGTGGCAAACTCATTTATAATAGTATTGTCCTGGTTATGATGTGCAACGCAACAATTTGGGTGGTTACCAATCGAAAAGGGATCGATCAATGAAAAAGAAATTGTTGCTTGCCTATGGATGTATTGCTCTGGCTTTATGCCTTCGGATCGTCGCGCCTGCGGAAGGCGAAGTAGTACCTACGGAAGGTGAGATTTCTGAAGGAGAAGAAGACACAGATATCATCTGGGGCTGTGGTACTAAAGATCCAAAGGTAGTAACCAAGGATCTGCTTGCCAACTGGTTGCTGATTTCTTTATCTCTGGGGTGCGCTCCTTTCCGGAAGTGTCTGGCGCAGAAAAATGTAGTGTGCCCCTGACGCTATTCCAACTTTCTCCCGTCATTCCTGCTTTCTCCCGTCATACCTTCCTCCCCCCCCTCGTCATTCCTGCGCAGGCAGGAATCTTAACACGAGATGCTATTTA
>MWCY01000088.1 GCA_002070275.1 Candidatus Hydrogenedentes bacterium ADurb.Bin170
TGATCAACGGACACATGCTATACTTTAATATAGCTAGTGCGTTAGACAGGTCGCTGTCCTTGGAACCAACCTGATCAACGGACACTTGGCGCGCTGTAAAGTACGATCCGAAGGCGGTGGTCGCTGTCCTTGGAACCAACCTGATCAACGGACACTCACGCCTGTCGTACTCCGTCAGCTGCACAGCGGTCGCTGTCCTTGGAACCAACCTGATCAACGGACACATCGGCGTCGGTTGGTCTGGGAGGGGGGAGTATTCGTCGCTGTCCTTGGAACCAACCTGATCAACGGACACCCACTCATGCCAGTAAGTTCACCAAAATACTTCAAGTCGCTGTCCTTGGAACCAACCTGATCAACGGACACCTACGATATAATATATATATAATACCAGCGCTTGGTCGCTGTCCTTGGAACCAACCTGATCAACGGACACCGCACTTTCCTTACTTTCCTCTCGCACTTTCCGCGTCGCTGTCCTTGGAACCAACCTGATCAACGGACACTTTTTCGTTTGATTTTCTGTCTCGATCTCGTCCGTTGTCGCTGTCCTTGGAACCAACCTGATCAACGGACACGGTCCAATCTTGTTGATTTTGATCCCTTCGCTGTGTCGCTGTCCTTGGAACCAACCTGATCAACGGACACCTTGTGTTGCTGTTGTTGTTGTTGTTGCTGTTGCTGTCGCTGTCCTTGGAACCAACCTGATCAACGGACACGCCATCTCGTTCCAATCGGATACCCACGGACCGGACGTCGCTGTCCTTGGAACCAACCTGATCAACGGACACGCGAGGTCGCGGTAGCCGCGAATCTGCCGGCGCGTCGCTGTCCTTGGAACCAACCTGATCAACGGACACCTACATATTGTGGTATATTCCCATTTTTAGGGTAGTCGCTGTCCTTGGAACCAACCTGATCAACGGACACTATATCGCGCGCGCGCGAGAGAGGGGCGACGCGAGTCGCTGTCCTTGGAACCAACCTGATCAACGGACACAAAAGGGAAATTGCGCAAGCGGCCAACGAAGTCTTCGTCGCTGTCCTTGGAACCAACCTGATCAACGGACACCCTTCCTTCGTGGATATATTCCCCACTCCCATATATGTCGCTGTCCTTGGAACCAACCTGATCAACGGACACATTGCCATTGTGCAACAAGCAGAAGACACGGCACAGGTCGCTGTCCTTGGAACCAACCTGATCAACGGACACACCGGGCATGATGCCCAAAAAAGAAAGGAAAAAAAGTCGCTGTCCTTGGAACCAACCTGATCAACGGACACATGACTTTGAACATCGGCACTGGTGGCTGGTGGAGTCGCTGTCCTTGGAACCAACCTGATCAACGGACACGGAGGACGCGCTGGAGCGCGTGCGCAGAAACCGTGAGTCGCTGTCCTTGGAACCAACCTGATCAACGGACACAAGAAGAGTCCGCTGAGGTAGGTCATGCGCCTATGTCGCTGTCCTTGGAACCAACCTGATCAACGGACACCCATTCCTCTGGACTCAGATTTGGGCAGACGGTATGTCGCTGTCCTTGGAACCAACCTGATCAACGGACACGTTTTTCCTTTCTTTTGTTTGCTTGACGACCTCAGGTCGCTGTCCTTGGAACCAACCTGATCAACGGACACTCGCGAGAGTATAGGAGAGAAGACGAACCTGCTCTTGGTCGCTGTCCTTGGAACCAACCTGATCAACGGACACACCGACAGATCAGCAATGTCAATCTTGCTTTCGAGTCGCTGTCCTTGGAACCAACCTGATCAACGGACACGCGTACATTCGTGCGGTTCTCTCGGTAATATTCAGTCGCTGTCCTTGGAACCAACCTGATCAACGGACACGGCTGCAAAACGCACCGTGCTCTGTCTAAGCCCTATGCGATATCCTCTCCCTCCCGGAAGCCCGTTTCCGTCTTAATCTCTCATCGCTGCCTGCTTTGCTTGTACATAATTTGTAACTGATCCACCTGTTTATGCATACTAGCAGCGCAGCAATGCACTCCCCCCTTTCCCTTTCAACCTACAGGAATTTCAGCTTATGGCTCAGGAAAGAAAAACCATCCATGTTGTCTCCAATTCCCATTGGGATCGCGAATGGGGCTATCCCTTTGAAGAGACCCGATTACTTCTGCTCAAGTTCATGGATGAGCTGCTGAGCCTTCTGGACACGGATCCGGATTTCACGTCCTTTACCATGGACTCGCAGACCCTTTGCGTGGAGGATTATCTGGAGCTTCGCCCTGAAAAGCGTGCGACCATTGAGAAGCATGTGAAAAGCGGGCGTCTCCTTATCGGACCCTGGTATTCTCTGCCCGAGGAATATGTCTGCAACGGCGAATCGCTGGTGCGCAATCTTGTTGTGGGGCACCGGAGCGCCGAGGCGCTGGGCGGTGTGACGAAAAGCGGATACACGCCCTTCAGTTACGGTCAAACCTCCCAGATTCCGCAGATTTACCGGGGTTTTGGTATTGACGACATCATTTTTTACCGGGGGATTAATACGCCGAAATGTGAATACATTCTGGAAGGCCCCGACGGTTCCCGGCTGCTGGGTTCCCGCTTCGGCTGCATGAGCCGCTTCAGTTATTACATTTACATTTATCGTGTGCTGCGTTACGGCTCGGATGATGTGTATCAGCGCTATGACTGGGACCGCGGCGCCGCTCCTTTCCGTATGATCGCCAGCGAGCGGCTCCGGGATCACTACTATATTCTCGATGATGGGAGAAAACAGTGGAATGATGCGCCCATCCGCGAACAGCTGCTGAAACTGGTCCGGGACGAATCAGAGCATTTCACTACCAGCCAGATTGTATGTATGCAGGGCTTTGATACCTCCAACCCCGATCCGGAGGAGAGCCGGATCATGAAGCTCTGTCAGGAGTTGCTTCCCGAGCACGACATCCGTTTTTCCACGCTGAAAGAATACATGACCGCCATGGCAAAAGAGGTGAAAGATCCGATTGTCCTGCGCGGCGAATTCCGTGATCCCGGTGCGACGGGCAGCTGGACGCATCTTTTCGGTGATATTATCAGTGCCCGGCCCCGGCTCAAGCAGAACAATCACAAGGCGGAAGTGAATCTGCAGCGGCGGGCGGAGCCCTGGTCCGCCATCGCTTCCATGCTGGAGGGCGAGTACTATAAAACAGCCCTGGCACGCTGCTGGAAGCTGCTGCTTAAAAATCATCCCCACGATACCATCACCGGTGCCGGAGTGGATCGTATGGAAGAGGATTCCATTTACCGCTTCAACCAGATTAACCTGATTTCCGAAGGTGTCGCCCGGCGCGGGCTGCAGCATGTGCAGATTCAGGTGGACAACAGCGACCTGTCGCCCCGGGACAGCGTGATTACGGTTTTCAATCCCTGCCCCTTCCCGCGGCGCGCTGTGATTTCCTGTCTTGTGGATATGCCGCAGAATATGGGCTATACGGCGTTCGGTGTGCAGACGCCCGAAGGAAAGTCCCTTCGTGTGCAGCGTGAAGAGCAGTATCCCATGGGGGTGCTCGTGCGCAACCTTCAGGATATCTCCAGTGAGCTGCGGACGGAGCGTGTCCGCTGCCATCTTGAAACTGAAGACATTCCCGCTTTCGGTTACAGCACCTATCATGTGACCCGACGCCCCGGTTTTGAATACCTGCCGGGCTCTCTCGTGCCGGAAACCAATGTGCTGGAAAATGAGCACCTGCGTGTGGTCTTCAATTCCAACGGCACGCTGGATATGACACACAAGGAAACGGGGCGGGTGTATTCAGGACTGCATTATCTGGAAGACGGCGGAGAAACGGGGCATTCCTGGGTGCACATGGCACCGGAGCGCGATGAAATCATTACGTCCCACGGGGCTCCCTGTTACATCACACTGGAAGAATCGGGACCGCTCTACGCACGCATGCGTGTGGATTATCATATGCAGATTCCCGTGAGTGTGGAAGATGAACCTTATGTCGATTTCCGGCAGGGCGATCTCAACAATACCGGCAGGACGAAAGAACGCCGGGAAATGATTATTACAAGCCGCTTCATACTTCGTTCCGGTGCCAGGCGGCTGGATGTCATCACCGAATTTGAAAACACATGCAAGCATCACCGGCTCCGGGTCGTTTTTCCGACCCGGCTCAACTGCGATCGCACCGATGCGGAAATTGCCTATGATGTGATCGGGCGGGATATTCACATTAAAGAAAGCAGTCCCTATTACGGCCATCCGAACCCGCAGTATCCCATGCAGCGCTTTGTGGATATGACGGACGGCGAGGCGGGATTTGCCGTTATCAATAACTCGGGGCTGCGTGAATACGAGGCAATGGATCAGACAGACCGGCCGCTGGCAATCACGCTGCTCCGTGCCTTTACCTATCGCAACTCTCCTGTCTTCGGGCGCTGGGAAACCTACCCCGACATGGAGTTGGCGCAGTGCATCGGCAAATTCGAGTGGCGATACGCCCTTTATCCGCATGCGGGCGACTGGAAGAACGGCTGTTACCGTGAAGCGGAAGATATGAATCTGCCTCTGGAGCCGGCGCAGGCAGGACCGCATGAAGGTACGCTGCCGAAGGCGATGAGCTTCCTGACGCTGGAAGGCGACAATCTCCAGATCACCGCATTGAAGCAGGCGGAAGACCGGCCGGGCAGCTATATTCTGCGCCTTTTCAATCCCGACGATGCACCGGTGCAAGGCCGTGTGATCCTCTTCAAGGATGTTCAGGAAGCCTGGCTGACCAATCTGAATGAAGAGCGGCAGGAGGCGCTTCAGCCTGAAAAGAACCGGCTTATGCTGGAGGTGGGCGCCAAGAAAATTGTGACGCTGGAATTTCGGATTTAGGAGAGCAATCGCATCCGTCTGTTGCTGAAAGCCCGCCTTTCTGATCGGGACTAATCGCCGTGTAAGTGTTGTTACCACTTATATGAAGAGTGTTTCGCAAAAGGAAGTGCGCGATTTTCAAGGAACAGATTATGAAACGATTCTCTCTCATTTTTGCCGCATGCATGACCCTCTGTGCTGCTGCACGAGGACAGATGATAGCAGGGACGATCGGCCCGGAAGTCTCTTTTGATATAGCGTCACGCCCCGCCGTGATTGCTCCGGGCAGCGTCTTTACGGGTGCGGTCAAGGTCATGCTGAATGACGGATGGCATGTGAACGCCCACGAGCCTCTGGATCCTTTTCTGATTGCTACCGAACTGCAGTTTGAGAAGCAGACAGGCTTTACGCTTCGCGGTGTGGCATATCCTGAGGCGAAAACGGTCAATCTGGATTTTTCACCTGAGCCGCTGGCGGTCTATGAAGAAGTTTTTTTTCTCGCTTTTGAAATGGAAACCGATGCGACGCTGGCAGCGGGTGAGTATACGCTGAATCTGTCCCTGCTGTTTCAGGCGTGCAACAATGCCATGTGCGCCGCGCCCCGTAGCGAATCCATCCCCTTTTCTGTGAAGATAGGGGAAAGTGCCGGAGCCGCAGAGGAAGCACTGCCTGACTGGTTCGACCGTGCGCCTCTGTCCGCCATGCAGGCGGTGACGGATGTGAACGCCGTGCCTCCGGCCGAAACGCCGGAAGAAAGTGCGGCGATACCGGAGCAGGAACCGCCCGCTCTCTCTGCGGACTGGCATGCGCTTGCGGAAAAATTCCGGGTTGTGAATACGCTGGCGGGTTATACGGACAAAGAAGGCTTTCTTTCTTTTATTGCCGGTGACCGTTCCGATGCGGAAGGAAGCAATGCCGGAGGGCTGGGCGGCCTCTGGCTTTTGTGGATTGTGATTGGCGGCGGGCTTCTGCTGAATTTCACGCCCTGCGTGCTTCCGCTGATTCCGATCAATATTGCCATTATCGGTGCCGGTACCAGGGCAGGATCCCGCAGCAGAGGCTTTGCTCTGGGCGGTGCCTACGGGCTGGGCATTGCGCTGGTCTATGGCTCTCTCGGACTTCTGGTGGTGCTGGGGCTGTCAAGCGCTTTCGGCACGATCAATTCCACGGTCTGGTTTAACGCCGCTATCGCTGTTCTTTTTGTTGTGCTCGGGCTGGCGATGTTTGACGTGATTCAGATAGATTTTTCCCGCTTTCAGACCAGACTCGGAATGACTCCGAAAGAAGGCGGTCATTTCTTTGCAGCTTTGGGGATGGGCGCAGTGTCGGCGCTTCTGGCGGGTGCCTGCGTGGCGCCTGTCGTGATCTATACCATTCTGCAGGCGCAGGATCTGTACAGTCAGGGCAATGTGTTTGCGCTGGCACTTCCTTTCGGGCTTGGGGTCGGCATGGCACTTCCCTGGCCTTTTCTGGGAGCAGGGTTGTCGCTTCTTCCGAAGCCGGGCATGTGGATGGTTCGGGTGAAGCAGGCCTTCGGCGTTTTTATTATCGCATTTGCGCTGTATTACGGGTATCTGGCATACAGTCTCATGACGCCGCCTGCGATAAAAAGCGATGAGAATGGTATCTGGGTACATCAGCTGGAGGAAGGGCTGGCGCAGGCACTGGAAAAGAATCAGCCCGTTTTGCTTGACTTCTGGGCGACCTGGTGCAAAAATTGTACAGTCATGAGCCATACGGTACTGAGTGATCCGGATGTGCTGACGGCTCTTGACGGTTATGTTAAAATAAAATATCAGGCTGAGTCGCTTCAGAGTGTTCCGACCCGCGATGTGGTTGAATATTATAAGGTGCTGGGGTTGCCCACGTTCGTTCTTTTAGAGCCAAAGGAATAAGCCTATTATCATCAATGTCCTGCAACTGATTATCGACCACCTTCTGACGGTCGTCGGGTTTCTGCTGGCACTGCTGCTGGCAGTAAGGATCCTGCAGGAAAAGCGTCCCCCGGGCAGCACCCTCGCCTGGCTCATGGCAATCGTCCTTGCCCCCTATATCGGCGTTCCCCTGTACCTGGTCATCGGCGGCAGGAAATTCAATCGCAGCATTCACATGATTGAGCGGCTCTATGTGCCCGGAACCGGGCAAAAGCAGGAGATGCTGGTTCCGGCGGCAGGGCGCATTGTGAATCAGGCAGGTTTCCCATCACCCCGGCCGGGTAACCTTGTGGTATTTCACAGCAGCGGCGAAACGGCTTATGCCGCCATGATGCAGCTGTTTGAAGCGGCGCGCGTTTCCATACACGTTTCCACATTTATTCTGGGCGATGACGACACGGGACGTGCCGTTGTGAAGGCGCTTGCGAAAAAGGCGCGGGAAGGGGTGGAGGTGCGCCTGCTTCTGGACAGCCTCGGCTGTCTCACAACCAGCCGCGGTTTTGTGCAGCCGATTCGTGATGCCGGTGGCCGTGCCAAACGCTTTCTTCCGGTACTGCCGCTGCAGCGGAAATGGTCTGCCAACCTGCGCAACCACCGGAAGATTGTGGTGGTGGATCATGTGGCGGCTGTTGTCGGAGGGATGAATCTGGCAATGCTTTTTATGGGTGCCGAGCCGGACTGCTACCGCTATGTGGACGACTCTGTGTTTCTGTATGGTCCCGCTGTTTACGATATAGAAGAGGTGTTCCGGCACGACTGGGAATTTGCCGCCGATGAACAGCTGCATCTTCCTGAGGGCTGCCTTTTTCCACGCACGCCTGAGCCGTTTCTCAATGCCATGATAGAAGGCGTGACGCCTTTTCATGCGGTGGATGATTGTATGATTCAGGTGGTGCCCAGCGGGCCGGATGTGCCTGAAGATACCTTTCACGATGCGCTGCTTACGGCGATCATGGAGGCGGAAAAGCGTATCTGGCTCATGACCCCTTATTTTGTGCCGGATGCATCTTTGCTGAAACCGCTTGCATTGAAGGCACGTTCCGGTTGCGATATCCGGATTATTGTGCCTCTTCGTTCCAATCATGGCATTGCCGATCTGGCGAGAGGGCCTGCCCTGCGCGAACTCAGTGCGGCAGGGGCTGCTATTTATGTTTGCCCTGCACCGATGATCCATGGCAAAGTCATGCTCTTTGACCACAAGATCGCCATTACCGGATCACCGAATCTGGACATGCGCAGCATCTATCTGAATTTCGAAATTGCATTGTTCCATTACTCGCCTGCCGATATCGATATTCTCGAAGCCTGGCTGCGCCAGATTCAGCTGACCTGCCACATGATCCGCCCCCGGGAAGTGAGCCGGCGCCGTGCCTGGGCGGAAAATCTCAGCCATCTGATCTCGCCGCTTCTGTAGGGGGCTTCGGATCGGAGAGTGCGCAGGGTGGCGGCCCCCTGTATTCACATACGCAGCCGGGCGATGTCCTGCGGCATTCACACAACATCACAGACCTGAAAAGTCCCTGCCAATGCGGAGATTGGCGTTCCCAGGGAAGAATTGCATGTCTCCGGCGCCACGCCTGTACGCACCGCCGTCACCACGCTCTCCACCGTCCCTGCACTCCCCGTCATTCCTGCTTCTCCCCCCGTCATTCCTGCTTCTCCCCCCGTCATTCCTGCTTCTCCTCCCGTCATTCCTGCTTCTCCTCCCGTCATTCCTGCGAAGGCAGGAATCTTAATCAGGTTATGGACGTTTTGGCTTACATATCGCCCTGATCCACACCAAAGACTTTAGGATATATAACTCGTCACACTTCGCATATGAGAGATGCCTTGAC
>MWCY01000089.1 GCA_002070275.1 Candidatus Hydrogenedentes bacterium ADurb.Bin170
GTTCCAGGCTATGCCCTTCTGGAAAAACGCTTTTCTCTGCAGCCCGACAGTTATGTGCTTGAGACAGCCATACGCTATGAAAATTGGGGCGAAGCGGCCCGGCTCCTGGGTCTGGATCGCAAGGAGCCCGCACTTTCTCTCTACTGGGGCCCGAATGTTACCAGCGGCGATTTAACAAAAGGCTCCCAGCAGAATATTGTGTTTCATAAGGAGGGTAAAAACACCTTCCATGCCACAGCAAAGATGAAGCCTGTCAATGACGGCGGGTGGTTTAACGAGCGTCTTCTCGACACCGATTGGGCCGCCATCAGCAGCGCCTATTTTACAGTGGCGATCAAGCCGGAATTTGAATTCGCTGACAGCTGGTATTACGGAAACAAAGACTACTTCCGTCTGGGACTGGGTGCGCCCAGAAAGGAAGTGGCTCCGGATGAAGCGGCAGAATTCAATTATTCCGTTTACGTCGGACCCAGAGCGACCCAGTATCTGGTGCAGGCGTGGCCGGGATTGGATTCCGTTTTCTCCTTTTTCACTTCCTTCTCTCTTATGGATCGTTTTGCAAAATTGCTGCTTGCAATTCTGATCTGGTTCCATGACCATATCATTGCCAACTATGGACTTGCCATTATTTTCCTGACCATTCTGGTGCGTATGGTTATGTTCCCGCTGACCTGGAAAAGCATGATCAGCATGAAGCGCATGTCCCAGCTGGCACCGGAAATGGAGAAGTTGAAAGCGGAGTGCGGTTCAGACCAGCAGGAACTGCAGAAAAGAATGATGGCGCTTTATAAAGAGCGTGGGGTCAGCCCGTTGGGTGGCTGTCTGCCCATGCTGCTGCAGATGCCCGTGTTTATTGCCTTGTACCGGATGCTCTGGAGCGCCTTCGAATTGCGCCGCGCCCCCTTCATTTTCTGGATTCAGGACTTGAGCGAGGCAGACCGGATGCTGACACTGCCCTTCAGTATCCCCATGCCTTTTTCCAGCGTGCCTCTTGACAGCCTGAACCTGCTTCCCATACTCATGGCGGTGTCCATGGTAATCAGCCAGAAAATGATGCCCATGTCCGGCCCGGTGCAGAATCAGCAGCAGAAGATGATGATGACCTTTATGCCTGTATTTTTCGGGTTTATTACCTATAACATGGCATCGGGGCTTAATCTTTACATCTTCGTCAGCACCCTTCTGGGCATCGCCCAGAACTATTTGGTACGGGGCATCAAAGCAGATGCCGAACCGGTAAAGACAAAGAAGCCCTCGCGGCCACGTCATTTTTATGATGCGGCACGCCTTAAACAGCGTGAAATGAACAAAGAGATCCGCAAACAGAAACAGCGGTCCCGACGCCGAAAAGACTCAGGCGGACGCAGCTGAGGGCAGGCAGCGGACAGTGTTCTGCGCCGAACCAACTACCGCCTCCGGGCGATGCAGGAGAAAAAGTTTAATGAAGATAATTGAAAGCTCCGGGCAAACCAGAGAAGAAGCCATTCAAAACGGACTGACAGAATTAGGCGTTGCCATGGATGAAGTGGAACGCATAGACATTATCGATGAAGGCAGCAAAGGTTTTTTAGGCATGGGCAAACGGCCCGTGCGTGTCCGGCTGACTGTGGACATGGCTGCTATCTCAAGTAACAAAAGCCAGGGCCGTCAGGAAAGGCGACACGACAGCAGACGGGACAGAAATACGGCTGAAAAAGCATCCCAGGGCGGTGCACGCAATGAACAGGAGCGGCAAGCGCCACGGGATGGAGCACAGGATCGGCAGTCAAAAAGAGCGAAAGGGCAGTCACAACCCCAGAACCAGCGGGATCAGCAGAACAGGCGAAACGGGCAAAATCGCGCTTCAGGCGATCAAAACCGCAGGAACAAGCAGAAACGACATGCCTCTTCCGAAGAGTCCAGATCCAAACACCGTGCTGAAAAAGATCAGGAAGCCGCTGTGAGCCTTTCGGGCGAAAGGCAGGGTTCTTTTGCCGAGAAGAAAAAAGCCGCCTCTTTAATCCAGGAAGGAACTGAAGCCACACGGCTGGCGGAAATGTTTGCCAATAATGATGACCTGCAAGCGGTTCTCACTGTTGAGCCTGTTCCTGAAGGTGCCCGTGAAGAAGAGGCAATCGAGCCGATCAGTGATGCGCAGGGCAATGAGATGGCGGCAATGCTGAAAGAGATTGTGGACCGCATGGGGCTGACTGCCGATGTTCGATTTATCCGTGATGAAAGCGACAGCCCCTGTCTGTCGATGAAAAGTGAAACAGACAGTGCCATCCTGATCGGCAAGCACGGGATCACGTTAAATGCCCTCCAGTATCTGGTAAACCGTATGCTTCCCAGTGGTGACAATGAAAATACGGAACGGCTTATGGTGGATGTGGGTGAGTATGTGAGCCGCCGCCGTGCTGCTCTGGTGGATATGGCAAAAAAGATGGCGAAGCGCGCTAAAGAGACAGGGCGTAATGTCAAGTTAAAACCGCTCAGCCCTCAGGAACGCCGTATTGTCCATCTGGCGCTGGAAAAGGATTCTGATGTCAGAACCTACAGCCAGGGTGATTCTCTTTACAGAAACATTATTATTAATCCGGTAAATATCCGTCGGGGCGGCGCCCCCCGTCCCCAGCGTTCGCATCCGCATCGGAAACAGCAGAATGCGGCATCACCCGGCGAAAGATGAGTTTCTTATTTACAGAGGATACGATTGCGGCAATCTCCACACCGCCCGGCGAAGGCGGCGTGGGGATTGTTCGTTTGAGCGGCACAGAGTCACTCCGGATCGCTTCCCGGATCTTCCGGTCTTCCCGGGGAAAAGACATCCGGGCAAGAGGACAGCGCGTATTCCACGGTCATATAATTGACGCCGCCGGCTTCCCTGTTGATGAGGTTCTGCTGCATGTTATGCATGCCCCGCATTCCTACACGGCTGAAGATGTGGTGGAAATCAACGGGCACGGCGGACGCGCTTCGCTTCAGGCAATTCTTGACACTGCGCTGGCGCAGGGTGCACGTCTCGCCGCGCCCGGCGAGTTTACGCGCCGCGCTTTTGTGAATGGCAGAATTGATTTAACCCGGGCGGAAGCTGTTATGGCACTGATACAGGCTAAAAGCAGGGAGGCGCTGCGTCTGGCGGAAAATGCTGCCAGCGGACGTCTGTCTGAGCGGCTTCAGGCGCTCCAGCAGCAGTTGAAGCACTGCCTGGCTCATGCGGAAGCCTCGGTCGATTTTCCTGAGGAAGATTTGCCCGAACTCATCACGCCTGTTTTTTTTACAAATCTGGAGCAGGTGAGCAGGGAAATGCGGGAACTGCTGGCAAGTGCGGAAACCGGTTTGCTCCTGCAGGAAGGCGTGTCTCTGGCGATTGTAGGTCAGCCGAATGTGGGGAAATCCAGTCTGTTCAATGTGCTGCTCCGTGACGCCCGTGCCATTGTCTCTCCTGAACCCGGAACAACCCGCGATCATATACAGGAAGTACTCACGCTTGGCGGAATTCCCATCCGCCTGTGCGATACAGCGGGTCTTCGGGACACACAGCATCATATTGAGTCGCAGGGAATTGCGCGATCCCGTCAGGCGGCACGCCGGGCGGCGCTGCTTCTTTTTGTGGCGGATGCCTCCGTAGGGGCGGATGAGGAAGAAAAGCGACTGGTGGCGGAAATGCTTCAGCTCGGTGTGCCCGTTGTCCTGGTGCTGAACAAAATCGATCTTGCGCCTCTTCACGAAAGAAGTTTTCCCGATATTCCTTTTGCAGCCGTATGTCCTGTTTCCGCCGTGACGCGGGAGGGTATCGATGGTTTGGAAAAGACACTGGTAACATTGCTTGCCGGTGATCTGGATGCCGCACTGGATGCACCGGCTCTTTTCAGGAGCCATCAGAAGGAGAGTATGCAGCGTGCGCTGGCTTGTGTGCAGCGGGTTCTTGAACATCCGTCTGCCTCTCCGGAGATTCTGGCACTTGATCTGCGTGAAGCGGTTCATGCGCTGGGCGGTATCACAGGTGAGACCACTGCTGAAGAAGTGCTGGATCTGATCTTTAATGAATTTTGTATAGGAAAATAAAGACTTGTTTTTCCTGCGGCGTATGAACTGCACGCCCTCATTTTTGTGCCCCGGTTATTGTTATACTATCTTCAATGTTTCCTGATCCGGAAGTGCAGGTTATGAAATTAAGCCCTCACACGACTGTTCGTTTTTGTGAACCCGATGACGCTGATTTCATCCGGGACCTTTATTACGATGGAATACCGCGTGCGGCGCTTCTGGACGGACGCCGGGAGCCGATGCTTCCGCTGCGAAGTGAAATTCTGGAGATTATAAGGAAGAGCGAAGCGGCACGGGCGATGCTGTTCACCATAGAAGATGGTACAGGGATTTTGCGTGCCTGGTCAGGGCTGCGCGGTTTGAACCCGGATGCCCGTTTTGCGGAACTGTTTCTTGTTTTCGCCGATGAAGCAGGGTATGACAGCCTTCAGGCCGATGAGGCACTTGGTTATCTTCTTGATCGTGCTTTTTTTCAAACCGATCTGGGGCGCGTCCTCGTGAGCTGTCTGGAAAGTGAAAAGGCATGGCGCCAGTTTCTCCTGCGCAAAGGCTTTTCCTCCTGCGGCATTCAGCGGGATATCATGTGCATCAGCGGCACCTGGACGGGTATCGAAACGCTGGAACTTACTGCTGAAACCTTCTACAAACAGGCATCCCAGGATAAAGGGGGAGAGAAGTCATGAAGAAAGGGCTGCACAGTTTTCTGCGCCGGGCGGAACGGGAAGATCTTGACAGCATTCTGGCCTGGATGGAAGACCCGGAATTCCAATATTTTCTCTATGGAGATGAAGCGCAGTCCCAAAGGCAGATCCGGGAAAAGATTATTCTGATGCTTGGTCGGACACCGCCCGCTGCTCCGCCTTCCGCCATTCACCTGCTCATAGACAGTAAAGAGGAAGGGCTGCTGGGTATGATCGGTCTGCAGAATATCTCCTGGAGAAACCGCTCCTGCAGCCTGGATATATACATCGGGGCACGTTCATACCGTTCCAGTATTCTGCCTGCCGTTTCTATTTTTCGCGCCCTCGAATATGTCTTTGATGAGCTTAATCTGCACAGGGTCAGTTCGCTGATCTATGCGTTTAACGAACGCTCCTGGCGCATGATGGAAAAATCCGGTGCAAAAAGGGAATTGGTGCTGAGAGAGCATATTTACCGGAACAAGACCCTTCATGATGCCTATGGCTATGGTTTGCTGCGTCATGAGTTTTATGCCCTGCGTGAAAAACTGGGTGCTGTGTCAGGCAGTATTTCGTTGGATGCCATGATCAAAGCGATGGCAGACGACAGCGGGGACACAAAGTGAACATTCTGTTTCTATCGCTGTGGTTGGTTCATACGGGCATTTCCGGATTTAAACATGTCCGGAAAATCCCCCTGGTTTTTTTTCCGGACACCGTACTGCAGGGTATCGTGCTTTCTGTTGCCGCCGTGTGGGCGTGGAACCAGGCGCTGCTTACCCGTTATATATGGTCGCCTTTTGATATCAGCCTCGGGATTGTGACAGGACACGTCCTTTTCTTTTTTGCGCTGCTGATTACCCATCGTCAGCCCGGTGACGTATTCCGTCTTTTTTTATCCTTTCGGGACATATTTCGATTCGTTGCCCGTGCGCCTCTGCTGTGTGTACGACTGCTGGGACTTTGTCTTGTGGAGGAACTTGTGTACCGTGTCGCCGGCCAATCGATCCTGATTCAATTATTGCCCGCCTCATGGCTGGCTGTTATACTGACGGCTGTTTTTTTCAGTGTGATGCACGGGCATTTTTTCCGCAGCGGCTGGGTGTCCGCCATCGAGTTCTTTTTATTTTCCCTTGTTATCGGAGCGCTCTATGCCTTTACATGGAGCATTTCCATCGTTGTATTCGTTCATTTTATAAGAAATCTGGAAAGCACTTATCTGGACTATGTTTCCCTGGTTCAGGATGGAATTGCTCCGGAAGACGCTGTTAAAACAATTGAAAACAGCCAAAACAACCTTGTTCTGGAGGCGCCATGACAGATACAGCCCTCGTGGAATTGAGAGGGGTATGCAAAGAGTTTTCAACCTCTCACGTACTGCCGGTGGATGAGGAAACCCGTAAGCGGCGTCTTTTTAAGAAAAAAGTGGTATGTGCTGCCGACAATATTTCTTTTTCCATCGCACCGGGCGAAATATTCGGCTTGCTCGGGCCCAATGGCGCAGGGAAGACTACGGCAGTCAAAATGATTTCCGGTCTGGTGCGCCCTGATGCCGGGCAGGCGTTTGTAAAAGGGCTGAATGTTGAAAAAAAGCGGCGCCAGATTTTGCGGCATGTCGGGGTCGTACTGGAAGGCACCCGGACGAGTCTCTGGCCGCTGACGCCTTTTGAAAATCTCGTGTACTACGGAATGCTGAAGGATGTGCGCGGCTCTGTTCTGAAAGAGCGTGCTCATGATCTTCTCGATTTTATCGGGCTTCAGGATAAAAAAAATGTACAGGTGCGGCGTCTGTCACGGGGGCAGAAACAGAAACTTGCCATCTGTATTGCCATGATTGCCGATCCGCTGGTACTGCTTCTTGATGAGCCGACGACAGGGCTGGACGTGCAGAGCAGCCGGGCGATCAAAGACAAGGTTCGGGAAATTACCCGGGAGCAGGGGCGCAGTGTGCTGGTGACCACCCATGATATGCATGTGGCACAGGAGCTGTGCGACCGCATTGCCATAATCAATCACGGAAAACTGATTGCCTGCCGGCCGACGGATTCCCTGCTTGAAGTTTTTTCCGAGCAGGTGTTTGCGTTCCGGCTGGACAGGCGGGTGCCGCTGGATCTGTTTTCCGGCATTCCCGGTATTATCAAAAGCGAATACGAAGGCAGCGAGGAACCGGAACTTGTGTTTCAGTTGGTGGGCGAACAGCAGGATCTGCGCTCCGAGGCTTTGTATAAAATTATCCGCATCTTTGAAGAGCAGAAATGCCTTCTGCGATCTGTTTCCCAGAGGAAGCAGAATTTGGAGAGTATTTTCCTGCGGCTTACCTCAGATGATCCTGATGCAGATGTACTGAAGAAAGGAAATACATGTCTTTCCTCTTAGTTATGAAAGCGGAGCTGGTACGCTCTTTCATTATTATGCGACGCTACTGGTTTCGTACCATTACCGGGTTGGTTTTGGGATACGGCATGCTCATGGTGCTTGTCGCCGGCTTTATCTACAGCCGTGAGGGGCTGGAGGAACGGGTGCAGCAGTTTGATGATCCCTCATCGGCAACCAATTTTATTCTGGGCTTTATTGTCGGCATGTTTGCTTTCGGCGTCGTGGGCATGTTCACCCAGGGCCTTCAGGGCATGGCGGCAACAGGCGTTCTGGAACAGCTCTGCATGAGTCCTCACGGGCTGGCTGTGAATTTCATGGCACAGACCGTGGTCAGCTCCGTTGCAACGATTTTATCCTCGAGCATCATGGTCTATGCTGTTACCTGGAGTGTGGGAGGCATGCTGCATTGGGACACCATACCTGTCCTGATATTGCTGACGCTTACCTTTTTTAACCTGGTCGGTTTTGGCTTTATGGTGGGCGGTCTGGTGCTTGTTTTCAAGCAGGTGGGACAGGTCGCCATTCTGGTGCGTATGGGACTTTTTGCGCTCGCTATTTTTGCCAAAGAGGAACTGCTCGGCAATCCCTGGCCCTTCACCTTTCTGCTTCATGTCCTCCCCATTACGGATGCCACCATATGCATCAAGTATGTGCTGATTAAAGGGCAGATGCGTGATATTTCTGCCGCCGGTGCCGCACCTGAAATGGTCTTTTCTTCTGTCTTTGCCCATAGCAGTTTTTACTGGCTTATCGGAAACTGCCTCTTCTGGACTTTTGTAGGATTGACACTCTTTAAACTGATGGAAGATTACAGCCGTTCCAAAGGAACACTCGGAAGCTACTGATGACAGTACAGCGCTTGCACAGATTTCAGATTGGGGGTCGGCACTTTGTGCTGGATACGCACAATTGTTTCTGTTTTGAATGCGACGAAATTACCGGCGCTGTGCTGGAGCTGTATCCGCAGGAATCTGTCCGCCGAATTATGACACTGCTGAAAGACCGGTTCCCCGAAGCAGAAGTGCAGGAGGTGATCGGCGAGCTGGATTATCTGCGAGTGACCCGATCTATTCTGGTTCCGGGGAATGATGAGGAATGGCTGAAAATCGTGCATCAGCCGGCGGAAGTGACCTGTCTGACCCTTTGCTCCAGCACGGATGGAACAGCGGCGCTGGTTCGGGACTGTCTGCCTTTTCTTCTAGGACGTTCGGGCACACAGCAGGATTTAACCATTATTCTGCGCTGCACCGGAGGTGGGAAAGGGTTGGATGAAGAGGCGCTGAATACACTGCAGTATGCCGCAGATGCCGTGCTTTCTGCCGGTAAGAAGCTCTCTTTTCAACTGGATGTCCCTATTGTTAC
>MWCY01000090.1 GCA_002070275.1 Candidatus Hydrogenedentes bacterium ADurb.Bin170
GCTTAACCTGAAAACATTTTTTATTACAATTTCAAGAAAAGCCTAAAACAGCAGTTCGTGCCCCTCTGATCGCTTGCGATCACCTGAATCTTCATCTGGGCATCAGGAAAACACATTAATTAAAGGGTTTTTCTTGAATTAATAAGTTCTTTTTTTGATTATTGCGCCGTAAATTGGTACAGTATTAAGTTCTGAAAGCGATAAGCATCTCCTATTTTACCAAATACCAGACACTTAAGGTTCGGTATTTTTTCCCCCGAAGCTGTGTTGTAAAGGATTGTATTGTGCCCACCTATTCCTATCAATGTAAACGCTGTTCTGCCGTGCAGGATGTTTTCCATGGCATTTCTCAGTCGCCCCGTGTAAAATGCGCTGAATGCGGCGGTGCCTGCACACGCCTTTTAGGAAGCGGAGCCGGCATAATTTTTAAAGGTACCGGCTTCTACGAAACTGATTATAAGAACAAGAGCAATAAAAAGTCTTCCAAAGCTACCACTAAATCTTCTTCCGAAAGTAAAACCGACCAGAGCACCTCAGGCACCGTTTCATCAAGCGATAAAAAGGCTTCCTAATTTTTTCTTTTTGTATCAGGAGCATGACCACGTTGAACACCCAGGAAATAAAAACACTCAACACCGAGCATATTTTGAACACCTACGGAGACAGACGGCTTGCGTTGGTTCGCGGTGAAGGCGCCCGTGTCTGGGATGCGGAAGGACGTGAATACCTGGATTTTTTTGCGGGTATCGCCGTATGTAATCTGGGCCACTGCCACCCCAAAGTCACTGAGGCGATCTGTACTCAGGCAAAAAAACTGGTACATGTTTCCAATCTCTATTATATTGAGCCTCAGGTGAAACTGGCAGAAAAACTTTCCAGACACTGCTTCGCAGATAAATGGTTTTTCTGCAATGGCGGCGCAGAAGCGAATGAAGCCGCCATAAAACTTGCCCGGCGCTACTGGACAATGATCGGGGCCAATAAACCGGAAATTGTCGTGGCTGAGCACTCTTTTCACGGACGTACCTTAGGTGCATTGAGTGCCACGGGACAACCCAAATACCATTACGGTTTCGACCCGTTGGTTCCTGGCTTTCATTATGTGCCTTACGACGATCTGAAAGCGCTGGATGCAGCCATCACACCGCAAGTCGGTCTGGTTATTCTTGAACCCATTCAGGGTGAAGGCGGAGTACGCGTTCCCTCCCCGGGTTATCTTCCCGGTGTACGGCGGCTCTGCTCCGATAAAAATGTTCTCCTCGCTTTTGATGAAGTGCAGACAGGACTCGGAAGGACAGGCACACTTTTTGCCTATGCGCATGAAAACGTCATACCGGACATCATCACACTGGCAAAAGGGTTGGGCAATGGCGTGCCTATAGGTGCCATGGGCTGTACCGAAAAGCTTTCCGAAGGGTTCTCTCCCGGTGCGCACGCCTGTACCTTCGGCGGGAATCCGTTAAGTGCGGCTGCCGCTCTTGCCACTTTCGAAGTACTTACAGAGCCGGGTCTCGTTGAAAAATCTGCAGAAATGGGCGCGTATTTTATTCGCCAGCTGGTGGATCTGTCGCTGGAACACAAAAGCATCCTCGAAGTGCGCGGACGGGGTCTCATGATCGGGATTGAATTTGACCGTGAAGTCGCCCCGCTGGTCGCTGCGATGCATGATGCAGGGATCCTGTGCGGTATTGCCGGTCCCCGTGTACTTCGCTTTCTGCCTCCGCTTATTATTGATTCCACCGCTGTCGATTGTGTTATCGCAGCACTGGAGGCTTCTCTGGAGGCTTTGCAATGGTAAAAGATTTTATTTCTCTGGCTGATTTCACCGCAGATGAGTTAATGCACTTTTTAAATCTTGCCGATGAACTCAAAGCGCAGAAAAAGGCCGGCATTCCCCATCCCCTGCTCAACGGAAAAACCCTGGCGCTTATATTTGAAAAACCAAGTCTTAGAACACGGCTCACCTTTCAGGTGGGAATGTATCAGCTGGGCGGAACCACGCAGCTTATCGATACCAGACTCGGTGAACGGGAATCTGTCGCCGATGTGGCGCGGAACCTGGAACGCTGGGTCGACGGCATCATGGCGCGGACTTTTGCCCATAAGCATGTAATTGAACTTGCAGAAAAAGCCTCGATTCCTGTTATAAATGCACTGACGGACAAACTGCATCCCTGCCAGATACTTGCCGATGTACAGACATTGCGGGAACATAAAGGCAAAGACCTTTCCTCGCTCAAAGTCGCTTTTGTCGGGGACGGCAATAACGTTTTCCACTCCTGGGCAAATTTTGTATCCAGACTCCCCCTGAATCTCACGCTGGTCTGTCCGGAAGGCTACGAGGGCGATCCTGAAATTATTGAGCGGGTACGGAAAGAAACACGGGCAGAATTTGTTATAACTCAGGACCCGGAAGCCGGATTGAAAGACGCCGATGCTGTATATACTGATGTCTGGGCCAGCATGGGTCAGGAAGACGAGGCAGCAGAACGCGCCAAGATCTTTGCTCCCTACCAGGTAAACAGCACACTCATGGGCTGGGCAAAAAAAGATGCCCTTTTTATGCATTGCCTTCCGGCACATCGCGGTGCTGAGGTCACGTCAGAAATTATAGACGGCCCCAACTCCGTCTGCTTCGATCAGGCTGAAAACAGATTGCATGCCCAGAAAGCAGTTCTTGCAACTCTCATGGGCGGTGTATCCTAAAACCCATTAAAATATTTTTTTCAAGAAAGGAAAATTCCTGATGAGCTCAGTCAAAAAGATTGTGTTGGCCTATTCCGGCGGTCTTGACACTTCTATCATTTTAAAGTGGCTGCAGGAAGCCTATAATGCGGAAGTCATCGCCTACATCGGCGATGTAGGCCAGGGAGAAGAAACGGAGCCGGCACGGGTAAAAGCACTGAATACCGGTGCTTCTCAGGCCATTGTCAAAGATCTCCGAGAAGAATTTGTACGGGACTTCGTGTTTCCGACCATGCGTGCCAATGCTGTGTATGAAGGCGTGTACCTGCTGGGAACCAGTGTTGCCCGTCCGATCATTGCCAAAGCGCAGATTGATGTCCTGCGCGAAACAGGCGCTGATGCAGTTGCCCATGGCGCTACCGGAAAGGGAAATGATCAGGTTCGTTTTGAACTGACCTGTTTTGCTCTGGAGCCCAACGTAAAAATCATTGCGCCCTGGCGTGATCCCAAATGGACACTGGACAGCCGGGAAAAGATGATTGCCTATGCCGAAAAACACAATATTCCTGTACCGGTCAGCAAAGCAAAGCCTTATTCCTCCGACAGAAATCTGCTGCACATCTCCTTTGAAGGCGGCATCCTCGAAGATCCCTGGAACGAACCGCCCGAAGACATGTTTCAATTAAGCGTGTCGCCGTTAAAGGCGCCGGACACACCGCACTATGTGGAAATTGACTTCGAAGAAGGTACGCCTGTCGCTGTTGACGGAAAACGGATGGCGCCCGTAGAATTGCTGGAAACTCTGAATGCCCTGGGCGGTGCTCACGGTATCGGGCGTGTCGATCTGGTTGAAAACCGCTTTGTCGGCATGAAATCCAGAGGGGTATACGAAACGCCGGGGGGCACTATTCTTTATGCCGCCCACCGTGCCGTGGAAACATTGACCATGGATCGGGAAGTCATGCTGCAGCGGGATATTCTTTCCCCGAAAATTGCGCAATTGATCTATAACGGCTTCTGGTTCTCCCCTGAATTCGAGGCCTTAATGGCTTTTGTCAATAAAAGTCAGGAGACCGTAACCGGAACAGCCCGATTGCGCCTGTACAAAGGCAATTGCGATGTGGTCGGCCGCCGTGCCGAAAAAACACTGTACGACCCTAAAATCTGCACTTTTGAAGAAGACGAAGGCGCTTACGACCAGACCGATGCGACCGGATTTATTCGCTTAAATGCCTTGCGCCTCCGCGCCCGTAAAAACGCCGGTTTATTTTAATTTTCCGATTTTTTTTTCTGAAACCTTTCACGTCGTGTAGCAGTCAAATCTGAACAACTGCCACTTATTTAACCAAGTTTAAACCAACAGGAGATTGACGTATGAAAAAACTGGTTACTGTGTGTCTTGCTGCTGCCTTTATTTTCGCTGCCGGTGCTTACGCTGAAGAGGCGTGTCCGGACAGCCTCCTGGAACAGGTTCTTCTTCTGCAGTTTGCAGAAAAAGCCGGAATTGATGACTATGATCTGATTGAAGTGCTCGAAGGCTATCGCGCCTATCGTTCTGCCATGGATGCTTATACCAAGCAGCGTGCTGCAAAAGAAGCTGCTTTGAAGGCCGCCATTGCCAACGACGACAGCGACAACGTTGTTTCCGGTCTTACACGCGAACTTATGGCACTTGATTTGAGCATCCTCCGCCTCAAGCAGAGCACCATGGACGAGGCTGCTGATATTATGAGTGCCGCCGAAGTTGCAGAACTCTACCTGATGGTCAGCAATTTTGACGCTGTGAAAGCAGAACTTGCCGGCAAACTTGCAGCTTCCCAGTGCACGGCAGCGCCCTGCCCCATTGCTGCTGCCTGCCCTGCCGCTGCTGACTGCCCCATCGCTGCTGCCTGCCCGGATGCCAAGCCCGCTTCAGCAGCAGCTCCTGCCGCAGCGCCTTCCGGACCGGAAGCAATTCTTGCCCGTGCCACCGAGTTTCTCAACAAACTCTTTGCCGGCAACCTTGATGCTGCTCTGGAAGGGGTTTCTGAAGACTTTCAGAACTCTGAGTACGCAGATAAAGCCGAATTAAAGGATTTCCTCGAATCTGCCATTGCCATGGGATTTCTGGAAGATGCCAGTATTGATCTCGAAGATACAGAAGTAACCATAGAAGGGGACACGGCAACCGTCTATCCTCTGGATATCTCCGGCAATTTTGGCAGCGGCACCCTGGAATTTGTCCTTAAGAATGAAAATGGGAAATGGGTACTTGTGGGATTTGATGCCTTCGGTATCTAATTCTTTTTACTGCTAAAACTTTCGAGACCGACAGGTGCCGCCTGGCCTGTCGGTCTCTTTCTGTTTAGAGGTGTGACACGGACCCCGTCTGTTCCCGAGGTTCCCACTTCCTGCTCCCGTGCCACACCCAAAATGAGCCTCACCGGAGTAACCTAAATTCAACTTTGGGCATTAGTTTGCCACACATTTGTTCCATATAGACGAATTGATACAATATTTTATGCTGTTTTAATGACATTTGGGCTTTTACCATAAATATGAGGAAAAAAACGGGAGAGAAACTGGTTTGAGTGCAGCCACTAACAGAAAGCGCTGGGCATGTCAGCCTGTAGGGCCTCCGGAAGGAGCCCCGGTCTGTTCCTCTGTAATGTCCCCCCATAAAACACAGCGGCCCCTGCATCATCCCCGGCTTCACTCAAGAAGAGCATTTCCCCTTCATGCGCAGCCGTTTTCTGAAATCGCGTAATAAAACGTGCGCTATTCCAGTCAATTCTGTGGCAACAAAAGAATGTATGTCAGAATGGGTGTGTTACTTACTTCCCTTGCCAGATCCGGCATACGGCTGACAATGAACCTGAACCCCTTCAATGCAGACAGAACCCTTTAGAACTATTCCATAATTGCCGATTCAGCGGGCAATCTACGCAGCATTTTGAGATATTCTTTCTGCGTCATAACAACGTAAGCGGTATCTGCATAATACTACCGTCGACATCTGGCGAATTATCTTAACGATAATTTAGTTTCCGGATTCTTCTGCTGCCTGTTTCTTGTAAGCCTTTTCGAGTGCCTCCTCAATATCTGATCGGGAGAAATCAATAATTATCCGCCGTTCCGATCTGAGTCCATCCGCAGGCTGTACAATAATATCCGGAGGAACATAACTATCCGGATACACTGATGCCAATTCTTCAAGCAGCGGTATGCTTAATCCGGGCGGCATATCTTCTGACAAGCAGCTCAGAGCGAATTTTCGTACCGTGATAATGGAATGCTCCGACCACTTCTCGCTGAAACTGAGGGTAAGCATTGGATCTTCGCCCCAATAGTCCCGTGAACAGGCTCTGTACAACAATTCTGCTGCCTCTTTGGTCTTTTGCCGCTTTAAAACACGATACATGGTTCTAATGCATTCACCGTGGTCATAGCTCATTTCTTCATTGCGGCGGGCAGTAAACAACCGATCAGCCAGTTGTGTGATCCGCAGGTCCGGTGCCATTCCTTTTTGCATCAGCACCAATACGGTAAGCACATAATTCCAGTCAACCGGGTCGGCTGAAAGCGCCAAAGAAAGTGCATCGATCAATATTTCCCGGTTTTCAGGAGTATTAGGCTCCGCAATAAACTCCGGCGCATCATCGAGTCCTCGAACGGTTGCGCCGGTAGGATGATTTCGCCGATAAGAGATTATGATATCTTCCCACAATGCCACTATTCGTTTGTCTTGAATGGCGGAAATATCCGGGTCGTGACACCATGGAGTTTCCGGATCTCGTGGTTCAACATAATCAACATATACTTTGACCATTTGCTCAGGGGACTCTGGATCCGTTTTCATGAGAACATAAATTTCAAGGGGTCGGTCTTCTGCATACCCGGAAATCAGCATGGTCAATAACAGCGCGGTCGTAAGAAGTGCAAATCCAGTTAAATGTTTCATGAACCACCACCTCCTGAAACTAATGATGCAGATTGATTCCTGCAAAGGCAGGTGCCTGAGTTTAGTAGCAGGAATGAATATCTCTTCCAGAATGATAGCCCGGATGAGCGACTTCTCAGGGTTCATTTTTTCTCACACGTACTAGTCTAACAGCTTTATGCATTTTTGTCAACCATCGTTAGAGCCCAATTTAGATATTGAACTCACGGTAAGAAAAGATTGAAATTGTTTTTTTTGTCCGCTTATGATACAGTTTGTAATGAAGTTTTATTCAGTATTTAGCTGAATGGCGAAAAATCGTTAGGAGAAAATCAATGCCGCCCAAACACAATCCTTTTGCAAGTCCCAGTGAAAAAATGATGGGGCTTTTGAGTATTTTTCTTTTTACCGAGCGCCCCCATTCGCTGACACAACTGGCGGCCATTCTGCAATGTTCTAAACAGAGTGTTCTGCGGATATTTGAACAGATACAGAAAAGCGACTGGGTCACGGTCGATTCGTGGATCACTAAAAAGCAGCGATGGTATCAGACCAGGATCGTCAAAAAGCCCAGCAATGTTGTTCTTGATAGTACAGCCATAGAAAGACTCCTGCTTTGTAAAGATATGGTTTGGCATCTCCTGCCGGATGCCTATCGAAAAGAGATTACTGCCGCATTAAAAAATGCCGCCAAGCAGACCTACGCAGAACCACAAATAGTGCCCGACTCCTTCACACAAGTGAAGCCCAAAGGCTACATTGATTACTCCTCAAGAGAGCAGTTTATTTCAGATCTGATCCGTGCTATCCGCGAAAACCGTATCTGCGAAATCTCGTACAAAAGCCCCTCCCGCAAAGCTGCAAAAAGCTACCAAGTAGCCGGATATCAGATGGTCGTCTTCAGGGAAGGGCTTTATCTCCGGTGCCGCCCCGTGGCAGAACTCGAAGCGGAAAAGCCGGAAGATATTATCCTCTCCGTTCATCGCATGCACAGCGTATCGCTCACCGATCAGTTTTTCGAAGCCATTACACCCCAAGACTCTGCCGAGGATATCGCAGGCACTTTCGGACTGCGTCAGGGTGAAGCATTTCGCGCAACTGTAAAAGTGGCAGCCACTGCTGCCATGTATGTACAGGAACGCGTCTGGAGCGGGGATCAGAAAATCAAAAACCACGCAGACGGCTCTCTCACGCTCCATTTTTCTACTACCAGCGAGGAAGAAACGCTCGCCTGGGTGCTCAGCTTCGGCGGCGCCATGGAACTGGTAGAGCCAGTATCCTTACGCAAGAAAATTGCTGAAGCGGCAAAAGCCATGGCAACGGCCCACAAATAGTATATTGAAGCCTTTGCGTGCACCGGAGAACGGTCATCCGGGCGCCCCTCAAGCCTGCCGGGGCATTGCAGTAAAATGGATGCGAAACCGGAGCCTGATTTGATTCCTGATGCACGAAACCGTTAAAATATACCTGCTGTTGCCGGATGGCCAAATTGGTAAGGCTCCTGACTCTGGATCAGGCAATTCTAGGTTCGAATCCTAGTCCGGCAACCATTTTCCTTCTCTGGCATTTTTCCTTTTGCCAGTCCCCATGCGGCCCGTTCATCTAGGGGTTAGGATGCGAGATTCTCAGTCTCGTCACAGGGGTTCGAATCCCCTACGGGCTGCCACTTTCCACCCCTTGATTTTCATCGACATGCGACGATTTTTCCTGCCTATCCCGTAGGGGAGTCGAACGTCCTGCTCTGCCAGCGCCTATTGATGCCCCAATTGTTCGAGTCGGTTGGCAGTCTCCTCCGCCTTGA
>MWCY01000091.1 GCA_002070275.1 Candidatus Hydrogenedentes bacterium ADurb.Bin170
GGAAAGGCAGGTATGACGGTGAAAGGCAATTCTTCCCCTGGGAACGCCAATCTCCGCATTGGCACACAAGCGGGCGATGACGAAGGCAGTCACTCAGACTTGCCGCGGAAATACGTCCTGCGACATACACACAACATCACAGACCATACACGCCCATGCCAATACGAAGATTGGCGTTCCCAGGCTGGCGGATTTTATGGTTTGAGTCAGAGCATTTTGGTGTGGAGTCCGTATAAGCATCAGGTAATTAGAAGAAAAATATGCTCTTATAAAGGTAATTTCACTATTGACCACAAAAGCGGGTAATAGCCTGTTCAATACCAAAGACTGAAAGCGGCTCCCCCGGCGTCATTCCTGTGCACGCCGTCGTTGCACCTACCCCCGGCGTCATTCCTGCGCAGGCAGGAATCTTAACGCGAGATGCTATTTATCAGGGTCATGCTGTTGCCGTCAACTACGCGGGAAAGTCTTTGAAAGTAAGGATTCTTTTGTGTTTGTATGTCTTGAAACCTTTGGTGTGGATCAGGGCGATGTGCAGATCAAGACGTCCATATCCTGATTAAGATTCCTGCCTGCGCAGGAATGACGGAGGGGGAGGCAGGTATGACGGAGGGGGAGGCAGGTATGACGGAGGGGGAGGCAGGTATGACGGAGGGAGGAGCTGGAATGACGGCGGGAGAGCTGGAATGACGGCGGAGAGTGCAGGGACGGCGGAGAGTGTGGAGCAGGTGTGACAGGGGAAAGGCAATTCTTCCCCCAGGAATGCGGATAGCCTGCTTTCAGTCAGAGTATTGTGGTACAGGAACAAAACAGTTCAGCTGCGGCTAGACAGTGCTTCCCTCCCAGCCGCCGCCCAGTGCTTTATACAGGGATACCAGCGAGGTAAGCACAGAAACCTGCGACTGGAGCCGCTGATCCCGGGCAGTGAAAAGCGTGCGTTCGGCGTCGAGCACTTCCAGATAGCTGACCAGCCCCTGCGCATAAAGATCATTGGCAATAGCGAGCGCTTTTTCGCCTGCTTCAACGCTTTTGCCCAGTTCCTCAAAACGGTTCTGTTCCTGAGCATACAGCACCAGCGCATTCTCCACTTCCGCAAAAGACTGGATCACTGTTTTTTCATAGGAGAGCAGTGCCTGTTCCTGACGGGCATTCTGAATGTCGATATTGGCACGGATACGCCCGGCATCAAAGACCGGCCAGCGGATTGCCGGGCCGATAGACCAGATGCGGTTGGCACCCAGGCTCAGCCCCGAAAAATCTGAAGCGGAGCCCATCAGAGATCCGGTCAGCATGAATTTCGGGAAAAGATCGGCCGTTGCCACACCGATACGCGCCGTTGCCGCCGCCAGTAGACGCTCGTCTCTGCGTATATCAGGGCGGCGCCGGAGCAATTCGGACGGAATACCCACCAGAACTTCAGGCGGCGCATCGGGCAGCTCTTCCGTGGTAATCAGTTCTTCACGCAGAGCTCCGGGTATTTCAGCGCAGAGAATACTCATCCGATGAATAGCCTGCTCGATGCCGTATTCCAGGGCGGGAATCAGCGCCCGGGTATTGGCTAGCTGCGCTTCAGCGCGGCGTACATCCAGTTCACTGGTCAGTCCGGCATCAAAACGAGCCTGCACCAGCTGCAGTGAATTCTCCACTGTGGCGGTGTTGCTCCGGGCAATGGCAAGCCGGTGCTGCAAAGCGCGGAGATCAAAATAGCTCCGCGCCATTTCCGCCGCTACGGAAATATACACGGCACGGCGGTTTTCTTCTGCAGCTTCGATTTCAGCGCGCGCGGCCTCCTTTGCACGCCTTGTGGCGCCGAAGATATCCAGTTCCCAGGAGGCATCAAAGCCTGTCTGATAGAGATCCATCTGCCGATCCGGTTTTTTGGCGAGGCTTTCAGTGCCTGCAGAAACACCCACGGTAGTGTTTCCGCCGCCGCGCAGATCGGGTGTGATGGAAACGCCCGGTCCGGCCGGTGAAGTTCCGGAGATGGACAGTCCGGTCAGCCCGTTTTTCGAAAACACGGCATTCGCCCGTGCCGACGGCGGACGGGACGTATTGATTTCGGCAATCTGCCTGCGCTGATAGGAGCCGGAGACATTGAGCTGCGGCCAGAGCGCGGCACCGGTGCGCACGAGATTACCCCGCGCTTCCCGGATTCGGCTTTCTGCAAGCCTTATGTCGAGATTGGCGGCAAGAGCACGGCTCACCAGCGCATCGAGTCTGGAGTCACTGAATTCTTTCCACCAGTGAACCGCTTCAGGCGTATCCGCTTTTTCGCCGCCCTGCATGGGCTGGCTCCAGTTCCCGGGCGTGGCGAGGTCAGGGCGCTGATAATCGGGTCCGGTCATGCAGCCCGCCAGAAAGACTGCAACAAGAAAGGAGACTGTATAGCGGAGTGATTTCATGAAGTCGCTCCTTTATCTGCCGGGGCGTCTCCGGCAGTCACAGGCTTCGGCTTTTTAAACAATTCGCTGAGCCATTGCACAATAACGAAGAAAAGAGGAATAAAGAAAATGGCGAGAAAGCAGGCGGAAATCATGCCGCCCATCACACTGCCGCCGATGGAACGACGTCCCGCTGCCCCGGCACCGGTGCTCAACACCAGCGGCAATGCACCGAGAATGGTTGTCACCGCAGTCATCATCACGGGACGCAGCCGCAGCCGTGCCGCTTCCAGAGCCGCCTCCACAATGCCTCTGCCTTCCGCTCTTTCGACAGCGCAGAACTCAATGACCAGAATCGCCATTTTAGCGGTAAGCCCGACCACCGTCAGCAGGCCGATCTGGAAATAAATATCCATCTCTCCATTCTTGTACCAGACCCAGAGGGCTGCGCCGAAGGCCGCAAAAGGCACAGTCAGCAGCACGGTCACCGGGAGCGACCATTTTTCGTACTGGGCAGCAAGGACAAGAAACACCATGATCATACCGAAAATAATTACGTAGACGGACTGATTGCCCGCCTTGATTTCCTGATAGGAACCGGAACTCCATTCCACCGCATAGCCGGGCGGCAGATGTTCCGCCGCCAACTCCTGCACGCGCCGGATCAACTGACCCGTACTGACCCCCGGTGCCGGAGCGCCGGTAATCTGGACAGACGAGAAGCTGTTGAATCGGCTCACCACGTTGGGACCCGCATCCATGGCAACGTCGAGCACCCCTGCCAGCTCTATCATATCGCCGGAGCGGTTGCGCACATGAATTTTTCTGATATCGTCGGGCGCATCTCTGAATGCGGAGTCCGCCTGGAGCTGCACGCGGTAAACACGGCCGAAAACATTGAAATCGTTAATGTAATAGGAGCCCAGATAAGCCTGCAGGGTATTGTAAATTTCGCCGATAGGAATGCCCAGCACTTTGGCACGGGTCTGGTTGAGATTCACCCGGATTTTGGGCTGCTCGACAGTGAGAACTCCGGATACAGCCTCAAAAAGAGGATCCGCGTTCAGCCGTGCGACAAAGCCATGCATAACCTCGGCAAGCTCGTTAATATCACTGCTGCCCCGTGCCTCCAGCTGCGCTTCGATACCGGCACGAAGCCCGAGCCCCGACACAGGCGGCGGGATAAAAGCGAGAACTGTTGCTTCTTTCATGGCACCAAAGCGACCGAAAACACGCCCCACCACCGACTGGGCACTGTTTTCCGGATTGGGCCGCTCGTCCCAGTGGCGCAGGACAACAAACATGCTCGCCACATTGGTTGTGTTGGCTCCGGAGAGATTGTCCTGGCCGCACATGGCTGTCAGTCCTTCCACTTCAGGCTGCGCCAGCAGAAATTCTTCCACCTGCTTGACCACCTCAATGGTGCGGTTCAATGAGGCGCCCGGTGGCAGCTGCACTACAGCAAAGAAATAGCCCTGATCTTCCTGAGGCACGAAAGCTGTAGGCACACGGCTCATCAGTGTATAGGCACCCCAGATCAGTGCGCCGAAAAGCAGCACGGAAATCACCCCAAGACGGATCACCCATTTCACGGAGACCATAAAACCGGATGACACAAAATCAAAAGATTTATCGAACCAGCGAAAGATAAAGAGTTTGTTGTGGTTCGGTTTCAGCAGCGCCGCACAGAGTGCCGGAGTCAGTGTAAGGGCAACTACACCGGAAACGGCGACTGCCATGGCAATGGTAATACCGAACTGGCGGTACATGACCCCCGTACTGCCACCGAGAAAGGCGACCGGCACATAAACCGCCGCCAGCACCAGCACACTGGCAATGATGGGCCCTGTCACCTGCTTCATCGCTTTGATGGTTGCGGCACGGGGAGCCAGATGCTCATCCTCCATGATGCGCTCCACGTTTTCAACGGCGACAATGGCATTGTCCACCACAATGCCGATGGCAAGTACCAGCGCGAACAGGGTCAGCGTGTTGATGGTGAAGCCAAGCACAAGCAGCCCCATAAAGGTGCCGACAATGGAAATGGGAATGGCGACGAGAGGCACAATGGATGCCCGCCAGCTGCCGAGAAACATCAGCACCACCAGCACCACCAGCCCGGTGGACTGAAAAAAGGTCATCGCCACTTCCCAGAGGGATACTTTGATGAAGCGGGTCGTATCCATGGGGATGGTATAATGCATGCCTTCGGGAAAAGACTTGGAAAGTTCTGCCAGCGCCGCTTTCACGCCTTCCATGGTCTCCAGTGCATTTTCCAGCGGCTGCATGATGACAGGCAATATGGCTGTAGTTTCTCCGCGGAAACGGCCTTCAGAGCTGTAGCCCTGCGCACCGAGCTGTACGGAAGCGACATCTTTCAGCCGCACCACAGCGCCGTCTTCCCGGGCGACCAGGATGATGTCTTCAAATTCCTGAGGGGTCGTAAGACGGCCGGGCGCCAGCACGGGAAAGGTAAATTCCACATCCTCCGTATTGGGCCGTCCGCCAATCTCTCCAGCGGCATACAGCCCGTTCTGCTCACGGATCGCCTGTGCGACATCGGTCACGGTAAGACCTTTGGCAACCAGCAGATCCGGATTGACGGAAATCCGCATGGAATAATCCTTGTTGCCGAAAACCATCACCTGACCGACACCGGGAACACGCTTCAGCGTGTCCAGCATGTAGATCATGGCATAGTTACTCAGGAAAAGCGCATCATGATCGGGATTGGTCGACTGCAGCGCAATAATGCCCAGAAAGGTGTTCATGCGCTTGGAAACCGAAGTGCCCTGCCGAATTACTTCCTGCGGAAGGCTGGGCTCCGCCCGTTTCAGACGGTTCTGCACTTCCACGGCGGCAATGTCCAAATCTGTTCCGATTTCGAAAGACAGAGTGATCGAGAGGCTGCCGTCATTGGCACTTTTCGATTGGTAATAGAGAAGGTTCGGGGCACCGCTCAGCTGCTGCTCGATGGGCGTCGCCACGCATTCCATCACTGTTTCCGCATCGGCACCCGGATAAAATGCGCTGATCACTACGGTGGGCGGCGTAATCTGGGGAGATGATTCAATGGATAAGGTGACCATGGATACCAGGCCGCCCAGAATGATCACAATGGAAATCACCCAGGCGAAGACAGGCCGGTCAACAAAGAATTGGGCTATCATAATGAATCCTGTTCCGGTTATCTTTTGGAATTCGGTCCGTGAGAAGCGGGTGCCGCTGACGGATCTTCCACTTCCACCTGCATGCCCGGGCGCACCTTCGTTCTGCCGTTGACAATGACCCGCTCTCCCGCTGACAGCCCTTCGAGGATCACCCAGTCGGAACCGGACCAGGCACCGGTGACCACAGGCCGGGACTCTACTTTGTTTTCCGCGTCCAGCACATAGACATAAGCGCCCTGTGGCGCCTGACCCACCGCACGCTGGGGAACCACCAATGAATCGGGGCGTTCCCATCCGTTCAGCAGTACCTTCACAAACTGCCCCGGCTTCAAGGTGCGGTCTTTGTTTTCAAAAGTGGCGCGCAGCTCCACGGTTCCTGTTTTCGTATCCAGATTGACATCTTCGAAATCGAGAAAACCCTGGGAGCTGAAAGGGCGGCCGTCCAGAAGGGTAATTTCCACCCGCATTTGATTATCCCCATCGATGCGGCGGAGGGTACCGTCCGCTTCATCATGTTTCCAGGAGATGAAATCGCTTTCCGTTACCTTAAAAGTCACATACAGCGGATCCACCTGCTGCATGATCGTGAGCAGACTGTTCTGGGCGGCATCCACGAAACTGCCCGGCTCTTTCAGCGTTTTGCCCACATAACCAGTGAGCGGCGCATCCACTTTCGTGTAGCTCAGCTGAAGTTCCGCTTTGGCAAGCTGGGCACGGGCAAGACGAAGCGCCGCGCTGGCGCTCTGGTATTCCGCCACTTTCTGATCCAGATCGCGCTGTGTGATGGCGCCGGGCTGGGTCACCGAGCGAAGGCGGTTCACTTCCTGCTCGCTCAGGTGCAGACGTGCTTCCGCCTGCTCAACCTGCGCCGCCGCCACCTCCCGATCGGACAGATAATTACTGTCTTCTATGGTAAAAAGGCGGGTACCTTTTTTAACATAGGAGCCTTCCTGGAAATCACGGCTGTCCAGAAATCCCTGTATCCTAGCACGGACTTCCACTGTTTTCGACGGCGCGGTAAGCCCTACATATTCATACTGAACCGGCACCGTTTTTGTCTCGGTAGCGGCAACACTCACTTTGGGTGTCGGTCGCTGACCCGGAGGACCCTGCGAGAAAGCGGTACAGGATAAAAGCAGGCCGACCAGTAAGACTCGGGTACATTGAAGGGATGACATCGAAACACTCCTGATGATAGGGACGACTTACAGAATGACAGAAAAAGGAAAGCGGGGGGCAGAGCCGTTAGTCGCACTCTGATGTGTCCTCCTTTTTCTCGTGTATACGGCGAAGTTCATGAATACCGGCCAGCGAAAAACGGACAATGTGCTCAGTCAGAGCATCGACGGAGGAGGCATCCAGGCCAAAGATCTTTCGAGGACCTCCGCAGGCACCCGGACCGGGAAAGGCGATATGGCATTGGCCGACAATACTCATTTCGCACCAGTCCAGCATCCGCTGAGGCACAGGGGCACCAAAAAGATCACGCAGAATATGCTGTATTACCTTGCGGTTCTGCTCCAGCTGACGGCTGAGCGTCGGTTCGAGCAGACCCGTTGGATCCATGACTTCCAGCAGGCGGATACGGTGACGGGCACCGAGGTTGTCGGGATCGAAAAGGCGCTGTATCTGGGCATGGACAAAAGCATGGAAACGCGCCTCGGGAGGGGCCGTGTCAGGAAGACCGCCATCCAGAGGGTACAGCCGTTCCATACGTCGGGTCAGATGATCAAAAGCGGCTTTATATAAATTCTCCTTCGATTCATAATAATAATTGATCGAAGCGACATTGGCGCCGGCGGCAGCGCAAATTTCCGCATGGGTCGCACCCCGGTAGCCTTTTTCCGCAAAAATTTTGCAGGCATGCTCCAGAATGGCTTCTTTGGTACTCTGTCCGCGTCGGGGAGAATTCATGTACGGATTTTCCGGGGAATCAAATAATCATTTCAAATATGCATTTGAATTATAGAAAATCAGATTAGCCCATTGCAAGAAAGCGAACTAGGCCATCTAAAATTTTCCCGGGGATTTCAATAGATCTGGAGATAAATGCGAAGAAATATCGGGCGGCAGGGCAATTGCCGGCGTGCAAAGAAATGACTGAGGTAATATGTCGCTGGGCATAATTCCGTTACGTATTCGAGTGACTGTCTTCGTCCTGACCCGCGTGTGTGCCAATAGGTCGATTGGCGTTCCCAGGGGAAGAATTGCATGTCTTCGGGATCATCCCCGTCTCCCCCCGTCATACCTGCCTCCCCCCGTCATACCTGCCTCTCTTCCAGCCCGTCATTCCTGCGAAGGCAGGAATCTTAATCAGGGTATCGACGCCTTGACTTACATATCACCCTGATCCACACCAAAGACTTCAAGACATACACACACAAAATGATCCTTACTTTCAAAGACTT
>MWCY01000092.1 GCA_002070275.1 Candidatus Hydrogenedentes bacterium ADurb.Bin170
TTCATGAAGGGGACGGAGCCCAGCGAAGAGGAGAGATCGCGGACAACGGGCCCTTCCAGCAGTTTGATGTCCACCACATAAAGAAGAGTCATGGCTGCACCGTGCTTTTTCGCCAGCAGCGATGCATAGCGCACTGCCGCCATAGATGCTTCACTTCCGTCTGTTGCAGCCAGAATACGTCTGATCATAGTTCGAGCATGCCTTTAGTGGAGGGTACGCCTGTGATTCGGGGATCTAAGGAGACTGCTTCGCGCAATGCCCTGCCGAAGGCTTTGAACATGGCTTCGAGGCAATGGTGCAGGTTGGAGCCGTAGTGCAGTTCCAGATGGAGGGTCATCCGGCTTGCGACGGCGACAGCACGGAAGAATTCTTCACCGAGCTCGGCATCGAAGCCGCCCGGACTGCCGGCAGGCAGCTCACCGCGAAATACAAGATAGGGCCGCCCCGAGATGTCAATGGTTGCCTGTGCCAGCGTTTCATCCATGGGTACGACGGCATGAGCGTAACGTGTGATGCCTTTGGGCGTGCCCAGCGCCTGCAGCAGCGCCTGTCCCAGACAAATCCCGGTGTCTTCCACAGTATGGTGCGGATCCACATTCAGATCGCCCTCTGCCCGGACTCGCAGATCCAGCAGACCGTGCCGGGCGATATGATCCAGCATATGATCGAAAAAACCGACTCCTGTCTCAATTTCAGCCTGACCGGTTCCGTCCAGATTGACCTCAATCTCAATGGCGGTTTCACGGGTCTTACGCTGGATTCTGCCATAGCGCCCATTGGTGTTGATTGTCATGGAGCGGCTCCTTTTATCGGCCGAGAACCAGCCGTTCTGCGAGGAAGGGCGGTAATTCCGCATCACGTACCCGTTTGCTGGCACGCTCTGTATCATAGGGCACACGCACCAGTTCATAGATCAGCTCATCCGGATTGAACAGAGCGAAAGATGCGGCTGCATTTTCATCGCGGGGCTGGCCTACAGAACCGGGGTTGATAAAATAGGGTTTACCTTGTTCCAGTTTCATCGGCGAATTGCCTGTTACCGGCACGGGCCCTTCTTCTGCAAAAATCACAGGCATGTGCGTATGGCCCATAAAACAGATGTTGCAGTTCTGTTCTTCCAGAAAATATTTGTGGGGCAGCGTGTCTTCCCACGCAAAGAGATACACGTTATGGTTTTTCGGCGCACCGTGCACGCAGGTGAAATGACCGTAGCTCAATGAGTCCGGAAGGCTGTAAAGCCATTCCTCGGATTCATCACTCAGCTGTTCTCTTGTCCAGATGGCGGCGGCAAGGGCAACAGGGTTGAAACCCCAGGGCTCTTCAAGCCCGCAGGCAACAGCGTCATGATTGCCGAGAATGGTCTGGATATCCCGGGCTGCAAGCAGCTCAACGCATTCATTGGGGGTTGCGTTGTAGCCGACAACATCACCAAGGCAGATGATATGATCCACGCCAAGCGTGTCTATTTTTTCCAGCACTTTTTCCAGTGCGTCAATATTTGCATGCACATCCGACATGATTGCATATAACACAGCGATGAACTCCCGTCCCGCGCTCGCAGACGGCAAGCGAAAGCAATGCCGCCCGAAACTGTTTTCAGGTAAAGTTTGAATTAAAGGTATATTCTGCACACTCTGAAGGGGAGTAATCAAATTATGGGGAGTGCGTGATTTCACTGCAGTGCCTTTGCAGGCCTGAGGGAATGCGTTGGTTATTATCCGCCTGTGATCGGATGGGTGGGTATCTTTCTTTATGTTATTACCTGTGACTTATCTTGCCCCGATGCCAAAGCCCTCTGACGCAAAACATAAAATCCGCCCGGCCGGGGAGAGGCAACGACAGCTTGATACGGCTGAGAGCACCGTGTCCACTATGTCCACTCTGTCCACTCACTTTGGTGTGGAACGCAGTCCTGTGAAGCAAAGGCGCCCATATCCGAATTAGGACTCCTGCGCACGTCGCCGTTACGTCCACCCTCCGGCGTCTCTGCGCACGTCGCCGTTACGTCCACCCTCCGGCGTCATTCCTGCGCATGTCGCCGTTACGTCCACCCTCCGGCGTCATCCCTGTACACGCCGCCGTCACGTCCACCCTCCGGCGTCATTCCTGCGCAGGCAGGAATCTTAACGCGAGTTGTTCTTTATGAGGGACTTACCGTGGTCGACAACTACGCGGAAATACCGTCAAGACATATCTCATACGGGAAGTGTGGCGAGTTGTGTGTCCTTCAGTCTTTGGTGTGGATCAGGGCAATATATAATTCATGGCGTCCATGCCCTGGTTAAGATTCCTGCCTTCGCAGGAATGACGGGGGAAAGGCAGGAATGACAGGGGAAAGGCAGTTCTTCCCCTGGGAACGCCAATCTCCGCATTGGCACACAAGCGGGCCATGAAGAAGACTGAAACTCGGATCTGTATCGGAAATACGTCCCGCAACATACACACAACATCACAGACCACACACGCCCCTTGCCAATAGGTCGATTGGCGTTCCCAGGCTGGCGGATTTTATGTTTTGAGCCAGAGCATTTTGGTGCGGAACCCATATAAGTCTCAGGTAGGTAATAAGGCTGAGGCCATACACCCAATGCACAGTCCACTGTGTCCACTCACTTTGGTGTGGAATGCAGTCCTGTGAAGCAACGGCGCCCATACCCGAATTAAGATTCCTGTACACGCCGCCGTTACGTCCACCCTCCGGCGTCTCTGCGCACAGAACTGACGCCCGATGCGGGTACTGGATTGCTTTACAATTGTGTTTCCCCGCACCCTTCGTCCGACCGTAATGAAACAATCCAGCATGCCCTTTTTCAGAAAAGCAGTACTTCCGGCGCCAAAGATGAACGGAAGGCCGGTTCGGGTTCGCGCTGATCCAGATAATGACAGAAAAGGGCGCATCGGTCCGCATCGATCAGGTGATCGTCTCCTTTTTCATACACGATCTGCCCCTGCGCATTGACCGAATAGGTATGGGCAGCATACTGCGCTTCCCGATCGGGGTCCGGCGGAAAAATCAGTGTCCGTTCCGACAGCCGCCGCTGAATCAGTTCTGTCATGAATTCTTTGGCGCGCCGCCGGGCACGTCTGCCGTCCGGCATCAGATGCAGATCCACCATGGCGCCGAACTCCAGCGCATGGACCCGGGCACACCAGTCCTGACCGCGGCTCATCAGCATATGCGCCACCGCCCTGCCGCTGTTTCCCGCATCAATGCCGATGGCGCTGAAGCGATAGGCGCGATCAAGCTCCACAATAATTTCTTCCTGCCGTTTGTAGTTCATCTTTTCAAGATGCACCCGACATTCCTGAATCAGCCAGGGCGGCGCATCGCGATATACCACAAACTCCGACGGATCCCGGGCGTACCCCAGATCACAACCGAGATAAAAACGGCCCGGCGCAATCCCTTCCGGTGCTTCAAAACTATCTCCTTCCTGCAGAGAAAAACTGCAGCAGGGCCGACTGCTGTCGACACAGGAAAGATATTCATCCAGCGAAAAGACCGCATGACTCGGCTCGCCGTGCTGTCCGAGTACCCGATGAATATAACCCGGTGAGTTCCGCCCTCCATAGAGCCGGATCAGTTCCTGATCTTTTTCATCCGTAAACTCCGGATTCTCCCGGCTGCTCCAGTTGTAATGCTCCGCATCGGGCTGGCAGGTCATACGATAGAAACTGTTGCGAAGACCGTTCGGCACGCCGTACACCCACCGGCGTCCACCCCCGTTCAGTGCCTGATACAGCTCGCCCCAGCCCGACTCCGTCATTTCCTGCGCCTCATCCACAATCTGCCAGTCCACATGCATGCCCTGAAAGTTCATGCCCCGTGGTCCGGCAATGCGCCCCCACAGCACAAAATTGTTGGAAAAGCGAAAGTGCCACGACGGCGACCTGCGCATTTCCACCAGAGAGGGTGTAAAGGCAGGCGTCTGCTGAAACCGGCGCGCCAGACGATTCATCAGCGGGAACAGATGATTCTCACATTGCGTTGCTATCAGCATTTCTCTGTCGGGACAGGCAACCATCGCCCAGCAGGCGATAATCTCAATCTCCGCTGTTTTGCCCACATCACGCCCGTCGCAATGCACTTTCCGCAGGGCACGCGATTCGAGCGAAGGGCGCTGATAGGGGCGCACCTGCCAGGGCGCGCCGTTTCTGTCTCTGAAGTGAGCCCGGGCAAAACGCTCCCGGCTCGCAATATCCAGCCATTGAGTCAATCCCTCCCGATCAACGCCGCAGCTGCCGAGAAAAGACGCCAGGCTCGAATACTTTTCGTGCTCCATCAGCAGACTCCCCCCGACAGCGGCGCTCCGGAAAAAAGATGTTCCATCCTGTTAAAAAAGAGTATGATTACCCACATGATGCGTAAAATTTCCCTCCTGACATGTTCCCTCTCTCTGCTGACGACACTGCTCTTTATTACAGGCTGTGCCGGCCTCGAACGAAAAGTGAAGGTGGAGATTCTGCCCGACATCCCCTATGCCCGTGATGACGGGAGCGGCGTACCGCTGCTGATGGATATCGTGCAGGGGCAGAAACCCAAAAAACTGCCCCGCCATGCCATCGTTATGGTGCCCGGCGGAAATATACCGGAAGGCGCGCGAAAGCAGGAGGCGCAGCGAAAACTTGCACATGCACTTGCACAGAAAGGCTATGTCTGTTTTCTCATTGATTACCGGATGCCCCTGCTCGATGTTCCCCCGGAAATGGAAAAGAAAATCCCCTTTACAGACAGGATCCGCCCGGCAGCGATGGACGTAAAAAAAGCACTGCGGCAGGTGCGTGATCATGCGGACGGTTATCAGATCGACCCCGATGCGATAGCCCTGCTGGGTGACAGCGCAGGCTCCGTCATCGCTCTTGCGGCCGGAGTGTCACCGCCCGATGCCTTCATAGAAGAAGGCGAAACGCCTGTAAAAGTGGCTGCCATTATCAATCTTTGGGGCACTGCCGATTATTTTCCCGAACTCTTCGGCACACACACGCCGCCCATTATGAGTGTTCACGGCGGACAGGATTATTTCATCGGGTACAGCCTCACCCCGGCACTGAATATAGACACCCTCTGCAAAAAACACATGATCCCCCACTACTTCTTTCCCGTGCCGACGGCGCAGCATGGCGCCTGGCAGGCGGTGGTCGATGACAGAACATTGCCCGAACTGATCGACTTTTTCCTCACGGAAGTAACCGGCGCGCCCTGACCGAAGTTACCGCACCGGCCACACACGCACTTTCAGTTTTTGCCGGCCCCAGCGAAGTGCCTCTTTGCGGCTTTTGAAAAACACGTCCACCCGATCCGGCCCCTTCACTGCGCTGCCCCGGTCTTCCACCCTGCCGTAGCCGTAGCCGGGGATATACATGATGGTGCCGAAGGGATAATGGTTTGTGTCGGCGGCAAGAGTACCAGGCGCCGCTTTCGTTCCGCTCGCCGTGATCCCTACTTTTTTGCGCTTACCCTTGTCCGGACCGCTGGCAACCACCGGCTGCAGCAGCCAGTTCCGCTTCCAGTTGGTGGATTTTTTCCCGGCATCATAAGCGGTCACTTCCATCTGCCGGTCGAAAGCACGGACACCCCGGGGCGGCTTCGGCCGGGTGGCACAGCCGCTGCTTACAAGTAACAGCGCCAGACCCAGCAGCAGAAGAGTTCCAAACGATACACGGTACTGCATGGCGATCTCCCTGTCGGTTCCGAACTGCCTTTATTATGACATAAAACCGCAGAAAAGCCTTCAGTCGCTATCCAGAGCTTCCGGCGAAAATGCCGGATCATGAAGCAGCGCCCGGGTTTCGCGCATGAGCGGCGCCAACTGATCAGCAAGCCCCGTATCCAGAGGGGTGCCCAGCCGGGCGCAAGTGTCCTCCAGTTCCCGAATCGCTTTTCTCAGCCGCTCACGCCCTTTGCCGATATGATCCGCCAGAGCAGTCGTGGCAAGCGGCAGCTCCGTCTTCTCGCAGTTCTCCTGCTGGGCGAGCCCGTTTTCCAGCCGCCGGACAATCAGCCACTGCAGCCCGAGATCGCCCACACGAAAACACAGCAGCGGCGATTCTTCCACGCCCCGGGCGATAAGAAAGTTTTTCATGCAGAGAACATAACGCCGGATCAGTCTCAACTCCTCTTCTGTCATCCAACGCTCCCCTTTACGCAGTTCGTTAAATGTCATGGTTTCCTCCTGTCAGCGCAGCCAGACGCTCACTTTACAGAGAAAAACACTGCATTTTTCAAAGAAAACAGGGCGGTTGCCACAGAGAATACAGATTAAAAGGGAAAGCGGTGGCGCCTGAACCGGTAAACTGGGCGTTTACGGCCCATTCATTGGAACCAGGCAAGAAAACTCCGCACAAGATTTACGTTGAACAAAAGCTGAATACCGGCAAGAAGCGTCAGCCCCATGATTATACGGTTGAAGACCTTTTCCGAAACACGATGATGCAGCCATTTGCCTAGCCACGAGCCCAGCGGAACCAGCGGCAGCAGGTAAAGATCAAAGTGAAGCACGGAAAAATCGATGAGATCCGCCGCCACATAAAAAGGAAGTTTCGTCAGATTGATCAGCGTAAAAGCCCAGGCGACTGTACCCACAAAAAGCGTTTTGCCAAGATCCTGCGAAAAAACAAAAAGGCTGACCACCGGGCCTGCCGCATGGGCGATGGTCGAGGAAAACCCGGCGAAAAGCCCCGCCGCCCAGCCGATCTTCCTGCCCGCCTTTTTCCCCTGAACCCATTTTAAAGAAAGTTCCTTGCCCAGAATATAAAAGGCCAGAAAAATAGCGATAACCCCGACAAAGCGTTTGATATAGCCTTCATAGCTTGCGAGGCCTGCACGGCCTATCCACCACCAGACCAGCGCACCCAGAATAATACCTATCAGCGCAGGAGGATAGATCATGCGGATGACCTGCCAGTCCCGGTTGTGCCGGTGATGATAAATGGCATTGAAGTCAAGAAGAATTAAAAGAGGCAGCAGCGAGGCGACCACTTTGTCCACCGGCATGACCAGCATCATCAGCGGCAGAGATAATACGCCAGCACCGCCCGCAAAACCGGATTTGCTGATCCCCTGGATTATTACGGCAATGGAAACAAAAAGCCAGAAGGCAACCAGTGAAATACCAGGCAGCATATAGTCTGAGAGCATCATCAGCACTTTCATTGAAAAAAAACGACGGGAACTTCGGTGACAGCCCGGATCTGATATTAAAACAGAGTCCCCGGCACATGCAAAGGCAAAAGGACAAAAAAATCCCCTGCACCCATAGCAGTATACCGCTTTTGAATGCAGGGGGAAAGCATGGAGCCGGCGAAGGGAATCGAACCCCCGACCTGCTGATTACAAGTCAGCTGCTCTACCATCTGAGCTACACCGGCAAAAAAGAATGCAGAACGCTGTGCCTGCTAGCAGTATATAGGATAAGCCCAAAGAAAATCAAAAGCAGGACGACAGAAATGCTTCATTCCTTACTTTTTTCCCTTCTTTCCTTCCTAGCTTCGTGATCGAAAAACACGTCGCGCCAATGAGTCGATTGACGTTCTCCGGAATGTCGACGACGGCTTTAAAAGACCAGGGTCATGCCCAGTCCACTGTGTCCACTCTGTCCACTCACTTTGGTGTGGATCAGGGCGATGTGCAGTTCAAGACGTCCATATCCGGATTAAGACTCCTGCGCACGTCGCCGTTACGTCCACCCTCCGGCGTCATTCCTGCGCAGGCAGGAATCTTAACGCGAGTCGCTTTTTATAAGGGTCATGCTGTTGCTGTCAACTATGCAGGAAAGTCTTTGAAAGTAAGGATTATTTTGTGTTTGTCTTGCAGTCTTTGGTGTGGATCAGGGCGATATGTAAATCAAGACGCCCGTACCCTGATTAAGATTCCTGTCTTGGTTCAGCGGCAAATGGACTTTTGCCGATTTTATTGAAGTAGTTCGCTTCAAGCAAACGTGGTAACTTG
>MWCY01000093.1 GCA_002070275.1 Candidatus Hydrogenedentes bacterium ADurb.Bin170
TTCCTGTTCAAGTCAGGAGACGTAAAAGGTTGATGTCCATGTGTTCATATGCTATCATTATATAAGAACTCTGCTGCCGGAACGCCGAGAAACACCGCTTTTTTTCAGGGGATATGTTACTTAAGTGGCATAGAATGTTTTGTCGGTTCCGCAAGCGGTTCGGCAACGAAAAACATGTTTTTGTGTGCGCCTGTAGCTCAGTTGGATAGAGCATCTGCCTTCTAAGCCGAGGGTCGCAGGTTCGAATCCTGCCAGGCGCGCCATTTTTATTTTATGCCTGTAAATCCGCCTTTTCTACTGTATCCCGGGAAGGAAAGGGAGGAGCCGCTGTACGGGACGTGCGTTTTTTCCCGACGGCATACTGACACCCCACGCAACGGCGGCCGCCGGATGCACCATCCTTCTTTTATGGCACAACGGGATCTTTGACCTATTATGACCACACTCAATTCAACACAACAAGCGGCTGTCAGCGCCGCTTCCGGTCCTGTTCTGGTGCTTGCCGGAGCGGGCAGTGGAAAAACCCGAGTCATTATTGAACGGATGGCGTGGCTTGTGGAAGAAGAGGGTGTGTCTCCTCGCAGCCTGCTGGCACTCACATTCACCAACAAGGCGGCTTCGGAAATGCGTACCCGCTTTGCCCGTCGCCTGGGTGTGGAAACGGTTCCGGCTTTTATCGGCACTTTTCACTCCTTCGGACTGTGGGTACTGCGCCGCGAGGCAGAGACGCTGAATCTTTCGCCCAATTTTACTATCTTTGATGATTCGGATCAGTTGTCTCTGATGAAGCGACTTGTAAAAGATCTTCCCAAAAGTTTTCTGGCTGTATCGCCCCGTGATGCGCTGCGTTTTATCAGCCAGATTAAGCAGGTGGAGCCTTATCCCAATTGGAGCGATCCGGCGGAATCTCTTGAGGAAAAGAGTTTTCGTGAGCTCTGGGCGCGGTATCATGATGCCCTCAAAGCGTGCTCCGCTCTGGATTTTGATGATCTGACTGCTCTGACAGCGCACCTTTTCAGTACTTCGCCTGACGCCTGCGAACGGTACAGGCGTCGTTTTGCCCATGTTCTCGTGGATGAATATCAGGATACCAATCGCAGCCAGTATGTGATTGCGCGCAGCCTTGGTCTGGATTCCAATCTTTTTGTGGTTGGTGATGAGGATCAGAGTATTTACTCGTGGCGCGGCGCTGACATCAACAATATTCTGGACTTTGTCAAGGACTTTCCCCGGGCACAGGCCTTTCGTCTGGAAGAAAACTACCGGAGCACACAGAAGATACTGGATGCTGCCAATGCGGTGGTTGCCAACAATGTGAATCGCCTGGGCAAAACCTTGTTTACCCGCCAGCAGGAAGGGGAAGCGGTTCGTCTTTTTTCCGCTGAATCGGCGGAAGAGGAAGCCGCTTTTATTGCTGAGGATTATCTGAGACGGCAGCTGCCGGCGGGCGGCACCGCTGTTTTTTACAGAGCCCATGCACTGGCACGGCTTCTGGAAGAGGCACTCAGGGAGCGCCACATCCCTTATGTTGTTGTGGGCGGCATTAAGTTTTACAGTCGTCGCGAAATCAAGGATCTCCTTGCGTATCTGCGTCTTGCCGCCAATCCGCAGGATGACGAATCTCTGCGCCGGGTGCTCAATGTTCCTGTGCGCGGCATCGGCAACACGACCAGAGAGCGTCTGGAAGAATACGCCCGGCTGCGCAGCCAGCCGCTGCTTCAGGTACTGCGTGAGTGCGAGTTTGACGAAACTCTACCTGCCCGTGCCCGCAGCGCCGCTCTGGAGTTTGTGGAAATCATTGATTTTCTGGCTCATCAGGCAAAAAATCATCCGCTGGCAGCCCTGGTTGAAAAACTGATCGATCGTATCGGCTACCGGGACTATGTGCGCAAAAGTGACGAGAAGGAATTTCAGAACAGGATAGAGATTGTCGACGAGTTTGTTATTTCATGCAGACAGTATGATGCAGGCAAATCAGGGGGTCTTGAGGGTTTCCTGCAAGATCTCGCACTGCAGGCGGATGCCGATCAGTGGGATGCCGCTTCCGGTACCGTGACTCTGATGACCTGTCATTCCGCCAAGGGGCTCGAGTTCGATCACGTTTATCTGCTGGGCATGGAAGAGGACCTCTTTCCCATGGTTCGCTTTGACGATGACGAAGAGGACATGGAGGAGGAACGCCGGCTCTGCTATGTTGCCATGACGCGGGCACGGAAGACACTTACCCTGACTTACTCACAGAGCCGCATGGTCTATGGTGTGTCGCACAACCGCCGGGCACCAAGCCGCTTCCTGAAAGAGGCCGGTCTGCACCGGCTTAAGGCGGTCGATTATTCCGGCAGGGAAAAAACAGGCGTAAAGGCGGACACGCCGGTTCCGACTGCCGCCGCGGCGCCAGCTGAAGTGGAACTGCGCAACGGCATGGCTGTTCGACATGCACGTTTCGGCCGCGGTATTGTATTATATACAAAAGGTGCTGGTGAGCGATTGCAGGCACGCATCCGTTTTGACACAGGGCGTGTTGCCATGCTTCTGGTGGCAAAAGCGCCGCTGGAAATACTTGCGAAAAAATAATTGCCCTTCTTCAATGACTGAATGGGCGGCGTCGTAAAGCTGAAGCTCAAAGGATTGTTCATGGAACAGGATCTCGAAGAACTGCGCGCAAAAATTGATGCGCTTGACAGCAAAATCATTGAGGCGCTGAACGAACGTGCGAATGCCGCCCGTGCCATTGGTGAACTGAAGCGGAGCGCTCAGGCGCCGATCTATGTGCCGGAACGCGAAAAAAATGTACTGGACCGGCTGGTTGCACGCAATCAGGGTCCCCTGAACAATAAAGCGGTCATTTCCATTTATCGCGAAATCATCAGTGCGATCCGTGCACTGGAAAAGCCGACCAGCGTTGCATTTCTCGGACCCCGGGACACCTTCAGTCATATGGCGGCTCTTCGTGTTTTCGGGCTTGCCGCCGAATACCTGCCGCTTCCGTCTTTTCTGGATGTTTTCACTGAAGTGGAGCGCCGGCGCATCGATTATGGTGTGGTGCCGGTGGAAAGTTCCATGGGCGGGTCTGTGAGCGACACGCTGGACAAGTTTATCTCTTCCAATCTGAAGGTGGTGAATGAAGTTTTGCTGCACATTACGCAGAACCTGCTGTCCAATTCCCCGCTCAGTGAAGTGCGTCGTGTCTATTCCAAGGACAACGCTATTCTGCAATGCCGGAACTGGCTGCGCGCCAACCTGCCGGGAGCGGAACTGATCGAGACAAGCAGCACGGCGGAAGCGGCACGACGGGCAGCGGAGGAGCCGGGCACAGCCGCCATTGCCAGCCGTCTTGCCGCACAGACTTATAATCTGGAAATTCTGGCGGAACGCATTGAAGATGCGCCGCACAACTATACACGTTTTGTTGTCATCGGACAGCAGATGGTAAAAAGAACCGGTGATGACAAGACATCGATTCTTGTCTGGGTCAAGGACAAACCCGGAGCGCTGTACAATATGCTGCTGCCCTTTTCCCGGCGCAATATCAATCTGACCCGCATTGAATCCAGACCCTCCCAGCAGAAAGCGTGGGAGTATGTATTCTTCATTGATTTTCTCGGGCATGTGGAAGATGAGATGGTGCAGGAAGTGCTAGCGGAGGTGGGGGATCATGCACGTAATTTAAAAGTGCTGGGCTCTTTTCCACGGGCGGAACTGCAGGAATAGCCACTGCTTCAGTCTGATATAAAAGAAGAGCACTGCCTGGTTTCGGGCAGTGCTCTTTTGCTGATACAGACGACCGGTTCTGTTTACCAGAAGATGTAATAGAACCACGCCGTAATAAGAATAACCAGTGCGCCCAGCACCGGGATAAGCGGTGAGGTGCTCAGATCGAAATCCTTGTTTACAGGCATGGTCACCGGTGCTTTCAGAGGCTTGATTGCCGTAATGATTGCCATCACAATAATCAGGCAAACCGCCGTGATCGCCATCTGATTCAGGAAAGCAATATTGCCGACACCGTTTTCATCCATAAAGCCGATGAAGGGAAGTTTTTTTACCAGAGCTGTCTGGACAGAGGAGAAGTGGAGGAGACCGTAAATAGGCACGTTGGCGACCATGGCGGCAATGGCGGCGGCTGCCGGTGTGCGTTTAATCACCAGTCCGAAGACAAAAGCGGTCAGGATACCCGGGGAGATAAAGCCCTGAAAGTCCTGGATGTATTTGAAGACGCCGCCGAAGCGGGGATTGGCAAGCATGGGCGCAATAAGGCAGCCGATAACTACGAAAAGAAGGGTAGTGAACCTGCCTACAAGCACCATCTGGCTTTCAGTGGCATCCTGCTTCAGGTAGCGTTTGAAAAGATCCATGGTGAAAATGGTGGAAGCGGAATTCAGCATGGATGCCAGAGAGCTGATGACAGCACCTGCCAGTGCGGCGAGCATGAAGCCGGTGAGTCCCGCCGGAATCAGTTCGCGGATCAGGACAGGATAGGCGGCATCTTTTGCGGTGGTGCCGTCGCCCAGCTGATCGGCAAAAAGCAGCCAAGCCATGATGCCGGGAATCACAATAACGAAGGGGATAAGCAGTTTGAGGGCGGCGGCAAAGAGGACACCCTTCTGCCCTTCTTTCAGGCTTTTGGATGCCAGAGTACGCTGAGTAATGTACTGGTTCAGTCCCCAATAGTAAAAGTTGGGAATCCAGATTCCGAAGATAAGGGCGGAAAAGGGAAGTTCCGGGTGATCCATGGCGAGGCTCATGTGCATTTTGTCGCCTGCCTGTTCCATGAACGCACTCCAGCCTGCAAGCAGTCCGCCGTCCGGTGCCATGGCATGTAGCCCGAAATAGAGAACAATGGCGCCGCCCAGGATCAGTGCGGATCCCTGAATCAGATCCGCCCAGATGACCGCTTTCAGCCCGCCGAAGGAAGTGTAGAGGGCGGCAAAAATACCGATCAGCCATATGCTCGGCACCAGCGGCCAGCCAAAAATGGCATGGATGGTCAGACCGCCGGAATAGACGACGGCAACGATGGTCACGCAGACATACACAACCATGAGGAAGAGGGACATGATGGTGCGTGCAGTGGCGTTATACCGGTATTCCAGATATTCGGGAATGGTGAAGATGCCTGCACTGAGAAAGCGGGGCAGAAAGAAAATTGCCACAAAGACGAGCGTAATGGCGGCGATCCATTCATAGCTGGCAATGGCAAGTCCTGTGTTACCGGCACCGGCACCGCTCATGCCGACAAATTGTTCGGTCGAAATATTGGCGGCAATCAGCGAAAAGCCGATGAGCCACCAGGTCGCTTCCCGCCCTGCCAGAAAATAGCCTGCACTGTCCTTTTTCTGGCGGCTTTTGTACATGCTCACTCCCAGAACAAGTGCAATAAACGCCAGAATACTGGCATAGTCTATCCATGTCATTGCCATAATAATGCGCTCCTGTTTAGTGCTCCAAAATTAAAATGTTTTATGCCACAATTGTCCTGCCGAGCAGAAAAATACATACAGAGATCCTGAATCACTTCCGACAGGATTGTAACGGAAAAGGAACGCCCCTTTCTAGTGGCGAGATAAGGGCGGAAGCCGGAGTGAATGCGATAAAGGGGAGCCGGTTCTCTCTTTTCAGCAGATCTCGAAGCAGCCCTCTGGGCAGAATAAAAAGTTATTCCTCTGCAGGGGCGCCTGTTTTTGCTTCGAGAACGGTCATGGTACCGACGAAGTAGCGCCGGTGCCCGTCTTCTTTTTCCAGAGGAAGGGCAATGACGGGCGTGCCGTCACGGAGACCCGCCGAAATGAAAAGGTCGTATTTCCCGGGCGGCATATTGGGGGCGAAACTGTGGCTGGACTGTGTTTCTTTTATAACAGCGCTCCCGGCGGCGCCTACAGGCAGGTCGAACATGTCAAAGTGCTCATCCGCAAAAACGGCGGCAATACCGCCCTGAGCGTCTTTCAGCGTGTAGGCGACCCATCCATGAGGATAGCAGGGGGCTACGCCGGCGTTTGCCCAGGAGGAACGGAAAGAGATGCGCTCATGCAGGTGAGCCTCCGGCTGCCATTGCACTTCCCGGACCTGCAGACGATAGCCCAGCCGCAGATTGACGCGGTCAATGAGTTCTCTTTCCTGTTCAAGGAATTCACGGGGAAACCAGTGAATGCACATATAAGCCGCATGATATTCTTCAATGGCGCGCAAGAAAATATCGGGATGCCAGGCACCCCAGCTCTTTGAGGTGTCATAATGCTGATGCTCCAGAATGACAGGGCGTACCGGCCAGAAAGGCTGCGCCAGTGCAGCGCTGTAATAGGAATTGGGAGGCGGCTGCACAAGAATGCTGTCATCGCAGAGAGTCAGCCCTTTTTCAAAAGCGTAAGGGAGAATTGTATCACCCTGAAAACTGAAATCGTCGTTGGCTGCGAGCAGTGTTTTTTTGAAATGGCGTGCGTAAAGATCGATATGCTTTTTCACAACATCTGCCGGATAGAGAATGCGTGTGCTGGCATCGGTGTGTCCTTCGCCCCATACACCGAACGAGCCGACATCGACGAAGGCTACATGGGGGTTGCCGTCATAACGGGCGGCGGCAGCCTTAACAAATTTTTCCAGTTTGTCAAGAAAGATGGGGTCGTTGTAGTCCGGTTCCCAGAAAACGCCGTCTTCCACGATGCCCTGCCCCGGCACAAAATCATATCCCTTTGCACCGGCGTCTTTTACCCATTGCGGCGTGGCATAGCGGAGCCAGGACTCGGAGCAGCAGAAGCGAAAAGCGACCTGCAGTCCTTTATCGATCCAGCGTTGTGCCGGCGCGTCCACGACAGACCAGTCAAACACGCCTTCCTCCGCTTCGATATAGACCCAGGGCAGCCGCATATAAATGCAGGACAGCCCCGGAAAATCGTCAAGCGTGTCCGAAAAGGCGAGTGTGGAACCGTAGTTGGACAGCATGTTGGAATAAAAATTGAGACGCCAGCCCATCATCGGATTTACCAGCGCCGCACCGTTGTCGTCAAAATGCCTGGTGACCGTGCTGTCAGCCACAGCCGTTCCGGCAAAAAAACAAAGAGCGAGGACAGCCGGAAAAAGCCTGATCATGCAATACTCCTTTCAGGATGCAACGGAAAACAAGGCAGTTGTGCGGGAGATCAGTGCAGTTTAAAGGCGTAAACGACCAGCTGCTCCACTTGAGGATATCCTTCCGGCAACGGCGGGAAGGGCTGGGCAAGCATAATGGCATTGATGCCGGACTCGCCCAGTGCAGGATCTGCCGCATGTTTTGTCACGACAGGAGTGCCGATCAGATCGCCGTAGCGATCCACCCAGAAACTGACCTCGGCAATATTGTTGTCCGGGTCCATCATAATACCCGGCGGAACAGCCCAGACACCTTCCACTTTGCGCTGAACCAGCCGCACCCATCCACTGAGAACAGAAGGTATGCCTTCAGAAATTTCGCCTGTGGTGAGTTTCAATTCCTGTGGATTGGAAGGCGTCGCAGGCTTGGGCTCAGGTTTTGGCTCAGGCTTGGGTTCCGGCTTGGG
>MWCY01000094.1 GCA_002070275.1 Candidatus Hydrogenedentes bacterium ADurb.Bin170
AGGTTCAGGCCGGCAATCAGGCCCCGGCGGATGTCGCCGTCGGTGAGGGTGCCCAGCAGGCGTCCCCGGGGGTCGACCACAAAGAGCGTCAGGTTGCCGGGGACTTCGCCCAGCTTTTGCATGGCTTCGATAAGGCCGGCCTTGTGTTGTATCAGGTTGGAGCTGAAATCTTTCATTGCTTGTTGTTTGTGTCGGTTGATGCTTCGCGGCTGCAGCCTCGGTCGGAGTCGGGTGTTGCTTCGCCGAAGCGCAGGGTGAAGGGATCAAAGTCCGGGCCGAGGTCGTAGAATGCTTTCTTGAGCGCGGGGGCCGGGCTGTGTTTCAGTATGTCGAAAATCTTTTCGCAGGCATGCCCGTCGCCGTAAGGATGTTGCAGGGGCCTGCGGCGATCGTAGGCCAGGGCCTGTTGCAGGGCGCGGCTTATGTCGGCCCGGCGGGGTTCGCAGTCGAAGACGGAGGGGGCGCGGAGGCGTCCGCGCTGGCGGTCACCGATGTTGACCGTGGGCACCTGCAGGGCCGGCACTTCGACGATGCCGCTCGAGGAGTTGCCCACCACGGCGTCCATCTGCCGGACTGCAGACAAATAGCGGAGCTGGCCCAGCGAATCGAAGGCGATGGACGTTTGGGGACGACGGGCTACGTAGTCGTCCGTCAGGGCAATGATGCTGCGGCCGTCTTTGTCGGAATTGGGTTTGGTAAAAATCAGCAGGCAGTCGTCCAGCTCGTCGAGGGCGGCCAGCAATTCACCGAATTGCCCGGCAGCGCTTTGTTGCTCCAGGGTGACGGGATGGAAGGTGATGAGCAGGTTGCGGCGGCGCAGCCTGCAGCCCAAAGCCTGCTCCAGCTCTTCGCGGCTCAGCAGGGGCAGGCGGCGGATGTTGTCCAGGCCGGGGGCGCCGACGTTGAAGACGCTCGCGGGCTGCTCGCCCAGCTGAATGACCCGGCGCCGATAGACTTCGGTTGCGGTAAAATGCAGCTGGCTCATCTTGGTGATGCTGTGGCGGATGGCGTCGTCGTAAGCTCCCATGGTGAGCTCTCCTCCGGAGATGTGTCCTGTAGGCACGCCGGCTATCAGTGCAGCCTGCACGGCAGCAAAAGTTTCGGTGCGGTCGCCCAGCACAATCATAATGTCGGGCTGCAGTTCATTCAGTGCTTCGGCAAAAGAAATCAGGGCCAGGGCATTGGATTTGCTGATGCCCACCGCCGTATCGGACGAGAGCAGCATCTCGATTTTTTTGGCAATGGGAAAGCCGTCGTCGCGGATTTGGGTCCAGGTGTTGCCAAACTCGGGCGAAAGGTGCATGCCGGTCACCAGCAACTGCAGTTCCATTTCAGGATCCTCGTGAACGGCCCTGATCAGCGGGCTGAGCAGGCCGTATTCGGCCCGGGTTCCTGTGACTATGCAAATTTTCCTCATGGCTTTTTATTTAGAGTTCTATCAGTTCGTCTTGTTCGAAATCGCGAACAGCCCGCTGCCCCAGCACCTCGTCCCAGCGCATGGGACTGATGCCGTTGCCCGGACGTTTCACTCCCAGGTTTTGTTCCGTCAACACTTCTCCCCGACAGATAGCCCTTGCCGCCACTATACTTTTGCGGGCAATGTCTTTGTTTTTGATCTCGCCGGCGCCTGGTTCTTTTATGCCTGAACCCGACAGGGCTTTTTCGATATTGCGTATGGCGACCACCATAGCTTTCAACTCCTGAGGCTCCAGCGATGCCTGATGGTCGGGGCCGGGCAAACCGCGGTCGAGCGTAAAGTGTTTTTCGATCACCCTTGCCCCCAGAGCCACCGCCGCTATGGGAACCTCAATACCCCTGGTGTGGTCGGAATAACCCACGGCCAGACCCAGCTTTTCGCGCAGCTGAATCATAGCCCTCAGGTTGACCTCTTTCATGGGCGTGGGGTATTGGGTGTTGCAATGCAACAGAGTGATATCGGCTTTTGTCAGACCGTTTTCGTACAACACGGCCAAGGCTGCTTCGATTTCGGAGATTTCCGACATCCCGGTGCTCATAATGACCGGCTGGTGTTTGGAGGCTATGGCTTTTAAGTAGGGCTTATTGGTGATTTCGCCCGAAGGAATTTTATACAAAGGGACAGCCAGACTGTGCAGCAATTCTATACTTTCCAGATCGAAGGGAGCCGAAAGAAACTGAATGCCGCAGAGCCGGCAATGAGCCATCAATTGCAAGTGCTGATCGCGATCCAGCTGCAGTTTTTTGAGCATCCGGTACTGAGAATCGTCGGGCCCGGAGTTGGTTTTTTGGTAATCGGCTTTAGGAGCTGTTTTACTCACCATTGCTTCTGCCTTGAAGCTTTGAAATTTCACCATATCGGCACCGGCAGTGGCCGCTGCTTCTATCAGGCCTTTGGCCAGCTCCATATCGCCGTTGTGATTGACGCCTGCTTCGGCTATGATCAGTGTTTTCATCGCTATTCTATTTTTCGAAGGGGTTGTCCCAGGTAAACTCCCGGCAGGCTAATGTTTTTTAATACCTGAGAGCCGGCAGCCAGTACACAATGATCTGTAATATCCAGGTTGTTGCCTACCACCGTATTGCTGCCTACAAAACAATGCTCCCCTATGCTAACCTGTCCGTTGATACAGGCAGCAGTGGAAATATGGCAAAAGGCTCCGATCCGGGCTTCGTGTTCGACCAGGGCTTTGCTGTTGATAATACAGCAGAGGCCTATACGGGCTCCGCTGTTAACTAATGCCTGATGCATAACGATGCTGCCCTCGGCTAGTTGCGCACGTGAACTGACGTAGGCATGAGGGCTGACGACAACGGGCAGGTTTCCGCCGGCCTGCTTTACTCTTTCGTAAATTCTCTGACGGCCGGCCGCCGACCTGATCTGTCCAAGGCTGATCAGAAAATTTGGACAGTCTTTTGCCAAACGGGCTATATCGTCGTCGTTGCCCACTACCGGATAGCCCAGCACACGACTGCCAAGTTTTTCGGGCAGATCAACAATGCCGGCAATGCGGTATTGACCGCCCTGCTCAACGACATCGATGCACGAAAGACAATGCCCCCCGCCCCCAATCAGTAGGATGTCTTGTTTGTTAATATTGTTACGATTCATATGGTACGCTGCTTGGGATATTTACCAGACGGCCGGCAATCCATTCGGCATTGCTCAGGTCGCCGCATTGGGCATTTTTAAACATAGGCAGGCGGTGCATAAGTTCCCAGGCCGGGCGGGTGCTGACGCCTCGTTGGTTTGTGTATTCCAAAAAAGCATCGCGCTGCCGGGGCCCATCCAGCAAAACAGCGTTGAGCCAGAAGTTGGAACGGCAGTCTCGGGGCTCTTCCACATAACGGATGCCCGCTTTGCCTTCGAAAAACTGCTTATACTCCCCGGCCAGTTTGCGTTTAGCTGCCAGAAAAGTTTCGAGCTGTTCCAGCTGGGCCAGCCCCAAAGCCGCATTGATGTTGGGCATGCGGTAGTTGTAACCGATTTCGTCGTGCACAAAGGCCCAGGGATGTGTCACTTTGGCCTGGGTGCTGATGTGTTTGGCTCTTTTGGCCAGGGCTTCGTCCCGAAAAAGCAACATGCCTCCCCCGCCGGTGGTGAGTATTTTGTTGCCGTTGAAACTAAGTACGCCCATTTTGCCGAAGGTGCCGGTGTGCTGCCCCTTGTAATAACTGCCCAGGCTTTCGGCCGCGTCTTCGATCAGTTCAATGTGATACTGTTTGCAAAGATCGGCTGTTTCGTCTATACGGCAGGGATGGCCAAAAGTGTGCATGGGCACAACCGCGGCTATGCGCCGTCCGGTCTTTACATTGTACGCCCCCGGCTTCGGGTCCTTGCCCTGCCCTTGTTCAATCCGGACGTTTTGTTCGAGCCAGGCTCGCAGAGCTGCCGGCGAAAGCCCCATCGTATCGCGGTCTACATCGACAAACACAGGATGGGCAGCGCCATAGGCAATGGCATTGACGGTGGCCACAAAAGTCAGTGGCTGAGTGATCACCTCTTCGTCGCGTTCCAGCCCGGCCAGATGCAGAGCCAGATGCAGCGCATTGGTTCCGTTGACGCAAACCACCGCTTTGGCCGCTCCGGTAAAGCGGGCCATTTCTTCTTCGAAACGGTCGACAAACCTGCCCACACTCGACACATAGGTGGAGTCGATGCATTCCCCGAGGTATTTTTTTTCGTTCCCTCCAAACACAGGTGCATGCAGAGGTATCGTCCCCCGGGGCTGCCCGAATGCCTGCCTGATAAACTGCAGCGTTTCGGCAAAAAGCTTGTTTTCTGAATTATTCTGCACTTATTTGTATGTTTTTTCCGGTCTTACGGTTTTATAATTAGCTGATTATCTATTTTTAATCAATTATTTTCTGCTGATTCCTATTACATTTTTGAATCGAGGTATTTGCCTTTTTCGATGTAGGCAAAATCGGGAATCATTTCAAAAAACAGCGCGACCAATTCTTCTTTGCTCCAGCTCCCCGATGCTTTCATTCCCTCGACGACGCGGACAAAGCGGGCTGTTTTTTGCGGATCACAGTCCGGAGGGTTCCTGACGATCCCCAGGCTCCGAAATCGCTCCATATCGGGTAGTTCGTTGCCGGTATAAAATTCTTCGTATTCCTTTTCGCCGGTGGTATCGCTGGCGGTAAACAAACAAGGCCAGCGGCCCTCGTCGGGCAGGCTGTGCATCAACTCGCGGGCTTCTTGTTCGGAACGGCACAAAAAGGGCTCGTAACCTCTGGCCTGCAAATAGCGTACGGCAATATCGGAAAATTTTTGCAGGTGCAAGTCTTGGCTGAGTTTGGGAAAAAAGATGTCGCGATTCCCGCCCAGCAGGGTGGACAGCAGACATAATTCGCCCGATTCACGGGCTGTGACAAAATAGCGTTTCACATCGTTGGGAGCCACAATGGGCTGGCGTTTCTGCAAACGTTGTTCGAAGCTCTGCAGCAACGATCCGTCCGAAAAAGCCACGTTGGCAAAACGGGCCGTCGAAATGCAGATATCGCGGCTGTGTTGCATCAGAAACATTTCCATAATGCGCTTGGTGGCGCCCATCATATTGGCCGGATTGGCCGCTTTGTCGGTGGATACGCAAAAGTATTTTTTCGCTCCCTTTTCTCCGGCCTGCTTCAGGGTTTTGACGGTGTTGAAAATGTTTACGTCGATCATCCGCATCAGGGTGTAGGGATCTTTTTCGCTGCGTACATGCTTGAGGGCCGACAGGTTGAGCACATAATCGTAGAGGCCGTCTGCCTGCCAAAAGGCATCGTACACCGAAGATCCGCAGTCGAGAGCAAAAGTCCTGAAATCGCCCCCGATGTAACCGAAGGAACTGCGGATGTCGCGCACCAGTTCGGCCAGGTTGTTTTCGCTCAGGTCAACCACATGCAGTTTGCGGGGATTGCGCCTGAATATTTCTTTGCTGACGGCCTGCCCTATGGAACCTGCTCCTCCTATCACCAAAAAACGCGAGGCGGCTACCATGCCCGACAATTCCTGCTCGTGTGCGGCCAAATCTTCGCTAAAAAGAGCCTTTGTTCTGCCTATCAGTTGTAATATATCCATGGGGAACCCGGGTCGCAAGTAAAAATTTGTGTAAAAGTAATAATTATTCTCTTAAGGACAATTGCTGTCGGATGCGGCCGGGCCGTAAAACTTTTCAAGCTCTTTTTGGCGTTGCCGCAACAAATATTTCCAATTGTAGAGCATTTCTTTTTCCGAAGGGCTGGGCATAAACAAGATCGTTTCGGGAATGGCCTGAGCTTTTTCTATCCATTGCAGGGCTTCGGCTATCCGGTCGTAACGTTCGTGATAGAGCACCAGGTTGACGGCTGCCCGGTAACGGCTGTTTTTGCCTCCGCTCTCGTACGCTTTTTCCCAATAGCGGGCCGCTCCTTCCCAATCCTTGTTGCGCATGCGGTCGACGGCCAGTTTGATGTGGTAATTGCCGGCGATGTAATAATAGCGTTCGGCTTCGCGCCAATCGGGCACCAGGCTTAGGAACACTTTTTGGGCCTGGATTTCGGACAGCTCGGGCAGGTTTTTCTCAAAATCGGGCAAAGACCAGAAAGGTTCGTCTTTGCGATAAATAACGGAACCCATGCTCAGGGTATCGAGCAGCAAAAACTCCGAAAGGCTGTTTAAGTAGGGAGTCTCGAGCAATTCCCACACACCGGCTGTCAGCACATTATGGCCAACAAAACTTCCGTCGGTGTTCATAAAGCTTTTGATCTCGTGTTGCTTCAGGATGAGCACATAATCGCAGCCGAGCGAATCCTGCAGGCGGTAAAGAGTGTTGGGGTCGAGGCGGGATGATTGGGTGCGCGGGCGTTCAACGCCTTTGAGATAGCCACTCGCCAGCAACTTCTGCTCCAGGCTTTGCAGCAGGTAGGTGGCTGCGGAATCGCAGTTTAATACTGTATCGCGTTGGTATTCGAAATTCAGGAAGACTTTGTGTACCGGTTCGATGGCTCTGGACGGACTCTCGTCGACGAGTAAGAGTTTTTTCCCGGGCGGCAATTCCTGCACCCTGGCGGGCATCAGCTGCTCAAAATAAAAAGGTGCCATAGTCTGACACGACAGCACTCCCGGTATCAGCAAGGCAAACACAAGCAACAGCGATGCTGCGCGCCATCCACGCCCCTTCGACACCAAACGGGTCGTCCGGTGCTGAGTTGCCACCAGCCTCTGTCTGCGGTTCAATATACAGCATTTCAGTTCTTTCATCCGGCCTGTTTAATCTACTTGCAGTTCTCAGACATAAACTTGATTCTTTGTCACCCTTGATTCTTCATCACCCGGGGTCACTCTGCAATCCTCAGGCAAAGATATATTTTTTTATACACATATCAGGCTGCTTTTTTTAAGTATTTGTTTTGGATATTCAGTAAGTCTTTGTAAATTTGCGTCCTATTTTGCCGGCAGTGTTTTTACTGCCGGAATTTATCAACATAATGTCTAATTTACAAACAATTACCTCTAAAAAAAATGGAAGAAGAATTGAAAGACGCCGGCAAAGAACTTGCCACCGAACCCCAGGCCGCTGAAGAAGCCGCCACCGAAACCCCCGCTGCTCCCGCTGCTGAAAGCCCTGCCAAACAAGCAGCCGCTCACAAAAGAGACAACAAGCCCGCCCAAATGGATCCCGATTTTGACTGGGATGCTTACGAAAAAGGCGACCTGATTGGCGATGGCAATGTCAGG
>MWCY01000095.1 GCA_002070275.1 Candidatus Hydrogenedentes bacterium ADurb.Bin170
ACCACGTTGAGCAGGCTAAATGACCGACTTAAAGAAGCCTTCGGGTTATCAGAGAATCCCTTCTTCCGCGCGGGCAATGCTTTCTTAAGCAGGATAGGGAAACTCTGGCTTCATCGCACCTGAGGGGGTTAAATTTTCTTACACATGTAAGAGACAAAATGCCAGACGGTGTAAATTTTATCCCTTTTACGCTCAATAACATACCGCTTTCATTCTTTCAGTTTGCTTGCAGTTTAGGGGTAGTGTAGAGGCTTGTAAGACAGTCTTACAGGCAAAACCTTTACAAGGATCTACACTATGTTGCTAAACGCTGTAGAAGTTGGAAAGAAGTTGGGCGTTGCAAAGCGGACGGTGTGGCGGCTTCGGGATTCCGGCGCTCTGCCTTCCCCTGTGCAAGTAGGCGGCTCTGTGAGGTGGCGGGCTGATGTGATTGAGGCGTGGGTGAAGGCGAACTGCCCGCATGTCCGGAAAACCGGGTGGAGGGCAGAGCAATGACCAGACGTACAGCAATACGGAAATATTATAAATGGCTCCATTGTGGCAGCGCTTACGGCGTGGAGCGGTGCACTATGACCACGCATCCCCTGTACCCCTACCGATCCGGGAAGATGCCGGAAGGGAAGACAGGAAAAGACCGTGACAAAGCCATCCGTGAAAACTGCCTGATTTGTGCCGGTGATCGAGCAGAAAGAAGGAATTGCCCGTTCACGGATTGCTCCCTGTGGGAATTTCGTTCAGGAAGCCCTGCAACTCGTCCTATAGAGGGGTCTGGAGCGAAAACTCAGGCTCACCCATACTTAACCCCGCCTGAAGGAGATGTCTCCCCAAAACCCCCTTATAGGCTCACTTTTGGGGATGAGGAGGGGCAGGCATGAGTATAGCAAAAGAAAAAAGCCCAAGTGCGGCAACACCCGGGCTTCACAAGAACGTGGCTCCACCACTCACGGAACCTCCTTCCAGTTTACCAGAACACACCAGCTGCTTCAACTACGGCGTCTGTGTAAAAGGGAGGTATGACGGATCCCGGGAACTGGTGCAGGACTGGAAGGACACATTCACAAAATACCTTGCATGTGAAGAGGAAGAGACAGAAGCGTATCTCACGGCGTTCTCATATGGGGATGACTTTCTTCCCCATTACAAACAATACCGGAGCAACAAAGGCTTCACGGGTTCCGCCTTCGGGCACTTCCTGTGTTTTGATTTCGACTGCGCAGAAGATCCATCGGATGCGATTGCTCAGGCGCAGCACTTCCTGAACCACTGTGCAACAAACTACGGTGCGGATATGGATGCTGTGCTGGCGGGGTTCAGTGGCGGCAAAGGGGCACATATCTATTTCCCGGTGCCTTCCTGTGCTGTTCCTTCGGTGGACTTCGGAAACATCTGTCTGGCGATTGCAAAGCGGTTCAAGGATCCATACAACTGCATTGATCTGAAGATCTACGACCATCAGCGGATCTTCCGGCTGCCGAATACCCGGCACCCCAAAAGCGGCAAGCTGAAGGTGATGTACCGGGCTTCCGATTTCGTTGAATTGGATCCTCTTTACATTCTCAACAAAGACACTGCTCAGAATGCTGATTTCCTTTTTTCCGATGATGCCGGTGAATGGTTGGCTCCCGTCTGGAAGGCGGCGGTGAATCAGATAGAGAAAGAAGCAGCTCCTCTTCCTTCCCGGGCGGAGGGCTTCCGGGATCTCTCCGGGGATACGGTGGACTTCATCAAACACGGCGCAAAAGAAGGTGAGCGCAATACTAGTCTCTTCAAGGCAGCATGCAACCTTTATGAGATGAATATGACGCAACCTGCAGTTGAGAAGCTGCTTGCACCAGCAGCACGGGACAGCGGATTGTCTGAAGCAGAGATTCAGAAGACCCTGCAAAGTGCTTCCAAGCATGCGGAGTCAGCAAGAGGGCGGTTCCGATTGCATGAGGCTTGCAGGAGCTCCAAGAAGTTCTATGATCTGGTTTGCGACATTCTCGCAGGCGCGGACTTCCCGCCAGAAGGCGACTGGGGAGAGCTGGAGCGGCACTATGGTGAGCACGACTTCCCCCCTGTGGGCGCTCTGGACTCGGCGCAGTTTTCAGAAGCAGAAGTACGCTACCTTGCGGAACAATGGCTTGAAACGTGGAAGGCACAGGCGACGCAAGAGGCGAAGAAAACACTTGATGGCGCGGGCGCGCTTATTGAACGGCTTCAGGTGATTGAGCAAGCAGGCACAGATCCCGGGCTTTACCAGCGGGCTTCAGCGGCACCACCACAAGGAAATCCGATTTTCCGGAACGGGCTGCTTCCGGGATCTATCGGTGCCATCTTTGGTAGTGACGGCATCGGTAAAGGGTTCATCATCCTTGATTTGATGGTGGGATACGCAAGAGGAAACCCACTTGGGATAACTTCTATTGGGGCGATACCGGGCAAGAGGCTCTCCACCACTTACGTTTCTTATGAAGAGAGTATCTCCGATTTAAAAACCCGTCTGGACAAGATATGCGGGGAGGAGGTGGATTACGGAAAGCTTGAAGAGGAAGGGATGCTGCGCTTTAGCACGATTCCCAAGGAACCATTGTTCCGGTACGACATGAAAGGGAGTCTGCTTTCGACTGCTTTTATGAAGACTCTGGAAAAAGCCATTATCCGGGATGATGTGGATCTGATGATCCTTGATCCTCTTGCTTCTGCCGGCGGGTTGCGCGATGAGAACAATAATGCGGAAATGAACCTGATCGCAACACGTCTCAGGACACTTGCAGACAAGACAGGCTGTTCAATTCTTCTGGTGCACCACACGACGAAAGAAGGACGGGCTTCACTGGATCCAAGTGCCGGCAGAGGCGCAAGCTCGTTGCAAGGGGCAATGCGGTGGATTGTGAACTTCAGGAGAAACGCAGATGACGGGCAAATCATTGAGGCGGCGGTCACAAAGAACACGCACGGAGGTCTCTGTGCTTTTTCCTTGGGACGGATCACCAGCGGCGTGATACGAGAGCTGAGCTCCACGGAAATCCAGAAACGGCTACAGGCTATTGAGATCACAAACCGGCTGCTTCTTCAGGAGCACATCAGTTTTCTGGTGGAACATATCGCAAAGCATGACGGCGAAATCAAAAAAAGCGGCGTCGCCAATGGGAGAGGGAGAGGTGCTCCAGAGTTGATTAAAGCTCTTAACTGCTTGGGAAAAAAAATAAGAGCACGTGAAGCAGTGGAGATTATTGACATGGCAATCGAGGCTGAAAAACTAAGAGAAGATGAGGACGGTCATTTGTGGATTCAGGCTTGATCATCATCGATCCCCTATATATATAGATGATGATGATGATCTCACAAGGTACCTAGAGAGGGGGTATATGGAAGTAAGACTTCCTATATACCTCCTCCCTCTCAGAGTGCCTAGTGCTTTACTTGAAATACATCAGGAGGTATGCTAAACTTTTAACATGGTTACACTAAGCGACACATTGAGAAAAGCGATTCAGGAGAGCGGGTTAAGCATGCGGAGGCTTTCCATCAATACCGGTATAAACCGGCTTTGCCTAACACGATTTCTTGAAGGGTTCCAGATGACAAGCGATAACATTGATAAGCTTGCTGATTTCTTTGGGCTGGGGTTGGCGCATTTCGGCAACGAGCAAAACCAGTACATCAATATAGGGCGATATGTCACGCTGTTCTTTCGAAAACATGCGCGAAAATAAAACGCTTAAAGATCCTTTGAACGCGGGTGAAACTTGGTCGCTTGCGCGCCTGCTTGCATTTTTTTTTAACACAGCCCCTTTTGGTTTTTTTGGGCTGGGGTTGGTGAAGAAAAAAAGGGATTAACCTATGGCAACTGTATTCAAAAAAACTTACACGGCTCCAATACCGGAAAATGCGGAAACGTTCACCCGCAAAGGAACCGAATATGCCCGATACAAAGGGCGTGACGGGAAAAGCAGAGTAGAACGGCTCACCAGTGACGGTGCCCGGCTTCTTCTGGAAACCGGAACGTGGTATGCCCGCATTAGTCTTTCTGATGGTGGAAGCCTTACTGTCAACACCAAGTGCAAAGACAAAGCCACGGCGGAACAGTTTGCCGCAAACCTTCAAACGGAAGAGGATAAAATCAGAGCAGGTGTATTCACAAAGAAGGAAGTAAAAGCGGCAAGGCACGGGCAAGACGCACTTCAGAAAAGCATTGATGCGTACCTTGGCAGTATGACGGCACGGAATAAAGCGACAAAAACCGTTAAGGAATTCCGGCGATATCTGGAATCTGTTTGCAAGGCTCTTGGATGGAAAGCTGTGCGGGATGTTGACAAAGTGGCTCTTGATGCTTATCTGGAAGAGGAACGGCGAAACGGGAGAGGCGCCCGTTCTTGTAACGCTTATGTGGTTGCGTGGGTTTCCTTCGGTAATTGGTTGATGGCTACCGACAGGACAGGCATTAATCCCGTTTCCGGTTTGGTGCGATTTGACGAAAGAGCAGACCGAAGACACCAACGGCGGGCATTCACCCTTCCGGAATTGGAATTACTTTTTAAGACGGCTGAGGAACGTCCCTTAAAGGAACGGCTTACCAATAGGGGAAGTAAAGCCAAGTTGACCCCGGCGACCATTGACAAACTGAAATGGTTAGGGCGGACAAGATCCCTTGCTTATCGCACACTTGCATATACGGGACTACGGCGAAGCGAATTAAGGAGCATCACCATAGGGGCGGCTCACTTAGACTCTGAACCGGCTTACCTCTTGCTCCAAGCAGAAAACGAAAAGAATCGCAAAGGCTCCAGAATTCCCCTTCACGCTGATTTGATACTTGCCTTGAAGGAATACCGACAAGAGCGACTTAAACGCCTTGCCGGCGACTGTGCGGCTTTCCCCGGCACCTTCGATGCGGCACCTTTCTTTGACGGACTCCCCAAAGAACTGGTTAGAGTGTTTGACAAAGATTTAGAAGCGGCTGGTATTTCAAAGAAGGATGGGGCAGGGCATGTGTTGGATATTCATGCTCTCCGGAACACTTTCTGTACTATGCTTGCCCGGGCTGGTGTTGGGCTGGCAACGACACAAAAGCTGATGCGACACAATGACCCTAAACTCACCGCAAACATTTACACCATACTGGAGTTGACGGACACAGAGAAGGCGGTGAATTCTCTTCCCGGTATCGATACCAGCAGAGAAGAAAAGAAAGTGAGCAGCAGTGAGTAACTTCCCCGAAATATCCCCCGTGAACACTTGTACTCCTACTTGTCACAAGTGTGGCTTTTTATGTCACGGAAGGGGTATATTTGGCATTATTGTTGATGGAAGGCTTACAAGTTTTTTGAGAGGGCAAAATGGCATTATAGCCAATGTTTACAGGGGTAAAATGAAGGTGGGAAATGGCGCGCCCAGCAGGACTCGAACCTGCGACCTTCTGCTCCGGAGGCAGACGCTCTATCCAACTGAGCTATGGGCGCAAAATATATCTGTATCATACCATACCGAAGACGGAAGTGTCTAATGGTGAGTCCCACATGCCCCTATTTCTGCCGTTGACAAGTACCCAGGAAGGTGCTATACTTTTTTTACGACAACAATCATAGTGCTGAAATCTTGCGCTTTCGGATATACCGCTCCCGTGCAATACGCGAAGAGCTACCTCCATGGAACCTTTGCATGTTCCACCCGGGAACATGCTGCGGATACATACAAACCATCAGGAGACATCTTATGAAACGAAAAGGATTTACACTCATTGAATTGCTGGTCGTGATCGCCATTATCGGCATCCTTGCAGCCATCCTGCTCCCAGCCCTCGCCCGTGCCCGGGAAGCGGCGCGCCGATCCTCCTGCCAGAACAATCTCAAGCAATGGGGTCTCGTATTTAAAATGTACGCCAATGAGTCGCCGGGCGAAAAATACCCCCGCATTCAGGTAGGAGAATTTCCGCAGCTCAATAATGACGGTCTGCCCAGCGGAACTAACTTTGTGTTTGACTTGGGCCCGAACACTTTTTCCCTCTACCCGGAGTATCTGACCGATCCTAACATCATTTTCTGCCCCTCTGATCCTGAGCTGGGTCAGCACAAAAAAGATATTCTTGACAGCACAGGCCAGCCCAATCTGTCCGGCGTCCGTCCCACCTCAAAATTTGCCAGTGCCGTAGATTCCAGTTACACTTACCTCGGCTGGTGCTTTGACCGCTTCGGTTATGAAGAACCAGGTCTCAGCTGCAACGCTATTCTGCAGATCATGCAGCTTGTCGGCGAAGCGAACAAAGTGCCTGCCGGCGCCGAAAACTTCACCGGACCCACACAACTCATTGCCGGTGTTGAAGGGTTGTTCGGAAAACTTGCGCCGCTATATGCCGCCAATCCGCCTAATCTTGATGGCATTGCCCAATTGACGGATAAAGACATTGAAGTGGATGCCGCCTACACGGGCGTAGGAAATGGCGGAGGACGCACTATATACCGTCTCAGAGAAGGCATTGAACGCTTCCTGATCACCGACATCAACAATCCGGCAGCCAGTGCGCAGGCACAAAGCACCCTGCCCATCATGTTTGACCACGTAGCCGTATCACTCAACCTCTTCAACCACGTCCCCGGCGGATCCAACGTGCTTTATATGGATGGACACGTTGCGTTCAGCCGCTATCAGGAAAAGGGTGAAGATCTTGCCAACCGCCGAGTTGCGGAAACACTGGGTGTGATGGCAGCCGCCCTCTAACCGGCCTCGCTGCTCTTCAGGACTGACTGTACTGCCCGCATCGGACACGGCTCCGGTGCGGGCTTTGCTGCTTCCGTCGCCGCTCCTGCCTTTCCCCACGGAGGAGATATGTCGCAGGGCATATTTCCGCTGCGGGTTGAAATGGCTGTCTTTTTCCTGACCCGCTTGGATGCCAATGCGGAGATTGGCGTTCCCAGGGGAAGAATTGCATGCCTCCGGCGCCACTTCTGTACGCACCGCCATCACCGGACTCGCCGCTGTCCCTGCATTTCTCCGTCATTCCTGCTTCTCCACCCGTCATTCCTGCGCAGGAATCACGCCGGGGGGGCGGGCGTGACGGCGGAGGGGAGACATAACAGCGGCGTATGCAGGGATGACGGATAGAGTACGTCGCAGG
>MWCY01000096.1 GCA_002070275.1 Candidatus Hydrogenedentes bacterium ADurb.Bin170
ACCTCGCCGCCCATCTGCTGCATGGCGCCTTTCCATGTCTTCTTCTGGCGCTCGGTCATGCCGCCGAAGCTCTTCTCGAAATAGAGCAGGACGGCTTCCATGGCCTTTTTGGGATCGGTCTTCAGCTCGCCGGACTTCTCGAACTCGACGCCGAACGGCTTCAGCTTCTCACGGGTAACGCCGATCCGCGCCAGGGACTCGAAGGCCTCGCCGCCGCGCCCGCTGGCCAGATAGTTCAGGCTCCGGACGATCTCATTAATGTCCTTGCCGAATGCATTTGCCGCATCGCCAGCCAGCTTCAGGTTGCGAAGCGAATAAAACCCGAATGCCTCCATCAGGTTGCCGGCCTCGATGATCTCGCGCGGTCCGTAGTTGGTATCTTTGGCATATTTCTTCAGTTCATCCAGGCGCTGCTTTGCCTTTTTCGGGTCTTTCAGCATTGTCTCTACCTGAATCTGGAACTGCTGCATTTCCGCGGCTGGACCAAGCGCCTTCAGGCCGGCATAAATGCCCGCCAGGGCTGCCGCCGCGCCAACCCCCAAAGCCTTGAATGCGCCGGTGGCAAGATGCACCGGATCCAGCAGCATGGATTTGATCAGGCTGCCAGCCATCCGCACGCCTGACCAGATGCCACGGAAAGCAAAGCCAGCGGTTTTCCACAATGCCGAGAAGCCAGCGCCGGCAAAGCTCAGCGCCTTGCCCAGGCCGGATGTCATGCCGGCTCCGATCTTATTCAGTCCAAGTATGCTGGACATGTCGCCGCCGAAGCCTTTAAGCGTCTTGCCATACAATCCGCCAGTGCCCATCATGCTGGTAGTGATCTTTACTGGCCTTGCGGCAGCTTTCGCCGCTTCTCTGGCCGCTGCTGCAACCTTTGCCAATTCGCCTTTAGCCTGGCTGCCGTCAGCTGTCAGCTGCAGCGATAACGTATATTTTTTTTCTGCCATTGATTTTTCTCCTCTGCTGGGATACTATCAATGGTCAGATCGTCAACCAAAATAGAAAAAGCCCGCAGGTTAGGGTGGGCTGGGCTGGCTATGCCAGGGGGGTATTTTCAACAAAAAAACATCAAGCCGGAAACGGAACAGGGATGGCATTTTCATAAAAATCATGAATTTCACCAGAACCTACGTAACGTATTCGACCGTCTGCTTTGTAGACGGCGGTTGCGCCCCCCCCTGGTGGGGGATTTTCTTCTTCTTCATGAAAATTAAAAAGCCAGTAGCCCGAATCTTCATGAATCCTTGGGGAGGGAATTTCTCCGGCCTCAAGAGGAAACAGAAGTTTCATATCAGTCACTGCAATTTCCAAAGCTTCTTTAAGAGTAATCATTCTTCACGCTCCTTTGCGCACAGTTTTACTATATCGGTAAATTGTTTATTGTCAAGCCGCAAGGCTATTACATGCTTTCCGGTAACGTTTTTGAACACATCCGGCGTGTATTCTTTATTGCTTTGCGGATCGATCAATGCGATAATGTCTTTTCTCCGTTCGGCGATAAACACATGCGCACCCTGTTTTTCCCACTGTACATATACAGCACATCGGGCCCCGGGTGGCATCTTCGCTATTGCTTTATGGAGCCTGTTGTATGACCTTTCACCGGTTCCGGCTGCACAGCTAATTATTTTAGGCCGTTTGTACACCGAAGTCCATACCGGAGCCACTGTGTCTTTTCTTAGATCACGCACAAGCAATGGGCGTGCAACAACATCTATTCCACGCCGTCTTGCTTCATAGGCAGCAATATCCCGCTGACAGTTGTTAATCCATTCATACGCCCCTGTTTTGTAGTTCGGATTTGTCGCCTCCATGTCTTGTTTCCATGTATGCTCGCCTTGAATCAACCGTGCGCCAAGCATCTTTGCCTCGCGCTCTGTTCTATGCTGCTTGGCAATTCGCCATTGCTTTCCTCGTTTAAGCTTGTGTGGCAGGTCTTTGACAGCCTTGAGAGCAGATGCGACAACCTTTTTGTCGGACAAAGAACCGCTGATAACAAGCTCGGTAGCATCTTTGGACAAAAAAGCGCCAGAAAATAAAGTATCAACAACAATCTTGGGCGGCTTGCCGATTTTTGCCGCTTCCAGCGTGTATAGCTTCGCCAACTCTTCAGCAACCGCATTATCAGCGCCAGAAGCAATGAACTCCTCTTTCCACGCCTGCGCCCGCTTCTCATACGCTTTGTTCCACTGCTCTTGCCGTTTGGCAGCATGCTCTTCAGGCGTAAGAACCGGCACGGCAGGAATGGCTTCTTCCTCCGGCTTGAACTGCGCCATCTGCTCCTTGGCCTTGTCCTTGTATTCCTTTCGCACCCGCTTGCCGAACTCGGGAGGCTTGCGGATGCCGCGGGCTGGGTTGAAGCCTAAAGACGACGGCTCAAACGGAATATCTGGACGCTCCGGAGTGATGCCACGTTCAAAAACATCCTCTTCGCGCAATAGCATCCGGTAGCAATGACAGTTGAACTCTCCGCCTGGCGGGGATTGCGTCCAAATCGGGTGGTCAAACGCATAGGCCTTGCCGTCACGTGCCAGATGCTCCGGGCGGTGCTCCTTGGCGTATCCGACTTTCCAGATGCCATACTTGTAGATATCGCGCTGTGCAGCCCACTGCTTGTACTGGCCAACCTCCTGCGCCATCGTGACATTGGTGTCAATAATCAGCCTTAGCCTGGCTGTGCTGGCCAGTTGTGCCACACCACGCCCCTCTCCTTGCGGAGCAAATCCAAGCTCTGCCAAAGCATCAGCTCCTTCCCCGATAAAATAACGCTGTAGCAGTGCCCTGGCTTGCCCTTTGGTCATCTGCCCCTTGACGACGGCGTCAACTTTATTGTGCAGTTCAGAAAGGATTGTGGCATTTGCAACTCTGGCGGAAAAGAAAGCCCTGGATCGCGCATCGGCATTCCATGCCAGAGCAATTTCCCGGGACTTCATATAGGTTGTCTTGTCCTTGCGTCTGGCAAGCGCCTGATCGGCTTCCTTGAATGTTATTGGCTTGTCAAACATGCGGCTTCGGCATCCTCGTATTCGCGCCTGGTTATCAGGTCGCCTTTGTCATCCTTGGAAAGCAGGAGAATCAACTCCGGGGGGCTGTCAGGCGGCAGACCGGACTCAATGGCCGCCCCCATTAGAAACCGGATTTCAGCGGCGGTTCGCCAGTATTCCAGAAAATCGGGCGGCCTGGAGTCAAAGAACGATCCAGCCGCCCGGTGAAAGGAATCCGCAAAGTCCGGCAGGCGGGATTCTATTGGCCTGCCGCCTTGGTAAAATCCAGGCAGCCTGCTCCATACAGGCACTTGGCTTTCAGGATCGGCAGGTTCTCGACATCGGTAATGTCGGCCAGCTTTTCGGCCAGATCATCGGGAGCGCCAGCCAACTGATATCCCTTGAAGACAAATTCGCGGATCGCATCAAACAGAGCCATGCTTGCAGATGTGACTTCTTCAGTCGCCGCTTGCAATGCCACGCCAGCCGCTTCTGCCTCTTCGCTTGTGGACGCGTCCATAAGCTTTGCCTCCGCCAGCTCCCGCTTGCGCCCGGCAACAGATTCAAGATTGTCGGTTTTGGCAATCTTTTGCAGCAGTTCTTTCATGACCGGAAAGCTGCGCGCGGTCGCAAACTCCGCATGAATCAGCTGGGTGCTATTGTCCGGATCGCGTAAGGTTACTTTAATTCCTGCCATAGTGAAAACTCCTGTTACATTGCCTCGTTGCCGGTGATGTTGACGCTGCTGCGGTTGGTCTGAGAATCGTACTCGACGGAAATGATCCCCTCAAATGCCTTGACAGTGGTTGCTTCGCCGTCGCGCGTGGAAAGCTGCTGCAAGGTGATCGCCTCTGCCATTGCCGGCCATGGCTGGTCAGCAGCAGGATGGGCGGTGTCGATGCTGCGCAAGTCGCCCTTGACCTCGCAGGTCGCGTTCGGGGTAAGGGCTGCCCGGTAATTGTGGATCAGACCGTCTGCGGTGGTATTGGCAGAATCCTCGCCGTTCAAGGTAAGGGTTCCGGAACCGTAGATAAAGGCAGCTGGTCCGGCAACTTCGGACGCGCCTACTTTGATGCTGTTAAATGGTAATACACTCGCCATGATTCGTTCCCTCCTTTATGCTGCCGTCGGATTGGCAGAGCCTTTCCACGTGATGGTGGCAACCTGCACGGAATCGCCCTCGATAGTGACATCGACCAGCGCATTCCAGCTTTTGAAATTTGCCCACAGGCCTGCGCCGGTGATAGTAAAATCCCCGTCGCCAACCGGTGAGACCAAACTCAGGAGTTCGGAAAGCGTATGCTGCTTGCCGGTTGCGGTTTCACTCGTCATGACCACCTGACAACTGCCGTTGTAGGCGTAGCCAGCTCGGGCTGCAGGAATTCGTCCACCCCCGCGGTCATCATGCCCGCCGCCAGCACGGACGCTTCCCAGTACCGGCGTGACGGTGACGTCAATCGTCCGGCCAGAACATGTAAATTGAATTGTGTTTGCCATTGTCAGTAATCCTCCACATTAAAGTTAACCAAAATACAGGCCGCCGCATCCAGCCCCTCGATATCAATCACCTCATCGCTGGCAATGCGCCAGTGGTCGGTGATCGGCCATTCTCCAGCCGTCTCCTGATAAATCTGATCATCCAGCCCCGCGATGATCTTTTCAGCCGCTTCAATCGCATCCAGCGTCCCGGATGAAACCCGGGTGTGACCCTGAAGCACAAGTATGCTGATCACACTCAATCGTCGCGGCTTGTTGCCGTAGGTACTGCCACCATAGCAGACAACCCCCACGGGTTCGCCCTTGGATTGCACCAACAGAGACGGGATGACAGAAGCAAGCCCCTGGTAGGTGGTGCCGGTGTAAATCTGTGCCGGAACACCAGCGGAGATACAAGCATCTCGCGCCTGCTCCAGCAGCTCTTTCACCGGCCTCACATAATCGGTTGCAGGTATTGCCATTAGAAGCCTCCTGCAATTTTGCGGTAATCCTCAATCCCTCTCGATATTGCCCGCTCCAGCTGGCCGCCCTCCGGAAACCATGGATCAGCCTGCTGCATGACCCGCTTTTTCAGCAGGAACAGCGGCTGCGCTTCCCGTTTCTTTTTACTTCGGGACTTCAGAATTCCAAATAAAAGGCTCTTGCCATTGGATTTTACCGGGAACAGGTTGAACTTCTCCTTTGCATCCCGGGTATTCCATCGGTTTTCCCTTGCTTCTCCCAGTGGAATCGTCAGCGCTTTGGCACCCAAAGCCCCCGGGCCCTTGCCAGGCGCCTCGATCGGTCCGCCAAACTGTTTCTGGGCTGCGGCCTCGTGTACAGAGCCAACAATTACGCTTTGCCCTTTTTTCTGCATACTGACCGAATTGCCAATATTGCGCCAAAACGACCGGCCTGGGCGGGAATAAGCGTTATTTCGCGCTTCGTTGGCAACCTCACCACCAACACGCTCAAGAACTTTGGCATTTGAGAGAGACTTGGCAATCTTTCGGATCACCAAATTTGCATGCCGCATTTCCACGCTTACTTCCGACATCAGAAGAACTCCATCCCCGGAGAATCCGGATTAAATAGGGCAACCGGGCTGCGAACCACCAGACCTGCAGCAGCGCCCTCAGCATCCACCAGCCCAGGCAGATCAATCCTGCCGGACGCAAGGTCAGTCAAGGTCTTCATTGCCTCATCGTAAGGAATCTGCACCCGTGACGGCATCTTCTCGCTGTAGCTGCCACGGTCAGCCTCGATCTGCCACAGGCAAACCGTCAAGCAGATATCCTCCAGCAACTTGCTTGCCGGCGCAGGAGTCACATGTTTGACCGCCAGGCGGCTGTCAATATGCGAAGACGCCCGCTCGATATAACTGGTCAGGACACGGGTGCGCTCGGCACCAGTCTCTGGTATCCGTTGCCCCAGCATCGGTACGGTAAGCCGGTCTTCAAGCTGTTGGATGGTGCAGTACATCAGTTCTCCCGTAGGTCCCGGCAGGTTGCGTTCCCTGCCGGGTCAGTCAGATCAATCCACTTCGCTGAAATAGATCAGGTGCGGCATGGCAAAGGCGGCCTCGCAGCGTCCTTCGGTACCGTAGATGAATTCTCCGTTCATGAACACGTTCTCGTCTTCCTCGCGGTCAAGACGGACCAGGCGGTCAGCGCGCTTGCGCATGAACAGGATGATTGCTTTGTACGGCATGCGGGCATCAACAAGAAACCAGTCATTGTTGGTGATTCCGTTGACCTCGATCGGTTCCACGAGGTTGGCGTTGGGATTCGGCAGGGTGACTGCGGCATTGTCTCCGACCGCGACGGATCGGAACGGGGCCTTGATCACATCGGCCACAGTAGTGCGCAACGACGGACCATGCAGCAACAGATTGGCACGAACGCCCAACAATTTACCACCATGCCCCTTGTAGGCGCGCATAGCGTCATATGCCGCATTGAAGCTGTCAAAGCTCAGCGCAGCAGTGCCTTTGTTGGAGATGGTGCTCTTGCCGTACTTGCGGGAAGTCCCGAAGAAAGCGGCTCCGTCCAGCCAGATTGCGTTTGCGGCATCAGCCAGCAGGGCGTTGACTACGTCGTTGGGCATATTTGCCCCGTTCATAGCCATCGTCTGGAAAAGCGAAGTGTAAAGATTGTACTGGTCATCCTCGACGTCAATCTTCTTCATCGCAACGGTTTCCTCGAACAGGCGAGGCGTGATGCTCAGCTTCTTGGTGCTCAGATTCTTGATCTCGCGGGGGCCGACCCAGTGGCGCATCCCGGAAAGCTGCTCCAGAAGCGGCATATCAATCTGGCTGGTGCC
>MWCY01000097.1 GCA_002070275.1 Candidatus Hydrogenedentes bacterium ADurb.Bin170
CAGACATAACAAAAGAGAAGCCGGATTTATGCTTTTCCCGGGCAAAACAGTATAATGAAGATCTTGGTTTTCCTTAAAATCAGAAGAGAAAGACTCTTTTATGTCTCGCTTGCTTGTCCTGCTTTTATTCGGACTTTCCGGGGTATGTGCCGCTCAGGAAGCATCCGTGCAGTTCCGGGTTGAAGGGAAGGTACTTCTGTGCCATGCCGGGAATCGGGAACTGGCACGGGCGGATATTCCGTCCGTAAATGACCGTGTGCCTGTGGTGCGCTTTGATCAATGGGGGAAGTGGGTGCGTGTGCATTTGCGCTGGGAGCTGGAAGAAGCGGTTGAACAAAACGATCTTTTTATGCCTTTTCACCTTCAGTTTGACCCGAATTTCTGGTGGGCACCGCATCTGACCCCGGAAGAAGGTCTGGTCATTGCGCAGCATGTATTCCGGTCTCCGGCGGTGATAGCCGCTTCCGAAGAAGGCGTCCTTGCCCTTGTGCCGGATCTGGATCTGTGCGGAAAAGATACAGCTGCCCCCTGGTATATGGATTTCAATGCACCGGAAGAATATTTCGGATTGGGCATGAGCCGCACGGAAGTGCCGGAGCATGTTCTTTTTAAAAAAGTACCGGGCATGACACTGGGCACAGGCTCCGTCGATCTTTCTTTTTATCTGGCATGGCTGGACGGGAAAGAAGATATTTTTAACCCGTGGCAGTCCGTAGCAGCCTTTCTCTGGGATCGCTGGGGCAAAGCGCTTTATGATCAGGGACAGCCGACAGCAGTTTCGCCGGAACGTTATGTGGAGCATACCTATGGCTGGGCATTTGACCGCTGGGCGCATGCCGTATGGCAGGAATTTGATCTGCATGGAACCCGTGTCGGATCCCCCGTGTTTATTGTGACAGTTACGGATTCGCCCAATTATCCGGGTCATGCGGATCAGCGCGAATTCCCTTCCATATGGAATCAGGCGTGGTTTTCGTCTCTCCGCGCCGCTTCCGGGGTATTTCGCTACGGCAGACGCACAGGCAATGAAGACTTGATGCGTCGCGCCCGGCTTACCGAAGAATTTACGCTGGCGGCACCCCTGGATAAAGGCGTATTCCCCACAGTGTACCGGTCGGATGTGGAACGGGTCACGATTGACGGGGTAACGGTGCATCGGCCTAAGGGCTGGGATGTCGGATATTGGGTCAACAGCAACCGGGTGCCATGGGAGCATGGTATTACAGATCGCTGGTACAACGTGCTGGATATGAGCTGGACAGCGCTGTTGCTGCTGCGCTGGCATGAAGAGATTGAGCCGGATGAGCGCATTCTTCCCTATGTTTCGACATATGCCGAGCGCCTCCTGCAGCTTCAGGATGAAGACGGATTTTTCCCTTCCTGGCTGGATCCGGAAACGCAGAAGCCTTCTGCAGTGCTGGCACAGTCCCCGCAGACTAGCATGAGCGTCACTTTTCTGCTGAAGCTGGCGCAGATGACCGGCGAGAAAAAATATGAGACGGCAGCGCTGCGTGCTCTGGATGCCGTCATCAGAGAAATTATTCCTGCCGGACAATGGGAAGATTATGAAACCTACTGGTCGTGCTGTCGTCTCGGGCAGGATCATCTGGGCAGGCGTTTTGAACGAAACGCCATGTTCAAGCAGAACACCTTATCCATGTTCTGGACATCGGAAGCGCTGCTGGAAGCGTGGTGCATTTCCGGGCGTGAGGAGTACCTTTCCTGGGGCAGGCGTACGCTGGATGAACTTTCCATGGTACAGCAGGTGTGGCAGCCGCCGTTTATTTATGTTCCCGCCCTGGGTGGCTGGGGCGTGATGAATATGGACGGCGAATGGAATGACTCGCGCCAGACGCTGTTTGCCGAGCTGTTCATTGAATACGGGAAAGTGCTGGGCGAGCAGCGGTACATAGAGCGGGGCATTGCCGCAATGAAGTCCGGTTTTGTCATGATGTACTGCCCCGAGAATCCGGCTGTAAAGAAACTGTGGGAAAAAGTATGGACTTTTTTCGGCACTGAAGATTACGGCTTTATGATGGAAAATTACGGGCACGGCGGTGTTACCACTCCGGACGGAGAAGGTATGGGCAATTTTACGATTTACACCTGGGGTAACGGTGCCGCATCTGAAGCCTGGAGCCGGATACTGGATCATCATCCCGAACTGTTCCCGGCATGTCAGCCGGAAGCAGAATAAAATAAACGCCAACAAAAAGGAAACAGGATGAAATACGTGCTTTTCTTTCTTATTGCAGTAAGTCTGGTCTTCATGGGTACGGGCGTTTTTGCCTCAGAGGACTGTTCGCGCATTCTTCTTTTTAATGGGAAAAATCTGGACGGATGGACCCTGTACCAATGCGAAGCGAAAGCGGACGGGGAAGACCTGCTCATTGAAAGCGGCAATGGCATGGTTCAGTCCGCGGAGCAATACGGAGATTTTATCTGGGAATTTGAATGGAAAGCGCTGGCTGAAGATGACTGGGACAGCGGTTTCTATTTCCGTTATACAGAAATTCCTGAAGGCGCACCCTGGCCGCCCCGGTATCAGGCGAATCTGAGAAAAGGGCTTGAAGGGAATGTGAGCGAATTGAAAGGTGCTTCAAGCACAGGCCTGATTAAGGAGCGGGACTGGAATCAGTTTAAGCTGACCGTGCAGGGAACAAAAGCGGCACTGGAAATCAATGGAAAGCCGGCTTGGGAAGCGGAGGGGCTGGAAGGCCCTGAGAAGGGCTACGTCGCCTTTCAGGCCGAGGTGCCGGGCGGAGGAAAGCACCGCTTCAGAAATGTGTATCTGACACCGCTTGATAAAAAAGACTGAATAGGGGTATGTTTTTGGCAAAATATTGTTGTGGTACATCGCAATGAGTGAATAAAAGATCAAATAAGCCTGAGCCTGCAAGGCAGTTATCGTGAAAAAGCATCAGGCAGTCACTGTGACAATCAGAGAAACACTTGCTAAAGGAGAGAACGCATGGAAATGAAAAGAAGAAGTTTTTTAACCGCCGCTGCAGCCGGTGCGGGTATGTGGTCCGCTCTGGGCGGGAGCAGTGCTCAGGCAGCCGTTCCCGAAGGAAAGCCTTTTTCCAAACTGCCGCTTAAAATATCCTGCAGTTACGGATGGCTCAGCGACTGTCTTCCCAAAGGGAACCGCCCCATAGATGTGTTCAGGCTTGCGGCTGAATGGGGTTTTCCGGCGGTGGAATTGCTTGGCGCAGGCGAGGATAAAAAAAATTATGATGCCTATGCCGCCGCTTCCCAGGAAACCGGTGTTGCCTGGAGCTGTATCATGGGCGCAGGCAGAATTACCCAGGGGGAAATGCTGGATCTTTCCCAGCATGACCGCCTGGAAGAGCAGTGTGCCGCCGCCATTGAACAGGCGAAAGGTCTGAACTGCAAGTGTATCGTCGGACTGACAGGTGAAACCAGTTCAAAATGGACGATTACCTATGACAAGGCGGCACAGAACGTGATTAAATTTCTGCGCCGTGTCAAAGGAATGCTTGAAGACAATGGCATCACCATGGTGCTGGAAACACTCAATCAGCTACGTGATCATCAGAACTTCTGGCTGACAACAACCGACCAGGCGCAGATGATTGTGCAGGCTGTGGGCAGCCCGAACATCAAACAGCTGTACGATATATATCACCAGCAGATTTCTGAAGGCAATCTGATTCCCAATATTAAAGACAATATCGAGGGAATCGGGCATATCCATATTGGTGATAATCCCGGTCGCAAGCAGCCCGGAACAGGCGAGATCAATTACCCCAATGTTTTCAAAGCCATTAAAGAAACAGGGTACAGCGGTTATCTTGCAGTGGAATGCGGCTACACGGACGGCCCGGAGAATGCCATTCAGGATCTGCTGAAGTGTTTTGACGGTTGGGCATAAGTCCTGCCGTACGAAAAATAAAAAGAACTACCCGGTAACAGAAAGAAGGTTCACATGGATCATTCGTCTTTTTCACTGTCCCGCCGCCAGTTTATAGGTGGTGCGGCTGCATTGTCGGCTGCCGCCCTCAGTCTGCATGCCCTCCCGGCTTCTGCCGAAAAACCCGATTCCAAATTCAATGGCGTACAGATCGGCGTCATTACCTACAGTTTTCGTTCTCTGCCCTGCAGTGCCGAGGAACTGCTTGGCTATATTACCCGCTGCGGAATCAGCTCCGTTGAACTGATGGGCGATGCAGCAGAGGATTTTGCGAAACGGCACACGCCTGATACGGGTGTGGGCGGTCCCATGGACGGTTTCGAGGCGCTGCGTAAGCTCTATAATGAAGCCGGAGTCAACATCCATATCGTGAAATTCGGACATATCGGCGACGAGAAGATGAGCGATGCCGAAATGGGCTACTATTTCGCTGTTGCCAAAGCGCTGGGTGCCCGGGGTATTACAAGAGAGATGCCGGACAAGTCCGGGCTCGCTGAACGGCTCGGACCGGTGGCGGACAGGCATGAAATTATGATCGGCTTCCACAACCATACCCAGATCACTCCGGACAGTTACACCGGCGATATGCTTTCTTATGGACGTTATCTCGGGATCAATCTGGATATCGGGCACTATGTGGCGGGAACAGGCGAGCCTGCCATCCCCATGATTGACAAGCACCGCGACCGCATTTTATCGCTTCATGTGAAAGACCGGAAAAAGAAAAAACTCTTTTCAGACGGACCGAATATGCCTTTTGGCGAAGGGGATACGCAGGTGGCGGAAGTATTGCAGTTCCTTAAGCAAGAAGGGTTAACCTTCCCTGCCGATATAGAACTGGAATACGATATTCCGGAGGGATCCGATGCAGTGAAAGAAGTGACCCGCTGCGTTCAGTTCTGCAAGGAAGCGCTCGCCTAGGTGTCCCTGGCTGATGTCTGATATGCGCTGCAGGTGCAGGAAACCGTAGTACTTACGCCTGTGCCTGCAGCAGGAAAGGCTGCGTCCAGGCCCGGGAATGCCCCTTGCCGAAACACTCTATGCGAAAGTAAGTAAAGGGCAGCGTCGGGTCGGCTTCAAAATCAAGTTCCGGTCCCTCCGCTGTGGCGAAAATGGTGCCATAGTCTCCGATCAGGCGGTAGGAGACTGTGTCCGGAGAGCTGATGTGCACCCGGTTGCCGCACTGGGAGATCCGCTCCAGCCGGACACCTGTCGAGACATAGAATTGCCCTGCTTCAAGGGCGCGAAGCAGCGCTTCTGCGGAGCGCTCTTCCGCAAATACCATATTCCATACGATCGCCATATCCGCTGAAATGTGACAGTCATCGTTGCCGTAGCCCCATACCTTCCTGCCAAGAGACAGGAGCATATCCCACCGGTCGGTTGCCTGTGCATTTCCCTCGGCACGCTCGGTCACGCCATTGTAGATTTCAATGCCTGCATAACCGCGAAGCCGTTCCAGTTCCGCCTGCGGCCAGTGGCAGAAATTGAACCCCCAGTTGGGGTGGTTAAGGATGGCAAAGCCGCCGGAACGCTGTATTGCGTTCAGGACTTGCTGCCGGTCGGGATTCGGCTCAATAAGCTCATGTGCATTGACGTGAAGCAGATGGCACCCGTTTGCGGTAATTTCATTGCCTGGGATAAGGATCATCCCCCGATCCTTCCAGTCTGCCGGATTGCTGAGAATATCATGGTCGCTGAGCATCAAAAAATCATAGCAGTTGTTCGCATACAGATCTATGACTTCCTGAGGGGAAAAAATACCGTCGCTCAGTGTGCTGTGGGCATGAAGATTCCCTTTAAACTGCCGGTCGGCAAGAGACTGGTAGGGGCTGATTAAAGACATGATACTTCAGCCTTCGCCCCACAGTTCCTGGAATTCCTGCGCTTCTGCCGGAAGCAGTCGTTCCGGCCGATACAGTTTCTTTACGATAGGGTCGGGGATTCGGTCGATGTCGCCCGTTTCAGGAATATGGGTGAGCTGACGGACGATGGTCTGGTTTTCATCGCATTCGTAATAGGTCCAGGCATCGCCTTTTCCCGGAATGTACTGAGCCGTTTTGAAATAGAGCATAACAAATCCTTTAACACATATTGTCGGTTTGATGAACAGGCCTTTACAGGCGCCGGAAACAGGTCATTTTCTGGCAATCCACAATCGGGTCTGTGGTGTCAGCGAAATGCTTTCACCCTGCCGGAAACCTGCGGCATCAGTCCATCGTTGAATCTCTTCAAAGCTGTAAGTATTTCCCGCCGTAGTATGCACAAGCATCTGCAGGGCAAACATAAGCCCGTAGGCGGGGCCCTGCCGGTCGTTATCCAGAATAAAATCTTTGATAATCAGCGTGCCGCCCGGTACAAGCGCATCGTAAGCGCGGCGCATCAACCCGGCGTTCTCTTCCGTGCCGAAACTGTGTATGATATTGGAGAGGAACACCAGATCGTAACCGTTGCCGAGGTCATCGCAGATGCAGTCACCGCCGATAAAGGAAAAGCGCGAAGACAGCCCCGCCTCCGACACCTGTTCCCGGGCAATCGTTACCACTTCAGGCCGGTCAAAAAGAGTGACGTGAAGCTCCGGATGCTGCTGCTGAAATGTAATGCCGTAGGTTCCGGGGCCGCCTGCAAGATCCAGCATATGCCGGAATCCGGACAG
>MWCY01000098.1 GCA_002070275.1 Candidatus Hydrogenedentes bacterium ADurb.Bin170
GATCTCGCGGGGGCCGACCCAGTGGCGCATCCCGGAAAGCTGCTCCAGAAGCGGCATATCAATCTGGCTGGTGCCGGCGTTGATTTCCTGCGTGAATTTGGTGTAGGTCGTGTCAAGGTACGATTGGAACGCATCCTTGAACAGCATGTTGAACCCCGTGAAAAGGGCTTGCATGTTGGTGCGGTTAATATCCATATTGTGTTTTCCTCCTTGTAATTATGGAGCCTGGTTAAAAGCCGCGGCTCCAATTATTGGTTATTCGCTCCAGGTAGCAAAAACCAGAGTGGCTTTGACCCAGGTGTTGGTGGCAGTGCACATGTAAATGGCACCCTCATCGATGGCAATGTCTCCCTTGACGCCAGCGGAATCCGCAGCAGCAGGGACAGCCACCAGGCGGACGTTTCCGGCTGCGTTCAGCGTGGCAGTCTTGATCTCGCTGGATCCATCGGCCAGGTCTGCGGTGATTGCAGCCGCACCCTGAACCAGAGCGGCGGCTTTGATCGTGCTTTCCGCATCTTCCAGATCGGCGGCAATCGCAGCCGCACCTTGAACCAGTGCAGCGGCTTTGATGGTGCTTTCCGCGTCTGCCAGATCAGCAGCAATCGCGGCAGCTCCGGCAGTTGCACCTGCAGTAGCGCCGGCGGTAGCACCAGCAGCAGCAGCAGCAGCGCCATCCACATACCACATGGTATCCACATAGACGCCGTCATCGGTCACGCCCCGAACTACACCAGCAATGACCGTATTGCTGTTGGCAGTGGCCTGTACCGTCTGATCGTCGGAAACATAGCAATACCCGCCGATATCAGCGGCGTCAACAGCATCCCCGGAGTTGTTGTCGAACAGGAAAACACCACGCTTGATCATGATTTTTTCACCGGCGGCGGCTGAATGCTCAGCCCGTCCCAGCACCCGCAAATTTGCGGCATCCGCAGCCGGGAGCGCGTAGCCGGTTGCATCAACAGCAACGAGCGCACCCGCGTAAATGGTTTTTTCGGCCTTGACCGTCAGTTGCAAGAGAGAGCCGACAATCTCCCGCGTGTCCCTTGAAGCAGTAAGTGCACTCATTATTTACCCTCCTTGATTTTGTTGATCTGCTCATCAGTCAGACCAAGTTTCTGGAAAATCCCTTTTTCATTGTCCGACATCGCCAAGGTTTCCTCGGTCTTCGGCGGCGTGCCGGCAGGAACTGATGCGGCAGGCCCAGGGGCGACCTTCGGTGCTTTTTCGGCGTAGTCGCTGAAGGCCTTCAGGTCTTTCTTCGCCAGAGCAACAGCCCACTCGCGCTGCGCCTCGATCAGCTTGCCGTCGCTGAAAGCCTTGGCAACCGCTTTCTCGGCCTCGATCCCGGCAAGCTTCTCTTCCAGCTGCTGCTTTTCGGTAGCCGGAACCATGCCCTTGATCTTCAGCGTCAGCTCTTCGGCAGTCTTGCAGTCATGCAGACTCAGAAGATTCTGCAGGCCCTTGCCATCGTCCAAAAGCGCCTTGACTTTGGCTTCCGCAGCCTCGGCAGTCGCTTTCTCGTCCTCCTTGCCATCAGCCAGCGCAACAACGGTCACGCCCAGCATGGCGGCAATCTTCTTCAGATGTTCATTCATCGTTTCCTCCTGTTTGTTGGGTTTATTATCATCGGCCACCAAAGCCGGGTAACCGTGCAGCGCGGGGTGATTGGTCAGCGCCACCGAATGCAAGCGGTACGGTCGCCCGCTCTTGAAATGCAGAACCGGTGAATGATACCGGTATTCGCGACCGGAAAGGAACTTCTTCGCGCGCTCGGTCCAGTCCACTTTGGCAACCAGCCCCTCGGCGCTTTTGGCAATGCTCCGGATCCAGCCGGATGCAGGCGCCTCGGTTCCTTTCAGTGTCTGGTGTTCGTAGTCGAAGACGATGTCCTTGCCGCGCTGCGAGAAGTCGGAGATGATCTCATCGGCGTCAGCCTCGCCAAACGCGAACTTGCCGCGCTCCTCTCCCTTGGTGTAGTCGTTATCGCCATACCGGATCAGCAGAAACTCTTCCGGCGGGGTCTTCTCGCCATCAGAGAATCCAACCGGAGCCAGCGCCAGCGTGTCTGACGTATCGCTCAAAATCAGTATGTTTTTACGTGTCTCCATATCAATACACCTCCCGTCAACTGGATGTTTTACGCCAAAACCCAGCCGGCAGCGCTCCATTGAGGAACCCGGCCAGCATAGCGCCCTGCAGCGCGTCCTCGAATGCCGACGTCTCGAACTCATCCATCAGGCCAGGGAGCGACGCCAGAAAGGCCGGCGCCCGTTTCCGGAACTTGTCCAGCAACTCCGGATCATCCGGATCCAGATCACCGAACGCCTGCCGTATTGCTGAATCAATCGGAATCCTCCAGGCTTCCAACGCCTCGGTGTCCACCATCCGGGCAAGCGTCGCGTTGATGATCCGCTCGGAGGCAGTCTCTGCCTTCTTGCCGGTGGTGTCGGTAAACTCTTTCTGCTCCGGCTTCTCGTTCGGTAGCATGTTCGGAACTGGCTCCGGCTCCGGCTCTCCAAGCTTGACGCCGAACTTCTCGAAAATCTGCTGCGGATCCAGCGGGCGGCGGGCGGCATTTGCCAGTGTCGAAAACATTTCGGCGGACGTCTTCAGGTCTTCCGGGGGCTGGTAATCAATCACCACCTTGATATCATCAGCGTCCGTCCAACCATGCCGGAACCGGCAATGCCAGGCAACCAGATTCTGAATCGCATCCTGAACCATCAGCGCATCAGATTCAAGGATATCCTGGCGCACCTTATCCTGCGCCGTGCCACGCGACAATCCGCCAGCTTTGTCAGAGCTGGCCAGCTGACCAAGGATGACCAGCGTGATGATCTCATCGCAGTAACGCTGCAAGGCCTCGAAGGCGTCCTTGTTGCCGGCCGCAGCCCCGTTGAGGATCTCCATCTTGGTCTCAGTCGTGCCAACCCCGACGCCGGCTCCGCGGATGCTCATCAGTGACTTGATCAGGTCTTCACGCAGCTTCAGGTTTGTAAACTCGTTCGGTGGGATTGCCCCCATAATGAACGGGGTTCCGAACCGCTCCAGGAACAAATTCCACTCCCGGAATCCGGCATTTTTGAAAAGGAACATCCAGAGCAGCGCCCGCAACAGCCCTTTCCGGCATGGCAGCCCGGCTTTGCCCTCGCTGACGATGTAAAGCACCTGTGCAGGGTGATAGTCAACCAGCGGCTTGGGCGGTCCGGAAATGCTGTACAGAGCGGGATTTCCGGCATCGTCAAAAACCCATGCTGTTGGCGATATGCCAACAAAACCGTTGATGGCTGCCCCTCCCGACGCCCAGTCCACAGCCACACCGGCATAACCGGTGCCAATGGCATCCAATAAAGCAGATATTGCAGTCCGTAGACCTGCCTTTTGCAGCATCTCCTGAATCGCCTCCGCTTCCTTGGGATGCTTCTTGCTGTCAATGTGCAGAGGGCAGCCCATAACCGCAAGCCGGCGTGTCTGCAGGTGTGCGCCAATGATCGGCTCCTTTTCCTGCAACGTGGCAAACAGCTCGGCCTGCTCCCGCGGATCGCCAGAATCGGCATCCTGGATGATCCTGGCCACACGCCTGGCATCCAGTTTCAGTTCGGTCATATGTGTGAGAAGTGATAATGTTGACGACAACAGGTCGTCATCATCACGCACTCTGAACAGTCCAGAAGTTGGGTTTTCGGTCTTTTTTGCGTATTTGAAATATCCGGCAAGTCGCTCAAACATAAAAGTCTCCTTTTTTTTTGGAGTTGCGCTTTTATAATGGGCTTGCCGTCAACCAATCAGAAATAACGTGCCAGGTCGCGGGCTGAACCTGGCTTAAACTCGGCAGGAGCTGCTGCCGCTCCATATACCGCCGGGTTATCAACCGCACGTACCATGTAGCGCAATGCATCCATTGCGTGGTCCGAATCCTTGACCGGCTTTTCGTCGGCATTGCGCCCTTCCTTGTTCTCAGCCCAGCGGTATTCGAAAAACTCGCTGATCATATTGATGCAGCCGGAATGGATAAATAGCCTCGGACGATCGTCTCCAGCTTTGACCAAACGCAGCTGCACCGCCTGAATGCCAACCGACACCGCCTTGTCAGCCTCCATGGTGTCAATGCCGGCATTGGCAAGAGCATCCCTTGCACCTGAATCTTCCGGATCCGCCACCGTCCGGAAATGCCCATGCTCGGTCGCCTTGATAATCTCCGCCAGTTCAGCAATCTGCGTTTCACGCCGGTACAATTCCCGATAAACCCACAGCCTACCATCTCCATCAACTGCTCCCCACAGGCAGCAGAACGGATTTGTGAAACCGAAGTCAATGCTGCGGTATCGCGGCCAATCCTCAGATCCCGGCGGCATCTCATCGACGCAATGCAAATCCGGGTCAAACATCGGGTAGACCGTACCCTCGTTGTTGCACCATTCGCCGTTTAGCATCCGGCGTCGCATAATGCCGGGAAGCGCCTCCAGCGTACGAAGCGTGTCATCCGGAAGATAGGGATTGTCATAGGGTGTCCAATGCATCCGGGCCCATGCCGCGGCATCTGGCAGCGGCTGCACTGACCGACGGTCTGCAGACGGCTGCACATGCTGGACGCCGACCTGATGCAGCCAGTGCTGCGGTCCCTTTGGGTTGCAATCCAGGATCAGCTTCCGGACTGCCCCTGCAATCTGCTGACTGAGTCGGGTCATGACCTTGGTCACCGTGTCCCAGCTTACCTGCGTCGCCTCATTGATGAAGATGTGCAGATACTCATCACCCAATATCTTATCCACACGCTCGGCATCATCCAGCCCGCCAACCCGGATCATGCTGCCATTCGGGAAACGTGCCTCCATTGCACTCTCGTGGTACCGCACGCCGCCAATCCCGGGCGGCAGTATCTTCTTCAGCGACAGATTCCATAGCGTTGTCCTGGCGTGATCCAGTCGCCACCTCGCTATCAGGATTCGCGCACCAGGTCGAGTCATCGCCTCTTTGATCAGCCATACCAGGATCACATCCGTCTTGCCGGATCGCGCCCCGCCATCAAACAGATAGCGCCTGAAAGCTGGGTCTTCCAGCAGCTTCCAGGCATCTTTCTGTTTTGGGAACAATTTGTACCGTTTTGACTTCATACCTCGATTATGAACACGTTGTTTTGTGTCGCCTCATTAGCTTTATCAGTAAGCCCAAGCAACTCCAGCGCGCGCATGTCATCCTTGAGCTTGATCTTGATCTTGAGTCCGTTTTCGGTGTCTTCCTGAGTCATCTCCAACACCGCCGCGGACAGATTCGGATCCGCCACCTTTGCCGGATCAATGCGGCCGTATTCATCCATGTAGTCCGACAACTTTGCCGTGGCAATTGCTGCCAGTCTGGAAACTGCATCCCGGGCATGCAGCCGCTCAATCTTCAAGGCTTCGTTATTCAAATACTCAACTCTGGCCTGAATATTAGCTTTTGCAAGCAATCGAATTGCGTTCACAGTTGCGATTTCAGGCTTCTTTGGCTTATACCCTGCTGCAACATAGGCAGCCGCCGCGTTACGCCGAAAACCGCCTGTATACGCAATGCAGAAAGCTTCCCATCGCGTATTCTGCAATGGCTGTGATCCGGATTCAAGTTCGTTCATTCTTCACCACGTCGAACAGCTCCGGCTGAATGCAGCCGGAGCGCAATTCGTTCCTTTTCCGTTCAATGATCCGCTTTGCTTCGCGGATATCCCGATTCCATATTTCGATACATTCGCGCCTGGCAACTTCCATCTTCGCCAGATTCTCTTCTGCCTCGAACAATTCAATGTACAGCCTCAGTTTTGCCTGTTCATCCATCGGGTAGCCTCTCTCCATCGTGCGTTGGTTGCCTGGATCGTTTGTGTTACTCTAATTTCATGCCCTGCCAGATCCGCATCATAATCAGCTGTGTTGATCAGCGCATCGGCAAGCTGCGGCCATTTATGAGCCATGTTGACAATGCGCTTGTGTATGGCCTGCTTGCTCATGCCTCGCTTATCTCCGATCTGAGCCAGAGACATTCCGGAAAACCGCAGCAGCAGAATAATCCCGTCGCTCGCGTCCGACATGAACACCTCTGCAATCAGTCGCAGTGACTCTCGCAACATGGACGCCGCCAGACGGAAGGCATCCTCTTGCTGCTCTTCCGGTTCTTCTTCCGGTGTAGTCGCCAGCATATAATCGTATTGGCTGATCTCTGCCATGCTACCTCCTAATAACATCCGTAGCGTCAACCTTTTTGGAGTTTGTTACGGAACATCCCTTTTTATTCCGGGAGTGGGTACTTTTAACATAATACATGCGAATAAATATTATACAAATAAATATTCTATTGTTTGATAGGCGCATTTCATTTTTCATTGGTTATTCCACCTCCTTATTAATTCTTTTCAAACTACTCCCCC
>MWCY01000099.1 GCA_002070275.1 Candidatus Hydrogenedentes bacterium ADurb.Bin170
CATCTCGCATTAAGATTCCTGCCTGCGCAGGAATGACGCCGGGGGAGGCAGCCATGACGCCTGAGGGTGGACGTACCGGCGGAAGGGAGAAATGACAGTGCCGTGTGTCGGACTGGTGGAGGAGGTATGTCTCAGGGCATCACTCCGCTGTGAATCCGAGTGACTGTCTTCGTCAGAACCCGCTTGTGTGCCAATGCGGAGATTGGCGTTTCCAGGGGAAGAATTGCATGTCTTCGGCGCGACTCCTGTACGCACCGTCATCACCGCACTCTCCGCTGTCCCTGCACTCCCCGTCATTCCTGCGAAGGCAGGAATCTTAATCAGGGTATGGACGTCTTGACTTACACATCGCCCTGATCCACACCAAAGGCTTCACGACGTACAAATCACTACAGTTCGCATGTGAGAGATGTCGTGGCGGCATTCCCGCGTGGTTGTTACCAACGGTATGTCCCTGATTCAGTATACTTCGCGTTAAGATTCCTGCCTCCCTCCGTCATTCCTGCGAAGGCAGGAATCTTAATCAGGGCATGGACGTCTTGATCTGCACATCGCCCTGATCCACACCAAAGACTTCAAGACATACAAACACAAAATAAGCCTTAATTTAAAAGACTTCTCCGCGTAGTTGACGGCAACAGCATGACCCTTATAAATAACATCTCGCGTTAAGATTCCTGCCTGCGCAGGAATGACGGAGGGAGGCAGGTATGACGAGAGAAAGCAGGAATGACGCCGGGGGATGGACACCTTTGCTTCACAGGACTGCATTCCACACAAAAGTCAGTGGACAGACACAGACACAGACACAGGCGCTGCTGTTCAGTACCCGGGTACAGAGTTACCGACAGCTGCGGAAGGCGGCTGTGCTGCCCAGTCCCATCAGCGCCAGCCCCACAAGCAGCCAGTCGCCGAGCAGTTCCTTAAGCAGGGTTGCACTTTTGCTTCCGCAACCGCCATTTTTATCCGATGGTTTTGCAGTACCTTCTTCTCCTTCAGGCGATCCTTCGCCTTCACCGGGCAAGGGATTATCCGGATCGGGACTCTCGCCTTCAACACTGTTTTCGCCCTCGCCTTCGTCCGGGTTGTCTGACAGCTGACGGGCGCGGATACGCCAGTGATAGCGTTTGCCGTCCTGAGGCAGTGCACTGTACCGCCATTCTGTACCCGTGATTTTGTCGGCATTGGCGATAATGTTACTGAAATCCGCATCAGCGGCAAGCTGAATCTGACACCATTGCCCTTCCGGCAGTGGCTGCCATCTGACGGTCAGTTCCGGTCCGGAAATCACCGACCCGTCCGAAGGTGTCAGCACCACTGGCGGCTGAAGGGAAAATGCCGGCACAGAAGCAAGCAGACCGACACAGAGAAGAAAAAAGAGACGGCACATAGCAAATTCCTCGCTCCCGATAAGCAACAGATCTATTTAACTTTTTCGGAATAGGTTATTTCGACAACTTGATCAAGATTAATCAGAATGTAAAGGTCTTTATTATAGTAAGGGTCCGTTGGTTCTCTGTATTCCTTTTTGAAAGTTACCCATTTTCCGTTTTGTTCTATCAATACATATTCCGATAATACCCTCTGCTCAAGTACACTTCCAGTGACTAAAGTAAACTCATAGGATTTCCCGACTTCCAGTGTGGGGTTCTGTCCCGAAGTCTGGTCGGCGCTGATAAAGGATTTAGCGATCCATTGGCTGTTGATGATTTGACCGTAGCCGCCTGTAATGGCAATAAAGAGGGCAAGAGCAAGGCAGAAAATAAACGCGCGTTTCATCATGGTGCAGCTCCTTTTTCGGGTTGATGTGCACAAAAACAAATAACAGTGATTCCACTATAAGGAACTGAAGAGGAAAAAGCAAGGAGATCAATGCAGCGATGGAGGCGGGGAAAATTCCATGCTGCTTTTGTATGTGTCGGTTCTGTATCCGGGCTGCAAAATATGTATAATAAATTTTTCGGGCTTGCCACAACAGAAAGGAATGCTCCCATGAAACAGAAATCGCATGTCAGTCGCCGGAATTTCATGAAAAGCGCCGCCTTCGGTGCCGGACTTATGGTGCTGCCCAGCGGCACGCTCTTCGGACAGAACACACCCAATAACAAATTGAATATTGCACTGATTGGTGCCTGGGGCAGGGCTGAAGCGCATTACGAGGGACTTGTCCGTGAAAATGTGGTTGCTCTGTGTGATGTGGACGAGAATCATCTGGCTGTTGCGGCAAAGCATTTTCCCCAGGCGAAGCACTATGTGGACTGGCGCAAGTGTCTGGATCAGAAAGACATTGATGCAGTGGTCTGCTGCACGCCGGACAGCACCCATGCTTTTATTGCTCTGTGGTCTCTGAACAGGGATTACCACGTTTACATGGAAAAGCCGCTGGGTCTGAGCGTGGAGGAAATCCGGCTGGTGCGCGAAGCCTGGCTGAAGAAAAAAGGCAAGCTCGCCGTCCAGCACGGAACGCAGCGCCATGCCAAGCCCAATTTTGACCGGATTAAGGAACTGGTGCAGGACGGCGCCATCGGCGAACTCGAGTCCGTGAGCACCTGGGGCGACAGGCAGCTGCGTCGGCCCGGCTATCCGGCCGCATCGGGCAATCCGCCCTCCACACTGCATTATGATCTCTGGATCGGTCCGTCTCCCTATCATCCCTACTCGCCGGAATATTTTTCGGGCGATCCCGGTGCCAACTGTCTGCAGTGGAACATGTACTGGGACTTCGGTGCCGGCCAGGTGGCGGACATGGGCAGCCATACCATGGACATTGCCTGGAATGCCATCGACGCTTCCCTTCCCACGAGCGCCTATGCCTTCGGCGAGGAATACAATCCTGAAGTCACACCGGTGGAGCTGACCATGCAGTTTGAGGTGCCTGCCAACAGCTGGCGTCCCGCCATTGAAGTTGCGTGGTATCAGGGCGGTGCCATGCCCCAATCGCCGCTGTCGCCCGTTGATCTCAGCAAAATCCATCACGGTGCTCTGTTCAAAGGCAGCAAAGGACACCTCGTCTGTTCCTTTGACGACCGTATTCTTATTCCTGCCGATGATAACTCCGATATGACTTATTACACGCCGCGGCCGAAGGAAAAAGTGGCATCGCCCATGGGCAATTTCCAGCAGGAATGGATTAATGCGTGCAAGGGTGACTGCAAGACAACCTGTGATTTCGAGTATGCCGGAAATAAAATGGAAATGATGATGCTCGGTCTTGCAGCGTACCGTGCCGGAGAAAAACTTGAGTATGACGGTGCTGCAGGCAGAATCACCAACAACGAAGCTGCCAACGAACTGCTTAAACGCAGCTATCGCCCGGGCTGGGATCTGATCGGCTGAATACAGCCTTCTCTACAGTGGAAAGACAGACCTATGAAGAGACGTGATTTTCTGGGTACCTCGGCACTTGTAGGGGCGGGTTCCCTTATGCAGCGCGGACAGGCGGAAGAAAGCGCAAAAACCGTGGAAACAGCAAGAGGCAGTTTTTCACTTACCGGTTACCGGGCAGCGGTGTACAGCCCTGCGGTGGCGGAGCCGTTCAGGCTTTTCCAGATCACCGACAGCCATCTTGCTCTTGACGATGCGCGGGGTGAAGCCTGGCGCGACAACAGCAAACGCATGGCGGCAGCCTTTCAAAACAATGTCCATTTTGAGGATGGCAAGACCTATCCCAATCCGGAAATATTTGAAATGACTCTGGCGCGGGCTCAGCAGGAAAAAGCTGATTTTATTGCACTTACCGGCGATATCTTCAGTTTTCCCTCTGAAGCGGCAGTAGAGTTTGCTCTGGATAAACTGAATGCGGCAGGAATCCCTTTCGGCTATGTGGCCGGAAACCATGACTGGCATTATGAAGGGCTGCCCGGTAGCTCAAAAGAGCTGCGCGATACATGGACTGCCCGGCGGCTGGTGCCCCTGTATCAGGGAGCGCACCCTCTTTATCACAGTCAGGAGCATAAAGGTATCCGCTTTGTCTTTATCGACAACTCCATCTATGAAATTCTGCCGGAACAGCTTGACTTTTTCAGAAGTGAAGCGGCAACAGGCAACCCCCTGGTTCTGCTGATGCATATACCGTTGTATATTCCGGGCAGAGGTGTAGGCTTCGGATGCGGGCATCCCCAATGGGGCGCTGCCACCGACCATATCTGGGAGCTGGAGCGTCGTGAAATCTGGCGGAAGGAAGGGCACACCGAAACAACCTTCGCCTTTCATAAAGAAGTATTCAGCACACCCAATCTTCTGCTTGTTCTGGCAGGGCATATCCATCAGGCATCGCTGGATGTGAAGCAGGATATTCCTCAGATCGTTACAGCGCATAATGCCTGCGGTCATTTTGGTGTTGTGGATTTCAAAGCACTCCCGTAAAATGCGGAAGGACTGCATGATGCGTATATTTTTTCTGTCGGTGTTTGCTGTCGCGACAGTGATTCTTTCCGGCATGGCGTGTGCCGATGAGGCAGTGGTAGAAACGGAATGCGACATATTTACCCTGCTGCCGCCCGAAAACGGTTCAGGCCCCCTCTGGTCTTACGGCTGCACGCAGGTGGCACGTCTGGGTGACGATGTCTTCGTCAGCATCATGGAGACCGGGGAGGGGGTTCCTCTGCTCAGCAATACACGGTGGCGGCTGATGCGTATTTCCGGGGGAGAACAGAAAATTGTCGCCGAGGCGGACGGATACAGACAGCGCGAACCTGCCTCGCTTGCCGCTGTCCCGCCGGATCACCTTTTTATGTATGTCAATGATTCGCAGGAAGCGCCCGGCGTGAAATACGGGCATTGTCGGCCCCACCTTCTTTCTTTTTCCGGAGAAAAGTATCTTCAGAAAGCGCTTTATCCGAAATGGGGTAAGAAGCATCATTTCACCGACCACTCTTACAGAGGGTATGCGGCGGATGCAGCCTCCGGGCATCTGCTGATGCTGAATATTGATGCGACGACCAGCGTGCAAAATGCCTGCCTCATGAACAGCAAAGGGAAAACGCTGGCGACGGGCAGCATTGTGTTTCCCGTACGCGCCTGCTATCCGCAGGTGGCGGTTTGCGGTAAAGCCGTGCAGGTACTTGCCGTGGGCGATATTGTGGAACCTGTTGATGCCTGGCGTGAATATAAATTCGAGCAGACAAAGCAGCAATGGGATTATGTGTTCCGGCGCCTTTTCCTGGTTGGAACGCCTGATCTGAGTCGTGAAAACTTCGGGGTTGTATTGGAGATCGATTCTGTTGATGATACCGGCGGCCATATTACCAATCAGGACCTGTGGGTTTCTCCTGAAGGGGAAGCGTGGGTGCTGTATTCCCGGCGGGAAGTGCAGAACGAACTCATGCGAGACAAATTCTTTCCGGACAGATCGGTGATAGATTCAATGTGGCTGGTACGGGTTCGCAATGGTGAAATTACACATAAGGAGCTGCTTGTTGAAGGCACGGAAGAAAGCCGTCCGACACAGGCACGCTTTCAGGAGACGCCCGACGGCGCTCTCCATGTGATTTTATATCTGACCGGTGCTGACGCGGGTAATAAAGCGCTTCGTGTTTTTCCGGAAACAAAGGAAAGAGTCGTGCTGCCGCTGCCCCTGCAGGAGCCGCTTCCTTCTTTCTGTCTGGCAAATACCCGTTCCGGCAATGCACCGTCTTATATGGTTGACTTTTATGGCACGCCCGGCAATAACCGGTTTCGGTATGCCGGAGTGCGCCTTCCCCAATCTGAAAAATGAGAGCAGCGCATCCATCCTTTTCCTGAAATGCTGCATTGAAAGTCTGGTATGAAAAAAGATCCCCCACGTTCCTATCATCCGACATCTGAAAAACCGGTCGGGAAAAAACCTAAACGGGTTTATGATAAAGTGGACTGGAAACCGGGCACACTCTTGAATCCGGTGCCGGTTGTTCTGGTCGCTTCCATTGACGGGAAGGGGAAACCTAATCTCTGCACTGTGGCATGGGCCGGTACTGTGTGCAGCAGGCCGCCCATGATATCTATTTCCCTTCGTCCTGAACGGTATTCTCACGACCTGATCGCGGCTTCCGGCGAGTTCACTGTAAATATACCCTCGGTGGAACAGATGCATGCTACCGATTATTGCGGTGTCGTATCCGGCAGA
>MWCY01000100.1 GCA_002070275.1 Candidatus Hydrogenedentes bacterium ADurb.Bin170
AACAGGTTCACCTTCAACCGGTTCACCTTCAATGGGTTCGCCTTCGACGGGCTCGCCTTCGACCGGTTCACCTTCAACCGGTTCGCCTTCGACGGGTTCGCCTTCAATGGGCTCGCCTTCGACGGGTTCGCCTTCAATGGGTTCACCTTCGACAGGCTCGCCTTCGACGGGTTCGCCTTCAACAGGTTCACCTTCGACAGGTTCGCCTTCAACAGGTTCGCCTTCGACAGGTTCGCCTTCGACAGGTTCGCCTTCGACAGGTTCACCTTCAACAGGTTCGCCTTCGACGGGTTCGCCTTCGACAGGTTCACCTTCGACAGGTTCGCCTTCGACTTCACCCTCAACAACTGCGGGAATGAAGAGGGGTTTCACATAACCCCAGATTGCTTCGATATCTCCGCCAAAACGATCAACCAGATCTGCAAGGGTTTCACCTGCCTCACCCCACTGAGAGTCGGGATTGAGGGCATCAATCGTATCAAAGTCTTCGCCCAGTTTGGGCATATCGTCTGCGCTGAGCGTCACTGTGTCGCGAAGAGCGCCGATGGCTGCTGCCAGAGCGGGGTCACAGCTGAAAAGTGCTGCCAGCGCATCAAAGTCGAGGTTTTCAAGATCCAGTCCACGAATCACACGCTTGTACCAGACATTGTTTTCAGCATGGTTTACCCAAGCTTCATTGCCCATACCCAGAATAGCGGCACCCAGGTAGGCGGCGGGATCGTTATCAAGAGCAAGGACAGCAATGTCGATATGACCGGCTGCATCGCGCTCCATTACAGCGTTTCCGGAGCGGACCAGGAAATTTGCAAGAATCTTGTAGGTCAACCCGTCCCAGGATGCCGGTACGGCACCGCCAAGAAATACGCCGGAGTCAAGGGCCGTTGCCAGTTCGGCAGGAGTGGCCGCAAGCATGCATTCACCCAGTGCCTTCACCAGGGGAGCAAGATCTTTTGTGGTCTGCAGATGATCGCGACCCTTTTCCTGCAGCGTACGCGCAAGGTTCAGGTTCAGATCAAAGGCATCGTGTAAAGCGGCCAGGTTGATGCCGCCATATTGATGCACCAGGCTCGGGTCGAGGCATAGAATCTTGGCAAGGAGAGCAAACTGGATGGAATCAAGAATGCCGTCTTCGTTGGCATCCCAGTTTTTGTACACATGGTACTCTACCAGCTCGTTTTCGGTATCAAGCTGCCGGATGGCATCGGCAATCGCTTTGCCACCTGTCCGGAAAATGAGTTTTCCGCCGGGATAGAATTCCGGGCACTCGGGGACGTCGACTTCTTCTTCGCCTTCAACTTCGCCTTCAACTTCGCCCTCGACTTCGCCTTCAACTTCGCCTTCAACTTCACCCTCAACTTCGCCTTCAACTTCACCCTCAACTTCGCCTTCAGCGGGAAGATAGAGGTCTTCTTCAACCAGGTCAAAAATTGCGTCTATATCGCCACCGAGGTCTGCAAGCAGTTCGGCAAGTGTTTTTCCGCCGTCAATAATCGCACCAGGATCAAGGGCTGCAACAGCATCGAGGTCAATTCCCCAATCGGGGATGCTGTCGACATCAACAGTAGAACCGGCGACCTCGCTTTTAATGGCATCACGCAGCGCATCGGGAAGACCGAATTTCACCGCGAGGTAATCCCAGTCCAGATTTTTCAGCACAAGCCCGCGCAGAACGCGCTTACCCCAGGAACTGTTGAGAACATCGTCAACAATGGAGCCGTCGCCCAGTGCGAAAGCGGCCGCACCCAGGTACGCTGCAGCGTCACTGTCAAAGGCGTTTTGTGCTGCTGTAAAGTTTCCGTGCGAATCGTGGTATTTGGTACCATCGCCGGCTTTGAAAAGGAAATTTGCCAGGTCGCTATACCGCAGCCCTGCCCATTCGGCCGGAACCGTTCCTTTGGTCAGGAATGCATCATCTTCAATCAGCTCAACGATTTTTGCAGCATTAGCAGGCAGGCGCATCAAATTCGCAACGTCAATGGACGGCTGTGCCAGGTTTTTGGCGATATCAATATTCGCCACCGCCAGAGCACGCAGCTCCTGATAGGTGTTCAAATTAAGCGCAAAGACATCACGCACCGCAGCCAGATCAATGGTAGGATGCAGATACTGCGGCGGAATGCAAAGCAGGTGCGCCAGCAGGCGGAACTGCGCTTTGTCAGCAACACCGTCTTCATTCAGATCCCAGGCGGCATAGGTATGATATTGCGGATAGTCACCATTAACGTCGATAAAAGCAATAGCGTCGGCAATAGCGGCACCGCCCACGTCAAAAATGGTGGTTTCGGGGGTGACAAAAAATTCAGGGCAGGCGTTTTCCCCGACGGACACAAAAAGAACCGTGCCGTCACCAGGATAAAGCATAGTACCAGGCGCCACTGTCTGGGAAATGACATAGCCCGGATCTACGGTATCACTGAAAGTGGGAACACCGTCGGTCACGATAAGACCGAGCGCACTGATGGCAGCCAGCGCATCTTCAAATTTCTCGCCCACTACATTGGGCATATAAACAGGATAAATAACCATCGCCTCCATCTCGTCGGCAACAATCACTTCATCCCCGCTGGCATCGGCAAGCATATCCGCAAGCGTTGTACCGCCTTCGTCCCAGACGGAATCGGCTTGAATTTCTTCAAGCGTTTCAAAATCAACGCCGTATTCAGGAACATCGGCTTCGTCAACGGTAACCGTATCGACGGCATCCTGTATATCCGTAACTTCACCCGCATCCAGAGCAAAAAGGGCTTCCAGATACGCCCAGTCCAGATCGAGGAGCGCCAGTGCACGCAGGGCGCGATCACCCCACACGGAGCCAAGGACTCTGTCTACATAGGTATCATCACCCAGTCCGAGAACGGCAGCGCCCAGGAAAGCAGCACCGTCGGAGGTGAGAGCGAGGCGCATGGTCTCAATATTGCCCTTGCTCTCGTGCCACACATAGCCATCGCCTGCCTTGTAAATCATGTTTGCCAGGGCACTGTATTTTTTACCCGCCCAATTGGCAGGAACAGCAGCACTCAAAAAGGCAGCGTCCTCTATCGGCTGATTCAATTCCGGCTTTCCGGAATCCAACATCTGTTTGCCAAGCGACTTGGCAAGAGGTGCCAGAACAGACGCAGCAGCCAGATTCGCTTCCGCCTTGTTCATCAAATCCTGATAAACGACAAGATTGGCATCAAAGGTGTCTTTTACCGCCTGAATATCAATGAAGGGATGCTTGGCGCCATCAGGCAGGCACAGCAATTCGGTGAGCAGCATCAGCTGATCGTTATCGCTCACACCGTCTTCATTCAGGTCCCAGGTACTGAAATTGTGAAACTGGGCAAACTTTCCGCCTGTGTCAACGCTCGCAAGTGCATCAGCGATAGCAGCACCGGCAACGCACATCTTCGGATTGCCCAGGTCGTCCTTGTAGATGCAGGTCTGACCAACGGCAACACCTGCCGTCAGGCCTAAGACAAGCACTGTTAAAACGCACGTATTCATCCATTTCCGCAACATAAATGTTTCTCCTTGTTTCTTCGTTCGTCTGGGTCGGGTGCCAGTCTGCCCCGCAACCCACCCACGGTCAGTGGAACGTTTTCACTTCCTACACCAGTTAACTACAATACCTTACCACTTAATTATTGTAACTTTAGTACAAACAACCTGCGTATGTCAACTATTTCTCGCCTTTTAAGAAACTTTTTTCTGAACCCGCATTCCTCCTGCAACAAAAAGCACTGCAAATAACAAACCCAGCGCTATAAGGCTTGCGGCAGGCATGGGAACAAGATCAATACGGACATAAACCTCCGCAGCGACCAGTTTACGGACAGAGGGATAACCGGGGAGAGCGACTTCCACTTCCACACGATAGGAGCCGCGCCGCTCCGAGTCCACACTCAGAATAACCAGCTGAGGATCCGTTGTGCTGATGCCCGGCAGCGGACCATCCGCCCAGGTCCAGTTGTAGGAAAGCACCGTGGCACCGCCCGAAACGACCGCATTCAGACGCAGGTCTTCGCCTGAGGCAAGCTCGCGGCGGCCGACAATGGACACAACCGGCTTAATCACCTGAATGGCAGGGGCGGAAGCTGAAACCTGGACACGTCCGACAACATTGGCGACCCCCGCCTCGACTATGACCGTATAACTGCCGCCGTCGGCTGCTGCCAGACTCGGTATGCTCAATTCGGCACCGGTTTCACCAGGCAGGGCTACGCCGTTTCTGAGCCAGGCATAAGAGACAGGCGTCAGTTCAGGGCTGCAAACGGCAGTGAACTGAACGCTTTCCCCGGCAAAGAAGCTCGTGCGCACCGGATCAGCGGTGACGGTCACAGTTCCGGGCTCTGTATCGGCGTTAACCGCCATCTCCATATTCTCTGAGAGCCCCATGGCAAACACGGTGTAGACCGACCCGGCGTTTAGCACGATTTGCTCTTGAGGAAGTGCTTTGTTGCTCTTATCGCCGGTTGTGAAACCCAGCGTGTAAATGCCGGGCACCACCTCCGTGTAGCCGGTAACATTTTTAAAGGCTATGTCAGAGAAAAGTGGAGCCGCCGCAGCACCATTCACCTGCCCGGTTAAGGTAAGCGGCTCTGCATCGGGGCTTGCGTTCAGGAAGCGGATGCGTGCGTGGCCTGTCCGGGACATCTCGAGATCATCCCCGACCATCAGAAACTCAGGGTTGATCGCCCGATTCAGCACCACCAGCGTGCTGGTATTGTCCAGATCAAAACTGTCGGACAAAAGCGGAAGCAGGCAGTCACCGCCCTGATGAATCAGACCGAATTCATATTGAAAATCAGGCTGCCAGGCAGAGGCGGCTTCATAGCCGGAAATATCTTTGAAGGCAAGATCTCCAATGAAAGTAGCAGCGTCCTGGCAAATAGCGATCGCTCCCAGATCCGGGCTGGCATGAACGACTCTGACCGGCATGGTAAAGGGCAGCAAATCATCCAGCACTGAGGCAATGAGATCTTCAATATCGCCCAGCAGGTACACGTCATCATAAAAGATGCCGTTCCATTCGTAGTACGAAACATCCTCATCCGGATCCGGGACGAAATCATCAGGGACGTCCAGGGCGGAAAAGGCATCGCCAAAGACTGCTGCCTGCCCCGCATTTAACCCGTACAAAGCAAAAAGATCAATCAGAAAATCCCAGTCCAGAGTCGTCAGAAGAAGTCCTGATTGCAGAGAACTGAAGCTTGCTACGCCAAAAAGCTCCGTCAGCAACGTATCATCGAGCCCCATCGCTGCTGCCACAAAAGCCGCTGTCAAATCGTTTACGAGAGTCGTGCGCAAAAGAGATGTGGGGCTTCCATAAAGTCCTTTAAGAATCAGATACTCTATATCGGCACCCAGTTCGTAAAGCGTGTCCGCCAATTCACCGTAGGTTTTCCCTTCCCACAGTTCCGGGATAACCTGATCCAGAAAAACGCCCGGATCAAGAGGACGGTTACGATACCCGCGGCTGTTGACCGCTATTCTTAACTGATGCCCGACAGCTTTCGCCTGAGGCGCCAAAGCAACGATATCAGCCTCGTTGTCAAAGACAACATCAACGAGATTCCAATACAGGGCAAGATTGGCATCAAAGCCCTCTTTCATGGCCGCCACATCAAGGAGCGGATGCTGCACACCTTCGGGCAAGCAAAGAAGCGTTGTTAAAAGTTCAAATTGGTCTTTATCCGGTATGCCGTCCGAGTTGATATCCCAGGTCGCATAAGGACCTTGAAACATTGCAGGGACATTGTTGATGCCCATACTGGGAAGCATTGCCATCGCCGCAGCAACGGCTTCCCCCCCGCCATTCAGATTTGACTCTCCGAACTCATTCCGGAATTCGCAATCCTGCGCTGACGCAGAAAAAACCAATCCTGTCAATACACAAGTAAACAACGCAACAAACTGGACGTTTCTCACCAGACTATCCTCCTCGGGATTATTATCCACTTTAGGCTACCAAACAGCCGAATCCCATGCTGATAGGTCCTGTCAAGCCATTTGCTAATCTTACCGTAGCGGCTTTCGTCACGCCATTTGCTTTCTTACTTTGATGAGTCTT
>MWCY01000101.1 GCA_002070275.1 Candidatus Hydrogenedentes bacterium ADurb.Bin170
TTATAAGGGCAGTACTATTGTTGACAACTGCGCGGGAAAGTCTTTTTTTGTTTTTATATGTCTTGAAGTCTTTGGTGTGGATCAGGGCGATATGTAAGTCAAGACGTCCATATCCTGGTTAAGATTCCTGCCTTCGCAGGAATGACGGGGAAAGGAGCAGGAATGACGGGGGGAGGCAGGCATGACAGGGAGAGCGGCAATGACGGGGGGAGGAGCAGGAATGACGGGGAAAGCGGCAATGACGGGGAGAGGAGCGGGAATGACGGGGAAAGCGGCAATGACGGGGAGAGGCAGGAAGGACGGGGGGAATCCGGGCATTGCCATAAAACCGGCATTTATCTTACTGCTCCCGCCCTCCTCCTCAGGGCTGGCTTATAAAAAGTCCCTGAATGCCCTCGGGGTATGGCGGGCGCACGATTCCCCGGTCTGTGATGAATCCGCTGATCAGCGAAGCGGGGGTCACGTCAAAGGCCGGGTTGTACACCTTCACTCCTTCCGGTGCTAAAAGCGTGCCGCCATGCAACCGCACTTCATCGGCGTCCCGCTCTTCTATGGGAATTGCCGACCCCTGGGGCGTTTTCTGATCAAAGGTACTGACCGGTGCCGCCACATAAAAAGGAATGCTGTGATACTTCGCTGAAAGGGCAACGCCATACGTGCCGATTTTGTTGGCGGTGTCTCCGTTGGCAGCGATACGATCCGCCCCGACTATCACAAGATCGACCTTTCCTGCCGCCATAAGCGACGGCGCCATATTGTCGCATAAGAGCGTTACATCCATCTTTTCCTCGGTGAGTTCCCAGGCAGTGAGCCGTGCACCCTGCAGAAGAGGCCGCGTTTCATCGGCATATACCCGGAACCGCATCCCTTCTTCCGCAGCAATATACAGAGGCGCCAGAGCCGTTCCGAACCCTGACGTGGCAAGCCCTCCCGCATTGCAATGGGTGAGAATCCCCATGCCGTCGTGTATGAGTGCGGCACCGTGCTGACCGATGGCGCGGCACATGCGGACATCTTCATCAAAGATATTCTGCGCCTCTTTTTCCAGCAGGGCATAGAGAGCCTCCATGTCACTGTCCGAGGCACGGTTGAGACACGCCTGCATTCTGTCGAGGGCATAAAAAAGATTCACCGCTGTGGGGCGGGAAGTCGCCAGATACCGGCATACTTCCTGCGCATCCTTCCGGAATGCTTCCGCGGTGCCGGGCCGTTGCCCGCGAATGCCGACAATCACTCCGAAGGCGGCACATACCCCGATGGCAGGGGCTCCCCGTACCTGAAGGCGGCGAATGGCGTCCCACACGGCTTCTGCGGAGGTCAATTCGATTTCCTGCCGCAGGTGCGGGAGCAGGGTCTGATCCAGAATAAAAAGGCGCCGGTTTCTCCAGACTACGGGGGCAAAAGAAGGCATGATAACTCTCCCTGAGGCATTCGTTTAAAAGGGGTTTTATACCTTGCTTTATGGTATCATGGAATGCATGAAACAGCAACCCGGGACATCTTTGTTTTCGCTGCCAGCCCGGCTGATGGTGCTGGCTGCGGGGACAGGCATGCTGCTCTGCGGCTGTCTCAGTACGGACACACGAAATCAGCCTTTTACACGGGACTGGCAGCGGCAGCTGGACAAAGGATTGGTGCCTGACCGGCGCGGCAGCCGGGAAAACACCGTACCGGAGCCTGCCGAGTCCGGCGCAGTGGTGGTGGAAAAGGGACCGGGCGGCACGCGGGGAGTCAGTGTGAAAGGGGCAGGCGGTTTCAGCGCCGATCTGGAATACAAGAGACGCCCTGCCGCCTGGCTTCGGTATCGGCGCAACTGGGATCATGGCGGAACAAGTGCGCGCAGGCCCAGACGCTAAGCAGAAAGAGGAACAAAAACAAGTCCTTCCACTCCCTTACAACATCTGCGCCGAAGTCAGGTTACAGCATGCCGGACGGCACCCCTGCCCTGCATGTATATGGAAAAAGCGGAATCATGAAACAAAGCGATAGAGATACTCTCCGTCAGAATGCTGTTCTGTGGGTGCTGAGCCGTTCCGAAGGTATAGGCAAAAAGCGGCTCAACCGTCTTGTGTCAACGCTGGGGCGTGCATCGGTATCGCTCAATGATGCGGTCGGCATGAAAACACTGGAACTTGCGGAACGTGTGCCCGGTCTCGAACCCCAGGCTCTGGCAGCACTGCGGCACTGCGGCGCAAAAGAGATCCGGGAAGCGGAAACGCTTCTGCTTTCTCTTCCCGGGGATATTTGTGCGGTCACACTGTTCAGCCCTCTCGCCCCTCTCCGCTGGAAGACCATGCTGCGGGAAGAAGCTCCGCCCTTTCTTTTTTTAAAAGGAAATGCCTCGCTCCTCGACCGCCCGGCATGTGCGGTGGTGGGGCGCCGTGAAGCCAATGACGAGGAAGCCGGGCAGGCATACCGCTGCGGTGAGCTGATTGCGGAAGCGGGCTTTGTGCTGGTCAGCGGCGGTGCTGCGGGTATAGACCGGGCAGGACACAACGGGGCGCTGGATGCCGGGCGGAGCACCATTGTCTGCCTGCCTCAGGGGATCAGCACCTATGCGCTTTCACCCGACTGGCAGAAAGCGCTTGAGGAAGGCAGACTGCTTCTGATCAGCGAATATCTGCCTTTTGTCGGCTGGAGCACCCCTGCCGCACTGGCACGCAACGCTTACATTGCGGCGCAGGCGTGGCTCGTTTGTGTTGTTGCCCCACGGCTGCAGGGCGGAAGCATTGCCACAGCACGGCATGCCCTCAAGCAGGGCAAGCCTGCCCTGATTTCTGCAACCATGCCGCTTCCTGCCGATGTGGCTGCAGAGGCGCGGCCTCTGTCCCTGCTGCCCGAGTACCTGAAAATACTTCAGGAGTCCGGCGAAAGGCTGCGTCCTTCAGGCTGGCTGGATCTGGGAGAGGATCAGGCATGAGCATGTCTGACAGTACCGGCGCAATGCTTCCTGAGCCGCCCCTGCAGCCTGATGATCCGGTGCATCGGCTTTCGGGCATCGGCGAAAAGCGGGCGCTGCTTCTGAAGGCGCTGGGCATCGAAACGATTGAAGACCTGCTGTTTCACCTTCCCCGTGAATATCAGGATCGTTCCCTGATCCGGCAGATTGCCGAAGCGAAGGAAGGCGAAAAAATTACTGTGGCAGGTGAGATTGTGTCCGCACGGTCGCTGCGCCTGCGGGGCGGAAAAACAACGGCGCTGCTTGAAATTGATGACGGTACAGGCCGTCTCAAGGTCTCTCTTTTCGGCAGAGGCTTTCTCGTAAACAGCAGCCTAGTAAAAGGGACCCGCTGTATTTTTACCGGTACCGTCGGCGAATACAAGGGGCTCACACTGCAGAACCCGGAATACGAAGTGCTGGCGGAAGAGGAAGAGGGCGATCCGCTGAATACAGGGCGGATTGTGCCTGTCTACGGGCTCACCGCAGGCATTACCCAACGCCTCCTTCGGCGATGGATCCGCACGGCACTGGATGCAATCGGTGCCGGGACGGAAGAAAGCCTGCCCGAACAGCTGCGGAAAAAGCACGCGCTGATGCCTCTTGCTGATGCGCTTGCGGAAGTCCATTTTCCCGGGTCGCTGGATGGTGCTCAGGCTGCCCGGCGTCGGCTGGTATACGAGGAGCTGCTGGTGATGCAGTGTGCCATTCTGCAGCGCCGTGCTCTGCAGGAAGCAGAGGTGCAGGGCGTTGCGCACAGAACGGACGGGCCTTTGCTGCAGCGGCTTCGCGCGGAGCTTCCTTTTACTTTGACCGACGGGCAGCAGCATGCTGTAAAAGCCATTTTTGACGACATGCGGGCGAAGCGCCCCATGTTCCGGCTGGTGCAGGGTGATGTGGGCTGCGGCAAAACGCTGGTCGCCCTTCATGCGCTTACGGCGGCCGTGGACTCGGGGGTTCAGGTCGCCTTCATGGCGCCTACGGAAATTCTGGCGGAACAGCATTATGCGACGCTGTCGCCCCGGCTTGCGCCGCTGGGTATTGAGGCGGCGCTGCTTACAGCGTCAACGCCCCGTGCCGCACAGCTCCGTGAGCGTATCGAAAGAGGTGAGGTACCCGTCGTCATAGGAACCCATGCACTCGTGCAGCCGTCCACGCGTTTCCACAAACTCGGGCTTGTGATTATAGATGAGCAGCACCGCTTCGGTGTGGGCCAGCGGGATGAGCTCATGCGCAAGGGAGACTGCCCGGATATTCTTCACCTCACCGCCACGCCCATACCCCGGACCCTGGCATTGACTCTTTACGGCGGCATGGATATCACCCTTATCCCGGATATGCCTCCGGGAAGGCTGCCCGTAAAAACAACTGTTATTCCCGAAACACGCAAAGAGGAGCTGTATGCCTATCTGTGCAGTCAGGCGGCGGAAGGGTGGCAGAGCTATATTGTCTGCCCCCTCGTGGAGGAGTCGGAACATTTCGCATCGCTGACCCCGCTGATTGATCATTATACGGCGCTGACAGAAGGGGCGCTGGCAGAGGTGCGCTGTGCCATGCTGCACGGACGCATGGATCCCCGGGAGAAAGAGGAAGTCATGACGGCTTTCAAAAACCGGGAAATCAGCATTCTTTTTTCGACAACAGTCATTGAAGTGGGAGTCGATTCGCCTGCAGCAACCACCATGGTGATAGAGGATGCCGGACGTTTCGGGCTGGCACAGCTGCACCAGCTCCGGGGCAGAGTCGGCAGAGGAAACAAACAGTCTTATTGTTTCCTCCTCGGTGCACCGACAACGCCTGAAGGCAGGCAGCGAATAAAGCTCCTGTGCGAAACTACAGACGGCTTCCAGATTGCCGAGGCCGATCTGGCGCTGCGCGGTCCCGGAGATTACTGCGGTGCACGACAGTCCGGACTCCCTGATTTTCGGGCAGCCGATCTGCTTCAGGATATACAGCTGCTAGAAGAAGCACGGGAAGATGCAGAGGCACTGCTTAAGGCGGATCCTGCACTGAACCTGAGAGAGCACGCCGCGCTGAAAGAAAAAATGATGCGCCATACCGCTATTTTTATCTGAATGATACCAGGGGGCGGATGTGACGGGCGCAGAGATGATGACGCCCAGCGTGTGCAATTCTTCTCCCCGGAAACGCCGATGACCTATTGGCACACAAGCGGGCCATGAAAAAGACAGGCACTTGAATCTGAGTCGGAGTAATGTCCCGGGACATACCTCCTCCATCAGTCCTACACACAGCGCTGTCATTTCTCCTCATCGCCGTTACGTCCACCTCCCGGCGTCATTCCTGCGCAGGCAGGAATCTTAACGCGAGGTGTTATTTATAAGGG
>MWCY01000102.1 GCA_002070275.1 Candidatus Hydrogenedentes bacterium ADurb.Bin170
TTTTTTTCAGGCTATAGCTCGCTTATGCAGCGGTGGGTCTTTCCTTATCTCTCGAAGCAGCTCCTTTACGGTAGATGATTCGACCGGCGACAAAGAAACAGCCGCCAATCGCCATCAGGCTCAGCAACAGCGTGCTCCAGTCCAGCGTCATGGAATTCTTCATGTGATACCAGGTGAGGAAGCTTGTTTTAGCAATCTTATAGCGCAATTTGGCAAGCTTCATGCGCATTTTTCCGGGCAGAAACCCTTTTTCAATGGTGGCTCCTGCCACAAACTTGTCTAGTTTTGCAACCATCTCTTGATCGTCGGAGTCGAAGACGATCTTGTCACCTTCCCAGGTCGAAGAAATGGATCTCACCGTATTGCTATCGGGATCTCTGGGATAGGTATAATCGACATCGGCTCCGTGTGGAATGGTGAGGGCGAAAGCATGAAGCGCTTTAAAGTCTGGGTTCAGCTTTACATCGGAGAGGACAACTTTGCTCTCTGATCTGTCTTCTTTGCTGTCTTCGTATTGTCGGTAGCTCAGGACATCAAATTCAACGGGTATGCTCTGGCCATCGATCATCTCCCGTTTGGTAACCGTTGTCTGGGTCACAAATGCGACTGTGTAGGGCCGCTCCGGCAGGGGCGGCAGACTTTCATCGACGGGCATGTGGTCGCGTTTGTAGTTGTAGACAGTAATACTTCTTTGCAAGGCAAAGCCCAGATCCGGGTCGAGCCAGAGGGTTATATTACCTTCTGGAACTACAGCCTCGACAACACAGATGCTCTTGGTTCCCTGTATTTCTTCGCGAACAGTCATATTCTTCACAGAGAGCGTATCAGGAATGCGTGTCTCCCGGTAATCCCGGAAATATCCGAGTACTGGCTGCAATTCGCTGTGCCACATCGCTCGGCTGCCTCTGCTGAAATCATCAATGTTGTACAGATCTATCCATTTGTCAGGATAGTTGGGTACGCTATACTGGAAGCAGTAAAACCCCAACTCCGGGGATACGAGTTGCTGTATACGCCTGATATCTTTTCCGTCTTCTGTCACCAGAATTTTCCCTGTATACAGGTCGATGGAAGATTGTGTGGCATCGTACTGCCAACGATCACGGCCGTTGCTGTGGAAGGTCGCTTCCGAAACATTACGCGTCTGCTTCCAGGAATAGGCATGGTCATTTTCCATGCGCATTTTAATCGCTTCGTCTCTGGTCAGAACGGGGCGGTCAAGCATTTGCCGGGCGGAGTTTACTTTCATGGTGGCGCTGTTGAGCCAGTTGTAGGAATCGCGGTAGGCCTGCAGCACGCTTTCAGCATCATAGTCCGCTGCAAAGGATACAGGCACGCTCAGAACCATCAGTGCAAGAACGAGAATGCCGATGCCTTTCATGGAGAGTGTGGTTTTCATGGTTGAGCTCCTTTCTTCTGTCACCGCAAGCAGTGCCTGTTTCAGATTCTCTTTATCCTTCTATACTTCCGCCTGTGTTCCCTGATCCCGTGAGGCGGCTCCTTTACGGTAGATGATCCGACCGGCAACGTAGAAACAGCCAACAATTGCCGTCAGACTAAGCAGCACTGTGCCCCAGTCGAAGGCCAGGGCATTCTTGAAATAATACCAGCCGAGGAAGCTTTTTTGAGCTATCTTATAGCGCAGTTTGACAAGCTTCATGCGCAGTTTGCTGGGCATAATACCCGTTTTAATGGTGGCGCCTGCCATGGCTTTATCCAGTCGTGCGCCCAATGCGGCATCTTCTTCTGATTTAAAGACGACTTTCCCTTTTTCCCAGGTCGAACCAATGCGGTACACACGGTTGTCGTCCGGAATGGAAGGATAGGTAAAGCCTACACGGGTTCCTTCCGCCACAGTCAGAACAAAAGCGTGAAGGGCTGCGAAATCCGGATTAAGCTGCACGTCGGAGAGGACAATCTTTCTTTTTGTTCTGTATCGTGTGGTATCACCATATTTGCTGTAGGTCAGCACTTCCGCTTCCAGAGGAATGCTGTAACCGTCCATCATTTCATGTTTCAAAATGGTCGTCTCGGTCACATAACCGGCCTGATAGGGTCGCGGCGGCAAGGGAGGCAGGCTTTCGTCTGCAAGACTCTGTTCGCGCGGAAACTCCCACAAGGCAATGCTCCTGTGCAGGGCAAAGTTCAGATCCGGATCGAGCCAGAGGGTTACTGCACCGTTGGGCACAGTCGCTTCCACAATACAATAGTGCTTGCCATTTGCCACTTCGTCACGGAGGGTCATATTCTCCGTCGTGAGCATGTCGGGGATGCGCTGATCTCTAAATTCTTCGAAGTATCCGACAGCGGGCAGCAGTTCCCGATGCTCTCTGGACCGGGAATTATAGCTGAAATCGTCGAGTTCCCGGAATTCTACGGAGCCCCATTCGGAGAGAGGACCACACCATTGAAAAGCATAGAATCCCAGTTCAGGAGATACAAGCTGCTCTATGTGATACATGTCCTTACCATATTGGTTGATCAGTACTTTTCCGGTATGCAGGTCGATGGTGGAATGATCACCGATGTACTGCCAGCGGTCACGTCCGTTGCTGTGGAAGGTCGCTTCTGTTTCCTCCCGGGTTTGCTCCCAGTAGTATTTGCTGTTCTCTTCCAGACGCAGGCGCTTTGCTTCGTCTTTGGTAAGAACAGGACGATCCAGAGATTCGCTGGCGGATTGCACTTTCATGGTGGCGCTGTTGAGCCAGTTGTAGGAATCGCGGTAGGCCTGCAGCACGCTTTCAGCGTCATAGTCCGCTGCAAAGGATGCAGGCACGCTCAGAACCATCAGCGCAAAAACGAGAATGCCGATGCCTTTCATGGAGAGTGTGGTTTTCATGGTTGAGCTCCTTTCCTGAAGTTCACTTCATTCACAGCCACCTGTCCGGCTGCATGTTCTCTTTGCGGATACTGATCCTGTCGGATTGTATTATGCCGTAAGAAAGGATGGTGCAAGGCACGAAAATGATCGATCAACAGAAAGGGAATCCGCCCCCCCCCCCCCCACATTTGAATGATGTTGTTGCTGCATGCTCATGATGATTTCCCTTACTATATATATGCAGTGCTGATCATCTGATTCCATGCTAGCACAAAGGTCGTTAGAAGTCAAGCATTTTGACTGCCCGACCTTCACTTCTTTTATCCGCCATGGGAAGGGTATCTCAATCATACCTGTGCCTATTTCTCCTGCGCGGATGCTGCATCTTCCCCGGCCGCCCAGTCAGGATAGATGCGATCAAAATAGCCCATGAGCCTTTGGCTCATTTCGGGAAATTGTGCATTCGCCCAGTGATAGCCCTCTTCAAAGCCTTCATCCGGCACACCTTGCCTGATACGTTTTTCCTCTTCTCTGCACGCCTCCATATCCATGATTTCCAATCTGTAATAATAAAGAGAATTGTCATTAAAATATTGGCGTGCATATTTCTTGTGAACAGACCTATGAATATTCAAGCTATAATAAGCTTTAGCCGGGTCCCATTGATTCATGAGCGATATGATAATGTTCCGCAGCGTGTCCTGACCTTTTACACGAAAACGGTCGTCCTTCACCGCCCTGGAATGAAACATGCCATAATCCCGCGTATAAAAAGCAAGGGGCACGTCTGTGTGCTGCTCATTGTACGCCTTTTCCAGTTGAAACAATGCCTCTCCCATGGTTGCAGTATCAATGTCTACTTGCAGCGTTCTGTCGCCTGCTGTAATGCGGTCATCATCGGGCATTGCCGTCAGCACAATACGACCATCCAGAAGCCGCCAGCGAATATATCCCTCCGACGCTTCCACAAGCTTTTCAAGGGCGTCCACAAGCCGTTCGTTCACCCCTACGCTGTACTCAAAACTGCGTTTCTCAGCAGAAAACTCCTGATCCACCGCTTTTTCATAGGAAATATGGATGTCAAATGCCTGCGTCAAAAAGAACATTGCAGAATCCAGGGCCGCTTTGTCCCATTTACGCTCCACAGACACAAGCTGACCTTCTTGCATAATTGGCGTTACATTCAAAGGATCTCTCGAAACGTCCATGCCCTGACTGGCGCGTAAGGAGAGCAACAACTCCGGCGTAACCGGTGCATTCACGGAAAAGGCATCTGCAGTGATCATGCAGACACACATAAAGAGCACGAGGCGCAAACACATGCTCCACTTTGTGATACGAATTTCCTGTTTCATTCTGAATATCCCTTCGTTTTAATTGGATTCCAGCTCACCCAGCAGTTTCTCTATCCTCTCCACCAGTTCTTTGTCGTCGGGATAGGCCGCTATGAATTCGCGACAGAGTGCTGCATTCTTCAGACTCTTCAACTCCGAGAGCAGAAAGTCCCCGGCGGTTTCCACCAGCGCCAGAGCCTCACGTTGCCACATATCCTCCTTTTGAGCGGCTTCCAGTGCCTTCTGCCGGGACCGGCCTTGATAGCGGGCACATTGCTGCCTGCTCTTTGCATCCCGGGTATTGGCCGCGGTCAGCGCCAGCTTATAGAACCGCCGGGCCTTTTCGATTGCATCCTCTTCCGGCAGGTTCTCTATGCGTTGTTCCTCATATTCAAGATCAATCTCTTTGTACTGCAGCCACGCAATCTCCTCCTCTTTATCTTTGAAGTTATCGGAGAAAAAGGGGTTCATATGTTCTTTAATTTCGTAATAACGTTCCGGGCTTATGGCGATAGATGCCCCGTCGCGTTCACGCCGCAAATCGGCGAGCTGGTTACCAATCATTTGCCGCCCTTTCGGGACAAGCTCCCTATCGGATTCCAGTATCCTTTCGTGTTGGGCAATCAGCTCCTCCAGATCGCCTTTTCCGTTATTGCGATAGTCGTTGTAAGCACGCACCGCCCCGGAAAAGGCTTCCTCGTTCGCACGTTCTTCCGGCGATTCAATAAGCGTTACCAAGCCATCCTGATCAACAACGATTTCCGGTGCACCAAATGGTGCCAGGACCATAATCAATACAAGCTGTATCATGAGTGTTCCTCCTGTGTCTGTGTGTTCACCCACGGCTTCGCTTTGCGGGCGAACTGCTTTTCATCTTGTCATGGTAAATAGAGCATTATGATAACGTACCATAGTTTCTGTAAATTATTTGGACAAACGGGGTCATCGTTTGGTTCACTCTTGGTGAACACAAAAAAACGGCCTATGAGCCTAACCAAAAGGA
>MWCY01000103.1 GCA_002070275.1 Candidatus Hydrogenedentes bacterium ADurb.Bin170
AGGAAGAGGAACAACAATAGAACGGATGCCGAAAAAGAAGAGAAGCTCTGGCAGGAGTTAATCTACCTGCAGGGATGCCTTTTCACCACCAGCAAAGGTCTGGACTTTACGTATAAGATTCACGGCGGAGAGATGTTCGTGGACCGGAAAGAGAAGAGCATCACAAGAGCGACCGTGATGAAGGCGTATGGGAAAGTCGTCGAACTGGATGGCGTTGTGAAGGGACCGAAGACCCTCGGAACGTTCGGAGCAAGCTATCTGTACCCGATTTTCGTAAAAATGGGGCTCATTAAAACAGCCGGAGCGTGATGACTCCGGTGCGTATTTTTACTCTATGTGTTTGGAATGTTACGCGTTTATAAGAACTACCCCTCCTGGAAACTAGATACAGATTGTTTATTATTTCTGCCTTTATTCTGGGCGGATATCTTGTTATAATATCTCCTACAGCAAATCTATGACGATGACTGTCTGCTGTAGGTTCAATTCTCAGGAAAGCAGGTGATTGACAGAGTGTATCAGGTTATCAAACGTGATGGCTGCATTGTCAGCTTCGATCTTTCGAAGATATCAGCGGCTATTACGAAGGCTGTTGAAGCTGTTATGGAAATCGATCATGAGATCGATGCCCTGGATTTCATGGGTCTGTCAGAGGAAGAACATGAACAGGCTTGTGTTGAATTAGAAGAAAGGCGGCGGGAAGCAAAGCGTAATTTCAAAGGCTTGGTTCAGAAATTGAACGCGGTGTTACGTCAGGTATGGCTTGCACGCAACACGGGAGCTGGTCGCAGTAGCACTTCCGCTGTTTCAGATAAAATGCTTTTGACCATTCCCACTCCTCCCACTGCTGAGGCTGCGATTCGCAGTCTGTGGCAGAGGGGGATGGCAGATGGAGCAATGGCTTGATAAAACCCCTCTTCTTGGAGGCAACGAATTACGAGAAATAGGAAACCTTATCTGCGAGAAACGAAAAGCCCATGGATGGTCACAGAACGATCTTGCCGGATACATTGGAAGTGATTACCGTGTGGTGTCACGCCACGAGAATGGACATGGAATGAATCTGGAATCTCTGCTCCGTTACTCGAAGGTGTTTGACTGCCCGATAGTGGCGCTTCTCCCAGCAAAATTTCACCAGACCATATCAGCACAACTGCTGGATGTCCTTGCAAGGGTGGCTCTTCTTCCGGAGGAAAAGCAGAATAAGATTGCAGCTATGATACGGGCGGCGATCGATCTGGCAGCATAAATAACATGGCTGGGAGCATTAAACTCTCAGTCATTTCAAGACAGCCGGGGTGTGCGCCCCGGCATTTTCTTTGCTTAAATTGTTAGGATTGTTACGCAATGAGTAAGTACATCATTCGTTCACGCCGTGCTCTTCATTGAATTCCCGGATCTCATCAACAAACAATTCCTCCAGAATGCCGACGTCGTCCTTGCTGGGCCTGTCTGAAGACGCGACAACACCCAGAACCCTGCCTCGGATGACGAGTGTGTTCTGGTCACTTTTCTTTGGATAGGGGATAGCGGGATTGACGGAGTAGAGCGTATGGTCGTCATCAACACGCTTGATGACAGCTCCGTCATCTGTGTCTACAAGTACATCTTCTCCTGGATCCGCGCAGGAAGCCTCTTCGTAATAGACATAATCACCGTCATGATAGACCGGTTCCATGCTTTTTCCATCAACCAGGGCGATACCATCAGCTTTGGCATTGATGTGGTTTTTTCGCAGAAACACATATTCAGGAGCCTCCTCCGGGACATAGTTTCCAACGCCTGCAGCTACAGAACCGGGACGCTTAAGAAAAAGAGAGAAGGTCTCCTTCAGTGCTTTATCTTTGGCCAGAAGTTCTTCTTCGACCATTGTGCTGATCATCTTGTCAACGACTCTGCGGCTGGTAGGGTTGAGGAGACGGATATTCCCTACAACCCTATCTTCGAGATCAGATAAACCATTTTCCGCTTGCATGTGGAATAATTCGTGAATCTGGATGTTAAGCAAACTACACACTTCGGGGATCAGGCTGTAATCCGGTTTGGATTTGTCTGCTTCCCAGTTGATCACAGTATTTCTGGTGACATGCATCATGTCGGCGAAATCTTTCTGAGAGAGCTTTGCTTTTTTTCTGCGTTCCTTGATCAGGGAACCGAACATAATAGGCGCTGGGGTTGCTGCCGCAGTCGTGGGAAAGCTGACGACATTTGGAGTAACTGTACCGGCTTTTTTCATGCTGGCCATGGTGTGCCTCCTTTTAGTGGTATTGGGGCGAAGACTGCGGTTGCCACGGATATACAGCGATGCGCAGCCTGGATTTTATTCGCATGTATCAGGAGTGGGGCATCTGGAAGATATCTCGACAAAGATGCACTGATACATCTTGGGCTGATTATAGCACAAGGTTCTTTAACAATGCAAGATAAAAACGCAAAAATATTTACAAGTTTTTCTTGAAATCCGGTTCCATCACGACTATAATGAGAAACACATCGCGCAGGAGGGATGTTGGGTTGCTGTCGCCTTCTGCTGGTGGTCACAGTCTTATGAAGGAGGGTTGCCAGATGCGGACATATGGGGTATCGATGCTTTCTACCCAGAACGGCCTTGTGCCGTGCATCGTGCCGTTCTATACGGCAGAAATGAACAACTCCCTTGAGCGTGGATCGCGGCCATACACTGTCGTAGAAATTCTCAGGGAAGTCTTTAATGAGGATTTTGAGAGAGCCATCCAGCTATATATGGATTCCTGCCCGGAGGGCGCTGCGGTGGCGATAGGAGAAAAGGAAGCAAGAGAGTGTAAGTTGGTCAAGCTTGGTGAACCGAGAGTGGAAAGCTCTCTCAGACAACCGGCATGTACCACAGCGGTGGATCTGGTGTTCGTGGCAATTGTGGAAGCAATGGTGCCGGTCGGAAAGGCGACAATAGGCGGTGTAGAGGCAGAACAGAGTACGGTGATGAAAAAACAGCGGTTCAGTGCTGAGTTCAGAATGCGGTATCTGATCGGACTGTGGGATAAACGTTGCAGCGCTCCTGCAATCGCGCCGAACAAATACTTTCCTCAGGATCTGATCACGGAGCAGAAAACGGCAATTACAAATCAGTACCTGCTGCCAATCATGTATGCGGAGGACTATGGAAAAGCAGCGAGGCGTATGTTGTCCCAGTATTACAAGGAAGCCTTGGACGGTTCCACTGCGGTTGATGGCTGGGAGCTGGCAAAGCGGATGCGACTCGAGGTGCGGAGGGTCCGATTTGAACCCGGCAGTGATATTCAAGGCCGGATCTACTTTGACTGGACTCAGGTAAAGATCAGAGATGAAAAGGGCCAGTATCACGATGAAAAGATCCCGCCTATGACTGTTCTCATCAACATCGATCTTTGTCCGACAAAGGAGATCGAAAACAGCACGATCGTCCATGAGTGTTGTCATGTATTTCTGGATCTGACGTTTTTCAAGCTGCAGATGCTCAGCGGAAAGCCCTTCACATCATTTACCAGCAGGAAACGGCAGAAGAGAAGGTTCCCACAAACCAATGGGCCGATTGACTGGATGGAGCTGCAGGCGGAGAAGCTTCCGGCTTATGTCCTGATGGAAGAGAACAATACCCGCAGAGAGATCGAGCGGATGTTGGTAATGAAGGACGGCGTCCGCTCTCCAGAAAACATGAACTGGATCATGTGCCAGCTGGCTAAGACGTTCAGAGTTACCCGGTCCATGGCGAAGTACCGAATGATCGAACTGGGCTATCCGGAAGCAGAAGGAATCTACGTCTACATCGATAACCAGCATATACCGGACTACGGCTGTGCCAGTACATGGGAACGCGGCATCACATATGCGATTGCCCTTTCGGATGCCGGGGCATTGCTCCGGGAATCAAGGGAGTTTGCTGCGGCGCTTGGCAGCGGCCGATACGTGTATCTGGAAGGACACTACTGCCTGGATGTGGAGCCTTATGTCGAGCACAGATACGGACAGCTGAGAAGGCTTACAGCATATGCTCGCCACCACATAGAGGAGTGCTGCATTTCTTTCACTGTTCAGGGCCGGTACGCCAATACCGCTTATGAGGATGCACAGGCCGCGAGAAAGACGCCGGTTAAAGACAAGTATCAGAGCAGGCATGGACTCAGAGCAGAACCGGAAACAAAGGAACGGGTAAAAGAGAACACCTTGTTTGCACAGGACTCCCGTGTGTGGATGAAGCTGAGGATGGCAATGCCGGATAACATCGCCGAAGCGGTGCAGCTGATTTTGGACGAGAAAGGAATCACGCAGCAGGAGCTTTCCATGCGCATGGGTGTGAGCCGGGCGGCGTTCAGGAAATGGTGTGGCAGAAGGATGTCGCTGAGACATATCGTGGCAGTTTGCATTGCGTTGGATGTCCGAGCGGATATCGGCATAGAGCTTGTCCGCCTCGCAGGGCAGACATTTCAGAATAATAAGGAGCATAACCTGCTGCTGGCAATGCTTTATGAGACCAAGGACCTGACTGTCGCCAGGGCGAATGAAATCATGCGGCAGGAAAAGCTGGATCCTTTGACGGAAGGTATGGACGAGGAGATAGCGGTGTAAAACAGAATAAGCCGGAATTTGATCATGGCCAGGTGCTCGTGGGAACGCGGGTATCTGGCCTATTTTTTATGCGCTCACGAATTTGACTGTCTTTGACCATAGGCCATACTACAGGACAGCAAAAATATTTTTCATGTTTTTGGCACCCATGGGGGTGCCCGGTTTTATGGAGAAAATGGCATCGATTCTGCCGGATTCTTGCAGAAACATGCTTGGTTAGGTGCGATAATGGCGCTTTTCTGACTTTTTAAAGGTCATCGACGTCAAAACAGAAGCGAAAACGTGGCACCCCCATGGGTGGCTGAGATAAGTGCTTGAGACGAGTATTATATGATCGTCATCGGGAATTGAGACCACTGTTTTGAAATTAAGAAAAGCCTCGTAGCGTTGGACGAAAATCGGGAGGAAGGAGACTAACTATTAAAAGTCAAGGGGTAAAATGAAAAAAGTACAAAAAATGTGCCTCCCTTGAAAAACATCAATCAAAAACTTTTTAATGCAAGCGAGTGTGAAAGAGAGAATAACAAAACAAGCTCAACTCACCCTCGAAAAAA
>MWCY01000104.1 GCA_002070275.1 Candidatus Hydrogenedentes bacterium ADurb.Bin170
TTAACGCGAGGGGCTATTTCTAAGGGCAGTACTATTGTTGCCAACTACGCGGAAAAGTCTTTTGAAGTAAGGATTTTTTTGTGTTTGTATGTCTTGCAGCCTTTGGTGTGGATCAGGGCGATGTGCAGCGCAACGCGTCCATATCCGGATTAAGATTCCTGCCTTCGCAGGAATGACGGGGCATGCAGGAATGACAGTGAGTGCGGGAACAGCGACGAGTGCGGTGATGGCGGTGCGTGCAGGAGTGGTGCCGGAGAAAGGCAGTTCTTCAGGCTGGCGGATTTTATGTTTTAAGTCAGAGCATTTTGGTATGGAGCCCATATAAATCTCAGGTAATTAAAAGAAAAATATGCTCCTCTAAAGGTAATTTTACTATTGACCACAAAAGCGGGTAATAGTCCGTTCCACACCATAGACTGAAAGCGGCTTCCCCTGGGAACGCCAATCTCCGTATTGGCACACAAGCGTGCTTCTTCTTCTCCGCTTGGCTTGGCTTTCTTTTTCTTATTCGTTACAATAAAGAAAATGCGGATAAAGCATAGATGCTGCTTCAGTACATATACAGCCGGGAGGTTTTCAGATCATGCTGAAAAGAGAAACGATGATGTCGGCTCTGGATGATAGGGGCTTAGTATGGGACTTTATCATCATTGGCGGCGGTGCCACGGGCGTAGGCGTTGCCATTGACGCGGCAACACGGGGCTACCGCTGTCTGCTTCTGGAAGCGTCCGACTTCGGCAAAGGCACCTCCAGCAGAAGTACCAAGCTGGTACACGGCGGTGTACGCTACCTGCAGCAGGGAAATGTATCCCTGGTGCTGGATGCGCTCCGTGAAAGAGGGCTCATGCGTCAGAATGCCCCGCATCTCGTGCACGATCTCGCTTTTATCGTGCCCAACTACTCCTGGTGGGAAGCACCTTTCTACGGTATCGGCCTGCGTGTTTATGATTTCATGGCGGGCAAACTTGGATTCGGACGTTCCCGGAATCTCTCCTACGAAAAAACCATTGAACACATCCCCACCCTGGAAACCGAAGGCTTGCGCGGAGGCGTTATTTATTATGACGGTCAGTTTGACGATGCCCGGCTCCTCATAAACATGGCGCAGACGGCAGAAGAACATGGCGCCACGCTGCTGAACTATATGAAAGTCATCAGCCTGGTTAAAGAGGATGATCTTGTAAAAGGTGTTGTCGCCGTGGATCATGAAAGCGGGCAGGAATATACGCTCCATGCCCGGGCTGTCATCAATGCGACAGGCCCCTTTGCCGATGCGGTCAGGCACATGGATACGCCCGATGCTCCTGCCATGATCAGCCCGAGCCAGGGCGTGCACATCTCCCTGGATCGCTCCTTTCTGCCCGGTGATACTGCTGTCATGGTGCCTCATACCGACGACGGCCGAGTCCTCTTTGCGATCCCCTGGCATAACCATACCCTGATCGGTACTACGGACACGAGCATTCCCGAAGTGGTGGAAGAACCGTCGGTCATGGCGGAGGAAATGGATTTTCTGCTGACCCATGCTGCACGGTATCTGACCAAAGATCCTTCTGAAATGGATGTGCTGAGCGCATTCACCGGAATCCGACCTCTTGTCGCCGCACAGGGCGAAAGTAAAACGGCATCCCTCTCCAGAGACCATACCCTGCATATTTCCAATTCAGGGCTGATCACCATTACAGGCGGAAAATGGACCACATACAGAAAGATGGCGGAAGATACCGTCAATCAGGCTGCGCTTGTGGCGGAGCTCGAGGACAGGCCCTGCGTCACCCGCAACCTCCCGATACACGGACATCTGCTCAATTCCCAGTATGAGGGCAACCTTGCCGTCTACGGCGCTGATGCCTGCAGGCTTCTGGAGCTGATCCGGACAAATAACGCCTGGGAACACCTTCTTCATCCCGATCTGAATATTCAGGCGGGAGAAGTGATCTGGGCAGTGCGCAACGAGGCGGCGCGTACTGTTGAAGATTTTCTCGGACGCCGATCCCGGGCACTCTTTCTCAATGCCCGGGCTGCCATCGATATGGCACCGAAAGTTGCAGAACTTATGGCGGCGGAACTGGGCAGAGATGAGGCATGGAAGGAAAGCCAGATTCGCGCACTCGAGAAAATAGCACGCCGCTATTACCTGTATCCGGCAGAATAAAGCACAGTCACATTCAATCCGCCTCAGGCGGAAATCTTCTTTCTCTTTTCCGGCTCTCCGAAGGGATACAGCGCATCGCTCACTGCAGGTGCCGGGGCTTTACCGCGGTTTATTAAGTGCCATACAGCAAACCATACCAGACTGATTACAATAACACCCAGGGCAACGGGACGCTGTGACGCTTTGGCTACCATCAAAAGCGAGGCACCAACGGACAACATCGCCAGCAGCGGAAGATGGCGATGATTCCAGAAACAATAATAGACCATGGAGCTCACACCGAAACCGAAAAAGGTTGCCATGATCACGCAATAAGGAAAATGGGCGGTAGTATAGATGCGGGTATATCCGTGAAATATACCCAGTGCCAGCAGCGGAATACGAATTCGCCACGACTTAATCAGCCAGAAAAAGACCACTGTCTGCGCCCAGAAGCTGGAAGTGTGTCCTGATATATAGGAATAACTTCCCTTCACCACTTCATCGGGAAGCACACGGATCGCACCATTCCACGCATTGTTTGCCTCATGCAGCGGGCGGGGTCGCTTGATAAGGGCTTTAATCGTGTCTTCTCCGACGGCATTGACAAAAAAGACGCACAGCAGCACCAACCAGCATGCCTGGGTTATTTTGCGCTGATCATCGTCGCTCAGCCGTGTGAAGAGCGTTCCGATCATCATGAGTCCGCCGAACAGCACCAGTCCCAAAAGAAGAAATACGCTGGTATACTCAGCTTTACCCCACCAGAAAATACCTTTTTTCTGAACAAACATACCGGCTCCGTACCACAGGCCGAACAGTACCGCAAGCACATAATAGACATATTTTGTTCTTGTCTGTGCCTCCGCGCTGCTCCGGCTCGCATAATACCCGACAAGCCAGGCGATGGTCAGTAGTCCCATATAGAACGCACCCCAGTCAGTCTGGAAAATGACCAGCTGATCCAGTATCGGCACATAATGATCCGGGTTCATAAAAAGAAGCAGTCTGATGTCCCAGTCCGCTTCTATAAATTTGCCCATGAAAAGGGTAATCCCGAAAAAGACGGCATAGGATACGAGAAAAAGCGCCCAGGCGCGGGCGTAACTGACCGCTGTATTGTCTTTCAGCATCATAATGTAAAATCCTTATGGGAAGGTACTGATTCAGTTGCCGGCATCAATGACACGACGCATCACATCGGGGTGATCAGTAAAACCACCGTCTATATCATATTCAAAAAGAAACAGATGCATCTCTTCAGCCGCATCTTTGAATTTGGACGGGAAAGCATCGGAGCGGAAGGTGTAGGGATGTACTTTCAGTCCGGCTTCATGTGCCCGACTCACCACGGACGGATCCCGGGCAATCGCTTTTTTATCCGGGCCGATCCCCTGCGCATAAGTCGCCACTTCTTTCATATCCGCCTCTTCAACCATGTCGCTGGACATGAGCTGAATCATCGGTACGGAACACTTATACTCCTCTTTCAGTCGTTTTAGGATGCCTGAAGAAAAACATTGCACATAGACAGTGGCATCTGCACCCTCATAACCGTAACGCGCCAGCGTCTCCATAAACGTTTTTAAATAAGGCAGTCCGGCGTTTTCATATGCGGCCGCATCTTTCAGTTCCGGATAAATTCCCACGGTGCGCCCTGTGCTCCGGTTCAACCCCTGCACCAGCTGAATTGCCTCCTCAAAAGTCACCATCTGAAGCAGGCGTGCTTCCCGTGGGAAACGTTTCGGAACACTCTCCACACAACGGAGCGTTTTAATCTCTTCCAGAGTAAAATCTTCGGGGTAATATTTGCCGTCTTCCCGCTTCCGCTCAGGAAACATGTCCGCCACATTGCTGGTGCGATCCAACGTGCGGTCGTGCATGCAAATCAACACGCCATCTTTGGTCATCCCGAGATCCTGCTCAATGTAATCGGCTCCCATCCCGTACGCCATGGCATAGGCAGCCAAGGTGTGTTCGTTCACATAGCCACTGGCACCGCGATGAGCAATCACAATTTTTTCAGAAAATGTCGGGGCACAAAAAAGGGCGGCGGCAATAAATAGGAAAAATGCTGTTTGAAAATAACGCTGCATCGGAATCCTTTCCGCCCGATCCATAAAAACAAAAAAGCAGAGGCGCACTGCCTCCTGCTGCAGACCGGGCTGTTTTTCGCATGGGTCTGTTATAACAGATGCACTGAAAAAAAACAAAAAAACGAAGGAGTAAACGTCACGGGCGGAGCGGACACCACACTATATGGCACAAGCAAACATCTTTTGAGCCACGAAGGAACGAAGCGGCACGAAGGTTCACGAAGAAGATCAACCACAGAGGGCAAAGAGGGCACAAAGGTGCATTGGGAAAGGTTTCTTTGGCAAGGTCATTGAAGCGACACGAGGCCTCCTGAAATCATAAAGGAACGCTGATGCTCAAAAAATCTCTCTGTTCTGCACCGCCCATGCTGTCCCGCTGGCGATTCACACAAAATCTGCTATGGCGTTAACACTCTTTTAACAAAAAATTGTCTTTTCACATCAAAATTGTGTATTACACAGAGAATCATCCGTACAGGAGGAAACTGCCCATGCAAGATACAGACTGCAAAAAACGTATCGAAATTGTACAGGGCGATATTACACAGGAAAAGGTGGATGCCATTGTAAATGCGGCAAACAATACGCTGCTGGGCGGCGGTGGCGTGGACGGTGCCATCCACCGTGCCGGCGGTCCGGCGATTCTGGAAGAATGCCGCGCTCTCAAGGGCTGCAACACAGGGGATGCGAAGATCACCACCGGGGGCAATCTCAAAGCCAAATACGTGATTCACACAGTAGGGCCCATCTACAAAGACGGCACCCGCAACGAAGCGGAACTGCTGGCATCATGCTACAGGCGCAGCCTGGAAGTAGCGGTAGAAAACGGCGTCAGAACCATCGCCTTCCCTGCCGTCAGCTGCGGCGTATACGGCTACCCTCTGGAA
>MWCY01000105.1 GCA_002070275.1 Candidatus Hydrogenedentes bacterium ADurb.Bin170
GTCATGACCCGCTTGTGTGCCAATGCGGAGATTGGCGTTCCCAGGGGAAGAATTGCCTTTCCACGTCATCCCTGCCTTCCCCCGTCATTCCTGTCTTCCCCCGTCATCCCTGCCTTCCCCCGGCATTCCTCCCTCCCCCCGTCATTCCTGCGAAGGCAGGAATCTTAACGCGAGCTGTTATTTATAAGAGTCGTACCATTGTTGTCAACTACGCGGGAAAGCCTTTTAAAGTAAGGGCTATTTTTTTGTTTGTCTTGCAGTCTTTGGTGTGGATCAGGGCGATATGCAAAGCAAGGCGTTCATACCCTGGTTAAGATTCCTGCCTTCGCAGGAATGACGTGGGGGGCGGATGTAACGACGTATGCAGGAATATCGATCCGAGCATGGGCACTTTTGCTTCACAGGAATGCATTCCACACCAAAGTGAGTGGACACAGTGGACACAGTGGACTGTGCATTCGGTGTATGTCCCCAGCCTTATTACCTACCTGAGGCTTATATGGGTTCCGTACCAAAATGCTCTGGCTCAAAACATAAAATCCGCCAGCCTGGGAACGCCAATCGACCTATTGGCAAGGGGCATGTGTGGTCTATGTTTTTGGAGTATGTCGCAGGGCGTATTTCCGCGGCGAATCTGAGTGACTGTTTTCGTCATGACCCGCTTGTGTGCCAATGCGGAGATTGGCGTTCCCAGGGGAAGAATTGCCTTTCCACGTCATCCCTGCATCCCCGTCATTCCTGCCTTCCCACGTCATCCCTGCCTTTCCACGTCATTCCTGCCTTCGCAGGAATGACGGGAGGGAGCAAGAATGACGGGAAGTGCGGAAATATTGCCTGAGACGAGGCGCGCGGTGTGCAGGCTTTTAGGCATAACTCAGATCCAGATCCGGGAGAAATGAAGGAACAGACCCCGAAGTAAATTATTTTTTGCTTTTAGCCTTAGTCTGTCTCTGCATTTTTCAAAAAATCTGTTTTGACTGCCACAATGTGCTAGTCTTGTGCTATAACCGAAGATGGTGAAAGGGTCATGCAATGAAACGTATTTCTTTGCTGTCTTTTGTGCTGTGTCTTCTGTCCGTTCCATGCCCTCTGTCCGCTGCCGCCCGGGAACCGGCACCCTCCATCCTGCTGGACGAAAGCTACGGGGTGCTTCTGGAAAGCAGTAGTGATACGCTTGCTTTGTGGTGGGCTTCTTCAGGCTGGAAAGTATCGCGGGAGCGCGGATTGCCCGAAGAAAAGGCGGGCTCTATCTCTCTGGAACTGGCGCGAAACGAATGGGAAGCCACCCAGCTTGTACTGCGTCCCCACAAAGCCATGTCCGGGCTTCATCTGAGTACTACGGATCTGCAAAGTGCTTCCGGTGCCCGGATTCCGGCGGATTGCATCGAACTGCTCCGGGTACGTTATCTTGCTGTGGAAAAGGCTTCTGACGGGTTCGGGTGTGAAGGGTTCTGGCCTGATCCGCTGCCGCCTCTTGAAAATTCTTTTGACCTGGAGGCGGAAATCAATCAGCCGATATGGATACGTGTTTATGTGCCCGGAGGATCAGAGGCAGGCAAGTATGAAGGTGCGCTTCTGCTTGAAGGTGAAGGAACATCCGTCCGGATTCCGCTGCAGCTGCGTGTTTACGGTTTTACCCTGCCCGACAGAAGCAGCTGCACAAGCGCATTCGGTTTCAGCCCTGCCTGGGTCTACCAGTACCACGGACTGGACAAGCAGGAAGACCGCAAAGCGGTGCTGGATCTTTACTGGGAGAGTTTCCGGAAGCACCGCATTTCCCCCTATACTCCTGCCCCGGAAGTTGCACCGGAAGTAAACTGGGTACCGCTGGAGCGTGATGCCTGCCAACATGTCAGTGATGAAGATGCGCAGCTTCTGACAGAGCATCCGCTGACCCCTGTATTTGATTGGTCAGCCTGGGATCAGGAGATGGATCGCGTCTTCAAAACTTTCCATTTTAATTCTTTCCGTTTCGGTGTGCCCGGCATTGCTGCTGAAAGCTATCAGGGCTTTCCGGAAGGATCCAGGGGATATGACCTCGCATTCAATGCCTGGGGCGCTGCCGTGGAATCTCATCTGCGGGAGACAGGCAGGCTGAATGACGCTTATATTTACTGGGTTGATGAGCCTACCGAAAACGACTACCCTCAGGTGATGAAAGGCTTTAATCAGCTGAAAAAAGCACTTCCGGGCATGCGCCGCATGCTGACTGAGCAGGTGGAACCGGAACTGGCAGGCGGTCCCGATATCTGGTGTCCCCTGCTGTCCCTGTACAACCATGAGCGCGCGGAAGAGCGCCGAGCCGCAGGAGACAGCTTCTGGTGGTATATCTGCACGGGCCCCAAGCAGCCATTTCTCGGCCTTTTCATAGATCATCCCGGCACAGACCTGCGTGCCTGGCTCTGGCTGACCTGGAAATACGGGATCGAAGGGATCCTGATTTGGCATACCAACTGGTGGACAAGCAACACCGCTTATCCTGACCAGATGCAGAATCCCTACAAAGACCCTATGTCCTGGCAGACGGGATACGGTGCCAAAACAGGCGATAAGAAGCCCTGGGGAAATGGTGACGGCAGGTTTTTGTACCCGCCTGAACGCGCGGCGGACGGACAGCCGGAGCAGCCAGTACTGGAAGGTCCTGTGGACAGTATACGCTGGGAACTGCTTCGCGACGGCGTAGAGGATTACGAATACTTTGTGATTCTGCGCCGCCTGCTTGCGCAAAAAAGCGACAATCTGGACGAAAAAGAGCGCCAACTTTTCAATGAACTGCTGCTGGTTCCTGAAAAAGTGGCATCCGGCCCGAAAGAATACACGAAAGATCCGGCGCCGCTGGAGAGACAGCGCCATCGCCTGGGCAGAGCAATCGAAAGGCTTCAGGCGCTGGAAAGCAAATAAGAGCCGGAACAATCGCGCTTCTCGTTTTGTTCCACCCATAGGCCTTTGAAAGTGAACCATTGTTTTGTCCCGCCTCTGCAGGGGTGATACCATATGTCCGCTATGCGAGTATTTACTTACGACAGTTTAGAAGAGCGGAGACCGCGGCATATCCTGATGGATCTGATCCGGGCGCGGCAGCTGCTGCTTGATCTTATCTGGCGCGACTTGCGGGTTCGCTACCGCTATGCCGTCATGGGCTTTCTGTGGGCAGTACTTGAGCCTCTTGCTTTTACGGTTATTCTGACACTGGTTTTCACGCTGGTGTTTGCACCCCGCGTGCCGGATGCGGCGCAAACAGCCGGACCGCCTTATGTGGTCATGCTGCTGTGCGGCATTATTTTCTGGCAGTATTTCAGTACATCTGTCACTACTGCCACCACATCGGTGGTGGCAAACCAGAATCTGGTCAAGAAGGTGCGTTTCACCCGCGAAATCATTCCCATGGCTGCATGCTGCGTTCCGCTGGTACAGCTGGGCATCGGTCTGACGCTCCTCTTTATCGTGCACCTCTTTCTGGGGGGTGCCCTGAGCAGTGCGCTGATCTGGCTTCCTTTTGTTTTTGCAATCCAATTTGTGCTGACTCTGGGACTGGCTCTTCTTTTTTCATGCGTCCACGTCCATTTCCGGGACGTCAGCAATGTGGTAACGGTGGGGCTGCTTCTGGGATTTTACGCCTCCCCGATTTTCTATCCGCTGGAAATGGTACGCGAGAGCAGGCTGCCGCAATGGCTGCAGCAGCTCTACCTGCTGAACCCCATGGCGGGGCTGCTCACCGCATACCGCCAGATTCTGCTGGAATATCGCTTCCCGGACTGGCAGCTGCTGATAGCACCTTCCGTAATCGCTGTCTCCGCCTTTATCGCAGGATTGCTGCTCTTCCGCCGCATCGCTGCCACCATGTCAGACTACCTGTAATCTTTATTGAAAATTTCCGACTCAGGAACGAAAACGAATGGTCAGAATAGAAAAAACAAAAAAGCGTGTCTATACCCGGAGGGGTGTGGTCTGGCTCGGTCAGACATGCAACCAGCGCTGCTATTTCTGTTATTTCATCAGCCGTATTGAAGATCACTGCCACCCGCTCCACGCTTTCATGGAGCTGGATAAGGCAAAAGAGATCATGAACAGGCTGCGCTATTTCTACGGCAACCGGTCTGTGGATATCCAGGGCGGAGAGCCTACCATTTTCAAGGAGATCCTGCCGCTGATATCGCATTGCCGGGATATCGGACTGTACCCGACGCTGATCACAAACGGGCTGCAGCTGGCGAAGCCCGGCAGGGCAGAAAGTTTCCGCGAGGCAGGCATCCGCGATTTTCTGGTAAGTCTCCACGGCTACGGCAAGCAGCATGACGAAGTGGTGGGTGTGCCGGGCGCTTTCGAAAAAATCTCTCAGGCTCTTGACAATATCCGGGAAGCAGATATACCGATCCGGATCAACTCGACCATGAGCAAACCGGTAATCCCCGTAATCACACAAGTGGCGCAAAAGGCCATTGACGCCGGTGCTCTCGTGGTGAATTACATCGCCTTCAATCCTTTTGAAGACCAGCATACAGGAAGGCGGCGCCACGATACTGTTGCCCGCTACTCGGAGATCATGCCCCGTTTAACGGAAGCCATCGATATGCTGGAGGAAGCGGGGGTGGAAGTGAATGTCCGTTATCTGCCCATGTGCCTGGCAGAAAAACGGCACCGCAAAAACTTTTTCAATTACCAGCAGCTTTCTTTTGATCTTCACGAATGGGATTACCAGAGTTGGCTCTGGACGATGATGATGCCTCAGATGATGAAGGAAGGCGGGCTCATTCCGCCCTTCCGGCTGGGTACTGGTGCACGCCGGCTTTATAAGGCGGATCCCCTTTATCTTCGGGACAATGCAGCCAAACATCCCGTCAGGACCGGATTTAAATACGCCGTGCAACGCGCTGTCGCAAAAGTGCAGCAGGCAGTCAACAAAGACGGGATTTATCGTGAAGAGGCAAAGCAGCGCGCCACTGTGGACTGCGGCTACAGACAGGTTCCCGCCTGTGCAAGCTGCCACCTTCGCCATATCTGTGACGGATTTCACGGCGACTATACGGAATTTTTCGGTGTGGAGGAGGCACGGCCTGTCACTGATGTGCCTGAAACGGAAGATCCCCGTATTTTCATTAAAGAA
>MWCY01000106.1 GCA_002070275.1 Candidatus Hydrogenedentes bacterium ADurb.Bin170
CCCGGAATCAGATCAAATCATAGACGAAGAAGACGCGGAGACACTTCTGGAAGAACTTACTATTCTGCCTCCCGAAGAAGAAGTGGCTGCTGAAGAGGTGCACATAATAGAGCCCGCCAAAAGAGAAGAGCACGCTTTTCCGGCGACGCCTGATTTAAATGCACATCCCTGCGCCAGGCTCGCCATTATTTTGGACGACGGGGGCTACTTTAAAGAAGAAACAGAGAGGGTGCTGGCTTTAGACTATCCACTTACGCTCGCAATTCTTCCTGACACGCCTCTTGGCCAGTACATTGCCTCCGAAGGGAAGTCCCGTGGCTTCGAAACGATTCTTCATATGCCTATGCAGGCAGGAAATGGTGGAAAGAACCGTTTCCCCGGTGAACTAACCGTTTCAATGACTGGAGAGGAGATTCAGCAGCGAACCCGTGAATGTCTCGCTATGTATCCGGGTATTGTTGGCGTAAATAACCACACAGGCGGGCTTTTTACAACACAATACGACGCAATGTCTTCTTTTATGGATGTACTGGCGCATGCGGGAGTCTATTTCGTTGACAGCATCACGACAGCTAAAAGCTGTGCTTTTCAGGTGGCGATAGAAAAGAAAGTGCCCTGCACCAAACGTGACATATTTCTGGATCATGATAATACTTTGTCCGAGGTGCGTAAGCAATTTCACATCGCTGTTGAACAGGCTCTCCTGAATGGAAGCTGTCTGGCAATTGGGCACTTCAGAAAGAATACTGTTTTTGTTTTAGAGGAACAGCTTCCTCTGGTTAAAAGTAAAGGGGTGCGGATTGTGCCTGTTTCGGAGTTGGTCTGGTGAGATTAATTCTGGGAATAGAAAGCTCATGTGATGAAACTGCGACAGCCATAGTACGCGATGGCACCGAAGTTTTATCTAATGTTGTTATATCGCAAATAAAAGTGCATCGGGAATTTGGAGGTGTTGTGCCTGAGATTGCTTCCCGAATGCATACAGAGGTGATTTATCAGTTGGCAGAAAAGGCTATTCGTGATGCCGGGCTGCTATTCACTGGGAATCTTCCTCCTGTGGATGCCGTCGCGGCAACTTTCGGGCCGGGTCTCATGGGGTCCCTTCTCGTAGGATTAAGTTTCGGGAGGGCATTGGCTGCCGCCTGGAAGATTCCTTTTGTGCCCGTACACCACATAGAAGGACACCTCTTCAGTGCTTTTTTCGGTAAAAAAAAGCCGGAATATCCTTTTCTTGCTTTGATCGTCAGCGGCGGACATACCCAAATCATTGCCTGTCATGCTCCTCATCAGTACCATGTCCTTGCCACAACCCGTGACGACGCCGTAGGGGAATGCTTTGACAAGGTGGCCCGTCTCCTCGGATTGCCCTATCCGGGCGGGCCTTCCATACAAAAAGCTGCGAAAGAAGGAAATCCGCACGCCTATGCTTTTCCTGTCGGCATGGCAGGAAAAGACACGTTGGATTTCAGTTTCAGCGGATTGAAGACCGCAGTCCTTTATAAAATGCGGCAGGAACCGGATGCCGATCTAGCAGACGTAGCAGCTTCTTTTCAAGCAACAGCGGTCGAGAGCTTAATGGTTAAGTTGCGCCTGGCAATAGAGCAGACAGGCATACATCGTCTTGTTATCGCTGGCGGCGTGGCTGCAAACGAGTTATTGCGTGAAAAGGCAGCATTGCTGGACGCGGAATTATTTCTTCCGCCCTTTACCTATTGTCTTGATAATGCCGCAATGATAGCGGCAGCAGCTTATTCCCGGCTGAGAACAGGTAAAGCGCTGCCAACGGACACAGCAGCTGTTTCGACGCTTGCATTGCAGGATTTACCCGGGTAAACGCAAAAGCTGATGATAAGCTGCCAGAATTCTGGCTCCATAAATATTCAAATCAAAATGCTTCTGTGCGTGCGCAAGCGCCGCTTCGCTGCAGCGTTTCACTAGAGCCTTATGTGTAATCATGCGCACCATTGCTTCGGTCAAGCCCTCAGGAGAACCGTCCGTCACAAGTCCGCGCTCTTCCTGCCCAAGCAATTCAGGAAGCATACCGCGGGCCGACGAAATAACAGGCACTCCCATTGCCATAAACTCACGTACTGTTCGACAGGTTCCATCACTGCCGGGAGTCAGGTAAATGCCGACATCCATGGCACCCAGAGCCCCCGTGTATTCATCGCCTTCAAGATAACCTGTAAAAATGACCTTTCCTTCCAATTTTAAATTTCGGACAGGAGCATAAGCCACTTTTTCCTGATGGGTACCTCTTCCCACGATCAAAAGCCGTGCTTGCGGGAACTGACGTAGCACATGAGCAAAAGCGACAAAGAGGTCTTCATAATGGCGGTGTGTCTGCATGCGTGCAACGATACCGAAGATAAAATGGTCTTTTGTAAGTTTCCATTTATCGCGCCAGGAAGGAAGCTTCTCGGACGGAGAAAAGCGGGTGAGGTCAATAGCGCCGGGTATCACTGAAAATCGCTCTGCAGGCAGAGTAAAGTGTTTTAAATCTGCATTCTTCGCCATCTCAGACGGCTCAATAATAAGATTTGTTCGCTTCAGAAGAGCACGGCAGTTCTTGCTTTCTGACAAGCCAACCCCCTCATAGCTGCTTCGCACCAGGGGAATCGACGATTCTGCCAGTGCGGCTCCTGCGATTAAATGATCATTATGAAGATGGCAGTGGACGAGAGCGTAGGGAACTTCTTGCAAATGGCGACGCAGCGCTGTTTTATCCCGAAAGTTTTTCCAGGGGTGCCTATGCTTTGAAAGGTACATAAAAGTAAGCACAGGAATCTTGTAGAGCTCAGCCATGTGCCTGACTTTATTAAAGCCGGACCCTGCTTTAGGAGAGCATGCAAAAGTGACATCGACTCCCAGGGATCTTAAGGCTCTGCAGGTGTTCACAACCGGCTCAGCAGGTCCTGTCCACTTGCTGTTGCTAAATAGATGCAGTACTTTGAGAGTAGGGGAAAGCACAGTTATGATACGCCTGCAACTTTTTCCGCTTCTTCCAGGTGGACACTGACCAACTGTGAAACACCTGCCTCCTGCTGAGTAACGCCAAAAATAGCATTGGCATGCGCCATGGTTTGTTTATTATGCGTGATCATAATGAACTGGCTATGCTCCGTAAATTCATCGACAATATTAAGAAAACGCCCTACATTCACGTCATCCAGCGGGGCATCCACCTCATCCAGCACGCAAAAGGGGCTTGGCTTGGCTGCAAAGATACTGAAGAGCAATGCTATGGCTGTTAAAGCCTGCTCTCCGCCGGACAACAGGGAAATGGTCTGAGGTTTTTTTCCTGGAGGGCGCGCTTCAATTTCAATTCCGCAATCAAGAGGCGTATTATCATCGAGAAGAAATAAGCGCGCTTGCCCGCCATTAAAAAGGCGTCTGAAATAATGCTGGAAGTTCTCGGAAATCTGCTTGAAGGTCTGAAGGAACATCTCTTCGGTAGTCTGGTCGATTCTTTTCACAACACCCAAAAGCGTTTCTTTTGCCTTAATCAGGTCATCGTTTTGCGATTTTAGAAAGGCCTCCCGTTTTTCCAGACTTTCATATTCATCTATGGCAGCCAGATTAACATTACCAAGCCGTTGCAGGGCATTTCTGCTTTCCTGAATACGGGCTTCTCGTTCCTGTTCATCATATTCATCAACGCCAACTTCCTTTTCAGTTAACGAGGAAAGCACTAAATTGTATTCAGTGGCGATACGCTCCACAAAAGACCGGACACGCTCTTCTTTCTGGGAGCAATCCAGTTCGAGTTTATGCACTTTTTTCTGCTGGATATTTTCCTTTTCACGGTTTTCTTTAACCTGAATTGTGAGTTTGTCAGTGGATTCCTGCAAAAATTGAAGGTCTTTATTTTTAACGAGAACTGCCTCATGAGCGTGATCTCTTTTTTCGGATAAGGCTTTGGATTGAGTGATTGTGTTATTAATTTTTAATTCAAGATCGGAGATCTGTTTTTTAAATGCTTCTATCTGCTGATGATGCAGATTGGCTTTTTCAAGCATTTCATCACCGCCTCGGCTGGAACGGTCGAGATCCCGCTGCAATTCTTCATAGGACTTGATTGTTTCAGCCAGCTCAACACGCTGTTCTGTATTCAATTTAGCAAGAGCAGCCAGTTCTTCTTTTTGCACAAGGGCTAACTGCTGCGTTTCTTCGAAATTACCCTGTATTGCCTGATCGTCTCCGTCCATGCCTGCAATATTAGATCTTGCCGTCTGCAGACGTTCAGCAAGGTCTTTTTCCTGTGCGTTCAGATTTTCTTTTTGTTTCTCCAAAGAGTCAAGCATAGCGCTGAGGTTTGCTTCTTCTGTTGCATGCCGTGCAAGAGCGACTTCATGCGCTCCCGCCGTTTTTCTGATATCGTTTTCACTGGCCTCGATGGATTTCAGTGCGTCAGAAAGATCCTGTATTTTAGCCGCAATACGCAATCCTTGCTCTTCAAGCTTTTTAATCTGTTTTTTACGCTGCCGGGTGGATTCTTCCAATTCCTCAATTTCGGCACTGCGCCCCAGCAATCCGTGGCTGTCTGTTTTGGTTCGACCTCCCGTGACGGTGCCTGCAGACGTTACAACCTCGCCTTCCAAGGTGACCAGGCGGGGATGGTGCTTTTCGCTTCTGGATATCCTGATGGCATCATCTATTGTCTCTACAAGCAGCGTATTGTATAAAAGATACTGAATGGCAGGCAGCACTTCAACGTCACATTCAACGAATTGAATCAGAGCACCTACCACGCCTTTCATATTGTCGAATGAAGCGGCATCTTCTTTGCGTGCCGGCCTGATTGTATCCAGCGGAAGAAAAGTGACACGTCCCGCTCTATTTTCCTTTAAGAACTCTATAGCACTCTTGGCATCATCGGCAAGTCGGACGACAACATTGTTAATATTTCCGCCCAGAGCTGCTTCAAGAGCAAACCGGTACTGTTTTTCTGTTGAAACCAGATCGCCTGCAGGTCCAATAATTCCGGACAGTCCTTTAAATTCTCTCTGTTTTCCCATCATTACAGCACGCACACCCACTGCAAATCCCTCGTAACTGTCCCGCAGTTCTATAAGAGATTTTA
>MWCY01000107.1 GCA_002070275.1 Candidatus Hydrogenedentes bacterium ADurb.Bin170
ACAGAAACTCGTTGCCGCCATGCCCAGAGAACGAATTCTGACAGAGACTGACGGGCCTTTCGTTCGAGGGAAATCTGGCCCAATGATGCCATGGGACGTTCCGGAGGCAGAGTGCGCACTTGGGCGTTTGTGGAATGAATCGCCGGAGGCCGTCAGGAGCATACTACTCGGCAATCTTCGACAACTTGTTTCGCGCCATTCACACAACGGAGCGGCATAGGCTGAAATGGAGATTTTCCGAGTCCAAGACTGAATCCTCCACCATTTTACTTTCACACGAAATTCTCTATCCGTAAAACCTCGGCGGTGTGCGGGTCCATCTCAATGGATCGCACATCGTCCTTTATTTACGGGCTTTTCTGTTTTCACCGTGCCCCGAAGAGCATGGCCTGCCAAGCCGCTTGCTAATCTTACCGGAGCCCTGATCGTCACGTCTTTCAGCGAATTCAGCCGGCGGTATCTGTACAATATGAAAGAAAGTATCCTGATCCCCGGAGCCAGGTGTATTTCAGGTAAGTGCTGTACCCGTTTTCCGAAGGACAGATACTTTCACAACTGATACAGTAAAAAAGCATTGCAGCCCCTGTTCCGACCTTGCAGGAAACACTTTTCATGTCCTCTTCCAGTCTATCCAGTCCAGCCCTCTTCCGTGCATTTCCCGCATTAAAAACGCTTCCCTGGCTCGGCCTCGCCTCTCTGCCCACACCGCTTCAGGATGGCAGCGATGCACTGCCCGGCTTCGATTTCGGAGCACTTCACATCAAAAGGGATGACCGGACCCATCCTCAATATGGCGGCAACAAAGTCCGTAAGTTGTCTTTCCTCCTCGCCCGGATGCAGGAGCAGGGTTTAAAACATGTAATTACTTTTGGTGCGGCAGGCTCCAATCACACACTGGCGACCGCATTATGTGCCAACAGTCTGGGCATGAAGAGCACGGTGATTCTCGGGCCGCAGCACAACAGCGCCCATGTGCGGGAGAACCTGCTGAGCTATCCCTCAGGCGCAACCTTGCTGCCTGCCGACTGGCAGGATTTTTCCGGGACGGCCGGGCAATGCTTTCATCGGCTGTGGCACGGGGAAGGAACGCCGCCCTGCATCATTCCTGCAGGCGGTTCGTCAGCTCCGGGAACTGTCGGCTATGTCGATGCGGCTTTTGAGCTGAAGGAACAGATCCTCGAAGGACTTCTCCCGGAGCCTGATTTTATTTACATGCCTGCCGGTACGCTGGGCAGCTGTGTCGGCCTGGCACTCGGGCTTCTTGCCGCCGGCCTGAACAGCAGAGTCATGGCAGTAAGTGTCACGGCACCCCCCTTCGCAAACATGAAAAGAGCAAAGGCTTTATTTCAGGGCTGCCTGCAGCTGCTCCGGAATCATGATCCCACCTTTCCCGTCTTTACCTCCGATGAAATGCCCCTGACACTTCGGGAGGATTATTTCGGTGAAGACTATGCACTCTTCACGCCGGAAGGGATGGAAGCAGTCCATATCGCCCGTGCCGCCCTGGGGCTTCAGCTGGAAGGTGTATATACCGGAAAAACTTTCGCCGCCCTTCTGGGTGACAGCTCCGACGGCAGGCTCGAAGGCAAAAATATTCTCTTCTGGAACACCCACGGCATCAATGCGCAAGGCACTGCCGCAGCGTCGAAAGATACGCAGGACTGGAGCAGTCTGCCGATACCGCTTCAAAAATACTTCACGGAAGCGCTGCAGCCTCTCGACAAGGAAGGCTGATACACAAAGCCGGACCCGAGTTCGTGTCCTGAAGACAAAGCAGGCTATGTGATTCAGTCTTCTATTTCAGTGCGGACTTCGGCATTTTTCTTCCCGACACGACCACATGTTCGACGGGGATTCTCCTGGACTTGACTTCGAGGAAGGGCTTGCCCTTTTTCAGCCCGACAGTTCCGTAGCCGCTTGCCGTGCAAAGGAAGCTGCGGAAATCATCGCCGACACGGGAATCTATATAAAGCGTTTTATCTACCGCATCATAGCGTGCGCCGGTCAGCGCCTGCAGCAGGTCGTAGCTCGACAGGGCGCGCGCATACCAGTGGCCGCACTCGTATTCGTTGAAGGGATTACGCCGGACACCATCATATCGATCACGGCAGGTTCGCACGATGTCGAGTCCTTCCTGCGTCATCCCTTCAAGAATGAGATGAGACGCCACCTGATACTCGATCCCTGTCCAGACTTCATCGCTATACACGAAGGGTATTGCCAGCGCGCCGCCTCTCGGCCAGGTGCACAGCAGCAATCCCCCTTCATCGCCCATCGCAAAAGAGGGACGCTGCGGGTTCGCATGGGCGGAAAGATCGTGCTTCAGGTTGTATGAATAAACGGATTTCAGATGGCTGCGGATTTTGATCGGGTCGGCAACGGGCGCATCCAGACCACACGCACGGGCAATCCAGAACCCGAGCACGCCATCAGACAGGCAACCCGTTCCGTACTGGTATTTCGGACCCTGCACGTTGAGCAGCTGAACGATGTCAGCGTATCCTTTTCCATTGTCCGACGCATCGAGGGGCTGGAACTTCGCATTCAGGCCGTCTGTCTGAATCCGCTGATAGAAATACTCGCCATTATACAGTTCTGTTTCGAGGAAGGCCCGACCTTTCTTGAGCAAAGCGGCGTAGCGCGAGACATCATCCTTGAGCGCCTTGCCCATTTCGACGGCGGCGGCAAGCGCACCCAGATAGAAACTGGTGCAATGCCCGTCCGGCCCCCAATATTCGATGTCGTAGGTATTGTGATGTGGCTCCTCGAGGGCACCCTTTTCACGGGGATCCCACGTTTGAATGCAATAATCGAGGCTCTGCCTTACTTTCGGCCAGAACGCCTTGAGCCATTTCCGGTCACCGCTGATGCGCCACTCGCGGTAGACCTTCATAATCCCGCCTAACTGACCATCGGCGGCGGCATGGAAATCGTGTGCGGAAGGGCGAATTGGAATGACCGACCGGAATTGCTGGTGCCCTTTTTCGTCCTGATTTTCATTAAATTCCGTCTGGCGCAAGCTGCGCTCGAGTTCGGGAAAGAGATGGGCGATGGCCTGCGCATAGTTCCAGACATGGGTACAGGAGCCGTGGCAGCAGCCGAAACTGTCGCAGCAGCCTTCCCAGCACCACAGCCGCCCGTCCGTTTGTCGCAGAACGGTAGGCGATTTCAGGATGGTAAGGTTGGCTGCGACTGCTTCGATGGCTTCGGGCGGCAGGGTTGTGTCATAAAAGGCATCCCGGAATCGTGCGCTGTCTTCGCGCAAAGATGCGTAATTCGTGCGCCAGAATTCCGCCGTTTCATCGATATCCTTGAACCGTCCTGCGTACCACGGGCTATATGTTACCGGTCCGCAGCATGCACCGCCGGCACAGGTTTCGCCGGCATTGACTACGCGGAGATCCGTGTCTGCCACATACCACGCAAAGAGCAGGTGGACGGTCTTCGTCTCATTCGGGGCAAGCGTAAATGGGACAAAAAGCGATGCGCCCGGACTTTCGCCTGCGACGGGCGGATTGTCACGCAGAATGCCTTCCTGAACATTGCGCCATGCAAGCGTCAGGCTGTCCCACCAACCGCCCTTGAACCAGCAGTGATCAACAACGGCGCCCTCTTCAAGCACAAATGCCGCAAACGCACCCTTGTGCTGAGGATAATTTTCGTGCGCTTCCTGGGCGAGAATAAATCCGCCCCGGATGGGCGCTACGGAGCTTCCGCCTTGACCCTCAGTCATAAAATTTTTCGAGTGGAACGAAAATACGGCTTCGACGGGTGTTTCTCCCGGGTTTCGGAATTGATATTCAATGCCTGCGACAGGAAAACTGGAACGGTCAGCATCGCCGGGAATAAAGGGGCTCCAGGCTGCAATGGTCGTTTCGAGCGGAACGGCATCGTCCTGCAATTGGATGTCCGCAAATGGAAATTGCGGCTGAAAGGATGCGGCGCCAAATCGGGGTAAACCGTAGCTTGTACCCGCTGCGCCGTTGCCCGTGTCCCGCGCACCGAAGTATTTCCAGTCCGGAATCGAACCTTCTATAATCCGTGCGACGTTGCCGTCCTTGCCTTTGACGCATAGTGCGGAGAAAACACAGGGGGCGTTGAAAAAATCCATTTTGTTGCGGAGGGATACATGTGAAAAAGCGCCCGTGCCCTCGATGCAAATCATTCCCGCACCGAATCCTCCCAACGGAAAGGCGATCCGGTTCAAGTGCTCGTTCGTGTAGGATCCGTTGTACATATGTTTCGATAGGGCAGTTTCTCCCGAAGCGAAAACGGCGGTCATCAGCAGAAGTACTGTGCAGGCGATTATCCGCATTTTACTCATATTTGTCTTCCTTTCGCATTGACAATATTGCTATCGTATTTCATTTCGCTATCGAATGTCCAACAAATTGCGCCTCCCACGCTGCGAAGATTGACACAAAAAAACGGGACAAAGCCTTCTTTCACAGCTTCGCCCGGCGTGATGTATCATCGGTAATGCTCAGGAGTTTCCCCGGGCAAGCAGATGACCAACTGCACATCGGATCACGTCCCAGCCTTCGCTCTTCATCTGCTTATTTCTAAAGAGAGATTCCGCCGTTGATCGGAGTGATTGCATCGCCGCTGTTACCTGCTCCTCTTCCGGATTATCTCCTTCATACAGGGCGAGTACCCGGCGGAGTCCTTCCTGCAGCGGCACCAGGATGTCGGCAGAGGAGACCCAGCATGCTTCTTCAAAAAGAGGCAAATCCTGCTCTATCTGTGCCAGCAGCAGAGGCGCTTCAACCGCCGGATCATATTTGGGCACCAGGGTAACCCCTTTTGCGTAGCCATCGTGACGTGTGAAGAAAAAGACACGATCAAAATCTTTTCTCTCGTAAAGCACGCCGTCCCTATCAAAACAGGGCGGCTGTTCATCGCCGTGGCTCTCACGATAGGGATTGGAGGGAGCGGGATAAATACAGCAATCCGTGGAACCGCTTGCCCGGCAGAAGCCGGGACCGGGCAGCCAGGCGGATGTTGCCTGTTGATGCCAGATCTCACCCGGAGCAGCCAGAGGCGGG
>MWCY01000108.1 GCA_002070275.1 Candidatus Hydrogenedentes bacterium ADurb.Bin170
CCTCCGGCGTCATTCCTGCGAAGGCAGGAATCTTAACGCGAGTTGCTCTTGATGAGGGTCGTGCCGTTGTTGTCAACTGCGCGGGAATACCGTCAAGGCATTTCTCATCTACGAAGTGTGTTGAGTTATGTGCCCTGAAGTCTTTGATGTGGATCAGAGCGAAATGTAACTCAAAGACGCCCATAACCTGATTAAGATTCCTGCCTTCGCAGGAATGACGGGGGAGGAGCAGGAATGACGGTGGAAAGGCAGGGATGACGGGGTGTGCAGGGCTGGCGGATTATGTTGCTTCGGGGGCAAATAAGTCTCAGGTAGTAAAAAAGTGCCCAGTCATCCGGTCGCAGGTGGGGACATATCCGACGGAGACCTTCAAAGTGGTATACTCTTGTATATCAGAACGCAGGAGGATTTCCTCAACTGCTCTGACAGGGACGACCCATGCACGAGGCCTTTGCAAAACTGCTGAGAATCCTGAATAAGAAGTGCTCCACTGAGCAGCTGGAGGTGGTGCGCCATGCCTACCGTTTTGCCAATGAAGCGCATCAGGGTCAGACGCGTGCCTCAGGGGTTCCCTATATCATGCATGGACTGGAAGTGGCGACGATTCTTGCGGAGAACGACCAGGACTACATCACCTGTGCGGCGGGGCTTCTGCATGATGTGGTGGAGGACACGCATCATCCAGTGGAGCGTATCCGTCAGGAATTCGGCGAAGAAATAGCCGGTCTGGTGGAGGGCATGACCAAGATCAGCAGTCTGAGTTTTTCAGAAGGCATGCTCAGCCGCGAGGAACAGCAGGCGCAGAATATCCGCAAGATGCTGATTGCCACGATCAAGGATCTGCGTGTCCTTTTTCTCAAGCTGGCGGACCGGCTGCACAATATGCGCACGCTGGAATATCTGAAGCCTGAGGCGCAGCAGCGCATTGCGCAGGAGACGTTAACCATTTACGCACCTCTCGCCAATCGCATGGGTGTGTCGGAATGGAAATGGGAACTGGAAGACCGTTCCTTCCGTTATCTGATGCCCGGCTCCTACCGTGAAATTTCCCGTCAGGTGAACATGCGCCGGGAAGAAAGAAAGAAGTATATTCAGGAAACGATAGAGACGCTGGAACCTCATCTTCTTGCGAAGGGGATTACGGCGCGCATGACAGGCAGGCCCAAGCACCTTTACAGCATTTATCAGAAGATGACGAGTCAGGCGAAAGAGTTCAGCGAGGTGCACGACATGCACGGAATCCGGATTATCACCCGGACGGTGACCGAATGCTACACGGCACTGGGCGTGGTGCATGAGATGTGGCAGCCTGATCCCGCCCTGCCGTTTAAAGACTATATCGCCCGCCCTAAGATCAATATGTACCAGTCTCTGCACACGACGGTGCTCCGTGAGATGGGCAGGAAAATGGAAGTGCAGATCCGGACGGAGGAGATGGACCGTATCGCCCGGGAAGGGATTGCCGCACACTGGCAGTACAAGGAAGGGGCACGTAACCCGGATGATTCGCTGACGGCGCGGCTCACGTGGCTGCGAAAAATGTACGACTGGCTTCAGGACGATGAAGGCTCCGATAATCTGATGGAGAGCATGGTTCACGACCTGGCGACACCCTACATTTATGTGGTAACGCCCCGGGGTGAAGTGAAGGAACTGCCGGAAGGCGCCACGCCTCTGGACTTCGCCTATATGATCCATTCTCAGATCGGGCATCATTGCACGGGCGCACGGGTAAACAACAAGTTTGTACCCATACGCTACAACCTCCAGACCGGCGATTGTGTGGAAATTCTGACTTCCAAAAATCAGGAGCCCCATATCAGCTGGCTGGATGTGGTGACAACAGGACGTGCCCGGTCCCGGATCAGGCAGCGCCTTCGCGAAATCGGCGCCTTACCGCCTGCCGAAGATAAGCACAGTGAACCCCGGAGCAGACGTCCCCATTTTACGCCCCATGTGACACCGCAGCCGCTGATCCGCGAAGTGGATGAGGCGACACGCCGCCAGATGCTTCGGGTCGACGGAAAGTCGGGGATTCAGGTACAGTTTGCCAAATGCTGCGATCCCATGCCCGGTCATGAGATTATCGGTTATGTGACCCTTGCCTCCGGTATTTCGATTCACCGTACAGATTGCGGCAACATCGCCCGGCCTTCCCGGGACACCTCCCGGCTCATTCAGGTTTCCTGGGAGAGCGAGGCACCGGTCATTGCCCAGATGCGTCTGGTAACCCGGAGCCGGCCCAATTTGCTTGCCGATATTACCAATGCGCTGCGCCCGCTGAATATCGAGATACTGAATGCCCATTTCGGTCCGGGCAGTCAGGAAAACAACCACTTCGATTTTCAGTATGAAGCCCGGGAAAAGGCGGTGATGGATCAGGTCGCCTATGCCGTGGGACAGGTGCCAGGCGTGTTCCGGGTGATGCACATGGGTGTGCGTCAGAAAGAAAAACGAAACAGAGCGCCCCGGTCCGAAAAAAAACCGGTGTCCCGAGAAGAGAAAAAAGAGGTGCCCCGTCGGCATCATCCCCGAAAAAAAATGACGCGACATGGCGAGGCCTGAGTTTTGGATGCGGCACCCTTTGAACTCATCAGTGATTTGGCTCCTGCCGGCGATCAGCCGGAGGCGATAGAGGCGCTTGTCCAGGGCGTGGAGGAAGGGCTCCCTCACCAGACCCTTCTCGGAGTCACCGGCTCAGGAAAAACATTCACCATCGCCCATGTCATTGCACGCACCTGCCGTCCCACCCTGGTACTGGCGCACAACAAAATTCTTGCCGCCCAGCTCTACGGTGAATTCAAGGCGCTCTTTCCGAACAATGCCGTCCACTATTTTGTGAGCTATTATGATTATTATCAGCCGGAAGCCTATATTCCCACCACGGACACCTATATCGCCAAGGACTCGACAATCAATGACGAAATCGACAAGATGCGGCATGCTGCGACCCGGGCGGTGCTGACCCGGCGCGATTGCATTGTTGTTGCAAGCGTATCCTGCATTTACGGGATCGGTACGCCTCAGGCCTACATGGGGCTTCGGGTGTCGCTGGAAACGGGAATGGCGCCCGGGCGTGATAAAGTAGTGGACGACCTGATCAGCATGCAGTACGCCCGAAATGACTTTGATTTTCACCGCGGGGTATTCAGGGTCCGCGGCGATATTGTGGATGTTTTTCCCGCCTACGAAGCGGATCGTGCGGTGCGTATCGAATTTTTCGGCGACGAGATCGAAGGACTTTCGGAAATAGATCCCCTTCGCGGTTCAGTGATCCGGAAACTTCGGCGGGCGGAAATCTTCCCGGGCTCTCATTATGTGGCGGAAAAAGGCACGATGGAAAGGGCGCTGGTTTCCATCCGGCTGGAGCTGCAGGATCGCCTGAAAGAATTGCGGGAAGAAAAGCAGGAGCTCTTCGCGCAGCGCCTCGATCAGCGTACACGCTACGATCTGGAAATGCTGGAAGAACTGGGGTTTTGTACGGGGATTGAAAATTATTCGCGCCATCTCGACGGCAGGCAGCCCGGAGAACCGCCCTATACGCTGCTCAGTTATTTCCCCGAGGATTTTCTGCTGGTCATCGATGAAAGCCATATGACGATTCCTCAGGTGGGCGCCATGTTCCGGGGAGACCGGTCGCGCAAAGACAAACTGGTGGAATACGGATTCCGCCTGCCCTGTGCCCGGGACAACCGGCCTCTTACTTTTGAAGAATTTGAAGAGCGGCTGAACCAGGTTATTTATGTAAGTGCCACGCCCGCATCTTATGAACTGGAAAAAAGCGAAGGGCTTATCATCGAGCAAGTGGTGCGCCCGACGGGGCTCGTGGATCCCGAGGTGGAGGTGCGCCCGGTCAGCGATCAGGTGGACGATCTTCTCGGCGAGATCCGGATCCGGGCGGAAAAAGGCGAGCGGTGTCTGGTGACGACCCTGACCAAGCGTATGGCGGAGGATCTTACGGAATATTATAGAGATCTGGGGGTACGAATCCGCTATATGCATTCCGACGTGGAGACTCTCGAAAGAATAGAGCTGATCCGGCAGCTGCGCCAGGGACAATATGACGTGCTGGTGGGCATCAATCTGCTCCGTGAGGGGCTGGACATTCCCGAGGTGTCTCTCGTTGCCATTCTCGATGCCGATAAGGAAGGCTATCTCCGTTCGGCAACAAGCCTGATTCAGACCTGCGGCAGAGCGGCGCGAAATATTGCCGGGCGGGTGATCATGTATGCCGACAAAATGACCGACGCCATGAAACAGGCATTGGACGAGACGGGGCGGCGGCGGAAAAAGCAGCTGGCTTACAACAAAAAGCATGGCATCACAGCACGCTCCATCCGAAAAGCGATTCCGGATACGGTGGCAATTCTTACGGAGCGGGACTATCTGGATCTGTCAAAAGCGGCGGAAACGCCGGAAATCTATGTTTCGGAGCGGGACTTTAATAAATCCATTACCCGGCTGCGCAAAGAGATGAAAGCGGCGGCGGATAAAATGGATTTTGAACATGCGGCACTGTGCCGGGACCGCATTCAGGAGCTGGAAATAAAGCGCATAGAGATGGGTTTATAATCCTCCAGCCCGGACAAGGACGCAAGAACGCTGCTGATTCAAAAGCTGCGCACCACACCAAAAACCGCGGACAAAGTGGACTGTGCGTTCGGTGCATGACCCCACCCTTATAAAAGCCGTCGCCGCATCTTCTGAGAGCGCCAATCGACCTATTGGCATGGGGAAGAACCACGAAGGGACACGAATTTCTACCTGAGACTTATGTGAGCTTCACACCATAATACTCTGACTTAAAACATTCTATCCGCCAGCCTGGGAACGCCAATCTCCGTATTGGCAGAAGCGTGTGTGGTCTGTGATTATGGGAATATGTCTCAGAACCTATTTCCGCGGCGAATCTGAGCGACTGTCTTCATCATGACCCGCTTGTGTGCCAATGCGGAGATTGGCGTTCCCAGGGGAAGAATTGCATGTCTCCGGCGCCATTCCTGTACGCACCGTCATCAC
>MWCY01000109.1 GCA_002070275.1 Candidatus Hydrogenedentes bacterium ADurb.Bin170
TCTCTGCTTCCGGTCAGGGCAGATATTTCTCCAGGAAAAGTTTCTCGGCTTCATTCGTCCAGACGCCGCCGGTGCCTAATGCGGCCGCAATTTCCGGTTCCTTTGCGACAAGCTCATCAATTGCTGTAAGGGGAAACGAAGGAATCTGGGGATAAATCACTGTTTTTCCCGGGTAAACCGCATTCTTAACAGCGGCGAGTCCTTTATGCGCCGCATCGAGCCCGCCGATAGCGGCAACACTGCGATTGCTGTCGAGCGTCCCGGCTTCCACCATGTTCAGAACATCGCGGAGATCTTTAATCCGGCTTCCGCTGCACCCGATCATCTTCACACCCCTGCAGATCTGCCTGAGAGAGACGGAAGCTCTGGTACCGGTCGCCAGACCGGCGAACAGATTTACAAAGGCATTTTTTGCCGAAAGTTCCACCGCCTGTTTCACCAAAGCGGGCACAGGTGCAAGAACCACCACATCGTCATAACCGTTCGCTCCGCCCAGAGCCGCCATGCGCAAATTCATCGCCTGCTGATCTTCGAAATCACCGGGTGCCAGCGTAATCAGTTTCACATTGCGCTCTTTAGCCAGATCACCGAAACGTTTTTCAATATGGGTCAGCCGACCGCGATCCAGATCCGTCACAACAACACAGCCCGAGCCGTTTCGCATTTCAATGGCGCGCTGGACATGCATCTGACCCATGGGTCCGCCCGCGCCGATAAAGAGAGACGTGCCGCCGGGAAGCAGATCAATGCGGCGGTTGGCTTCCGCCACTTCCTCCAGTGTGCTGCCGCCGCCCAGATAGCGCTTATTCTGATAATGAATGGCGCCCACATCGATTTGCGTATCGCCGTCTTCCGCCGGATCGCCCAGGAGGAACATAATCCCGTTGGGATTAAGACGATCGCCCAATGTTTCCACCAGCGCCGGGGTAGGTGCAACTAGAATGATATCGTCAAAACGGGCATCGTCCGCAAGCCCGTCCAGACTTTTCGGTACCCGCTGCGCACGGGGCAGTTTTTCCGCCCAGTCGGCAGGATCATCGGCGACCACGAGCTGTGCCGCGCCGGTGGGCGTAACCCTTTCGTCCAACGCATAGGACATGACCACACACGCCCAGGGCTCGCTCAACGCCGCCTCTGAAAAGCCGGTGCTCTCCTTCACGGGCAGGAGATAGCAGCCCTCGTCGCCAGCCAATCCGCGCTCATCCAGAAAAGCATATTCAGCAAGCCCGCCGGGAATCATATAGCCGAAGGCATACCCGATGCCTTTGTAATAGATATCCGCCTGAACGATAAAACGCTGACCGGGCTGAAACTGATCTTTCCAGTTCTCGCCGACAGCAACGATAGTTGCGGCGCATTCATGACCGAGCACGGTGGGATCATTCTGCAGATCTCTGCCACGCAAACGCGGGTGATTCCCGCCCTGATTGATAATTTTCATATCCGAAAGGCAGAGTCCCAGGGCATCGATACGCAGCAGCACTTCATTGGCTGCGGGCGCACGCATAGGCACAGTCACAGACTTCCCGTCCCGCCCCACATTTTCCAGTCCGGCACCGAAAACCTGCCAGGCTTCATAGTTTGCAGGAAGCGCCTGCTGAGCCTGTCTGTATGTGTCAAGTTTACTCATGGTTCATACCTCATTGCGCTGGGAGATCAGCTTGGTTAAAGTTCAGGCGGGCGTCTGGCTGATCAGGCGATCCGCTCCTGCCGGTATTTCTCATCGGGGCGGCTGTCAATACGGTCTATATCGGCAGCGGCCATGAACCGGGGACCGCCCATGCTGTAGGCGCCGACCAGAATATGCGACATTTTTTCCGCCATATCGGTAATGTTCATCACAGCCCGGGCATTGGATCCAAGCGCAAAAAGCCCGTGGTTCTGCAATGCGATCGCCTTGGGCGGCTGATTTTCTTTATCAATAAACGCTCGCACCCGGTCGCGTACTTCCCGGGCGAGCACCAGACCGGGATCCACATAAGGAACAAACACGGTGGCACGTCCCATTACAACAATATGATCCGGACAGAGCCTGCCCCGCATCGCCTCTTCCGCATGGACAGAACAAAGGACACTGTTCGTAAAAACGGGGTGCGTATGCCCGATGAAATTGTATTCCGGATAAGCATAAAGCAGCGCATGGAGCATGGTTTCCACCGAAGGCATCCGGGTTTCGGCTGGATCGGTCAGTGCTGATTTCAAGGTTTCCCGCACATCATCATCGGTGGCCTCTTTGGAGTCCAGAAGCCGGGTCACTTTCGAAATACTCACTTCAAGAAAGTCAGCAGGACCCATCGTCGCCAGACAGGTACCCGATGCTTTTACAAAAAGGCGGTCTTTGTCAATCCGCGCCGATGTATTGCCTTCGCCGATAATGGCATAGCCCCGGTGTTCTGCACCGAGGTAATTCGACATCTCCCGCAGCTCCTGAAGAATGGTAGATGCACTCACAAAAGAACTCCTTTTGCCGATGCTCAACAGCATCTTGATAAAGGGAAAAAAACAGGGAACACGCCGGTAACAGGCAGCCCGGAGGCACCCGTCAACCGCATGTGCGGATACAGCAAGTATAGCAAAGATGCGGACACAGGATACAGCGTCATCTCACCGTAGGCACAGGCAGGCAACTGCAGATACAGAAAAGTCCGAAGAGAAGAAAAACTCCTTCCGCATTGGCGCAATAAGCCTGCGCAGGTATAAACAGAAAGAGCATGCCTGCCACGATGCCGACACCCGGAAGAAGCGTTTTGCAGGTTGCCGTAGAAATCATCTGCTCTTTTCCTTTTGCATCACGGGGGCATCAACATGGGATTTCATCGGTTAAAAAAGCTCCCGGATGCCACTGAGTGCGTCTTTGTAAAAAATAGGCTCCCGGGGTATGTTTTCGGTAGAATAGTCTTTACATCCCTGACCTGCTGTCATTCTGCAATCCTGCGTTTTCCTGCCGGAAGGAGGTATACCCGGTCATGCCGTCTTTAGCCTTGCCATTGAAGATCGCCGCCAACACGCTGCTTCGCAAAATGGGTTATGAAATTCGAAAATTTTCCGCTCCGGAAATCAGAGATTTTTTCCCTATTGACTTTGACGACTGGGATAAAGATCTCTGGACGGCCGTTGCACCCCACACCATGACGTCGCTTGAGCGCATTTACTCGCTGCGTCGTGCTGTCGAGTATGTAACGGCTGCCGGGCTGCCCGGCGCCTTCGTGGAGTGCGGCGTATGGAAAGGAGGCAGCTCTCTTGCCATGACCCTGTGTCTGCAGCGACTGCACGCCGACAAAAGAGAACTGTTCCTCTATGACACTTTCGATGACGGCTGGCCTGCCGGAGATGAAATAGATGTTACCGCTGACGGCGTGCCCGCACACCAGCTGTGGCTGGATGCGCTGGAGCGGGGAGAAACGGCTGATACGCTTTTTGCCAAATACGACAATGTGCGCGACCTTTTATGGTCAACAGGATATCCGCGCGAACAGCTTCATTTCATTAAAGGGAAAGTGGAGGATACCATTCCGGGTACTATCCCGGAGCAAATTGCGCTGCTTCGTCTGGACACCGACTGGTACAGTTCCACGAAACACGAGCTGGAGCATTTGTATCCCCGACTGGTATCCGGCGGTGTACTGATGATTGATGACTACGCCTCTTTCGCCGGCGCCAGAAAGGCGACCGATGAGTATTTTGAAACAAAGGGCATCACCATCCTGCTGCATCGCGTGGACGATAAAGGGTACCGGATCGGCATCAAGCCTTAGATCTGTTTTTTTTCTTCGGCCACGCCAGAATCGCCCCGGCAGCCAGCAGGATCACCGCAATGGTGCCATTGAGGAGGGCGGTCATCAGCAACCCTGCCCAGGGCAGCACACAGATCATGAGAAGACCTGTAAAAAAGAGGGAAATGCCGACAATGCCGAAAGGCGACACGCCGGCAGAACGTGTTTCGATATCTTCCTCGCCCGGCATCTCTCCAATGGGGATGGAGAGGCGGTGATAAAAATTGTCGATCCGCTGTTTTTCAACGGGAGACATTGAAATTAGCCACCGGTCCGCCAGCATAACCAGCAGGGTTACAAAACCTGATGCCAGAAAAAGCACCATTTCCAGTTTGGCTTTATAGCCGAGCACCATCAGCTCCTTCGACTCGGGAAGCCAGGCCGCTGCCTCGCCCCACTGAAGCGGCTTCGAATACCGCGACAAGGCAAAAAGAACGAGACCGACTGTAAGCCCGGCAAGAAAACCGGTGAGCGCGCCCCGGGCGGAAGCGCGTCTCGACAGCAGCCCCATAATCATGGGAATGGCAACCGGTGCCGTCGCCACGCCAAAGAGGGTCACCATGATACGGAAAAGATCCTCGCCTTTGCCCCGTGCCATGAGCAGTGCCGTGCCCAGAGCGATAACACCCACCAACAGCGTGGCGATACGCCCCACATTGACCAGCTCTTTTTCAGATGCGTTCGGGCGGAAAAGGCGCTGGTAGATATCATGGGTCAGCACACTGGCGCAGACATTGTAGTCACCGCTGAGCGTGGACATGGTGGCTGCAAACATAGCTGCCACAACCAGCCCGAGCATGCCCGCCGGCAGCAGCGTTTTACAGAGCATGGGATAGACAGTGCCTGCATCGGCGAGCTGTTCGGGAAAAATCTGTGTCGCCGCAATGGCGGGCATGAACATAAGAGGGGGACCGAACAGATACAGGACAATGACCAGAACACCTACCTTGATGGCATCTTTTTCTTTGGGTACACAATAGTAGCGCTGGATCAGCGCCCAGTTGTTGCTGCTCCAGGAAAGAGAATACATGACAATCAGAAAAGCGACATAGCCCCAGCCGTATTCAGCATTGGTAAATTTAAGGAAGCCTTCGGGCATGTTTTCGCTGACGGCG
>MWCY01000110.1 GCA_002070275.1 Candidatus Hydrogenedentes bacterium ADurb.Bin170
AGAACACTGATATATGACACGCTGCGGTCTGCCAAATGCCTGCCCATCAGGAGTCGCGCCGCCTGTGGAAAGCTCAGCGATCAGATTCATCATCAGGGTTGATTTCCCATCACCGGGATCGCCCTGGAGAAGCGTTATCTTGCCGATGGCAATGAAGGGATACCAAAGCCATCTGACGTTTGTGGTCTTTACATCGCTGTAGAGCGTTACGAGCCCTGAACCCTCCATTTCCGGCATTATTGAACCCTCCGATTCCACCGCAGACTATTCCCGCGATTGTACATATATATTATAGTTTTTTCTCTGTGGTTTTACTGTGAACCACCTGTTCACATGAACTGATAAAAGTGAACTGGCAGTTCACAAAAACGCCTTAGACAACAGCGTAGCTGGAAGTGTTTTGTGTTGTGGTCTAAAGACGGCCTGTTCAAAAAAATTATCTCCGCATTCAAAATAAATCAGTTGCTATGTACGAAACTCAGAGCTACTAATATCAGTACTTATGCGGGCAAAAGGAAGGAGGAGCACATGCCCGTAGATTACAAAGCCCTCGGCAGTCGAATCGCTCACTACCGAGGAAAGCTCAATCTCTCACAGGAGGATTTGGCCGAACAGGTCAGTCTTTCCAGAGAGTACATTAATAAAATCGAGACAGCTGCCAGAAAGCCAACACTCGATACATTGATTGATATAGCGAATATGCTTCGCGTTTCTGCTGATGATATTCTTGTCGACAGCTTACGGCACACAACTTCCACAGCAGACTCTGATTTGCACCGCCTGCTCCTTGACTGCAACAAGGTCGAAGAGCAAATACTAACCAAGAACGCACAGGAACTCAAGAAAATCCTGTACGGTCTCGGAATCTGATGAAATAAAAAAAACTGCCCGCATAGGTGGCAGCGGCATCCATGAACACATTCTTGGGTGCTTCTGTCCTCTACACGAGCAGTTTCATGTTTTATTGTTTCGCCCAGTCCTCTATAAACCTCAAGAACTCCTTGGGTGGGTTTTTCATGTATTCCTTGCCGTCCAAAGCAGGAAGCTGATCTCGAATATACTCCAGCGTCCTCTTCGCGAATAGATCATCACCATCTTCCCAATCCTGTGAGCCTATCATCGCAGCTGCCTTAGCGGATTCAATCAGAGTGGCAAGAGCCGATCCATTGACTACAGTCTCTACGCCTTCCTGTCGGACTATTCCGGCAAGTGCCTTTCTCCTTGCCTCCGGCGTCAGATTCTTCAGATATGAGTTCACGGCTGTGGCTATGATCAGATCGGAGCGGTCAAATCCGTAGTCTTCTATGTTCTTCACATGAGCGCCTCCTATGTTTTCTGGCAGCTATGTGTGTCCTGCCGCCTTGTGGTACAGGGTAAACCAGAGTTTTGCGCATAGCAAGCGGGTCGAGAGATTATTGTAAGATAAAGACAAAAGGAGCCCACTCACTCCGTTTTCGAGTTGGGAGATAGTTCCCATGTGAAAAAGGAGGTAAGTGGGCAATTCTTTATCTGTAATACTCCGCGTACCACTCTGCAAAGGCTCTTAAGCCCTCACGGATACCGATCCTCGGGGTGAAACCGTAATCCCGCTCTAGCGCTTCGGAATCTGCGTAGGTGACGGGTACATCACCAGCCTGCATGCCGACCAGCTCGCGGTGACCTTCGAAGTCATAATCCTCAGGCAGCACCTTCGCTCTGACCAGCTCCTCCTGGAGTGTGCAGATATAGTCGAGCAGATTTTCCGGCTGTCCGCCGCCGATGTTGTACACAGCATAAGGAGGGAGCGGCAGACCATCTTCGCCGTTTTTCTTTTCCGGCGCACCCTGCATAACACGAACGATGCCTTCCACAATATCGTCGATATAGGTGAAGTCCCGGCGCATATCGCCATAGTTGAAGATTTGGATGTTCTTCCCGGCTACCAACTTCTGTGTGGCGCTATAGTAGAACATGTCCGGACGACCGGCAGGACCGTAAACGGTGAAAAATCGCAGGCCAGTAGATGGAATGTTGTAGAGCTTACTATAAGCATGCGCCAACAACTCATCGCTTTTCTTGGTGGCCGCGTAGAGGGATACGGGATTGTCCACCTTGTCGTCCGTGGAAAACGGTACCTTCTTGTTCCCGCCGTAGACGCTGCTGCTCGACGCATAAACCAAATGTTCCACAGGATTGTGGCGGCATGCCTCCAGCAGATTGTAGAAGCCAATGATATTGCTTTCGATATACACATCCGGATGGTCGATTGAATACCGCACACCCGCCTGCGCAGCGAGGTTCACCACGATGTTGAAGCGGTATGTCTGGAACAGCTCATCCACCAGTGCCTTGTCACCGATGGATCCTTTCACAAACACATGTTTAACCGGAGAGTTTTCCGCAGTCTTCTCTACCTGAGCGAGTCTCCACTCTTTCAAGCTCACATCGTAGTAGTCGTTCATATTGTCGAGGCTGACTACGGTACCGCAGTTCAACTCCTTAAGCAGCCGTATCACAAGGTTTGCCCCGATGAATCCTGGCGAACCGGTCACCAGGATAGTTTTGTTGTTAAGGTCAATTGTTGTTTTCATAATTCATTCCTCGATTATCATACACATACTGTCTCCCAAATAGGGGAACCCGATTCTTAATTCCTGGGAATTTGTAACTTGATGGGAGCTGGTTCGCCATACGTACTTTACCCTTTTCCCACTTGTCCACATCAGCATATAATTCATCATCGGAGCTTATCCAATAAACCTCTGACCTGTAAGTAACGACTCCCTCGTTCTCAACGTACCAGCAGTCAAAGCTATCGTCATAATCTTGATTTCCGGTGTCTCCACCACATACCTTCCACGCTTCAAAGTATGGCAACTCTTCTACTACCACTCCAGTTATTCCAGAGTTTGCCTCTACTTTCTGTACGATGTACCCATTACAATCTTGACCGCCGATAGTTTCCGTATTCCAGAATATGGTGAAACGATACTCATATCGTTTATTGATGTATTTGTCAGTAATGAAGAACGGATTCTCTTCGTTTCCTTGAACGATTAACATCTTTAGTCCCTCCTGAACAGGTCGCGTGTGTATACCTTTTCTTCCACGTCATCAAGGACGCTGTCGTAACGGTTGGCAATAATACATCCGCACATTTTCTTGAATTTCTTCAAATCGTTGACTACGACAGAACCGAAGAAGGTTGTTCCGTCTTCCAGCGTCGGCTCATAGATAACAACGGTTGCACCCTTAGCTTTGATACGCTTCATGACGCCCTGGATGGAGGATTGACGGAAATTGTCGCTATTGGATTTCATAGTCAGGCGATAAACACCAACCACAACTTCCTTCTGCCTGCTCTCCTTATCGGCGGAATATGCTTCACTGTTGCCGTAGGTCCCGGCGATCTCCAGCACACGGTCAGCAATGAAATCCTTTCGGGTCCTGTTGCTCTCCACGATAGCCTGAATCAGGTTTTCCGGCACATCCTGGTAGTTAGCCAGAAGCTGTTTCGTGTCCTTCGGCAAGCAATACCCGCCGTATCCGAAGGAGGGATTGTTGTAATAGTCACCCACGCGAGGATCAAGGCATACGCCCTTGATGATCGGCGCGGTCTTCAGATGCTTGACCTCGGCATAAGTATCCAGTTCGTTGAAATAAGAAACTCGCAGAGCGAGATAAGTGTTCACGAACAGCTTTGTGGCCTCTGCCTCCGTGGTCTCCATGAAAAGTACAGGGATATTGGTTTTTATAGCACCCTGCTGAAGCATCGCGGCAAAGGTCTGTGCAGCAGGCATGTTGGCTTCATCGCTTCCCACAATGATCCGGCTGGGATACAGGTTATCGTAGAGCGCCTTGCTCTCCCTTAAAAACTCCGGGCTGAAGATGATGTTATCCATGCCCATCTTCTCACGGATATGGACTGTGTATCCAACCGGAATCGTGGACTTGATGACGACGGTCGGCTTATCTATCCGATCCATCGTAGCCTCTTTGATAAGACCCAGGACGCTTTCCACAGCAGAACAATCGAAGAAATTTGTCTTAGGATCGTAGTTGGTCGGAGCAGACACAATGATGAAATCTGCATCAGTGTAAGCAGAAATCGCATCTGTAGTTGCATGGAGACTTAAGTCCCGCTCCTTATGCTCAGCCATATATTTCTCTATATACTCATCCTGGATTGGGCTCTTCCAGTTGTTGATCTTCTCAACCTTCTCAGGGATAATATCCACAGCGGTCACATTGTGGTGCTGGGCCAGCAGAACGGCAAGGGAAAGACCGACATAGCCTGTACCGGCTACAGCAATCTTCTTTCTCCCAACGGCAACTGACTCTGCTTCATCATCCACGATGACATCCGTGGGCTGAAAGCCCAGAGCAGCTGATAGTGAGAGAAGCTGATCCACGGAGGGGCTATAATCCCCTGACTCAAGACGTGACAGAATAGAACGGTTTATGTTTGCTTTCTCCGAAAGAACAGTCTGAGAAAGTTTGAGAGTCTTTCTCCTGCTGACCACGATTTCAGATAGTAGTTTGAGTGATAGATGCTTCATTACGGCCTCCTGTTGCTGATAGCGTCAATTTAGTGAGACACAGAACGTCTTTATTGTAGCAATTATAGTTCCGAGAATCAATAGTTTTGTTGCGATTTTGTGTAAAAACTTTTTGAATACGAGCAATTATCTTCGATTTATGTTGCTATCAGCGTCATTAAATTCCGTATGAATGTCGCTGTAAACGACAAAAAAGCCCACCTGCTCAGTTTCCGTCCAGGAGAACTCATCCTCCCCAACCTGAAAACGAAGCAAGTGGGCAATCACAGAACCTCAATCCCGTCTTCTTTTACCACAAGCCT
>MWCY01000111.1 GCA_002070275.1 Candidatus Hydrogenedentes bacterium ADurb.Bin170
GTATGGCCTGCTTTTTGAGCGGTTTTTAAATCCTGAGCGGAAAACCATGCCTGATATTGATATCGACTTCTGTATTACGCGCCGGGAGGAAATGATCGCCTATTCCCGGCGGCAATACGGAACCGATTGTGTATGCCAGATAGTCACTTTCGGAAGGATGCTGGCACGCAATGCGGTGCACAGCGTCGCCCGAACCATGGGCATGAGTCCTGCGGAAAGCAAGCGCATTGCGGGCATGATTCCCAGTGAGCCGAACATAAAACTGCAGACTGCCCTGGAAAAAGAGCCGGATCTGAAACGGGCGGTGGCGGAAGAACCTGAGGTGGCACGCTTGTGGGAAATGGCACTTCGGCTGGAAGGCACCATCTCCAGTTTCAGTACGCATGCGGCGGGCGTGGTGATTTGCGATCACCCGCTCACCGATCACATCGGCCTTTTTAAGGCAGCCGGATCGGATACAGTTGTGACCCAGGTAGAGATGAAAGGCGTAGGCGACATCGGCCTTTTAAAAATGGATATTCTGGGTCTGCGTACCCTGACCATGATAGATATGGCCGTTAAACTGGTGAAAAAGAACCACAAAATAGACCTGGATATAAGCCGCCTTGATATCAGCGATGAAAAAACCTATGCTCTCTTGCGCAGCGGTGCTACGCTGGGTATTTTCCAGCTGGAAAGTGCGGGGATGCGCGATCTGGCAAAACGCATCGGTCTTGAGAGTCTTGAAGAAATTAGTGCCCTGCTTGCTTTATACCGGCCGGGCCCCATGAAACTGATTGATTCTTATGTGGAAAATAAGCGGGCTGCGGATAAGATAGTCTATGACCCGCCGGTACTGAAGGAGCTGCTGCAGGAAACCTACGGCATTCCGATTTATCAGGAGCAGGTGATGCAAATGACCCAGAGCTGCGGCGGTTTCAGTCTGGGGAAAGCCGATCTTGTTCGACGGGCTATGAGCAAAAAAGATGTGAATCTGCTGAACGAGCAGGAAGCGGAGTTCATTGCAGGCTGCGAAAAGAACGGTTACAACAAAAGCCTTGCCCGTGATCTCTGGTCGCGTATAGAGACTTTCTCCGGGTACGGATTCAATAAATCCCACAGTGTGGCATATGCTCTGGTCGCTTTTCAGACAGCCTATCTCAAAGCACATTATCCCGTTGAATTCATGTGCGCACTGCTTACAACAGAATCAGGCGACCCGAAAAAAACCGCTATTTATGTGGCAGAATGCCATACTATGGGGATTGCTGTTCTTCCGCCGGACATCAACAAAAGCGACGTGTCCTTTTCTGCGGAGGGCAAGGCGATTCGTTTCGGTCTGGGTGCCATCAAAAATCTGGGCGAGGCGCCCTGCACTGCCATTGCCCGGAATCGTGATGAAAATGGTCCGTACAAGGATATTTATGATTTCTGTGATCGGCTGATCGATGCGTCCGTTAATGCTCGGGTGATCGACAGTCTGAACAAAGCGGGAGCGTTTCTTGACACGGGGTGGAACCGGCACCAGATCGCTGCCGTTATGGAACAGGCATTGCAAATCGCACAGTCACGGCTGCGCGAGCGCGAAAGCGGCCAGACATCGCTGTTTGATCTGGCGGAGGAAGACAGCGGTTTTACTGTTTATCCTGAGCAGCCGGATCTGGAAGAATGGCGGATGGAAGAGGTTCTTACCTACGAAAAAGAAATGCTGGGTCTTTATGTTTCCATGCATCCGCTGCACAATCAGGAGGGCCTTGTCCGTCGATTTTCAACACTGGATTTAAACGATCTGGCGGAAAAAAAGGACGGGGAAGAGGTGTTCCTTTGCGGCATCATTACCGAAGCAAAAAAGATATATACAAAAAAAGGGGATGCGATGGCTTTTCTTGTGGTGGAAAGCCTTCAGGGTCCCTGTGAGGTGACGGTGTTCAGCCGCACCTATGAAGAGAAAAAAGACCTGCTGGTGGAGGATACAATTGTCGCCTGCCACCTCAAGGTGAACTTCAGAGATGACAAGCCGACCCTGATTGCAGAGAACATCGTACTGCTCGAAGAAGCCGAAAAGCATTTTGCAACAGCATTGCATGTGCGTTTGTCCCGGGCGAAACAGGAGGTGAGCACACTCCATAAGGTGGCGAGAATTCTGGGCAGAAACAGCGGAGCCAGCGATGTCTATCTGCATTGCGAACTTGCCGATGGGGGAGAAATTATCGTGCATGCCACTGATGCATGCCGGGTGACTCTGTCCCCGGAACTGGAAATGGAAGTGGAAGAAGAGACAGGACTGAATACTGTATTTACTTCTCTCGGGATGGGACTTCCGTCGCATACCCTTCCCCGTGTCATCGAAGCGGATGTTCCGCGTTGGCGGCGCCGCAAAGACCCCAATGAATAAAGCTGTGTCCCGGGATCGGGAAACCGGTCGGGCGCAAGCCCGGTCATTTTCAGAAGAAGGAGTTCTGTGCATGCCTCCTTTTGGATATGCAGAAATAGTGAGCAGAAAGACCATGCGGAAAAATATGAGCAACAGGTTGGCGCCGTGTACCGGTGTTTTTCTGCCTGCCCTTGTTCTGAGTGTATTTCTTTTTCTTTTCGGTTGCAGCACCACTCATTACAAAGACAAAGCCGATACGGAAGTTTATGCCATTCTTCAGGACAAAAGTGAGCAGGTGCCCAATGCCGAAACGGATTTTTCCATAGACCCGCCCGGGGAGCCTGTTCTTCTGGAGCAATTGCCCAAAGTGGAAAGGGACAGCCGGGAACTGGGGCACGGCATACCTGATCAGACAGGAAGCGCAATTATCAACCTGGAGCAGTCGGTACTTCTCGCGGTTCAGCGGAATCGGAGCTACCAGAACGCCAAGGAGGCGCTTTTCCTTCAGATTCTGGCGCTTACGCTCGAACGGCATCGATTCGCTCCGATTTTTTCTGATCAGGGAAAAGCAGCGGTACAGGGCGATGCGGTCGAAGTGACCCATCCTTCCGAGTTCAGTGCCGCCATGGGAAAAACAGGCGCTATCATCAGTGAACTGGAAAGCCTGACCGGATCACAGGCAGATCTTCTCCGCGCCTACACCGCTGTCGTGAATGAGGCGGGAGGACTTGCCGGATTGGATCAGCCGCAAACGGATCTCGTACACAGGCAGCGTCTGACCGGCCAGCACAGTTTCGGTGTTGATAAACTGATGAAGGGAGGCGGGCGTATTGTCGCTTCCATTACCACCAGCTTTATGAATTTTATTACCGGAAGCAATGCGCCGCACAGCGCTGGAAGCACCTTTGATCTTGCCTTTACTCAGCCTCTTTTGAGGGGCGCCGGAGCGTCTGTTGCTGCCGAGCGGCTTACGCAGGCAGAACGGGACGCGCTGTACGCACTCAGGAAATTCACGCATTACAGAAAGCAGTTCACCGTAGATGTGTGCCGCGATTATTATCGGGTACTGCAGCAGCGTGATGTGGTGCGCAACACCTGGGTGGGTCTTGACAGCTTTCGCATGAATGTGGAGCGGGAACGTGCTTTTGCCGAAGAAAACCTCAGCACGCAGGCGGAGCTGGGGCGCATGATTCAGTTCCAGCTGGACAACGAAAACCGTTATATCAATGCGGCACGCCAATATCAGGAAGAGCTGGATTCTTTTAAAATTCTTCTGGGTCTCTCAACGGATACAGCGCTGGTGCTGGACAATACCGAGCTGGATAAACTGCGTCACAGTGAACTGATTCATCCTGCTGTATCGGCAGAGGATGCTGTTAAGGTTGCACTGGAATCCAGACTGGATTACAAAAACGAAACCGATCAGGCCGAAGATGCGTTGCGCCGGTTGAAAGTGGCGGCAAATGCGTTAAAGCCCGGCGTGAATCTGGTGTCCCGTGCATCAGTGCCAACGACAGGCGAAAGCAGGCCGCTGCATTTTGACTTGGAGCGCATGGATTGGAATCTCGGGCTTGATTTTGATGCCATGGTCGACAAAAAAGCAGAGCGCAATGCGTACCGTGCAGCGCTCATTGACGTGGAGCGGTCCGCCCGGCAGGCAAGCCTTGCAGAAGACACGGTAAAGCTCGAAGTGCGCGGGGCCTGGCGTACGCTGGAGCAGGCACGCAGAAACTTCGAGGTGGCGCAGGAGAGTGTTCGGCTGAGTGAACGGCGTGTCGAAGAACAGCAGCTGCTCTCCGAGCTGGGCAGGGCGACTGCGCAGGATCAGGTGGATGCGCAAAATGATCTGATCCAGTCACAGAATAACCTTACTTCCGCTCTCATTGCGCATACGATGGCACGGCTCGGATTCTGGCGGGATATGGGCCTCCTTTATATCAGCAATGAGGGACTCTGGACTGAAATAGAACTGAACGGGCATACCGGGGGTGTGGACCCCGGCGTGGCGGTTCCTGAGGAGACTGATGCGGAAAACGAGGGGACAGAGAAAGAGGACGGGGCAGAGGAGCATATGTTGCTGCAGCTGTAGTGCTAGGGCAAGCAGCGAAAGCACGCTTTTCCGCCCTGCCAGCTGCTTGTCAAAAAGAAAAGCGACAGTGCGTTATTGCACTGTCGCCGGGGTAGTCATGGATGGTGGGCCCTGCAGGACTCGAACCTGCGACCAAGTGATTATGAGTCACCTGCTCTAACCAACTGAGCTAAGGGCCC
>MWCY01000112.1 GCA_002070275.1 Candidatus Hydrogenedentes bacterium ADurb.Bin170
CCCTTATAAATAACACCTCGCGTTAAGATTCCTGCCTGCGCAGGAATGACGCCGGGAGGTGGACGTAACGGCGATAAGGAGAAATGACAGCGTCGTGTGTAGGACTGATGGAGGAGGTATGTCCCGGGACATTACTCCGACTCAGATCCAGGCGCCTGTCTTTTTCATGACTCGCTTGCGTGCCAATCTCCGCATTGGCATGGGCGTGTGTGATCCATGTTTATGGAGATACATCCCGGGACATAATACCGATACAGATCCAAATGCTTGTCTTCTTCACAGCCGCCCTTTCTCAGTTTCCTCTTGACCTTCAGACACAATTTGTATATGATAATAGTCAGCACGGTGCAATATATGGTAGTCTGCTTTAATGCAGACCCAGGAGGATCCAAGGGCTTTACATGCAAAACAGCATATCCGACATCGCCAGACTCTGCGAGTCCTGGTGGAGTTGTCCCCGTATTGATTCACCGGTGGAACAGCGCAGTCATGTCCTGCAGTTTCTCGCATTGCTGGACTGGGATCTGCCCATTCCCTTTTCTCCGGGACCTGCCGCCGAAAAAGCGGCAGCCCTCCCGTATCTCTTATGTGCCGATGCCGACACAACCATTGCCGCTTATTTCCTTCGTCCCGGGCTGCTCGAACAGCCCATCCGGCTGCACGAGGAAAAGCGCGATTACAGTCTTCTTACCCGGTCGCTCATTGCGGAATCGGATTCACCCAATATTCATTATCTCTTCATCAGCGACATCGGCCGCAGTTTTCTCTACCATATGCCGGACGGTGAACTTCTCGCCACCGCCGACAGCCCAGAAAACTTCAACCGGGATCTGAGGCGGATTCTCCGGCGCGGCGGCGTACTGCAGGGTGCGCTCGACGGTTTGCCACGTCCGTCCCGCTGTGCCCGTGCGAAGCGCCTCGACCAGTGGCGCGAATACTGGAAGCGCGAGTTGCTCCGAGGCTTTCCCGCTTCCGACGAAGCTGTCGATCTGCTCTTTGACAGGCTTACACTGCTCCGCTACATTTTCCCCCGCGATGTTTTCCGCCGGACACGCCGCCGCCTGCAGCAGCGCTTTTACGGTCTCTGCCGGATTGATGCACCCGGGGACACCAGACCTGCCGGCGACTGGGGCGATCAGCTCAGACGCCTTTTCCACGATATGTGGCTCGACTGGCGCATACACCTTTTCGCACCCCATAAAGAACTCGATGCACTCCTCAGCACCGCCCCCGCCATGCCCGGACTGCTGCAGGCTTCTCTTCTGCTTGCAGATATCCTTTTCACCGATGATGTGATTCTCGAAAGTTTCAACAACGGTGATGCCCGGGAAAAAATGAGAGTACGCATGGTGCCCGACTACAACGAAGAGCGCGAGCTCCTCTTCGCCCGCCAGTCCGTCGAAACACTCGACCGGCTGCAGGTTGAAATTCAGATCCGGGACGAGGGCTACCGGGCTATTCCTTTCTGGATTGACCGAATCATTCAAAGCTGTGAGGAAATTGATGCCCGATACAGCGATGCATGCCAACACAACGCCGATAGGGAAGAGGATGATCTCTTCGCCTGGTCCGATCACAACAGCGGCAGACCCGATGCCTGCACGGATCCCCTGGGCTTCATCTGCGCTCAGGGTGTCCGGGTCATATGCACCAGCCCCGCACAACACAGACTCGCACTGCTCCTGCTCACCATGCGGCTCGTTGACCTCTGCCGTGATAAATTTCCGGCACGGGAATGGCTTCCCGATACAGCACCTGTTTTCACAAAAACGGAAAAGCCGCTTCGCGATGTGCCCCGCATTATGCTCCCGCCCGTAACAGACCTTAATTAAGAAAGTCGCGCCCTCCCATGCAGGCAGAAATTATATCCATCGGCACAGAACTGCTTCTCGGACAGATCGTCGACACCAACGCCGCACACATCGCCGCAGCCCTCGCAGAACATGGCATCCCGCTTTACTGGAAAACAACAGTCGGCGATAACGCAGGACGTATTGAAGAAGCGCTGCGCCGCGGGCTTGAAAGATCCGAAATCCTGCTCTGTACCGGAGGACTCGGTCCTACAGTGGACGACATCACCAGAGACTGTGTCGCCCGGGTGCTTGAGCAGCCACTCGAATTTCACCCCGAACTTTACAGACACATCGAAGAACGATTCCGAAAATTCAAAAGAGGGCTGGTCCCCGAAAACAACAGACGCCAGGCCTGTATCCCCGCAAATGCATTACCCCTGCACAATCCATGCGGGACCGCTCCCGGATTGATCGCTGAAGCAAAGAACCGCTGTATTATCTGTATGCCCGGCGTACCGGCAGAAATGAAAACCATGCTCAGCGAAAGCGTTTTGCCCTATCTCAAAGAGCGCTTCAATATTCAGCAGGTTATTCTGCATAGAACCCTGCTCGTGCGTACACTGGGCGAATCCAGAGTCGATGCACTCATCACCGACCTCTTCGAGAATTCGGAAAACCCGACCATCGGGCTCCTCGCCACACCCGGATGCGTACAGATCCGGATGACCGCATGCGCGCACGACAGAAACGCCGCCCTCGACCTCATCGCACCCTTGGAACAGAAAATCAGAGAACGCATCGCACCGTATGAAAACGGACTCGAAATTAAATAAAAACCGGAAAAAGACCGCAAGACCGACAGAATACAAAGGCGCAAACCCGGAAAATAGGGCGTACAATCCCGGGTGCCCGAAAAGCACCAAAAACGCCTGAGGTGACTGTAGAATACGGGCCCTGTGCCCCGCACAGACAAAGGCCGCAATCATGAAGTTTTTACTTCTCCGATAAAAATGCACAACAAGCTTGACAACGGATTGTTTTTGGTGTATTATGTAATCAGAACGCCAAGTGCTAAGTTGAATCTTCTGGTTATATGTTCTTTATACGAGGCACACATGGGGTGTGCCTGCCGAAAAAGAACTGCTATAAATAACGCGTTGATGTTCTTGGTCTAACCTTATTACACAGGTATTCAAACAGGAGGACGAAAGATGAAACACATGAGTTGGTTACTCGTACTGGCGATGCTCGCTGCAAGCCCCGCCTTTTCCGGCTGGACGCCCGTACCGGAAATGGAGCTCTGCCCGGCGACGGTGGATGATGAAGGCAATCCCGTGAACTGGCCTAAAGTGAATGCTATGTCCGGAATGCCCAAAATTCACAACGATGAGGTCACGAAGAATCCCTGGGTGGCAAAGCCGGCGACTTTTCCCGATGTCGCAAAAGAGCCCTATGATTTCTGCGGAATTTTCGACGTCATTTACTGCTCTCTCGGACCGGCGGGCTCTCTGTCCGAAGACATCCTCACTTTCGCCAATCTGGTGCAGTGCATGTTTGCCGACATCAACGGTCCCGTTGATCCTGCTGCCGACATTCCCGTTACCCCCAATGGCGTGCTCGACTCCTACGAACTTGCCATCATTGCCGCTATTCTGAATGATGTGAATCATCCGCTCAATGCTGATGTTACCGCTTCTTTCCAGGGCTATTTTTATGAAATTAAAAATCTGGTTATGGAAGCTCTTTTCGTTGCCAATCCGAAGGGCGACAAAGACCTGCGCGGTACGCTCTTCGGTCTGGCGCCCTATCTGGGCGGTTCCCTCGTGTCCGTTCTGGCCGGCTTTGCTGTGATGGGCGATCCCGATACGGACAGTGCTCTGGATGCACTTCTCGGTCTGCTGGCGCAGATCGGTCTTGAGCCCCCCGAAAACGGTATTGCTTCTCTTGGAACGCCCGTTCCTGCCCTCGGCCCCCTTGGCGACGCCGACGGTGATGGATTTACCAACAAGCAGGAGTACAATTACTTCGTAAATATCCTCGAGTACAGTCCCGAAGAATTCGCCGCTGCTGCTCTGGATCCCAATGCAGTGCCTGATACTCCTCCGGTGCCGGAAGTTACCATTGGCGGCCCGACAGGACGCATCGCTGTTGGCGACACTGTCACCCTGTCTGCAAATGTGTCGGTCGGCTCTGTCACTGACTATGCCTGGAAGAAAAACGGCGTGATTCTGGACGACGAAGTGGGCGCTGCGCTGGTGCTTGCAAACGTTCAGCTTGATGACTCCGGTGTCTACACCGCAGCTGTCACAGTTGAGTATGAAGACGGCAACAAAGCCCTCGTCGTTGACACTTTCGAAGGCAGCTTCACCGTTACAGTGCTTGAGTACACCGTGCCCGTAGGCAGCGCTCTTGGTCTGAGCATCTTCGCCGGTGCCTGTGCTCTGGCTGGTGCAATGGGCATCCGTCGCCGCAAATAAGTAGACAATCCTTTCTGTGACCTTTTCTGCGCAGACGTCTGATTCAGATGTCTGCGCTTTTTTCTTTCACAAATCACATGCCTTCTCGCCCCGCTAACGACCTATTGGCACCCAAGCGGATCCCCCTGGGAACGCCAATCTCCGCCACCCGTCTCCCCGTCGTCCCTGCCTCCTTCTTCCGATATGCTTTTTCTCGCCGCCCCTCGTCCTTCCTGCTCCTCCCCCCGTCATTCCTGCCTCTCCCCGTC
>MWCY01000113.1 GCA_002070275.1 Candidatus Hydrogenedentes bacterium ADurb.Bin170
GTTGTTCGATCCGTGCCGGCAGTGGACTACGATATCCAGCTGGACACGATCACAAGCGGCTATGACGGAATTACCTGTTGGGTTCATCCTAAAGCGGGGCTGATTCCCGGCGATACTCCGGTTGTGGTGATGACGATGCAGAAACTTCTACTCAGCGGTTCGGACGTATTTTATGCGTTGAACGAGATGCGTACCGATGATCTCGGAAAGAGCTGGCAGGGGCCGGTGGAGCATGAAACGCTGGGACGTCGCATGGAAAAAGGATATGTGTCCGTGATTTGCGATTTCACGCCCCAATGGCATGCCGCCTCAAAAACACTGCTGGGTACGGGGCACGTGGCGCGCTATGAAGGGGACAGACTGGCAAAGGATTATTCCCGTGAGACGGCTTATTCCCGGTACGATCCTGAGAAACGAAGCTGGGCTGCCTGGAAAAGTCTGAAAATGCCAGATGATCCCAGGTTTTACAGTTCCGGTGCCGGTTGCTCTCAGCGCGTCGATCTGGAGAACGGAGACATTCTGCAGCCTGTCTATTTTGCGCCTGAAGGAGAGAAATGCTATTCCGCCACAGTGCTGCGCTGCCGTTTCGATGGCGAAACACTGTCATATGTGGAGCATGGTGATGTTTTGGAACTGAAGGAGCCACGCGGCTTTTGTGAGCCTTCCCTGACTGCTTTTCAAGGTCGGTTTTTCCTGACCTTGCGCAATGATATCAGGGGGTATGTGACCCGGGGGAAGGATGGATTGCATTTTGAAGAACCGCGCCCCTGGACTTTTGATGACGGATCAGAACTGGGCAGCTATAACACCCAGCAGCACTGGGTGACGCATCAGGACGGACTTTTTCTTGTATATACCCGGCGTGATCCGGACTATGATCATGTATTCCGGCACCGTGCGCCGCTGCGCATCGCACAGGTGGATCCCGACCGTCTTTGTGTGCTCAGGCATACGGAACGCATTCTGGTGCCGTCCCGGGGTGCCCGGCTGGGCAACTTTTCTGTAACACCGGTGAGTGATCGGGACGTGTGGGTAACCGTGGCGGAATGGATGCAGCCGGCAGGCTGTGAGCGTTACGGTTCCGACAACGCTGTTTATGCCGCCCGTATCCGCTGGCACGAGCCGGATTGACCGAACCGGAAAAAAATTGACTTCCTTTCATCAAATCAGGTAAAGTATTACCTGCCGTGCCGGAGTGGTGGAATTGGCAGACACGCATGGTTCAGGTCCATGTGCTCGCAAGGGCGTGAAGGTTCAAGTCCTTTCTCCGGCACCACTTCTTTACCGAGTTTAACGCCGTCCTGCAGTGCAGAGACGGCGTTTTGCGTTTACAGCCCCTTCCGCAGTCTGAGCAGAAGGGCAGATAGCAACGGCGGAGCCAGGATATGAGCAAAAAGACAAAGAAATGTGAGTTTAAAGCGCTGGATAAAAGCATTCCCTTTTTGGGGCCCGAGGCGATCGACAGTGCCTGTCTGGAATGCTTTCCCTATGAATACCGGAACACACCGTCGGGCAGTGCCATGGAAATCCGGATTGAAACTGACGAATTCACCTCCGTATGTCCTTTTTCCGGGCTTCCCGATTTCGCAACAGTGCTCATCGAATATGTGCCGGACGAACTTTGCCTCGAACTGCGCTCTCTCAAATATTATCTGCTGTCCTACCGGAACGTGGGGATATGGTATGAACATCTGGTAAACCGCATGCTTGAAGATCTGGTGGCGGCATGCGCGCCCCGCTCCATGACGGTGGAAATAGAATGCCTGCCCCGGGGCGGCCTATCCAGCACCGTCACGGCGACCTATTATGCTGAACAGTCAAAAAGCCGCAGTAAAAAATCGAAGAAATGAGGCAGTGCCTGCCAGCCCCCCGGATGACAGCGCAGCCGCTCCTGCAGCTTTGCGAAAAGGCAGGCTGTCGTGAATAAGTATCTCCCTATTCTTTTTCCGCTCCTGATTATCTTCGCCGGGCTTGCCCTGCGCATCCCGTATTTGGAAGAAATCAGACACATACCGGAGTTCAAATACCCGCTCTACGATCCTGAATACAATGCCTATTGGGCGAAAGGCCTTGCTACAGACGACTGGACTGTGCCGTCCGGCGTGCGCGACCCGGAAATCAGGACGACGCCGCACGGCAGGCCGCCAGGCTATCCCTGGTTTCTTTTCCTCATTTACCGCCTCTTCGGCGTAAGCGATACTGCCCCGCGCATTGTACAGATGCTACTGGGGCTTGTAAATGCACTGCTGCTCTACAGCCTGGGGAAGCGGATCTTCGGCGCCGGCACAGGCTTTCTTGCCGGATTGATGATGGCGCTTTACTGGGTCTTCCCCTATTATGAAGGATTGCTGACATACCCGGCGCTTGCCATTTTTCTGCTGCTTTGCCTGTTTCACTGCCTCCGGGTCTGGCTGCGGCAGGAACGATTCTGGCCGCTTGCCCTGTCAGGTATATTGTTGGGCGCCTTTGCGCTGCTCCGTCCCAATGGACTGCTGCTCCTTCCTTTGCTGCTTCTGTGGATTCTTCTGATCAGCCTCCGAAAGAAAGTGCCGCTGCGCCGTCTGTGCTTTTCTCTGGTACTGCCGCCTGTCTGCTGCATTGCTGCGGTGGCGCCCGCTTTCATCCGCGACTATGTTGTCGCCCGGGATCTGGTGTTTATTTCATCTTATGGCGGCATCAATCTCTATGTGGGCAATCATCCGAACGCTTCGCTTGTGGAGCCACGCATTCCCGAACTGATGACCTGGGCGGGGGTGGATAACTGGTCCTGCTTCGATTATCCCGCCATTGTCCGAGGCCTGGCAGCGCAGCAGGGGCTGGAATCCATGCGCTTTTCCGAGGCGAACCGCAATTTTTACCGGGCGGCGCTGCATTTTATTACAGAGAGGCCGGGGCTTTTCTTCGCCAATCTGATCAGGAAAATGCTTCTCTTCTGGGGGCCTGTGGAAATCACAAACGACACGGTGCCCGCCTGGGACAAATATTTCTCCCGGATACTGCATCCGCTGCCGGGCTTCCCCTGGTTCTTTGCTCTTTTTCTGCTGGGAACGGTCTGCCTTCTTGTTGATAAAGAGAAGCCAAGGAAGCAGACAGCGAATGATCTGCTGCTTTTTCTCTGGCTGACAATACCGGTGTACTGCCTGTCCGTGGTTCTTTATTTTGTTGCCGGGCGGTACAGGGTTCCGGTGATACCGATGGTGCTCCTCTTCGGTGCGTACGGTATTGGCGCGCTTGCCCGGAGCTACAGGGCAAAGCACTATAAAAAAGCCTTGGCACTCACCGTACTGCTGATCCTCTTTTTTATGCTGTCTCATTGGCATATGCCCGGCTATGAAGCCTCTGAAGCGACCTGGCATCTGCGTCATGCTCTGGCCTGCAGCCGCTCCGGCATGCCTGAAACGGCGGAAGCAAGTTATCTCAAGGCGCTGGAAAAGGGAGCGGATTCCGCTGTGGTCTATGCCAACCTCGGACGGATTCATGTGCAGCGGGGCGATCGCGAAGGCGGAATGGCGCTCTACCGGCGGGGGCTGGAAGAACACCCGGATAATGCGATTCTGCATAATAATCTGGGGTATGAACTGTACCGGGAAGGAAAAAGGGAAGAAGCGCAGCAGCATTATCTCCGCGCCATAGAAAAAAATCCGCGGCTGGCTCTCGTGCGGATCAATCTGGGACATCTGCTGGCGGAAGAAGGGAACAGGGAAGAGGCATTGGCTCAGTATGAAGAGGCGCTTCGGCTGGAGCCGCAGGATTATGCCGCCCTCTACAACTGTGCCCGGCTGTACTTTGAATCAGGGCGAACGACTGAGGCAATCCGTCTCTACAGGCGTGTGGTGTCCCTTCGTCCGGATTGGGCGGAAGCCCTGAACAATCTTGGATATTGTTATGCGACGGTCGGTCAGATAACAGAGGCGCTGCACTGTTATGAAAGAGCGGTGTCGGCAGATCCGTCCTATACGCTGGCGTGGAATAATCTGGGCAATGCACGGCTGGCAATGGGCGATGAGGAAGGAGCGCACTCCGCTTATGCAGCAGCGCTCAAAGAGCGGAACGATGATATCTATGCGCTGCATAATCTTGCCCGGCTCTTTGAAAAGCAGGGGCATCAGGAA
>MWCY01000114.1 GCA_002070275.1 Candidatus Hydrogenedentes bacterium ADurb.Bin170
AGGGAGGCAGGTCTTCCCTGGGAACGCCAATCTCCGCATTGGCACACAAGCGGGTTAAGACGAAGACAGTCACTCGGATTCAGTGCGGAAATATGCTCTGCGACACATTCCCATAGCCACAGACTATAAAAGCCCCTGCCAATAGTTCGTTGGCGTTCCCAAGCTGGCGAATTTTATGTTTTTGGTTACAGTATTTTGTTGCAGAATCCATACAACTCCCAAATAACAGCCAGTAATTTGCTCACAAGCATGTAATTGCCAGTATATCTGTTCAAATTCGACCGATGGCATGCCTCCAACTATAAATATCGGAAACGGATTTGTATTATTTCCAGTTATCTGATACAGTACTGAGTTGTGAACAGCATTCAGGTGACGTGAGACTTCTTGTTTTTCATTGCAGGGCTAGCAATCAACCATCATCCTGATTTTTTATCCGGGCGAAGTCGCTTCTGCAAGGCAGGTCTTTCATTCAGCTTTTTCAGTCAATTTTCGTTGTCATTATGTTTGTGTAAAGGCAGAACAAAACAAAGAGGAAAACGGTATGATCAAAAGAAAGGCACTATTTTTACTGGTGATAGCTGTCAGCTGTATGGCACTGACAGCCGCCGCCGCCCCTGTCTACGTTAAAGTCGGGGGGATAGGCAACGGTTCCAGCTGGGCAAACGCCTACGGATCGCTGCAGAGCGCTCTGACCAATCACCCGGGAGCAGAAATCTGGGTGGCAGCAGGCACTTACAAGGAGCCAACCATCGTCTGGTCCAATGGCAGCAAAGCCTACGGCGGCTTTGTCGGCAATGAAGCATCACGTGACCAGCGCGACTGGATCGCCAACCAGACCATTCTGGACGGTGATAACACCAGGCAAGTTTTGTGGATTGTAAATGATGATCCAGTGCTGGCTAATATACGTCTTGACGGATTCATTGTCCAGAACGGCAGAATTGACACAAATGACAATGCGGGCGGTGCAGGCATGTACTGCAAAAGACTGGACGGCAGCAACGTCATTGCCAACTGCATCCTTCGAAATAATCATGTGGTTAACGGCGGCAACTGGGATGCCGGTGGCGCTGTCATGTGCGATGGCTGCCCGGGTATCCAATTCCAGAATTGCACTATAGAAAACAACTCCGCCCCTTGGTCCGGTGGTGCAATGAGTTTCCTGTGGAGCGTAGGTGTACTGGAAAATTGCATCATCAGAAGCAATCAGGCTATAGAAGGTGCCGGTATTAATCTGGATCATTTTCCCAGCCCATCCGCCAAGATAACCTATGTCAAAGGGTGTCATTTTTTCAATAATGTAACGACTCAGCCATCTGGCGGCGCCATTATAATGCGCTCGGAAGCACAAGTCCTTCTTGAAGACTCCTATTTTACAAGCAATGCAACCATTAACGCCGGCAGTCCCAGTGGCGGTGCTATTTTTGTCGGTGACGATTGCGTCGTTGCAGCGCAACGCTGCCACTTCCACAACAATACTGCTGTGTGGGACGGTGGCGCCATCAACTTCATGTCCCGTGCTCAGGGCTCCTTCGCCAATTGCGTTTTCACCAGAAACAACGCCCGTAACGGCGGTGCCATCACCTTTATAAATGGCGACAGTTCCGGCAACACAAAAACGTATCTTAATCTGATCAACTGCACCTTCTGGGACAATTTGGGAACCTATGAGTGGTCCAATACAGCCATTGCTGCCTGGAGCGATAACGCGAACGCGGGCGTGCACGGCAATGCCCTTAACTGCATTTTCTGGGCTCCAGACGGCAGAAACCTGGTTGCCGGTGTGCAGGTAGGCAACAGCTGTCTGAGCAACAGCAATGGCATTACCGACAAAGGCGGCAACATCGCAACCAATCCCTCTTTCGTCGGCACCAACAACCTGAGACTGAATGCCGGCTCTCCCTGTATCAATACAGGTGCCGCTTCTCTTCCGGGATGGTACACCCCTGCTCTGTATGTTACCATGCCCACCCATGACATGCTTCTGAATACCCGGCCCGATGGCGGTGGCATTGACATGGGCGCTTATGAACGGAACACGACCACTCCTGCAGTGGCTTCTATTGTTCCGGCTATTGCCGGACCGACCAATGCCAAGCTGATTCCCTTCACCATGACGCTCACTGAAGGGGTTGGAAGCCAGGATAATACCTTTGCTGATTTTACGGCCGCAAACTTCTCCTTCACTCCCAATAATGTGGGCGCTTCGGTACAATCTGTAACAGGCAAAGGACTTACCCGAACCATTCTTGTGAACCCCGGCACACCCAACGGTTCCCTGAAACTGGATCTTGCCAACTGGAATAATGTCGCCTGTTCGGGCAATCTTCCGGCCGGAGCGGGAACCGCTTATACCGGTGGCACAGCGGCTCAGTCCGACGTGACGCCACCCGTCATTACACGTACCGGCGCAGCAACCGTTCAAGTGGAATGCAAAGCCGTTTACACGGATGCCGGAGCTACGGCCAGCGACAATGCCGACGGCAACATTACCAACAAAATTGTCACGGTGAATCCGGTAAACACCAGCGTGCTCGGCTCTTATACGGTCACCTATAACGTGACCGATGCTGCAGGCAATGCCGCTGCCCAGATCACCCGTACAGTTACGGTTGTGGACTCCACAAAGCCAACCATAACGCTGAACGGTGCCAATCCGCAGGTTATTGAGTGCAACACTCCCTATGTTGAATTGGGCGCTACTGCTGCGGATGCCTGCGAAGGTGACCTGACCGGCGCCATCACATTGCCAGTTGCTCCGAGCACTGCCACAACAGGCAACAGAATTCTGTCCTATTCCGTCAAAGACTCCACCGGCAATGCAATCGCTGCCTCCAGAACTGTTCAGGTAGTGGACACCACTGCACCGGTCATCACCCGTCTTGGACAGGCTACTGTTACGGTTGCCCGGGGTGGCAGTTACACCGATGCAGGCGCTACGGCTTCGGACAGCTGCGACGGTGTTATTACCAACAAGATTGTCACTGTAAATCCCGTGAATGTAAATGTTGTCGGCACCTACACGGTGACCTATGATGTGAAAGACGCCAAAAACAACGCCGCAACGCAGGTGACACGCACGGTGAATGTTGTTGACATGACCGAGCCTAATGTTGACTCTGTTGCTGTGGAGTCCGCACTTTCCGTGCTGGTAACCTTTACCAAAGACATGACCGGTGCGCCTGGACTGCTCAATGCGGGCACGTACACCCTTTCCGGAACAGGCAAAGGCACTTTCGGGGCTCAGCCTGCCTCTGTGACAGCGGTGAGCGGCACTGTTGTACGCTTAAGCTGGGTGCGTCCTGCAGAAATGTTAAACGGCGGCAACATTACAGTTACTGTGGATCCGACCCTGAAAGACGGCAATGGCGTGACAATTCAGGTCAATGAAGGCGAGCACACAGGCGGCGCCATCGGTGCTGCGCCTGTTATCACTCTGACTGGCGGCAGTGCTGTAACGCTTGAATGCGGTGATGTTTATGCCGATCCCGGTTACGCCGCTACCGATGATGTGAACGGTGCGGTTGCTGTCTCTGTGTCCGGTGACACAGTCAATGCCGATGTACCTGCGGTCTACACTGTAACCTATTCCGCTCAGGACGTTGCAGGCAATCAGGCTGTAGCCACACGTACGGTTACTGTGGAAGACACGACGGGCCCTGTGATCTCACTGAATGGCGATGCGGCAATCGAAATTGAATGCGGTGATGCA
>MWCY01000115.1 GCA_002070275.1 Candidatus Hydrogenedentes bacterium ADurb.Bin170
TTTTTGGCGCAGTTCATCGATACGAAGTTCCATGGGTGTATAGAAATCGTCCCACCAGTCCTCGTCCGGAAGCATTAACTGCCCGATCAGCGCAAAACCTGCTTTTTGTATCAATGCGACAATCTCTTCCGCCCGTCCCATGCCGGGATAGTCCTGATCAAAAACAGCCTTGACCGATGCAGGCGGATTTTCTTTGCGCCAGACCGCATCCGTAAAGGCAAGGTAACCGCCGGCACGAAGCAAGGGCCTGCAAACATCCAGCGCACAGGCGATACCGATATTATAAAAGGCACCTTCCGACCAGATCAGATCAAAACTATCCCGCGGAAGATCGGGCTTTGACATATCCCCCACCACCGCCCGGATCCGGCTGTCATATCCCCGCGACGCTGCTGCTGCACGGAGTTTATCAATACTTGGGGCGTGACTGTCCAGCGCCACAACAGAGCCGGAAGTCAGTTCCGCAAGATGAAAGGCCTGGCTGCCGCTGCCGCAGCCCAGATCAAGAATGAGGGGCCCGGACGGCAGTTCACGGCAGAAGGAAAGCGCCTTTGCCGCTGAATTCCGGCTGCCCGGTCCCTGCCTGGGGAGAGACTCAAAAACTTCAAAAAAAAGTTGTGAGAAAGTATCTGCTGGTCTGCTCATGTTATGCCTTGAGGTTCATTATATCACTTCGCGAACTCACTATTGAACGCAATTTTGCATTTCAGGCCAATTTTGCATTTCAGCATTTCAGCCTTGAATCCGCATACGACAATTTTGCATTTCAGCCTTGAATCCGCCGTTTGGTACAAGATGATTTCACCTTCCGTTGGAGGCTCAGAATGTTTCACAATAAAACTCCTTATCAGGCTTCCACTGCTCTGACTTATTCGGCTTCCTCGTAAACTTCGCTTTCACCGATTTGACTTACCGGCTTACCCATTGCTTTTGAAACCAGTGCGCTCAGCCTTCTCCGACGATCAGCGATGAATGCTTCGTAGTCATCCGCACGCAGTAGAGCAGGATTCAGGGCGTGGCTTTCTAAAAGTGCGTCCATTTGCTGATCACTCAATTGAAGGTGTTTTTCTGACTGAATTTTTGGAAGATATGCAGAGGGCGCCTCGCCTCCAATTTTACGATTCGCCTTATAGGAGAGAGGGGTTTTGTTGAGTATGGAATCGTAGGATCCCATAGGAATACCGCGCTTCCTGCACCAATTTCTTGGAAAAATGTGATGGATATCCAATTTTACCTCGTCCACGTCCAATTCATGAATACTGGCTTTCCATAACCAGTCCCGTGCACCTTCCCGCAACACCAGCACATTAATCCCTTTATAAGCCGCACTTAAACGGGAACGAAGTGTGTCAAAGCGACCGGGCTGAAAACTGGCGTCGTAAACTGTTCGTGGCTCCTGATCATCCTTCTTAATCCACTCAAGCAACTGTTCAAAGTCATTAGCGATACGAGTTTCCACCGCGCCTCCATAAAGTTCGCCCAAAACGCCACACCAGAACCAGCGTGTCAGTTTGTCATAAATACGAGGTTCAAGCCACTTTTCACCCAAATGAGTAAGTACTGCGGCTAAAGGAACAATTTGTGTACTGTAGGGCAACTCCCGCGACGAATAAAACGATTCTTTACGAAGAAATCTTGCTGCCAGACGAAAACCTGCCTCCAATTTATCCGCCCATGTCAGCCAGGCATTCAAGGGCAGCTCAAGCACATCACCTCGTTTGGCACTGACAGGACGAACCTCTTTCCCGGTTCTCCCGCTGCTGCTGTCAGATTTTTTGCGTTCAAAAGTGTGCAGTAGCGTTACCCCCTGTAGAAATTCTGTCGCCTGAATCTCTGAGAGCAGGGGCTCGGCAACAAGCCCCTCTCGTCTGGAATCAACTTTACGGATATCAGAACCGTACCAGTCATCACGAAGGTTATACCCTTCGGCGGCATAGCTCGCTGTGATCAATTCGAAAACAGAAAGCTGCACTCCGCCTGTGTTCACTTTTTCAAAAACCAGGCATACCGCTTCCTTGGTGGTCTCTTTATGCAATTGAATGACCGGTATCTGATACTCACGGAAAGATTTTAATACCGACCGTCGAAACCCCATATAAAGTTCAAAATACTCCGGTGCAACCCGATGCAATGTTTCTTCCCATTCATCTGAATTCATTGTCTGATCACAGGGAAAATACAACTCCTGACACTCTTTTTCGCGGGTGGATAAATCCAGCTCAATATCTCGACCGAAGTTTGAACGTATCTGGCGATTTTCATCAACACCAATCACAGCAGAGCTTAAATCCTGAGGCATGCTCAGCGCCTGGCGGATATTAAAATAGTAGTGTCGTTTAATCTTTTTCCCCTGCCCGGTGCGCGTTTCAACAGGGGCGGCAAGCGCCAGTGCCTGTGTAAGTGTCGTCAAACGCTGCTGACCATCCAGAATAAGTTTTTCCGGAGCATGCTCTGTCGGAACTATTTTTTCCAGCCCTTCTACGGGGCGTGTCTGAAAACGCACCGGACCGCCTGTCTCTAGCAGCATTATTGCACCAACCGGAAAAGACCTGGCAATGCTGACCAGCAAATCGCGAATATGATCATCATCCCATACCCAGCCCCGCTGGAAATCCGGAAGCTGAATCCGGCCATCACATATTTCCTTCAGCAAAGATTCAAGTGATGTTTTGGTGCTGTCAAAGGTGCTCATATTCTCTCCTTTTTAATGTTGTCTCTTCAGAAAGCGCAAATTATTTTCAGCGGTCACTATCATAAACAATATTGCTTTACATAGAGTAACTGCTTTTTCTTTTTTCCGTAGCGTTGACAGTCTGAACCCAGAAATAAAAACGAATTGCATCCACAGGTTTGTCGCAAGTCCATCGGGGTGCTTTCAGACACAGGACGTTACAGAGAAACTTGCCTGGATCAAAGCGAAAAGTCAGCCGAAAATAAAAAAACACCCCGGTCTGGATGAGACCGGAGCGTTAAAAAACGAACCGACGCCAAGGCATCGGGAATGATCTGGCTTCCCAGACGCAACCGTATTGATGAGTATTCATCGAGAGCAGCTGAGAATAGGCATCGCTTGGCATCGACTCGCCGCCGACTACGCCCTTGAGGTCTCGCCGTGCGGCCTCCACACCAGTAACCACTGGCCAACTTGTGCTGCATCTTTACCCGGAAGGAAGCCTGGAGAAAACCGAACCGAGCGCAATAATGACATCCACATAGTTGGTGGCGTCGAGGTCTCACCTCCTCCTTTCAGCGGTACTACGGAACATTACCAGAGTCTCGTCCAATCCCTGACGCAGTACATCGAGTCGAGAAGACGCGGTCGCCAAGAGACTGGGGTGAATTGGCGCGATCTGAAAAGGGAAGAATGCCGGGGATTCGAGAATCTCTCCCAATGATGCTGAACCGTTGCCTCGCGAGTGAAGAGCAGCTTCTGCTAACCAAGCGATTGCCTGAGCCTCCTCTACGGGTAAAGGCTTCGCGGCAGAATACACTCCCTGCTTCCCCGTCTCCTGAAGCACGCCCCAGTCCAGGTATGAGCGCAGCACGCGGCGGGCTGCTCTGGAAACGGTCTCCCGCTCGCCGTATTGCTCGCGGACCCGGCGCTGGACATGAGCCGCGGCAGCGGA
>MWCY01000116.1 GCA_002070275.1 Candidatus Hydrogenedentes bacterium ADurb.Bin170
CTACAATGTGGATGTCGAGGAGACCGCCGGCAAGATCATGAACGACAATATGAGTGACAGCGATTTCTATAACTTTCTGCTTGCCGCCTATAAGTGTATGTATGACAGCCTTGCCGATGACGGCAGCATCTATGTATGGCACGCCGACACTGAGGGGCTCAATTTCCGCAGGGCATTCAAGGAGGCAGGATTCCAGCTTTCCGGCTGCTGTATCTGGAAGAAGAATTCACTCGTGCTCGGCAGAAGTCCTTATCAGTGGATCCATGAGCCGTGTCTCTTCGGCTGGAAGCAGAAGGGCAAGCATCAGTGGTACGCTGACCGCAAGCAGACAACTGTCTGGGAATACGACAAGCCCAAGAGCAGTCCTGATCATCCGACCACAAAACCGATCCCGCTGATGGCGTATCCGATCAAAAACAGCACCATGACAAACGGCATCGTTCTCGATCCGTTCCTCGGCTCCGGCTCTACGCTGGTCGCTTGCTGCGAAACTGACCGTGTCTGCCGAGGTATCGAGCTTGACCCGAAGTTTGTGGATGTCATCGTCAAACGCTATCTGGCATGGTGTCAGGAGAAACAGACCGCCGAGGTCGCATACGTTCTCCGTGACGGTCAGAAGCTGTCGTTTGCAGAGGTGGTCGCTGAAATGTCGCAGGATGGTGATGCAGTTGAGTGATGTGAAATGCATTCTCATACACGACAACTTCCAGAATTACAAATGCTACAGCATTCCGAAGGCACAGCTCGTCATCGCAGACATCCCGTACAACATTGGCGGCGACTTTTATGCAAGCCGTCCCGACTGGTATGTGGATGGTGACAATCATAACGGTGAAAGCAGCAAGGCTCACAAGGCTGCCTTCCATACGGATTACAGTTTTAACATTGCTGAGTATTTCGCTTTCTGTAATCGACTGCTCAAAAAGGAGCCGTCCAAGGGAGAAAAGGATGCTCCTTGCATGGTCGTGTTTTGTGCATTCCAGCAGGTTCCGGATGTTATCCGGCAGGCAGAGAAATACGGCTTTAAGCACTACCAGTTTTTGTGCTTTATGAAGAATTACAGTCCACAGGTGCTGAAGGCAAATATGAGGATCGTGGGTGCTACCGAATATGCACTGGTGCTGTATCGGGGTAAGCTGCCGAAGTTCCGCAATACTGATGCAGACGGCAAGCGGCATATGATCTTCGACCACTTCGACTGGGTGCGGGACGGCAAGGATATCCCGAAGATACATCCGAGCCAGAAACCGGTGAATCTACTAAAACGTCTGATCGAGATATTTACCGATGAGGGCGATGTGGTCATCGACCCCTGCGCAGGTTCCGGCAGTACGCTAAGAGCCGCAAAAGAACTCGGCAGACACAGCTATGGCTTTGAGGTCAGCAGGGATTTTTATACCAAAGCCTGTGAGCATATGCTTGGGGAGGATGCCGTTGACAAAACATGAATGCGCGGTTGTGACCGCTTACACAGAGATTTCGATGCTGAAAGGTAATGATCTGAAATATCTGTACGATTACCTTTCAGGCTTCATCGGCAGACCTGTGTATTCACATGAGATTCCTGCGGTGGCAGAAGCATACAAAGATCAGATCAGAGAAGATTTCCTTGCCTTGTGCAGGGACGCAAAGGAGGCGGATGATGGATAAGAAACAGTTGACGCTCGGAAGCCTGTTTGACGGATCGGGCGGCTTTCCTCTCGGTGGCATACTTGCAGGGATCGAACCGAAGTGGAGCAGTGAGATCGAACCGTTCCCTATTCTGGTGACGCACAGACGGCTTCCGGTCGTGAAGCATTACGGTGATGTGAGTAAGCTGAACGGTGCAGAGCTGCCGCCGGTGGATATCATCACATTCGGCAGCCCATGTCAGGACCTGTCTATCGCGGGCAAGCGTGCCGGAATCCATGACGGTGACCGTTCAAACCTGTTCTTTCAGGCGATCCGCATCATCAGAGAAATGAGGGATGCAACAAATGGACAATATCCGCGATACTGCATCTGGGAAAACGTCCCCGGTGCTTTCTCCTCCAACGGAGGAAATGACTTCAAAGCTGTCCTCGAAGCAGTTATCGGAGTTAAAGAAAAAGGGATCGAGGTGCCTGCGCCTGCGAATCACAGATGGGCAAAATCAGACGTATTTCTGGGAGACGGATGGAGCGTGGCTTACCGAGTTTTCGATGCTCAATACTGGGGTGTGCCCCAGCGAAGAGCAAGAATCTACCTTATCGCAGATTTTGCTGGCGGAAGTGCCGGAGAAATATTATTTAAGTCCGAAGGCGTGTCTGGGTATACTCCGCAGGGCTTCCGTGCGTGGCAAGGAGCTGCCGGAGGTGCTGCGAAAAGCACTGGAGAGACAGGCGGGCGGTCTGACGCTGGAGGTGGAACCCTCTGCGTAAACTGTCAGGGTACGGCGGGTGTCGGTATAACAGAAGATAAGGCACTGGCACTTGTCGCACAGGATCACGGGAATCATCCTGCCGTTCTTGCCGCAGGTTTTTCCACGGAACATAGTGCAAAAGCACGAAGCATCGGCTATGAGGAGGAAGTATCTCCTACACTGAGAGCCGGTGTCGTTCCGGCGGCAATGGAGCTTCAGAGCTATCCGGTTGAAAATCATCCCGCAGATTCGAGAGTTAAAGTACGTGAGGACGGAAAGTGTCAGGGACTTACAGGCAGAATGGGAACAGGCGGCGGAAACGTACCGCTTGTAGCAGAACCGATTACGCTAAAAATCCGCAGTGGTGGTGGAAATGGTGGGAAGGGTGCTATCTGGCAGACCGATAAATCCGCAACTCTTGCAACCAATAATGACCAGACGCTTTTTCAGCCGGAGGTCAAGGCTTTCGGTGTATGCAGCAAGCACTCCAATGCGATGATGTCGGACAATCCGCACAGTGGATTCTATGAAGCGACTACAAGCAGAACGCTCGACCAGAGCGGCGGCAATTCCGTCACATCTAATCAGGGCGGCATCTGCGTGGTTGCTCCTGCACCGGAGACATTCGATGTACGTTTCACATCGGACGGAACAAAAAACGCAAGAGGTCACTGCTACCGGACGGAGATCTCCCGATGCCTCGACACGAGCGAGGCAAATCCGGACAGCAATCACGGCGGTGTCGCTGTTGTTGCTCTTGAACCGGGTGCTGCATCGAGAGTCGGCGGTCACATCTACAGTGACGGCAAAAGCGGTACGCTTCGTGCAAATGCCGGAGATAATCAACAGGCTGTCGTAATGCCAGAAGCATTCTCCCTGCAAGGTTCGATGATCGGCAGAGCCGACAAGAACGGTCCGCAGGGTGACGGCATCAATGAGGGTGTCTGCTTTACGCTCAATGCCACAGATCATCATGCGGTCGCAGCACCG
>MWCY01000117.1 GCA_002070275.1 Candidatus Hydrogenedentes bacterium ADurb.Bin170
TGACGGCAACCCGTTTTGACGGAATGAATCTGGACAATGCATCTCCCGACCCGGAAACGACCCGGGCAGGCGAGGCGCTTGCACTGGGAATTGCACCGGATGTCATCGGGACAGCAGCGCCGGCGGCTGTCATGAAAACCATAGACGGTCAGCAGATTGATCTCTCTGCCATCTACGGCAGGAAACCCGTTTATCTTAAATTCTGGGCGACCTGGTGCATTCCGTGCCGGCAGCAGATGCCCGCTTTCGAAGAAATCTACCGGACACTGGGCGACCGGATACAGGTCGTCGCCATTGATATCGGATACAGTGATGACGAGGCATCAGTCCGTGCCTTCCGCGAAAAACTGGGGCTGACTTTGCCCATTGTCATGGACGACGGTTCACTCGCGAAAGGCTTTCATCTGACCGTGACCCCGCAGCATGTGCTTATCGGAAAAGACGGACGCTTCAAATATATCGGTCACGCCGACAACGAAGCGCTGGCTGAGGCGTTAAAGCAGGCACTGCAGGAAGAAGCGGATCCCGCTGAGCCCGCGCCGGAGCGGCTGGAACATGAAAAGGTGATTCAGGTCGGAGAGAAAGTGCCGGATCTGTCCGTTGCCACGCTGCAGAACGGCAGTCTCCCCCTCAAAGCGGAACCCGGACATCTGCTGGCGGTGCAGTTTTTTTCCACCTGGTGCGAATGGTACCTGGAAAGCAGCCGCCCCGATACTTCTCAGGCCTGCACCAGAGTGAGAGAAGCCATAGAAACCATGAAAAGCACTGTGCCCGAGGTGGACTGGATCGGTATTGCGGGCGGCCCCTGGACTACAAAAGAAGACCTGGCGGAATACGGGAAAAACTATCAGGTAACCATTCCTCTGGCGCTGGATGAGGGCGGTGAACTGAATCGGCGCTTCGGTATTCAGGAGATCCCCACCGTGGCATTGATCGACGACACTCAGCGGCTGATCGAACTGATCGCGCCGGCGGAAAAAGACCTGCAGGGCGCAATTCAAAAAGCGCTGGGTAAGGCAGCCGACAACCATTAAAGGAAACACACTATGAAAGGCAATGTCTTTATCGCCGGTGCCAGCGGCGCTGTCGGGCGGAGACTCTGCAAACTGCTTGTTGCGGACGGATGGTCTGTTACCGGCACCACCCGGTCGCACGAAAAAGCGCAGCTGCTCCGTGGCCTGGGCGTAACCCCTGCTGTTGTTGATGTATTTGACGAAGCGCTTCTGACCGAGCTCGTGAAAAAAGCAGAGCCTGAAGTGGTGGTGCACCAGCTCACCGATCTGCCGCCTGCGCTGGATCCGGCTAAAATGGCGGATGCGCTGATCCGCAACGCACGAATCCGTGAAGAAGGCACCCGAAATCTCATTGCCGCCGCCACCGCCGCCGGCGCGGAACGTATGGTGGCGCAAAGCCTCGGCTTTGTTTATGCGCCGGGTCCGAAACCCTACACGGAAGAATCACCCCTGGGCGCGGCGGATCCGTCCTTTACCGGCACCGTCCGGGCGGTGATCAGTCTCGAAGAGCAGGTATTGAATGCGCCTTTCCCGGGGATTGTTTTGCGCTACGGTAAATTCTACGGGCCGGGCACGGGCTTTGACGAGGCGGCAAAAGACGGCCCTCTCCACGTGGACGATGCAGCGGATGCGGCAAGGCGCGCCCTGACAAAAGGGCAGGCGGGCGTATACAATATCGCCGAAGATGACGGCACTGTTTCAATCAGTAAAGCACAAACGGAACTTGGCTGGGCTCCCGGATTCCGGATTCATCCCTGACGCTGCTGTGCGGGCATCGACCCGGGGCGGTCAGGTGCCGTTTTTACAGGAAGCCCGGTAAGACTGGCATGTCGATGTTTTGGAACAAAGGCGGTTCTCTTGTGCTGCTCTTCTTTTTTCGCGTCATTTTTTCAATATAATCGGGGATGCTGAAACCCGGTTGCTGACATTCTTCCTGAAATTGTGCCAGCCAGGTTCCGGCAAGCCGCTGATAGCTATGGCGTTCACGGCGCACACAGCGGCTCTGAATCGGATGCGACGCAAACTCCGTGGCGGCGTTGAATACCGCATATGCCGTATTTCCGAAATCATTCTGATATTTGCGGCACAATCCGGTGATATGACTGTAAACATATTCCCATTCAATACGCATGGGATCGTCGGGCTTTACCTCAGCCGGCTGGCGTATGAGAAGAATGAGGCAGAAAAGCCGTACCAGCTCATTATGCGGCACTTTACAATCCTGAAGCGCACCCAGATAGATGGTGAGCGCTTTCTTCAGGTTCGCCACCTGATTGTTTGCCACTGCAAAATTAAGGTACTCCCCTATTTCCCGGCGCTGATGATTGAACCGGAAACTGACTACCGCTTTCGGAAGAATCAGACCGTTGCTGCATACTTTTCTGAAAAAGCCGATATGAAAAGTAAGAGCGCGACTGCCGTTGTAACTGTTGGTCAGCCGGATAAAAGGGCCGTAGGTGTCAGGACGATTCGATGCAGGAACAAAACAAAAATCGAGCAGCGCCGTATGATGCACAAGATCAATAAAGCAATGAGAACCCGTCTTCGGAGAGTCCGCATTTTTCACCAGCCATTCATTTGGCTTTGTCTCAGGAAAGACCGTCTCGCAGCACTGATATGCCCACTGCAGCGCCTGGTGATTGGTCACCAGACGGTAACCTTTGCTCACAACCCCCACCACCTTGTGCGTGTTCATATTCACAATCGCTTTTGTATCTGATGCAGGCATGTGCCGTTCCCCCTGGTCAGTAGGCACACATGCAAAGACAGGACACGATTCAACAGGAAACATCACCTCATCAATCTGTGACAGACGTGCCATGGCAGAACCCTTTCTTATCAGCAGATGCTGCTGTTCCTTGTTCATTATCATACCACAATAAGGAACTTTGTCAAGGGTTATTTTTCACTGAAACAGGCTGAGGCATAAATGAGAGTGCATGAAGATCTGTCAGGAAGGCGGCATTGCAGCAGGCGGCAGGCACATGCGACTACTTCGCAAGGCGGGCAATAAAAAAAGAATAGCCGTAACAGGCTGCATGACGGCGGTGCATTTCGGGCTCTTCGGCAAGTGCGTCAAGTGCGGCAAGCGCCTCCTTGTCTCCGCTGTATTTTTGGCGCAGTTCATCGATACGAAGTTCCATGGGTGTATAGAAATCGTCCCACCAGTCCTCGTCCGGAAGCAT
>MWCY01000118.1 GCA_002070275.1 Candidatus Hydrogenedentes bacterium ADurb.Bin170
GCGCAGATGGATGAGGCCTTGCGGCGTCAGCAGGAAAACGGCGTATTTTTTGGAGATGCGCTGGCGGATATGGGCGCTGTCACCGCTACGCATCTGGTTGGTTTTCTGTCCAAGTACTGCCAGATTCCGCATCTGAGTCTGCTGGATTATGTTGTTGACAAAGATACGGCGAACCTGCTTCCCGCAGAAGTCTGCTGGAAGTATTACGTGCTTGCCATCGATAAAATGGGACGCAACCTTACGGTTGCTATGGTGAACCCGCTGAATGAGGAGGCGCGTGCTGAAATAGCACGCCAATGCCCGACTTTGCGTGTCAAACCGATTCTCTGTTCACATAAAGACTTTGAAACCGTTGCTACCCGTATTTTCGGGCCACGACAGGATAAGTCGGACAAGCACTGGACACGTGTCTCGCAAAACATGATGCCCACCTCCACCGAGGGTGCGCCGCAAACAGCGGATACATCGCCGCCGCCCGCCGATCCGAGACCTGTTATTCCGGCGGCACCTGTCATCCCTGCTCAGGCACAGGCGCCCGAGATGCACAGCTCCGAACTTAACTTCAGCATAAACGACAGCTTCGTGGATCATGTCTTTTTTGACGTTGATAATCAGGTGGGGCAGGCACTGTCCGAATTTAAAAGCACGCCGGTAACCAGCAAATTCAAACTCTCCAACACGCAGGACCGGGCAGACGAGATTGTCAAATCGTTTTCGAGCGAGCAGGATCTGGTGAGCCAGTACACGGAAATGATGATGGAGAGCATGCGCAATTCCTATGAATTGCTTGCACGGAAAATCCCTTTCTTCCATGGGATAGAAGCACGGGATGTCACCAAGTTCTTTTCCCATGGCCAGGTCAAGGTATACGAGTTCGGGCAGATAGTATATGAAAAAGGGGAATTCAGTAATGAAATGTATATTATTTTGAATGGCTGTGTTGAGCTGCATGCCCCGGGTGCTGAACCCATCGTGCTGCGCCGCGGCGATATCTTTGGTGAAACAGCCTTGCGTGGCGGAGAGGTGCGCAGTGAGTCGGCAAGAGTCATTGCCCACTCCAGCATTATGAAGGTGGACTTTAAATCACTGACGGAATCGCTTTCCCAGAGTGTTTCCACACAACTTCTTGCGAATATTGTTGTGATTCTCGGACAGCGGCTTGAGCGGGTTCGCCGCGGGCAGGAAATCACACAGTACCATTGGTTGGATGAGACAGCGTCCAAAAACAGTGCCGCCCCCTCGGACGAGGCCGACTGAGCCCCGCTGTTTTTGGATCGACTCAGCAAATAAAATCTGGTAATATAGTTGAAACCGTGATACAATGGAGTATACTTGACGGTAGGTAAGGAAACCAATTTCAGAACAAAGGAAGAAGTAATCATGGCTGAAGACACAAAAGCAAAAGATCTGGCAATGGATCTGGCGGAAGATGCGCGCGAGTCAAACTGGGAATATCGCAGCTTTACAGCAGAGATGTTCCGGGGAACCTTTGGCTGGGATCTGATGCACCCCTTCCCGGCGCAAACAGAGGAAGACAAGAAAATCGGTGATGACCTTCTGGTGAAAGTCAAAGAAGTACTGGAAACCTATGTGGATCCGTACGAGACGGATCGCACCGGTGAGTACAGCAGGGAAGCGCTGGACAAATTAGCGGAGATCGGTCTGTTCGGCATGAAGATCCCCAAAAAGTACGGCGGGCTCGGTCTTTCCATTTCCAACTATGCCCGGGTACTGGGTATGGTGGGCAGCTATTGCGGCAGCACGGTGACTTATCTTTCCGCGCACCAGAGCATCGGTGTGCCTGAGCCGCTCATTACTTTCGGTACCGAAGAGCAGAAGGAAAAATTTCTGCCCCGCCTTGCCAAAGGGGAAATTTCCGCTTTCGCACTGACGGAGCCGGATGTCGGTTCGGATCCTGCCAAAATGACCACCTGGGCCGAGCCTTCCGAAGACGGCACCTACTACACGCTGAATGGTGACAAACTGTGGTGCACCAACGGCACCGACCCCAAGACAGGGCTGATCGTGGTCATGGCGCGCACGCCCGACAAGATCTCCAAAAGCGGCAAGCCTATTCCGCAGATTTCCACCTTTATCGTTGAAATGAACTGGGAAGGCGTTGAAGTGGTTCGTCGCTGTCAGTTTATGGGTCTTCGCGGAATTGCGAACGGCGCCCTTACGTTCAAAAACGTTAAAGTGCCTGCGGAAAACATGATCGGCAAACCGGGTCAGGGATTGAAAATTGCACTGACCACGCTGAACACAGGCCGCCTCGGGCTTCCTGCTGCCGGCATCGGCACCTTGAAAATGTTCATTCGCGAGCTGGAAGACTGGACTACCTCCCGTGTTCAGTGGGGCCAGCCCGTGGGCAGGCACCAGTCGATTTCCAAAAAAATCGCTTTCTACACGGCACACCTCTTTGCCATGCAGAGTATGGTTTCGCTGACCTGCGCCTTTGCGGATCATAAGGGTGCGGACATTCGGCTGGAAGCGTCTGCGGCGAAATATTTCTGCTCCGAATATGTATGGAAGTGCCTGGATGACTATATTCAGATTCGCGGCGGGCGCGGCTACGAGAACCCGCTTTCTCTGTACGGGCGCGGCGAAAAACCCTCGGGGGCAGAAATTGCCCTGCGCGATATGCGTATCGGCCGCATCTTCGAAGGATCCTCAGAAGTCATGCATCTGATCATGGCGCGCGAAGCACTGGATACCCATTTCAGTCTTGCCATGCCCATTCTCAAACGGAAGCCCGGCGGACCCAGCCTCATCAAACTGGTGGCAAAGCTGCTCGCTTTCTACAGCACCTGGTATCCGACGACTTACCTGCCTGCAAAGAGAAACTTCAATGTTAAAAAACTGAATGCCGCCAACCGTGCTCACCTCAAATTTGCCTCCAGGACCTGCAAAAAACTGGCGCGGAAAATTTTCCATACCATGGCGCTTTACGGGCCCAAACTGGAGTACGAGCAGATTATTCTCGGCAACTTCGTTGATATCGGCACAGATCTTTTTGTGATGTGCGCTTCTCTTGCCTATGCGGAAAAACTGCTGACTGAAAATCC
>MWCY01000119.1 GCA_002070275.1 Candidatus Hydrogenedentes bacterium ADurb.Bin170
AAAGCGACATAGCCCCAGCCGTATTCAGCATTGGTAAATTTAAGGAAGCCTTCGGGCATGTTTTCGCTGACGGCGTTCCAGCCGCCTGCGTGATAGAAGGAAAGAGGCAGCAGGATGATAATGGCAGCCGTGAGAATAATGAACTGAATAAAGTCGGTAACATTCACCGCCCAGAGTCCGCCCATAAACGTATAGATCAGCATGATTATGCCGCCTGCCACCATGCTCGTCGTAATATCCATATTCAAACTGACAGACATGAAGGTGCCTATGGCAAAGAGCTTTATACCGTCATCAATCACTTTCACAGGTACGCCCTGCCAGGCAAAAATCTGTCGGAGCAGCGGGCTGTAGCGCTGCTCCAGGTATTCCACAGGGCTTGAAATACGGGCACGGCGCCATTTTACCGCCAGAAAGAGCACGCCGAAAAGAGTGGCGGGGATGGCAACCCACAAAAGCGTGATGCCCACAAAACCGTAGCGATAGCACAGGGAAGGATAGAAGATAAAGGCGGCAACGCTGAAGCTGCTCATGTAAAAAGAGATGCCGCTCATCCACCAGGGAATGCTGTTGCCACCGCTGAAATATTCCTTCACATCACGCATAGCCCGGTAGAAATACAGACCGATCACCAGCATAAGAACAAAGTAGCCGATAATCATGAAATAATCGGGCATCTGCAATGTGCCAGCTGTGCTCATGGTTGAACATGTTCCTTGTTGTTGCGCTTACGATAAAAAAGAAAGGTGCTGAAAAATCCGGCTCTGCCGGACCGGAAAATTATTTGAAGTGTTCAATGCGCTTCAGATACTGCACAGACTTTTCCATGGCTTCGCAGGTATCGGCCGCGCTCCATTCCACTCCCTTAATCCCTTCCACTTCGATGGTCACCGGCCCGGTATACCCGTGCTCCCGCAGCACAGCAAAGAAAGCGGGGAAGTCGATGATACCGTCGCCCAGTGCCGGAAAAAACCAGCTCTCAGGCTCGCCGTTATGATCTTTCACTTCCACTGTGGCGACATAGTCGATACACTTCTTCAGCTCTTCCACCGTATCGGCACCTTCGTTGTAATACAGAATATTGGCGCTGTCAAAGTTCACCCGTACATTTGGGTGATTGATCGCTTTCATCGTCTCGAGATGTGCAGCAGCATTGGTACCCAGATCAGGATGGGTTTCAAGCACCAGAATCACATCATTATCCGCAGCCGCATCGCCCGCCCGGCGCAGCCGTGCGTAAACATCTTCTTTCGGAGCATCATGGCGCTTGGGGGAGAGAAACATATAATGCACACCCATCCGCTTGCAGGTTTCAAACTGGGTGCGAAGCTCATCAACAGAAGCATCGGTGGATAAGTTGGTATCACCGCGCACCACAAGCGCCTCAAGATTCAGGGCTTTCAGTTTCGCCAGCACCGCTTCCGCCTCTTCCGCTTTCGGAATGCTCATAAACACATAACGAAGTCCCATACTGCTGATATGTTCCAGCGCCTGATCCTGAAACTTGCCGTAGTTGGCAACACGGCAGGCAAGACGGAGTGGCTCAGGACTGCCTTCTGCACAGGTCTTTTCTGCCAGACAGGCACAGCTGAAGAAAGCAAAAGCCGTTATCGTTAAAACCAGACTTACGACTGCATAACGCCTGCAGATCACTTTCATGTCTTTTGTTTCCTTTGTATACTCACTAGTGACGCTCAGTGAAAAGGTGCCGGAACGCCACTCTCCGGAGTACCGGCACCATACTTGTTAAAACGAAAAGCGGTTATGCCAGGTCTTTGCGGTGTGCCCAGACTTTTTCAAAGGCGCGAATATAGCCTTCCACCATTTCAGGGGCATCGGTGGTGAAATAGGGCAGAGCAACGCTGGTGGCATTGGCAGCTGCAGAACCGGGCAGCTCAGGAATGACCGGTGCATGGTGCCACCATTCCGCATCTTTATAGAGGGGCTGCTCGTGCTGAAGCCGGTATGCCAGCGCATCGGCACGCACCCCTTCCGCGCGCAGGGCATCTACCACCGCCTGACGTGACACACCCGCTTCTTTCTCATCGATGAAAAGCATGTTCCACTCATAATAGAGACGCTCCACATCGTTGCGGCCGCTCGTCTGCTCATAGAGACCGGGAAGCTGCGTCAGCACATCATTGAGTCTTCTGGTCTGTGCCACACCGGCAGCGACACGCTCTTTCAGCTCGCGCATCTGCAGGCGGACAAGCTTTGCTGCCAGCGGGTGCATACGCGTCTTGGTGCCCAGACCGGTACCGTGATATTTCTTGTAGGGGCTGTCGTCGGGAATACCGGGTGTATCATAATGACCGAAGATGGTGGCGCGGTCGTGATATTCCTGCGTCGCATACAATCCCATACCGCCTTCAATGCCGGGCAGAGGCTTGCTCATCTGATACGAAAAAATCGACATTTCGCCGAAGGTACCCATGTGCTGCCCTTTCAGTTTGGCGTACTGGGCATGGGCGCAATCTTCGAGAACGATCAGCCCTTTTTCTTTTGCCCAGTCCGAAATGGCATCCATGTCACAGGGCAGCCCGATCCAGTGAACGGGCAAAATAGCACGGGTATTGGGAGTAAGCCTTTTTTTGGCATCTTCCAGATCAAAATTAAGGGTTCGCGGATTGATATCCACAAAAACAGGAACCAGCCCGAAAAGGCGCATGGGCACAATGCTCGCAAAGAAGGTATAGCTGGGCACCATGACTTCACTGCCCGGCGGCAGGTTTAGTGCAAAATACATGGACAAAAGGACGCTTGTGCCATTGCAGTATGCCTTGGCGTAGGAGCCGCCGGTCTGCTCCAGCCATTCCTGTTCCAATGCGGCAATATCGCTGTAGTCGGGCGAACGCAGCATGGCGGCGAGGGCTTCTTCTTCCACTTCGCCGTAGCGCGGCCAGCGCCAGGCGTCTGTATCAGGATTGGGAATGGCTGCCGGACCGCCGTGAATGGCAAGTTTTTCACTCGCAGCATAAGAACGCGGAGCTGTGGACAGC
>MWCY01000120.1 GCA_002070275.1 Candidatus Hydrogenedentes bacterium ADurb.Bin170
CCCGCCACTTTCACGGAACTTGGAAAAGGTATTATTCCCTGGCGCCATTTTCTGCCTGATCTGAAAAATGCGGGCGTTCGCTTTTATATTGTGGAGCAGGACGAGAGCCAGGGCGATTCGCTGGAAGCAGCGCTTCGCAATGGACATTATATGAACAGAATTACCGGTCAGGAAAGGTATTTATGACAGCGCTGGTTCGCACCCTGAAAAGGCTTCGCTTCGTTCTGACAGCGGCTGTACTTATGTTCCTTCCGCTGATTGAAAGCGGATGCACGCAGCAGGCGGTCATACGTGGTGCGATCTACGATGCGGCTGGTGAAACGCTGCCCGGCGTTTCGGTGCATCTGGAAGGGCAGGATAAAGAAGTGCTCTCCAACGCCAACGGAAGCTATTCAATCCGGACTGTGCGAGGTGCCACATCTCTGCATTTTTATAAAACAGGGTACACCTCCGCCCGGGTCGCCGTAGATAGTCTTGCCTTCGGAAGCAATGAAATGCCGGATGTGGTGCTTATGCCTCTTCCAGCGGAGGAAGGTGTTTTTTACAGGCAGGCGCTTCGCTATGAAGCACTGGAACATCCCCGAATCAACCGATATACCATCGGCAAAGGGGAACCCATCTTCGGCACACCTGTGCAGCCGACGCTGATCCTGCCCTGGGAAGATCCGGAAAAAGCGCCAGAGGAGGACAAACTCCGTTTTCTCGCCTATAAAGTCCAGCCGTACAATGCCCTGCTGCACAAACTCCGCTTTTTAACTCTTAAAGAGGAAAAGAAAAAGGAGCAGGAGCAGAAACCGGCAAAAGAAGCAGAGGCCGGGGAAAAAATCCTGATCGCCGACACGGCATTACCGCTCATTGCCCGAATTCTGGACGACAGCGACGGGCAATTGGTTGAACTCTATCCGGGCTATCCGCTCGAACCGGGTATATATGCCATCCACTGGGGCGCTCTGAGCGGGTACGACAGCCTGGACCCCCGGGCTTTTCTCTTTGCCATCGGCGAGAAGGAAGAAGCGGAAGGGGAACAGTCGAAAGAAGGCGAACTGAAGGAAAGCGTGCCAAACTAAATGCGTGGCAGTCTGTGACACTTATTTGTGAGAAGCAGAGTCAATATTCTAAAATAGTAACGTAGTGGTGTAGCATCTTTTGAGAAACGGCAAGGTGAGTGTTATCGCTGACCTTATCATTCCATTTCGGATACAGGAGTTAAGTCACATGGCTGCAATCCTTCAATTCCAGCAGAGACCCGGTCTGTTAAGTGCCTATAAAAATATTTTTATGCCCGGCAGGGCAGCCTATCAGGGTATTGAGGCACTGCCAAAACTGGAAGCTCAATGGAACAAGGCAGTGGATCCGGCAGCGCGCATTCAGCAATATCGGGATGTCTGCGGATTTGAAAATGACGGCACATTCCCCATTCTGTACCCGCATGTGCTCACCTCTGCCATGCATATTCATCTTCTGGCCGACAAACGTTTTCCGGCAAAGGCCTTCGGTGCCGTCCACGCCCGCAGCCACATGCTGCAGCGCCGTGCCATCAGTGAAACAGAACCGGTGGATTTGAAATGCTTTTTCAGCGATGCGCGTATTCTAAAGGCCGGACTGGAAGTGGACGTGACCACGCTGGTCTCTTCCGGCGGAAGCGTAATATGGGAGAGTGTGAACTCCTATCTTTTCCGCGGAAAAAAATTCGGAGAAATCGGCGATGCCCATCCGTGGTCGGCTTTCAGCGAACTGGGCGAAGAAGCCTTCACCGCTTCCTGGCATGTCCCTAAGAAAATGGGACGTACGTACGCCCGGATTACAGGTGATTTCAATCCCATCCACATTTCCCGCATCATGGCAAAACTCTTCGGATTCAAGCGGGATATCATTCACGGTATGTGGAGTCTGGCGCGCTGTCTCACAGCCCTGCCCGGCCCCGCAATCGAAGGGCCGCAGAGGCTTGATGTTGCCTTTAAAGGCCCCGTTTTCATGGACAGCAGCTGCACATTAAAAGGGACGGATCAGGACGGCGCAAGACGCTTCGACCTCTTCTGCGGCAAAAACCCCCGGCCCACCATTGTGGCACAGCTCGCACCGTGCTCCGAAACGGATACACTCCTCACACAGAAGAGCTGAACCGGAGACATAGCAATTCTCCCCCTGGGAACGCCAATCTCCGCATTGGCACACAAGCGGGTCAGAACGAAGACAGGCACACGGCTCTGAGTCGGAGTAATGTCTCGGGACATACACACAACATCACAGACCACACACGCTCCTGTCATTTCTCCCTTCCGCCGGTACGTCCCCCTCAGGCGTCATTGCTGCTTTCTCCCGTCATACCTGCCTCCCCCCGGCGTCATTCCTGCGCAGGCAGGAATCTTAACGCGAAGTGTACTGAATCAGGGACGTGCCGTTGGTAACAACTACGCGGGAATGTTTTTTAAATTAAGGATTATTTTGTGTTTGTACGTCCTTAAGCCTTTGGTGTGGATCAGGGCGATGTGTAAGTCAAGGCGTCCATACCCTGATTAAGATTCCTGCCTTCGCAGGAATGACGAGGGGGAGGCAGGAATGACGAGGGGGAGGCAGGGATGACGGAGGGAGGCAGGGATGACGGAGGGAGGCAGGGATGACGGAGGGAGGCAGGAAGGACGAGGTGTGCGGGGACGGCGCCGAAGCGCCTCTGGTCCGGCGGGAGTTTTTTACTCGGGTTGTTCGGCTGTTTGTTTCAGTTTTTTCAGCAACTCCAGCGCGGGAACATAGTCCGGCGCTATTGCAAGCACTTTTTCGCAATAGGATGCAGCCTCTTCCTGATGCCCCTGCTTTTCAAAGAGCCGGGCAAGATTATGCAGCGCATAGATATCATCGTTCCGCTCTTTGAG
>MWCY01000121.1 GCA_002070275.1 Candidatus Hydrogenedentes bacterium ADurb.Bin170
TTTCCGACCGCAGGAGTCCCTGGATTCCTGCGGTCTTTTTTTGAGGGAGTGTGCTGCGTTCAGGTTCACGTACGTTGGCGAAAGGCATGCCGGAGTCGCAAAGAACAGATAGCGTAAAGATATCCTGTGCGAAGCGGGGGTCAGAAGAGGCTGAGCGTCAGTTCTCTGCCGACACATCGGGTTACTTCCGCCCGTTTATCTTGCAGCCGGATACCGGTGAGCATGTCGGCTAAGGATGCCATGGAGCCCGGGTAGAGCAGGCGGAGGCGTGCCTGGCCGGGTGCATAGAAAAGCAAGGTGGCCTGCTCCACGCCTTCAAGTGTCTGGAGAAAATTAAGAAGTAAGGTAATACGCTCTTCTTCCTGAGGCTGTTCGACGGTGACGATCACCTGCTGTCCGTTCAGCTGTCCTTTTCCGCTGAGGATGGCGGCGACGATACATTCACCGGCAAGTTTGGCACAGCTGTCCTGCACAGCCTGAAGGGCGCCCTCACCGGGATCGGCACTTTGTACAACGGCCTGGGCGTATAAAGTATCCTGCAGTTTTCCGTCCTGCCCTGAAAAAACACGCAAAGTTGTTTCCGCACGGCTGCGCAGCATGTTGGAGCCCGGTGCGACCGCTTCTTGAAACACCTGGGAAGCCCCCACAATAACCACCTCTTCCAGACAGGATCGTGCAAAGGAAGCGCCGCTTTCCCTGTCGCCCCCAGTCACTTGAGCGAGAAACTCCATGTCATATTGATCCAGGAGGTCATGGATGCCTTTTACCGTGAAACCGAAATCGGAAAAACGTTCGCGCAGGATTTTTTCACCATCTTCAAAAACAGGCCCGCTCTCCGGTGAATCGTCGACGATTGATTCTGCAAAAAGGATACGGATGGCAGGCTTTTGCGGAAGGTGAGGCAGCATGAGCGTTGCCAGATCGTGCCGAAGCGGTCTTTCAAAGAGAACGACATCTGCTTCAAGGTCTGTATTCTGCCCGACTGTTTCAGTGTGGAGGACGCGGGTCTGCCGTATATAGCGGGGCGCTTCATCCAGCATGGCGCGATAGCGGCTCAGGTCTGCTGATTCGATAATGGATTCTATCGCTTCGGCCAGTGCTTCCCGCTCTGCTTTTTCCAGAGCCGCTTTGCGTGCGGAAAGGCCCACCCCTTCGACAGAGGCTTTTATGCGGACAGTAAAGACCTGTTCGGGCGGAGCGGCGGGACAGCGCAGCGCCAGCAGCAGTGCGGACAATATAAGACAGCGCAATGCCATAGGCGTGCTTCCTGCAGATAAGTTCATCGGCGCCTTTGTGCGATAAGAATCAGGCGAAGCAGCTGCAGGGCAGCAGCCGCCGCTGCAGCGACATAGGTAAGTGCCGCTGCACTCAGCACCCTGCGAACCCCTCTCATTTCGTCCGGAGAAAACTGCCCTGTGGATGCAAGAATGGCAACAGCACGGCGGCTCGCATCAAACTCAACGGGCAACGTGAGCAGCGTAAAGGCAACCGCTGCCGTGTACAGCAGTATTCCGGCCTGAATCAGTGCCCCTGCAAATGAAAAATTAAAAATAAGCCCGATAAAAATCAGCGGAAAAGCAAGAGAACTTCCCAGCGATGCCAGTGGATAAATACTGTGGCGCAGCCGCATAGGACCGTAGTTCTGTGCGTCCTGAAGCGCGTGCCCTGCTTCATGCGCCGCAATGCCCACGGCGGCGATGGAGTTGCCGGAGTGGATGCTCTGGGAGAGGCGCAGCTTTTTCTTTTCAGAATCGTAATGATCCGTCAGTTCGCCCGGGATCGGTTCAATAGCGACATTGTCGATTCGTGCGCCATTGAGGATACGGGAAGCAACTTCAGCTCCGGTCAGCCCCGATTGTGTCCGCACAGCGGCGTATTTGGCGTAGGCGCCTTTCACACGCATCTGTGCCCACAGTGAAAGCAAAATTGCCGGGATCATCAACAGATCTGCAGGGTGAAAAAAGAACATGGTTGTGCTTAGCCTTTATTCGGTTTTTCCGTTTCCTTAAAGAGCGTTTCCTGCTGTGCGGTACGCATGGTGCAGCGACCGTTCAGCACGGCACCCTCACTCATGGAGAAAACGCGTGCCTGAACATCTCCGTTGACAACGCCGCCCGCTTCGATGCGCAACGTGCCGGGGGTCGTTACGTTGCCTTCAATTTTTCCGGAAATACGTACCTGCTTTCCGGCTGAGGCATCAGCGGCAAGAGCACTGCCCGCACTGAGAACCAGCTCATCCGTGCAGTTCATGCTGCCTTCAACTTTGCCGTCCACCTGACAGGATGCGGCATGAACATTTCCGGTAATCACCGCATTTTTACCGAGATACAGAGGCGCCTCAACGGAAACGTCGCCTTCAATGCGCCCGTGAATTTCTGTTTCTGTTTTTCCCTTGATTGAGCCCTG
>MWCY01000122.1 GCA_002070275.1 Candidatus Hydrogenedentes bacterium ADurb.Bin170
AATTGTAAAAACGGCTCGCACCGGTGTTCTTTTCAGCAGAACACCCGGCAAGAATCAGAGCGATAATGACCATTAACGCCGCAGTGTATTCCCTATGCCGTAATTTCAACAAATATGGTTTATACTCTAATAACTGAAGAGGCACTATGAAAGTATCCAAAGTTAAGAAAAAGAGGCGGGAAAAAAGGTGTCAGACTACCGGGGGCGGCAGCAGGCTCACTTTACCTCAACCCTCTTCGTCGGGGCAAGCTCCGCGTTGCGTATCTCCACCTGTTTCACCACCATTTCGGCAAGGTTCCTGAAAGCAATTCCTGTTGCATTGTCTTCCAGCGCCGCCGGCCTGCCGGAGTCACCTCCGTCACAGATGCTCTCCACAATGGGTATCTGCCCCAGCAGCAGGGTGCCGCTCTCTGTGGCAAGCCTGCTGCCGCCTTCCCTGCCGAAGATGTAGTATCTCCTGCCGGGAAGCTCGGGAGTTTCAAAGTAGGACATGTTTTCAACGAGACCCAGTACAGGCACGTTGATTGCCTCGCTGCGGAACATCGCTATCCCCTTCCGCGCATCTGCCAGCGCCACCTCCTGGGGTGTGGTCACCACAATGGCTCCTGTGACAGGTACCTCCTGAACAAGTGTCAGGTGTATGTCACTCGTCCCGGGCGGCAGGTCGAAGATGAGATAGTCAAGCTTGCCCCAGTCGCCCTGGCTGATAAGCTGCTTCAGGAAACTGCTGGCCATGGGCCCCCGCCAGATGACTGCGTCAGAGTCCCTGACGAAGAAACCTATGGAGAGGACCTTTACGCCATATTTTGACATCGGGACAATCATGTCTGTTCCGTTCTCACTCCGTATATCGGGACGGTATTCGCCGGCATCGAACATTCTCGGCACTGAGGGGCCGAAGATGTCGGCGTCAAGCAGTCCGGTGGCATAGCCTTCCCGTGCCAGCGCCACTGCCAGATTAACGGCCACCGTTGACTTGCCAACACCACCCTTGCCCGAGGAGACTGCTATGATGTTCTTCACCTCAGGCAGTACGTCTCTTTTCGGCTCTGCTATTTTTTCAACCACCATCCTCGGTTTGACATCTATTGATGCGATGACCGCGTCAGGGCCGAGAGATTCTTTCAGAGCCCTCACGCAACTGCTCCTGAGGGATGCAATGAACGGGTCATTTGATTTTTCCGGCATAAGCACCAGGGAGATTCCCTCTCCGGTCTGGCCAATATCGCCCACCATTCCAAGGGTGACGATGTCAGTACCCTTCTCCGGGTGTGTGACCTTGCGAAGGGCGTTCAGAATATCTTCTTTTTTGTACATGTTATTTTGTTATGATTAATGATCTGGTCTGTAATGCTGAATCCTTCCCCCGGCGCTCTGCGGCTGCCGGGTCAGGCTCCACGGGCAATATAATTTCTCCTCCTTTGATTTGCAATGCATTTTGCTCTCCTGTTCCTGCCACAGCTGCCGGGTCAGGCTCCACGGGCAATATAATTTCTCCTCCTTTGATTTGCAATGTCTTATGTTCTCCTGGCCCTGCCACAGCTTCCGGGTCAGGCTCTGCAGGCAATTTGAATTCTTGTCATTAGGCCTGCGATACATTATGTTCTCCCTGACTACGTCACTGCTCCCTGCTTCTTTCATTATCAACACAATCTGTCATCTATAGTTCAACAGAGGGATCCCAGAACCGCTCCCTGAATTCAACCACCCTGTCGTCTATCACCGTAAAGTTTTCATTCTCCAGTAATTGCTGCATTGTGGATGAGTTGCCGAAGTGATGCTTGCCGGTGAGAATACCGTTGCGGTTTACCACACGGTGGGCCGGGATGTACCCGTTAGCGGTGTGCGATGAATTGAGGGCCCATCCCACCATTCTGGCGGAGCCTTCCACGCCCAGATATCTGGCAATGGCGCCGTATGACGTAATCCGGCCATAGGGCACCAGCCTGGTTACTTCGTACACACGCTCGAAGAAGCCTTTGTTATCACCCACCCGGGCTGACGATCTCTTTTTCATTTGGCAGTCTGAATGACAGATATGTTATCGGGATACCCTGATTAAGGAAAATTTCTTCGTAATGTGTCCTGATTGAGAGCAGCGGATCACCCGGCATCTCCCGGTGAAGGTCAGTGACGGATGTGATTATTGCGAGACCATTTGCCTTCGCAAGCGCAAGTGTATAGTCATACAGTTCGCGGCAGTCGGTCTTCAGGTGCACTATGCCCCCGTTTTTCAGGTATTGCCTGTACAGATTCAGGAAATGCGGGCCTGAAAGCCTCTTCTTTTCCCCTGCCCTCTTCATCCG
>MWCY01000123.1 GCA_002070275.1 Candidatus Hydrogenedentes bacterium ADurb.Bin170
GCCCTGGTAAGAGGAAGAGTCCTGATTAAGGAAAATAACCAGGCACCGGAAAGTTATCAGGTTGGTGCTTACCCAATTTCCGAGAGTACCGGTTCGCCAAGTCTTCTGGGCATGATGCGCGATGCGGCAACGGAAGAAGAGTTTTTTGCGCCTGATGGAAGTTTTTCATTGGCTATTCACGCAGGAACCTACCGCCTTGAGGCATCAGCACGAGGCTTTACACCTGCACGGCAGGAAATAACGCTCGAAGCGGGGCAGGTGGTGGATAATATTCTCCTTTTGCTGGATGAAAAAGGTGGGCGTATCGCAGGAACTGTTTTCGCAAAAGACAACGCTAATATTACCGGTGCTCAGGTTACCCTGCTGGAAGCATCATCGCCGGCGGAAGCATTGATGATGCTTGCCACCGCCAATATACCCGAAAACAGAATTTACAGCGTCGGAGAAGACGGCACTTTCTTCTTTGAAAGCCTGCCACCCGGAGAATATGTTGCTATTGCACAGCACCCTAATTATCCGAATGCCCAAAGTGAGCTCATTATTTTAACCGAGGGCGGACGTGAAGAAAACGTGCGTATACATTTCAGTTCCGGCGGTGCGCTGGAGGGCTATGTATACAGCGATGGGCGGCCTGTGCCCAATGCCGTCGTGATGGTCGTAGGCAACGGCGTAACAGGTCATGCCAACGCGGATAATACAGGGTATTATTATATTGGCGATCTTTCCGCCGGGCTGTATCAGGCAATGGTAACCGATATCAGTGCAGGCGACCTCACTACCATTTATGATGCCCGTGGTGTGCAGGTCATGGTGGAAGAAGGTAAAGCAACCCGCTATGATTTCGGTACTCAGGAGGGCGCCCGAATAGAAGGACAATGCACGCCCGGTCCGTCCAACATGCTGGGCGGTCGTGCTGTGCTGCAGCGCCCCGGCTATGCGCAGATCCCGTTGGGTGAAACGGTAGATGTCACGGAACTGCTCGGTCAGAGCGTGGGCATCAATCCGGCAGGACAATTCGTGATGGAAGACGTTATGCCGGGCGAGTGGCAGCTCGATATTTTCTATTTTGAACTTGGTATTGTTAATCCTCTTGAAGTACGCTATGTTCACACTGAGTTTATTCAGGTTGAACAGGGCGAAGTCCTTCCCTTAACGCTGGACATCATGTTTTGACAGCCTTAGTGATACCAAAACCTAACCAGACAAAATTGGATGAGAACTTTTGACTGCAGTAACAGAACTCATAGATGTGCGTGTTGCTTATGGCGATGTGCCCGTTTTGGATGGAGTCACCATCACGTTTGAAGAAGGCGCAACAGGGCTGCTCGGTCCCAATGGAGCAGGGAAAAGCACGCTGATAAAAACGCTCCTCGGTTTTAATCGAATGAGCGGGGGCAGCCTGAAAATTATGGGATATGCAATGCCTGGAGAGGCGCTGCAGGCACGTCGACATCTCGGATATATGCCCGAAAAAGAAATATCCAGCCCCAAAATTAGTGCTGTTTCTTTTCTGACTTATTGCGGGCGTATTTGCGGGATGAGCCGTGTCGATTCTCTTGAACGTGCTCATGAAGTCTTGAATTATGTCAAGATGGGCGACAGCCGTTACAGGACAATGGAAAGCTACTCAACAGGGATGCTGCAGCGGGTTAAACTTGCCCAGGCAATCCTCCATGACCCGCGCTTGCTCCTTCTTGATGAGCCAACGAACGGACTTGATCCGGACGGACGGATAGAAATTCTTGATCTCATCAAAGAAATTGCGAAGCGTCCCGGTATTTCTGTGATACTCTCTTCCCACCTCCTGCCTGATGTGCAACATGTCTGTAAACAGGTGGTCATGATCAATAACGGCAAAGTCGTTAAATCAGGAACGATTCAATCTCTGACGACCCCGCAGGAAAGGGTTTTTGAGCTTCGTTTCAGAGACAAAGCAGACCAGTGCGTTGCTGCTCTCACCGATGCCGGCTGCTTGTGCCGCCGTATGTTTCCGGCTGATATATGGCTTACACGTTGCCCCGAGTCCGTGCGCAGTGCAGATCTCTTTCGCATCGTGCGCAGGTGCAACAGTCAGATCAGACATTTTCAACCTGCCCGAAACAGTCTGGAAGATATATTTCTTGAAGCGGTGGGAAGGAAATAAAGTTGCCTATTTTTACCCAAAGTTACAGAAGTTTTGAAGGAAAGCCCCAGCGGCATTTCCGATGGCTCATTGTTGTTGAACAGGAATTTAAAACCCTTACAAAATTTAAAATATT
>MWCY01000124.1 GCA_002070275.1 Candidatus Hydrogenedentes bacterium ADurb.Bin170
GCAAGCCAAACCAACAAGTTTTGATCGATGTTCTCTTAATAAAACTACTAAACAACAGGGGCTACTTCTTAAAAAGCGCCCGGGTAGGCTGCAAATAAATGGGGAATAGTGAAATTACTATAATTCCCGCCATAACAATCAGTAATATGCTGGCGCTGCTGTAAAGGGGAACGGGCCAGGAAACCTCCACCTCCGTGTTTAATTCAAAAAGATGAATATCACTTTTTTTATCACCCAAAAGAACCCGTGCCTGGAATCGAAGGGTATAAACGCCACTATCCGTCACGTCAAGTGATGAAATTATGAAATTCCTCTCCGACTGATCGGGAACTACCTTGCCGTTTATGCTCCAGGTAAAACCATGATCGCCATCTACAAACTCAAGCAGGGGCGCCTCATGCTCCAGAGTCAGCATTAAAGAATCCCCCACGAGAAAAGCACCGCCGCCCTTTACTTCTGCAAGCCGGATCTGCTCATCGGGATCAGCTGCAAGAAGCGCAAAGTCCGCACAGTCCAGCCCCTTATGCTCAACATAATAGTAATAAGCCTCCCGGTTTGTAAACCCGTCTCCGTTGGCGTCCCCATCCAGGTTTAACGCGGGGACTCCGGACATAATCGCTTTAATCCCGCCCGGCACGGGCGTCATGCCCAGCATAGAAAGGGTATTCAACAGTTCGTCCATTGCATCAAAAGTCTGCTCATCCCCCAGAAGAGCAAAAGCAGCGACAATGCATGACAGAGCACTGGTCAGGTGCGGTGCAAGCATCTTTACGATCGGCCGCAGATCTCCTTTACCCGGCACATTACTCAAAGCGGCAATCAGCAGTTCTTTCGCTTCGAAAACATTCGCCTGAAACTCCTGCGTCGCCTCGGCATAAAGCGGGTGACCCGGATTATTCAGCACGGCAGCAACAACAGCAAGTTCACAGGGCCCGTCCAGAAAGCCGTTTCCGGTAAAAGGTATTTCTTCCGCCGGATTCAACGGCCCGTTCAAATCACAGGAGATGCATTGCAGGATATCTGCAAACTCGGCAATGCGCGGATCCACATTTGCCTGCACCAGCGGCGCAAGCGAGCAGTATGCCGTATCGAAATAGGCACAGAAATCATAGGTGCCTGCCGGCCATTTTGTAATGGCGCCGCCCGGGATGCTGATATTGATTGAGGGTTGAGGTGCATAAGGCGTGGTACCGGATCCCATCGGTGCGCAGCCTTCAAAGTCGGGTCCGGGCACCGGTTCATGGGCATATGCTGCAGCGCAGAGACCCGCCAAAACAACGAAACTACAGGTTATGCGCAAGAAAACCATAAGAAAGCCCTCTCCTTTTAACAAGGTGATTCAACCAGTGAAACTATAATAGTTATGAAAGGCAAAAACTGCCGGTAAAAAAAACTACATGGCTTCTTTCACGCCACTGGTTATATTATACATTATACACACGAAAGGTGTTATTTATTCACGGAACACTTAAATTTTGAACTTGATAATGAGCGGACGTAAAGCAGTCGGTGCTCCCCTGCAGGCAGGAGAAACCGGGTCTGTTGAACCTGATACGGACTTGTGAGTAGACTATAGGGCACATGCATTGATTGACGTGTCCCGAGTTTTTGCAATTGCCTAAATGAACGCCCCAGTGGGGTATGAGGATACACCCTATGAATCGATCATCCGGTCAGAAGCCCCAGTCCGGCGGCACACCGTCGCAGCCTAAAAAAGCAGAAAAAGAAGCGGGCCTGTTCTCAAAAATAGGAAACCGTTTTAACACAGCGCTTCAAAACAGTCGCAGCGAAGAAGCGACTCAGCCCGCAGCGGGCCGGCCTGTCCCGGCAAGCGCACCGGCACCGGCGTCCGCCGCTCAGGCATCAGTCAGAAAACCTTCAGAAGAAACAGCTTCCATCCGTACAAAAGGAAACGTGGCATCTATGAAAATGTATATCCCCGAAGGTACAGTAGTTCAGGGCTCAATCAAGGGAAAAACAGAAACAGAAATTCACGGGCGCATTGAAGGCGACGTTTCCGTTGAGGCGCCT
>MWCY01000125.1 GCA_002070275.1 Candidatus Hydrogenedentes bacterium ADurb.Bin170
CCGCCTGATCATGGAAGCGGCCACCATCAGCACCAACAACGAAATCATGGTCTTTGACATGGGCGACCCGGTGCTAATACAAGACCTTGCCGAGCGCATGATTCACCTGGCCGGATATATGCCGTATGAAGAAATTGATATAAAGGAAGTGGGCCTGCGTCCCGGGGAGAAACTGTACGAAGAGGTGCTCAGTACAGAGGAAAATTCCACACCTACGGTGCATCCCAAGATCCGTGTGGCTTGTGTGCGTGAAAACAATTACGAGGAACTCAGAGAGGCCTTGCAACAGATCAGCCGCAGGGCATGGGAGCTGGATGTGCCGGCTACCGTGCAGCTGCTCAAGAAATGGGTGCCGGAGTTCAAAAGTCATAATTCTCAATTTGAAAAGTATGATATTTAATAAGTTTTGTAAGTATGACTTTTGAATTTAGGGTGACAAAAAGTATTGCAGTCTTACTCATTTCCTTGTGTTTTAGCAGCTGTGCGGCACTTACAGAATCCCAGATCAAGACCGTGAACAAGTTGGCAGTGAGTGGGGACAGTGTGGCGACAGCACCCAGTGTCATGTTCCGGGAGCTGGCCGCCATCCGTACAGAGCGCGGCCTTTTTTACGCTGCTTCCCTGACAGGGGCCGATGTTCGTTTTGCCGAGCTGAACGCCCTGGCAGCCGCTGCCCGGGAGGACGAACAACTGGCGGCCCGCACCGATGTGTGCGTAGATGTACTGAACAGTTACCTGCGCGCCCTGCGCAGCATCAGCAACACGGCCCGCTGGAAACAGATAGGGACCGAGATGCGCAGCCTGGGCAACAACCTGGACTCGGTCATCCTGCGCTTTAACCAGCTGGACTGGGTAGATTTGGAATTGCCGCAGGGCGTGGCCAAACTTTCCGGGAAATTTGCCGGGTACCTGAGCGAAAATTACATGAGAAACCGCCAGGCGCGGGCTGTGCGCCAATTTGTAACCGAAGGCGATACACTCATTGCCGTTTGTACCGATGCCCTGGTGCAGCTGCTACGTAAACAACAGGTGCAGGAATTGATTGACAACGAAGAAACGGGCCTGCGCAACAACTACCTGGTCTACCTGCACCGGGTGGAAGCCCTGGGGCAATTGCCCTCCCTGGATAACGACCGGTACTATCTTAAGCTGATGAGGAACCTGGAAGACGCCAAAAGCATCCGGGACAAGTGTGTGAGCGGGTTGCGCAGCCTAAAAAGCGCCCACCACAAACTCCTCACAGAACTGGACCAACGCAAACGACTGGATTATTGGAATGAAGAAATCACAGAACTCAATACCCTGGCAGCGCAATTGAACGCCCTGCTCAAAGAACTGAACGTGTATGAGACAAAAGAATAATCAGGAAGAACGTACTTTGGCAGAAATTCAGGAAGCCATCGCCCGGGTGGACCAACAGCGGATGGATCCCACGCTGGGCGTAAAAGAACGCGGGCTACTGGAACTATCGGCTCTGGCCCTTAGGGATGCCGAACGGCTGGCTATTGCCCGGCTCCAGGAAAAAGTGTACAAAGACATGGAACTGGTGACTGCCCGGCTGAACCAATTGTCCAAACGCATCCGCAGTCGTGTCACCCGCATGAACAAAGCCCCCAAGGCCCTGGACGTCATAGAATCGGTGATCAAAGAGGTGGTAAAGATCCTGGTGGCGGTGGGGCGGTGGTGACGTCCCGGAGTGCTGAAGCTGTGAGGTGGAGAAACAGAAGCTGATGGTTGCGGATTGGCGGTAATAGAAAGAATAGCAAGCAGATTAATTGCATATATTTACATGATATTACAAATACAAGAAATATAAATAATAACGTTTTTTTTATGAGAGTTTTACGAACCATTGTGAGTACGGCGGTATTGCTGCTTGTTTCGGTAGTGGCGTTCGCTCAGCTGAGCGACCAACAGGTCATTAATGAAGTGCGCCGGATGCAGGCCACCGGGGCCTC
>MWCY01000126.1 GCA_002070275.1 Candidatus Hydrogenedentes bacterium ADurb.Bin170
GTAGGCGTTACCAGTTCCCCGTCAACACCGCCGGAATGCCAGGGAATGCCTTTAAGCAGTACAGCGGTGGCAGGTGCCGGCACAGGCATAATGCCGTGGTCGCACGCCACTGTTCCCTGCCCGGTCACCAGCGGTGAGGAAATCACCTTTTCAACACCCAAAGAATGGAGCGCCAGATTGGCTGCGACGATGTCCACAATGGAATCCAATGCACCCACCTCATGAAAATGCACTTTTGCAACCGTTGTGCCGTGTACTTCCGCTTCGGCTTCGCCAAGACACTGAAAAACACCTGCCGCTTTTTCTTTTACAGCCTGAGGCATATCTGCCTTTTCTATAATCTCAAGGATGTGATGGAGATGCCGGTGCGGCTGCTTCACCCCCGGATCCACCAGCACATGAAAGCGGGCGGCTTGGATCCCCTTTTTGTACACTTGATCTTTTTCAATGCGAAGCCCCTCGAGATTCATAGAGGCGATGGCATGCTGAATCAGAGAATAATCTGCTCCGGCATCCAGCAGCGCAGCCACGGTCATGTCGCCGCTGATACCGCAAAAACAATCAAGATATAAGACTTTCATTCGGATTGACTCCTCTCCGCCGTCCGGTTGATCATGGATGCAGCAACTGCCGCACCGTATCCGTTGTCTATATTCACTACAGTCAGCCCGGGTGCACAGGAATTCAACATGCCCAGAAGCGCTGCTATTCCTCCGAAACTGGCGCCATAGCCAACACTCGTCGGAACCGCAATCACCACGGCCGGGGTCAACCCCGCCACAACGCTGGGTAGTGCTCCTTCCATACCGGCACATACAATCAGCGCGGAAGCATGGATCAGCTGTTCCTGATGTTCCAGCAGCCTGTGCAGTCCCGCAACGCCCACATCATAAATGCGTTCCACCCGGTTGCCCAGAACTTCGCAGGTCACCGCCGCTTCTTCCGCCACAGGCAGGTCGCTGGTGCCTGCGCAAAGTACGGCTATGTAGCCGGGGCGCTGTGTCGTCTTTTCGCAAAGTACCGTAAAGAGCCGGGCTGTCTCGTGATATTTCGCCTCAGGCACCGCTTCCTTCACGGCAGCAAAGCATTCAGGGCTGCACCGTGTGCCAAGCACCATAACGCCCCGGTCGACCATGCGCCGGGCGATGGACGCTGTCTGTTCAGGCGTTTTGCCCTGACAGAAAATAGTCTCGGGAAAGCCCTTGCGCAGCGACCGGTGAAAATCAATCTTGGCATAGCCCAGATCTTCAAAAGGGAGCTCGCGGAGCCTGGCATAAGCCTCTGCCTGAGGCACTGCGCCGGAAGCCACATCGGCGAGAAGTTGTCGCAGTTTGTCTTCGTTCATGGCAGTACTTTCAGATAAACCCGGAACTCTGGATTGACTCCGGGGGTATCGTGGAAGTATAGCACAAGGTCGGAAGTTGCCGCATTCGCAGGTGTGACAGGGAAAGGCAGGTCTTCCCCTGGGAACGCCAATCGATCTATTGGCACACAAGCGGGCGATGACGAAGGCAGTCACTCAGATTCACAGCGGGGTGATGCCCTGAGACATACCTCCTCCGGCACACCCGCTCCCGGCGTCATTCCTGTGCACACCGTCGTTGCACCTACCCCCGGCGTCATTCCTGCGCAGGCAGGAATCTTAACGCGAGATGCTATTTATAAGGGTCATGCTGTTACCGTCAACTACGCGGGAAAGTCTTTGAAAGTAAGGATTATTTTGTGTTTGTATGTCTTGAAGTCTTTGGTGTGGATCAGGGTGATATGTAAAGCAAGGCGTCCATAACCTGATTAAGATTCCTGCCTTCGCAGGAATGACGGAGGGGGAGCTGGAATGACAGGGAAAGGCAGGTATGACGGTGAAAGGCAATTCTTCCCCTGGGAACGCCAATCTCCGCATTGGCACACAAGCGGGC
>MWCY01000127.1 GCA_002070275.1 Candidatus Hydrogenedentes bacterium ADurb.Bin170
TGGACGGAGCGCCATTCCTTGGCCATGCCGCCCAACTTCACCTGTCGCATCATCAGCTCAATTTCCTCAGACATTCGCGCCACCTCCCGTCAGGCCGTCATAGGCGGAAAGGTTGGGATTGTAGTTTAGCACCGGAGAACCGGGCAGCTTCAGCGGATCAGGTCGGTATTCCTTCTTTGCAATCATGTAATAGCACTGCCGGAGGCTGTCCGCATCCGTGCGGCCATTCTCGCCGGCGAGCTCCAGTGCATCGGCGCACAAGGCGGCATTGCCGTCAGATACAATTTCGCTGAGTAGCTGAAGCGCATTTTTGCGCTCTCTGCCGCTGGTCTGTTCCAAAAATGTCTGCCACTGCTGCGGCATCTGGTGGAAGAAGCGGGTGTGTTCAATTGCACCAGGCTTTTTGCAGAGCACGGACACATACTGCGTCCAGTCGTAGACCTCATCATTGGTTTTGTAGCTCCTGCGATAGTGCCCAACCGGGTGGTGGTCATGAAAAAACTCCACATGGTCATAGAAAATCTTGGCCTGCACCGTTTCGCCGGACAGCATGGGAGAAAGGCCGTATTTGTTGGTTTCAATGGTCACGAAGCCGCTTTTGTTCACCGTCAGTGCTGCATAGCGGAACACCGAGAATGGATACTCCGGCAGGCACAGAAGGCTGGCTTTGTCCTCTTCCCAAAGCTCCGCAATCAGCAGTTTCTTCTTGTAATGAGGCCGCTGGGCATCCTTCTCGCACCATTCCCACAGGGACTCATTGAAGCCGTCAAAGGAAACAATAGTCGGAACCGGCACAAAGGCATTTCTGCGGCTGTAACCCACCTTGTTTTCCACGTTGCCTTTTTCGTTGCCGGATGCTGGATTGCAGAATTCTGCGCGGAAACGGTAATGCATCATGAAGCGGGTAAAGCCGTCTGTGAGAATTCGGTCTGTACCCTTGAGTACCTGCACAACGGCGGTGGACATATTGTCAAAGCGCAGCACCGGCGGAACGCCGCCAATATGCTCAAAGATACGTTTCATACCGGTAAGCAGGCATTCCTGGTTCTGAGAGGGGAAAGTTTGGGTGTACCCTTTGTTGGAATTCGGGAAGGAAATGGTTAGTGCATAGCCGTCCTGCTCCTGCCCTGCACCATCGTAGTAGAGATGCTTTCCGAAATCTACTTGCCCACTGCCCAGCGTATGCTCCAGAGGCAAATAACCACTGTTCTTGGAATTCATCACAAACCGCTTTTTGCGGACGTACTTTTTTACGCTGGAATAGCTGCCGCCGAAACCGTGCTCATCCCGCAAACGGCAGAAAATCCTCCAAACGGTGTGCCTCTGCTTGCGCGGGATCTTACGGTCGGCTTCCAGCCATTCATCAATTACGGGAATGAAATCTCCCAACACCGGATAGCTCGTTGGCTCGGTATCCGGCAGATTGTCCTCGCTCCAGTCGAGCTGGTAGGCGTACTTTTGGACGGTCTTGAAGCTGTGACCTGTTTGACGGGAAATTTCTCGCAAACTCAGGTCTTCATTTTCGTACAGATCCTTGATATTATTTACTTGAGCCATTCTTAACACCTTTCTGCTACCTCCTTAGTCTCTTGACAATTCTAAGGGTAGCTGTTATTTCAGGTGCTGACAATGGCTCACTTTTTATGCCATTTGGGGTGCTAACTTTTTCGAGACCTTTTGCGATA
>MWCY01000128.1 GCA_002070275.1 Candidatus Hydrogenedentes bacterium ADurb.Bin170
AAATGGGGGAAATCCAACCACCACCAGTTTACCTGCACTGAGTGCCATCTGCCGGACACGCACCTGCCGGGAAAAGTCGTCTATAAGATCCGCGCCGGTCTCAACGACCTGTTTCATGAGACGCTGCGGGATTATCCGCCCGGCATATGCTTAAGCGGCGAGGCACGTGCCATCGCCGGCGGCAATTGCGCGCGCTGCCACACTTCAACCATTTCAGAAACAAAGATGACATCTAAAAAAACCGACTGCCTTACCTGCCATCGCTACCTGGTACACGGCAGAGGCCTGGACAATGGAGGTATCAAAGTTGAAAAGTAAAAACATTTTATTGAAATTACTGCTGGCCGCCGTTCTTATCATGATCATTGTCATCCTGGCGCGCGTTTTCCTGATACCTCCTTCCGAGACGGTGCAGCAGGCGCAGATTGCCGAGACGGAATATGACCCGGCCGTGTGGGGTAAGCAATACCCGCTGCAATATAAAAGCTACCTCAAAAATAAAGAGACGGCGCCGTCGCCCACCGGTTTCGGCGGCGCGGAAAAATACCAGAAGTCGGAAAAAGAACCGGAGATTCTCACCAACTTTAAAGGCATGGCCTTCGGCATAGATTATACGGAAGACCGCGGGCATCCCTATGCGATGGAGGATCTGAAGGAAACCAAACGGATCGGGCCCAGTACGGCCGGCTCCTGCATGACCTGCAAGACAGCCAATCTGCGCGACATCTACAAAAAAATGGGCTGGGGCTATGCAAAAACACCTCTGCCGGAACTCATGCCGCTCATCACTCATCCCATCGTGTGCGCCAACTGCCATGACCCGAAAACGATGCAACTGCGTGTCATCAATCCCGCGTTCATCGAGGCGATGACCGGCAGGGGCACTGATGTCACCAAAGCACCGCGCGAACAGATGCGCAGCTATGTCTGCGCCCAGTGCCACTCCGAATACTATTTCGAACCGGAAGCGAAACGTGTGATCTTCCCCTGGGCAAAAGGCCTGCACCCTCAGCAAATGTATGAATACTATGCAGAAATACCTAACGGTTTTACCATGGACTGGCAACACCCGGATTCGCGGGCAAAGATGCTTAAAGCTCAGCACCCCGATTATGAGCTTTTCAGCCGGGGCATACATGCCGCTTCGGGCGTGTCCTGCGCGGACTGCCATATGCCCTATATGCGTGAAGCAGGACGTAAGTACTCGTCACACTGGGTCACCTCGCCGATGAAGCATATTCAGGCCTCCTGCCGCACCTGTCACGCGCAGGAGGAAAAGTTGCTTCTGGAGCGTGTCAAAACAGTTCAAAACAATGTTTTCCAGCTCCAGCGGATCGCAGGAATGACCATCGCCCGTGCCCATGAGGCCATCGGCAAGGCGGGCACGGCGGCGAAAGTAAACAATGAGGGGCTGGAAAAGGCACGCGAACTGGTGCGTCATGCCCAGTGGTTCTGGGATTTTATCGCGGCGGAAAACTCAATGGGATTTCACAATCCGGATCAGGCACTAAACGTGCTGGGACGCTCCATTGATCTGGCACATCAGGCGATTGATGCTGCCAACCGGGCGGCCGGCACTCATCATTAATTAAATAACCCGATCGGGTAGGAGGCGGGGTCACCCCCGCCGTCCTCCCACACCACCGGACATGCGGTTCCGCATCCGGCGGTTCA
>MWCY01000129.1 GCA_002070275.1 Candidatus Hydrogenedentes bacterium ADurb.Bin170
TGTAAATTCTCAGGGAAATTGACCTGAAAACGGGCTGTTTTTCTCAGTTTTCGTTACCATTTTGAGAATTCTCTGGTAATGGCTTGAGAAAAGTTTGATCAGCGCCCTGCGCCAGCACTTCCCAACGACCGGAACCGCCCATGCCTTTTATCCGGTCCCCCTGCGGGGGGACGAAAGGGGGGCCTTCTTGTATAATGCGTTTACCACAACCCAAAAAACAAGAAAGAACCCCTTTCAATGCTTATTTTAAAACAAATCAGCTCACTTTCCAAGCGGTTTTGCTCAAATCTTGTCATTTATCGTCATTGTCCTGTCTGTAACGGCCATGGCGCTTATAGACATGGTGTTTATCGGCGCACACTGCCGGGCTCGGCTGTGCAAAAAGTCGGCGTGCCGCGCTTTCTATGCCTGAATTGCCGCAAAACATTTTCCTGTCTACCTTTCTGCCTGGTGCGCCGGCTGGGCATATCTTTGTCTGATCTGCTCCGTTGTGCCGCCAGCACAGAGCCATGGTCTGCTCTTGAAGAAACCCTTATGATCGCCAGATCAACTTTATGGCGCTGGCGGCGCATCGGCAAAAAACTGCTGTCTGTCATGTCGGAGTTGTTGGCGTTAGCCGACGACTCCTGGGTCGAAGCGTCCCATATTATTTCTCGCATTCAATACCCGCCAATCTTGTCTAAACCGCATCCCACACAAGCTGGGAATTGAGAGTTGGAAGGAGTTTTCGCTATGATCATGCTGAAAGGAGGTTTCTATGAAAACCGAAAACAATCTTTCTGCGGATCTCTGGCGATTAAGCATTATTGGCGAACTGATCCACCGCACTGATGACGGTAGAACTTTGACGGAGTGCATTAACGAGCTTGCCGGGAGAAAATGGAGTCGCCCGGACGGCAGCATGTGTGAACTCAGTTCTGAAACCATACGGAAATGGCTCTATCGGTTCCGAGCCGGCGGTCTAAGTGGTTTGAAAGATCGCAGTTCTGGCTCAAGAGGGCCGGAAATCGGCGAACTGTTGGAACTGGAGTTTTTGAAGCTCCGCCAGCAAAAGCCGCGCTGGACAGTTCAGCTGATCCTGAAAACCTTGCAGGAGCAACATTTCTGGAATGGTCGTCAACCCAGCCAGCAGACTATTTATCGCTGGTGTAAGTTCAGAGGCTTGTTAAGAGCTGGCAATGAGAACAGCAAAGATGTCAGAGCCTTCGAGTTCAGTAATTTTGGCGAACTGTGGGTAAGCGATTTCATGCATGGGCCGAGAGTGCTGCATGAAAGCCGCAAGCGTAAGACCTATCTGCTCGCTATCCTGGACGATGCTTCGCGATATGTTGTGGCTGCTAATTTTCATCTGGCTGAGTCGGTGGAAACCCTTATGATAAACCTGCGCACAGCGATACAGCGCTTTGGCCTTCCAATGAGGTTTTACACTGACAACGGCGCAAGTTATCGCAGTCATATACTCAGACAGGTCGGGCAGCGCTTTAATATCGCAATGCCACATACGCCTCCGTATACTCCTCAGGGGCGCGGCAAAATCGAAAGATTCTTTCGCACGGTCAGAGAGCAGCTGATGGCGAAGACAGATGAAAAAACTCTACCTGGGCTTAATCGGAGGCTGCATGAATGGCTGGCGACTTATAACAACACGCCACATAGCGGAATCGAAATG
>MWCY01000130.1 GCA_002070275.1 Candidatus Hydrogenedentes bacterium ADurb.Bin170
CCCGCCTCATTATCGGGTAGGGCTTGCCGTTTTCAATGAACGCAATCCCTGGTGGGGCGGTGCCATGCGTATTCTTACCGGAGCGCCCGCCGGTTATGACAGTAAGGCAAGCGGCGCTTCCTTCACCAGCAATCAGGATATTCTCCGGTACCGCCTGAATACGCTGCAGGTTGTTGATAACGGAGCCACACCCCTTTATACGGCGATTGCGGAAGGAGCGCTGGCGCTGTTCCGTCTGGGCGGCAACATGCCCGACTTTGACAATTTGGGTCAATGCATTCTGCTTCCCATTACCGACGGAAAACGGACAACGCCCCCCGGTGAAATTACAGCGTTGACAGAAATTCTCAGAGCCACCCGAACCCGTACATTTACCATTGGCTGGGGTTCCGAAGTTTATGCCAATTCCCTGATCCAGATTGCCGATGAAAGCGGCGGGCATTATTATGCAACGTCGACCAAACGCATCCCCGGCACTGTAGGAGCCGACGGCAATCCGCTTACGCTTCCCGTCAAGGCGGAGCTTATGAAGTGGTGCAAGAAAGATCCGGACGATGAAAACGCTCCGACCATTGTCTCCGATCTGAAATCACATATTGTGCTTTCCTATGTCACCCTGAATGAAGAGTCCAGCATGGATATCCAGGCGCGTTTCGAGTTGGATGTTGCCACGCCGCCTCTGAAAGAGAGCCTCTACGTTTCTCAAATTCCGTCTATTGAATTTGCCAATGATGTACGGTTGGGGCAGATCGGCACGCATACAGACGGCATTCGTAGCGATGGCAGCGCTTCCGTACGATTCTATGCCGATTATATCCCCAGAAACATTACGCGGCTGGTCTTCGAGCTCAATGCCTCGGACGGCAGTCCCTGGTCCGCTTCTCTCCTTCCGGCGGAGCAGGGCGGACTCGTGGCACACTGGAGCATGTCACGCAATGGCAATATGCTTATTTTGGAGACACCTTCCGCAGGCAGAGCGCTTGATTATGGTGACTACGGTAATCTGTTTCAGCTCGATTTTACCGGGCTCAGTGCGCCTGTCTACCTTTCGGTGAACATGCTTGAACCCGTTATTGGCGGCGGCGCTGACGGGAAATATTTCACAATACCGCGGGGAATCGATATCGGCTATGAAGAGATGAAGGCTGTTTCTTTCCCCAATCCCGCCTTTGCATTTCTTCCTCCGCTTCTGTCGCCTGAGTCCAGCATTATCGATCTGGGCAACCTCAAGGATCTGCCTGAAGATGAACGGCAGGGACTGGTTCAGGTGCGCAACATCGGCGGTGAGCATATGCCGACCTTCGCCGGATTGCACTGGTCTGTGCGGGAAGGGACGGAATGGCTGCCGGGCACCTTCCCGGGTAAGCTCAGTTTTGTGTATGACACGACTCTTCCGCCGGTGTACTCCAGTTTTTATTCCATCTATGAAACGGCGGAAGCAGCCGTTGTGCCCATCGGTCACTATGATACGGGCGGTGTGCTTATTTCGGATCCAGGTCCCTACAGCCGCGCTTTCTATATCGATGTCACCTACGGCAGTCTCTTCTATCAATTCAGTTATGGACCCTATTATATCACCTATGAAGTGGAATAAGCGGCGGTTCTGCTGACTTTCCCCGCC
>MWCY01000131.1 GCA_002070275.1 Candidatus Hydrogenedentes bacterium ADurb.Bin170
GGAAGGTTCCCGATACGACAAGGAAGCGGCGGATGCCGCTGTTACTTTTATAAACTGCCTGAAGCATACCAAGGGTGAATGGTATGGAATGCCTTTTGAATTAATTGACTGGCAGGAACAGATTGTCCGGGACATATTCGGAATCTTGAAACCTAACGGATACAGGCAGTTTAACACTGCCTATATAGAAATTCCAAAAAAGCAGGGGAAACAGCTTGCCCTAGACACGCCTATCCCCACGCCGGACGGCTGGAAACGGATGGGGGAACTAAAGCAGGGAGACGTTGTATTTGATGAAAACGGAAGTCCCTGTCATGTTCTTGCCCTTAGCGAGATTGATGATACCGAACAGGCATACAGGCTTACGTTCGGCGACGGCAGCTCCATCATTGCCGGAGCAAGGCACTTGTGGAAAGTGCAGGTCATTAACAATGGGCGAAAGGAAAGGCTTCTTCAAACACAGCAGATGTATGAGGCTTTTTCCGCTTATCGAAAACGTCACAAGGACGCTCCCTTCCGTTCCATATACCGAATACCTGTTGCCGGAGCTTTAAAGCTGCCGGACGCCAAACTGCCGGTAGATCCGTATCTTTATGGCTACTGGCTGGGAAATGGGTGCGCCACCAGGCCGGAGATAACGATTCGCACATGCGACGTCGCGGGTGTGCTTAAAAGGATACCATATGAAGTGTCTTCCCTATGGAAAAACGTCGGCGACAGCGTGGTCGTGCGCATACCTGTTTTGAAAAGCGTACTATTAAAGTCCCATCACAGCAAGCATATCCCTTCGGAGTATTTGAGGGCTTCCGAAAATCAGCGCTGGGAACTCTTGCAGGGGCTTATGGATTCCGACGGCTGCATAGGAAAATTAAAAGCGCAAAGCATCTATGTCAGCACAGAAAAACAGCTTGCCTTGGACGTCCGTGAACTGTTATGGAGCCTCGGCATAAAAAACTCAATGACGGAAAGCCCGTCGCAGCGCTGCGGCAAGCCTACCGGCAAAACGCTTTATACAATCAGGTTCACATCATTTGCAGATCTGCCCACAAGCGGGCTTGCAAGAAAATTGTGCCGCCGCAAGGAAACAGGCTCATCCCCGACCCGATCCAATTACCACTATATCCATTCCATAGAGCCTGTAAAGGAGCGCATACCAATGCGGTGCATTCAGGTGAGCTCGCCGTCCCGCCAGTATTTGGCAGGGACTTCCATGGTGCCTACGCACAATTCCGAGCTTGCGGCGGCCATCGCCTTATACCTTACCTGCGGTGATTTCGAACATGGTGGCGAGGTTTACGGATGTGCATCTGACCGTCAGCAGGCATCCATCGTTTTCGATGTTGCGGTAGATATGGTGGAACAGTGTCCGGCATTAAAATCTCGAATTAAGCCAATGCTGTCACAGAAGCGGCTGGTTTATAAACCGTTAGGCAGTTTTTATCAGGTGCTTTCAGCGGAGGCATATACGAAACATGGCCTAAACGTCCATGGTGTGGTATTTGACGAACTTCATGCCCAGCCAAACAGGGATCTTTATGATGTAATGCTTCACGGATCTGGCGATGCAAGAAAACAACCGCTGTTTTTCCTG
>MWCY01000132.1 GCA_002070275.1 Candidatus Hydrogenedentes bacterium ADurb.Bin170
CAGCGCAAAGTAAAAATCTGCCGTGCTGCGCACATACTCATTGCAGTCCAGCGAGTAGTTGCGGTATGCCTGATAGAGCGCCGAGGAGCTTTCCTTAAAGGACTCATCCACATCGCACTTCTCGTCCAGAAAATGTCCGAACCAGTCGTTCTGGCTGCGATATTCATCGATGGCCTTTGTCACGCAGTCCGGTACCGGAATCTGGTAGTCCAGCGCGATGACCTTTTTAGCACCTTCGATGATCCATGCCAGAATGCTTTCACCGGCATTTTCATATAGGTACTCACCGTAATTTTTGATGTCGACCTTGCCCTCGATCTTGGCGTTGAACGGAATCACGATAAGCCTGCGCCAGATACCGTCATCGGAAGCGGAGACGCGAGGCAGGTGGTTCGTATACAGCACCAGCGTATGGCAGGGCTTGAAGGAAAACGGGTCTTTATACTTTTTCTCCGCAAACACATCATCCGTAGAGCAGAGCTGCTTGACGGTAGAGTCGTTGAGCCTTGCACCTTCCTGCATTTCCGCAGCAATCAGCAGGCGCTTGCCTTTGACCTCAGCCATTTCCGGCTTGATGTTCCTGCGGCAGCCGACGGTCAGGGTATCTGCGGATATATTTCCGCTGTAGAGTCCAAGCACGCGGGAGATGGCATTCCAGAAGGTGGATTTGCCGTTGCGTCCATCGCCGTATGCGATGATGAGCGCCTCCACAAAAACTTTCCCGATAGCAGCAAGGCCGCAGATCATCTGTACATAGTCGATAAGCTGCTGATCCTTCTGAAAAATCAGATCCAGATTATCCTGCCAGAGCTGCGCTCCTTTACTGCCGGGTGACACGGACGTGATTTTTGTAATAAAGTCATCAGCAGAGTGCTCGCGGGCTCCGGCCATACCTTTGCGAAGGTCGTAGGTCGCCTCCGGTGTGCAGAGCAGGAAGCAGTCTGCGTCCAAGTCTCTCGGCGAGATTTCCAGCATCGGGTGCGTCTCTTTGAGGGTAGATGTAATGTTCTTGGAGTCGCGTCTACGGACGGCAAAGCTCTGGTAGGCCTTGGCGGCAAGGAACTCCTGATAGGCCTCCATCTGCTCGTCGCTCATCAGCTGTTCAGCTTTGGCCTTGGATGTGTTATCAAGGATTTCCTGCGCTCCGCAATTTTTGAGCTTCTGCAGAGCCTCCATCATATTTCGATTGGCTTCTGCGAGCTGCCTGCGGGTGAGTTCATGAGCGACGGCCTGAGCGCCGGGCTCTGTTTCCTGCCAGTAGTGATCGCTATATCGGATAAAGTGGGTGGCCGGTGAGTAGCGCAGCTCGTTTGCAAAATACTTTGAGAGCACCTCGGCCTGTCCTACATCAGAAAAGTCCTCCGGCTTATAGCTATTCTCGTCGTTATAAACTTCCGGAGGGACATAACCATCCTCGCGGCTGATCTTGGAATAAAAGCGCTGGGCACTGTGCCAGATTGTATTAAGCTCGCTGTTATCCAGAGGCGGCACGCAGATCGCGGCCTTTTCCAGAAAACTTTGGTAGGCTTTT
>MWCY01000133.1 GCA_002070275.1 Candidatus Hydrogenedentes bacterium ADurb.Bin170
AGATCCCAGGCCGGGATCTTGTCTACGATCGTGACAAGCCAGCCCTGATTTGCGTCTACACCCAGCATGAAATCGTCACCCATCTTTTTCCGGACGACCTCGATCTGGCGGATATCGTCTTTCAGCTCGACGCTTTTGACCCGCAGCTTTGCACACCGGTATCCCATTGCCCGGATCGCCTGAAGCTCTTCTGCCCTTTTATCGGGGTCGTGCATCTCGCCGGTCGAACAGTACACCTCGATTGGCCGGGCGTTTCCGCCTAAAAGCTCGTAAACGGGCTTGCCGGCTTTTTTACCGATGATGTCCCAGCAGGCAGGCTCAATCCAGAAGTTACGCCATCCCAGGATGCCCGCCTGCTTTAGCAGGTCCTGCACCCGGTCGATTTCCGCCGGATCGGCTCCCATCAGGTAGCCACCCAGTAGGTCGCCCAGGCCTTCCCGTTCAGTGCCCATGGCGCTGCCGGCACTGTATCCCTCAATGCCCTCGTCGGTCGTCAGTTTGATCAGCGTGAACCGGTTGTGCGTCTGCGGGTAACCGGGAATCCACGTTGGCCAGAATGTTTCTTCAAGAGGGACCGACATGTGATAAAGCTCAATGGACGAAATTTTCATTGCAATTCCTCCCTTCCGAGTATAATTGGTTATACCAGTTTTATTATTGGTATAACCAATTGTCAAGTATTTTATTGTGAGCCGGGACCGCATTTATGGTGCAGAACATGCGGCGGAGCACATAAACACACGGAAAAATGGAGACAAAGGCGTCATGAAGAGTGGATTACCCGGCAGAATATTCAGCGACATGCGTAAAGATATCATTGCGGGAGTGTACCCGATCGGCAGCAGGCTGCCTCCCGAGAGGGAGCTGGTACAGAAATACAAGGCAAGCCGATTTGCAATCCGGGAAGCCATTGCGATGCTCACCCAAAATGGATTTGTGGTGACGCACCCGCAGAGCGGTACCTATGTGCGGGACTTTAACCGGGAAGGCTCCGTGGAGACGCTGGTGCAGGTGCTGCGTGCCCAAAAAACCATTGACCGGGAGACGCTTAAATCCCTGCTGAAGTTCAGGTTTGTAACGGAAACAGAGGCAGCCGGCGAGGCGGCGCTTCGGATCCGGGAAAGCGATATTGAGTCTTTCGAAACGAACCTTGAAAAAAAGAAGCGCCACCCGAAGGACGTGGCGGTGCTGGCGGAGTGCGATTACGAATTTCACAGTTCCATCATCACTCTATCGGGGGACATTATCAGCAGACTGGTTTTTCAATCCTTCAAACCGGTATACTTTTTCTTTTCTGAGTTTTTTTATTCCATTGATGGTGCACCGGAGATGTCGCTGGATCTGAATCTGAAGCTTTTGAAAGCTTTGAAGCAGAGGGACGCTGCCGCCTCCCGCAGGGCGATGGGCAATGTTCTCAGGTTTGCGGAGAAAAAAGTATATGAGGCCATCAGGAGCGGAAGTTCAACCGGAATTCGATTATCCTGATCCC
>MWCY01000134.1 GCA_002070275.1 Candidatus Hydrogenedentes bacterium ADurb.Bin170
CCGCCGGTAGCGCACAGGTAACGCTTGAATTCAAGGCAGGTGCTGTGCTCAAACTGGTGCGCGTATCTGTAAATCGCACGCCTGATCCGAAAAAAGACAAACTCGAAGTGGAGCCGCGGGATCTTAACTTCGGCTCCAGAGAAAACAAAAAAGATATCAATCTGTGGAATGAGGGACCGGGCGCTATTAACTGGTCTATAGATACTTCCGATTTTCCGGCGTGGCTCAGCATTTCGTCCACGGGCGGATCCCTTTCCGGTGCATTTACGGAAACCGTTTCTTTCGCCATCAACCGGGAGCTTGCGCCGGCCGGCGAAGAAAACTTTTCACACACAGTGAAAGTGCAGAGTTCCCTGCCGGATGCGGAGCCGGTGGAAGTGACGGTTCGTGCTCAGGCGCGCCGCTTCCCGCAAATCAGTCTTACCGGTGAAGGGGTGGATGTAACTAATATCCCCTTTATTATGATGGATATCAATGAAAACAGCGCTCAGTTTTCAGTGGAAAATCTGGGTAATGCCGCACTGACCTGGAATGTTGCTGACGATCACCTGCCCGACTGGATTTCATCCATTACCCCCTTGCAGGGAGATCTTGCACCCGGGAAAATGCAGAAGGTCACTGTGACCACCGACCGCACGGGTCTGGACAACAGAGGCGGCACGTACAGGCTGCCCATCCGCTCGAACGATACGGAAGCGCCTACGAGTTTTCTTGATGTGCATGTGCGCGTCCCCTATAGCATTGTAATCGGGGTGCAGCCGCCCAAATTAAATTTCGGACGTTCCCAGTCAACCCTCACATTTCAAGTGGCAAATCTGGGTGATGCCGGGGTGCCCCTGGATTACATTGTGACTTCCAGTCAGCCCGGATGGCTTTTTGCCGAACCGGCGCGGGGCAGAAGCATGGGTACAGCGGGTGCCGTCAAAGACTGGCAGTTTGTCAGTGTTGCCATTGACCGCAGCAGTATAACAGGTACCGGTGCCGCCGCCACCTTGCTGATCACGGCAGATAACGTGCCGCCCAATGCGTCTCCTGTGGTTCCTGTAGAAGTGACTGTCCAACTGGATCTTGCGGAACTGAGTATTGAAAGTGCCAGCCCGCAGTTCAGACCTCCGTCTCTGATTCGCGCCAGTGTGCTGCTCAGGGATATCCGTCAGCGCACTTTCCCGATGTTTAAAGACGATCTGCTGGATAGCCGGACGCTGTACCGCCTGGCAACGCCCCGTGTGGATATTCTCGAAAATTCGTTGCCGGTCGATCTTGCCGAAACCAATGTTTTTGTAAAGAAAGACGAATCGCTCAGTTTTGCCATGCTGATTCTGCTGGACTTTTCAGGAAGTATGGCACAGGCGGCACGGGCGCTGGTGGATGACGGGCAGCTGCAGCCCGCTCCCGGAGAAGATCCGCTTACAGCCCTGTATCGCGAGGCTGTAGGCGGTATTCTGGACGAAGTCCCGCCTCATTATCGGG
>MWCY01000135.1 GCA_002070275.1 Candidatus Hydrogenedentes bacterium ADurb.Bin170
CTTTTTTGACCTCGTAAAGATCCGCCTCGGCAAAAAAACCGCTGTAGGAAAGCAGGCCTTCATAGACGGCGCCCAACTGGTTGATGCCGAGCTGGGCATAACTGATTCTCCCCCGGCGATGGTTTCCTGTTGTGGCGCGGGACAGGGACAGAAGTTCTATGACCTTCTGGAGAGTGGCATTGCGGAATTTCACGCCGTTTAAAAGGGGCGTGCGTGCCGGATCGAAAAGATGGCTGCTTAAAGGGAAAAGACGAAATACGGGGCGCTGTTCTGCAAACGCCATTTCCGCTGTTTTTTGTTCATAGTTGAATCCTTCAAAGATCAGGCGGAAAAGTATACGCAGGGAATCGTGAATAAAATAACCATTCTGAGAGGGCTCTTCCGTCAAAGGCTGCAATTCCAGATCCCGGAGGTCTTCCAGGCTATAGCCAGTGCGGTATTCCTCACTATTCATGGGAGCATAGCCCAATTCCGGCCGGGCCTCGATATAGAGGAGAAACAATAGCCGATACAGATAGCGCAGGCATTCACGGGTGAGCTGATCGGCCATGTCCCTGCCGTAAATCTTTTCCTTGCGGACGTTGCGGATATAGTGGATGGCTTCGTTGCCCAATATCTCGACGGCTTCGCGTGCGGAATATTTCAGGTCTTCGGATACGGCAAAGGCATGCTTGTGCGAACTTTCATCGAGGGTGTCCAGCAGGCTTGCGCCGTCTTCCGGGCAGATGCTCTCCCGATGCAGCAGGGCCGACATGGCCTTCAAGGTCGCAGGCACACGGCGGCTGAGTATTTCCGGAAGGTCGAAACGCAGAAAGCGTCTTTCGTTCCATTTGCTGCGATCCAGAAGAATCACGGAGGAAATGCCCAGCAGAATGATCCAGCGGGGCGGCTCGGCCAATGTGAAGATTTGTTTGGTGATGATCTCGGTAAGCGTCAGATCCGGCAGAATTTTTTCCGCATCGGCGTTTCCATACTGCGCCTTAATGAAGTTGCTTTCCAGCGGGTCTGTGTTTTCAGTAACAGGGCTGACTGTTTCAATAATCCAAAGATCGGGCACGCCGCTTGTCTTGCGGATCTCTCCTGCAATCGGGATCAACGCGCCAGAATCCAGTTCCTTTATGTCTGGTGCGTATTCATATCCTAAAACGGTAAGCAGTTCAGGAAGGAATTCCCGCTGAGCCACCAGGATTTCCTCCGGGTCGCGCAGGCGCTCCATGCGATTGCGCAAGGCAAAATAATTTTTATGCAGTCGTGCCAGTTGATCATAAGGCGGCTTAATGCCTGTTTGCGCTTCCCGGTCCGCCCACTGACTGAAGAACCCTTTCAAATCGTTTTCCAGAATGGCCGTCAGGTA
>MWCY01000136.1 GCA_002070275.1 Candidatus Hydrogenedentes bacterium ADurb.Bin170
GCAACGCAGAAAACCGATGGATGACGAGGAAGCAAACATCGCTCTTGAGAGGGATCGGACCCTCATGTACGTGGGCATGACCCGAGCGGCAGAGGCACTTTATCTGGTAACATCTGAAGAAGCGCCGTCTCCTTTTCTTGCGGAAATCAAAAAGCTTACACGCCTAGAGGCATTCAAAGGGGGGAAATTGCATGGCTGACATACTGGACATTTTGATCGACCTGTTGCCGGAGTTTGACCTGCCCGAACCGGAAACAAGGTATTTCCTAATGGAAGGCGACCGACAGATCGAATTCCTGATGGCCTTTCGGGATAAAAAGATCGGGATTCGGAGAGGCGGGAGCCTTGAAACGATAGCGCTTAGCGACTGGACTGTCTGGGAATGTGAAACGGAGGAACGGGCACGCGTCGTTTGCGCTGCCATCGCCAAGGCTATGGGTATTGAACCCAGTGTGCTGCGCCTTGACTTCAGTCGTGTGGCAACACTGCTGGCGGCGCAACAATTCGAGTCGGCCCGGGATGAATTGGATGCCCTTCAAGCGAAAATACAAATGGGTCACCCGGATTGGGACAAATGCGAGGACTACCGGAAAAAGATCCGAATGGCTGCCAGGGGGGCAAGAACGACAGACAGTGCAACCAATGCACCGATGATACCGCAGATTTCTTTTGTTGTGCTGCTTAAAGCGGACGCAAAGCGCATATCGCTATCTGATATTCCGGATTTCAATATATTAGGGCTGTTTTCTCCACAGGATGAGTCCCTAAACGCCGTGGACGCTGTTTGGGTGGCCCAGATCAGAGCCGGAAAGGCAACGGTTTGGGCGGCCTGCCTGGAAGGCAACCCAGCCTATGCGAATGATCCGTCCTGGGAAACGGTCGGCAGCGAGGTGGAGCTTTTGCAGACCCTGCTGCTGAAGCTTGGCAATACCGCAACTTTTATCTGGGAAGCCTCGGGATATTTGATGCTTCTGCAGCGCTGGCATCGCCGGGCCGTAGGATCTCCTCTCCCCCCTGGAATAAATTTCATCGATCTTCAGGCCTTCTGCCGGGTGTCATTCCCTATAGCGCATCGCACTGATCTCGCGGAATCCCTCTGTAAGCAACTTGGCATTCCTTTCACAGACGCGCTGGGAAACGGCGGACCTCTTGCTGCTATGACGTTCCTGCTGCAAAAATGTTCAGCAACGCTGAAGGCGTTGCCGGACGAACAGCGGGCGGCGCTACGCACGATTTTGAGTTTCAAACTGCCTGACAGATACGATGGCGACTTGCTTGGCCTTGAGGCGGGTTTGTTTCTGAATGCTGCCGTCCCTACTGAGTGGCTCGATTATTTCCTGCCGC
>MWCY01000137.1 GCA_002070275.1 Candidatus Hydrogenedentes bacterium ADurb.Bin170
GCAACGCAGAAAACCGATGGATGACGAGGAAGCAAACATCGCTCTTGAGAGGGATCGGACCCTCATGTACGTGGGTATGACCAGAGCGGCAGAGGCCCTCTATCTGGTGACGTCAGAGGAGTCGCCTTCGCCCTTTCTTTCAGAAATCAAAAAAATGACTCGCCTTGAGACATTCAAAGGGGGAAAAACAGATGGCTGATATATTGAACATCCTGATCGATTTGCTGCCGGAGTTTGATCTGCCCGAACCGGAAGCGAACTATTTATTGAAGGCTGCTGACCGACACATTGAACTTCTAATGGCCTTTCGGGATCAAAAGATAGGAATACGGAAAGGCGGCGCGCTCGACACTACGATGGTTGGCGGCTGGACCGTATGGGAATGCGATTCCGCAGAGCGCGCCCGCGTTGTGTGCGCCGCAATAGCCAAGACAATAGGGATCGAACCCAGTGTGTTGCGCCTTGATTTCAGTCGCGTGGCAAAACTGTTGGCGGCGCAACAATTCGAGTCGGCTCGGGATGAATTGGATGCCCTTCAAGAGAAAATACAAATGGGTCACCCGGATTGGGAAAAATGCGAGGACTACCGGAAAAAGATCCGAATGGCTGCCAGGGGGGCAAAAACGACAGACAGTGCAACCAATGCACCAGTGATACCACAGATTTCTTTTGTTGTGTTGCTTAAAACAGACGCCGAGCGCATTTTGCTATCGGATATTCAGGATTTCAATATACTAGGGCTTTTTTCTCCGCAGGATGAATCTCTAAGCACCGTCGACGCTGTTTGGTTGGCCCAGATTAGAGGCGGAAAGGCAACGGTTTGGGCAACCTGCCTGGAAGGCAACCCGGCCTATGCAAATGATCCGTCCTGGGAAACGGTCGGCAGCGAAGTGGAACTGTTGCAGACGATGCTGGCAAAGATCGGTGCCGCCGGAACTTTTGTATGGGAAGCCGTGGGCCATCTGACGCTGCTGCAGCGCTGGCACCGAAGGGCGATCGGCATGCCGCTGCCCGCGGAATTAAATTTCATCGATCTTCAGGCAATCTGTCGGGTGTCCTTTCCCATGGCTCACCGGACAGATCTGGCAGAGTCTCTGTGCAAGCAGCTAGGAATTTCTTTTACAGACGAAATGGGCAATGGCGGCCCTTTGGCCGCGATGGCAGTTCTCCTGCAGAAGTGCGGAGCAACTTTAAGAGCTTTGCCTGAGGAACAGCGTGAGGCATTGCGCACGGTATTGGGTTTCAAGCTTCCTGATCGGGAAGTCGGCAACTTGCTTGGCCTTGAGGCGGGTTTGTTTCTGAATGCTGCCGTCCCTACTGAGTGGCTCGATTATTTCCTGCCGC
>MWCY01000138.1 GCA_002070275.1 Candidatus Hydrogenedentes bacterium ADurb.Bin170
AGAAACGCCAGAATTTCTCGCAACTCAACAGCATCGTGGTTTTGTCAGCCTGGGGGCTGGCTATGGTTGCCTCATCTTTTCTTTTCCTGTACCTGGGCTATCTGGTCGATGAGATTCTGGGAACAACTCCTAATTTTATGCTGGCGTCCTTTATGCTGGCCGTAGGTCTTTGTGTCTGGCGGCTTTATAAAGAGGCGAAAAAGCGGGGCCTCGGCATGTGAAAAACAGGCCGGAGAAGATCATAAGCCGGGTTCTGTTCCACGCCCGGGTTGCCCCTGACACGGTGATGATCATTCCTCTGGGACGCAGATTGCCCTGCGCCTCTAGCGACACTACCCGGGAACATCAGACGGGCCGCCTTCAAACGTCCCCCTATTTGGTCTTGCTCCGGATGGGGTTTACCATGCCTTTTCCGTCACCGGAAAAGCGGTGAGCTCTTACCTCGCCTTTTCACCCTTACCCGCCTGGGGCGGGCGGTATGTTTTCTGTGGCACTTTCCCTGGGGTCACCCCCGGTCGCCGTTAGCGACCATCCTGCCCTGCGGAGCCCGGACTTTCCTCGAACAGCTCATGGCTGCCCGCGATCATCTGATCTTCTCCGACCTACTTTGATAATACTAATGTTCGGGATTACTTGCAAGAAATCTCCGCGCAGCTCCATCCGCGCAACACAAAGAACATCCTTATCCTTTATCCTTTATCCTTTATCCTTTATCCTTTAGCCTTTAGCCTTTAGCCTTTATCCTTTAGCCTTTAGCCTTCATGCTCATCAATCGCCCGGTTGGCAAGCTTGTCGGCCAGTTCATTGTGACAACGACGGACATGCCGGACATCGGCGGTTTCAAAGGAAGCAATCAGGTCGCGGACTTCCCGCATCAGGATTTTCAATTTCTCGTTTTTAACCTTGTACGAGCCGTTGATTTGGTTGGCAAGCAGTTCGGAATCAAGAAACACCTCCAGTCGGGCGACCCCCTGCGCCAGCGCCCCTTTTAACCCAAGAATCAGCGCCTTGTATTCGGCAATATTGTTTGTGCAGTGGCCTAAATACTCACTTCCCTCCCAAAGCACCTGTCCATCATCGTCGATGATAACCGCACCTGCGCCGCCGATACCGGGATTACCACGACAGGCGCCGTCGCTGAAAAGTTTAACTGTTTTATTGTCCATATTGCTATTTTCTATGCGGACGTGTCCTGAGCTTGAAAATACATAATCCGGTGGCAGCTCGGACAGCTCAGCAGATCGCTGGATCGCTGCAGTTCGTTGTACAGCTGCGGCGGTATGTTCATATGACAGCCGCT
>MWCY01000139.1 GCA_002070275.1 Candidatus Hydrogenedentes bacterium ADurb.Bin170
CACACAATGCCATTGGCTTTTACAGCATCGTAAGCATCCCTTAGAGGGGCGAGTTCCTTCGCCAGCGGCTTCTCGCAGTAGACGTCCTTTTTGGCTTCTGCCACCGCTTTCAGATGGGTCGTATGAAGATGTTCGGGACTGGCAATGGCAATCAGGTCAACCTGTGCTTCATCAAGCAGCTGCCTGTAACTGACATACTGCTGCGGGGCTTTGCCGAACCAGCCTTCGCAAATGCCCGCCGCTTCTTCCCGCGCCAATCTCCAGGGATCTGCTACAGCCGTAATTTCCACATTGTATTTCTTGGCATAGTTATTGATGGAGGGCATAATAGAGCCCTTCATTCTGCTGCCGCATCCGATAAGTCCGATGGTAAGGCGGTCATTGGCACCTGCTGAACGGGTATAGCCCATAGCAGTCAAGGTGGCGGCTGCACCTGCCGCTGTTTTTAAAAAGTCTCGTCGTGTACCCATGTGTGAATCCTCTCTTTTTCAGTTGAACATAAGATGTGCTTAAAAAAGACAGGTCAATTATGCGCTTCATGGCAAGAGAATGCAAACCTGCCCTGCAGGATACGGCATGCGAAACCTGTCGCGCCGTATGCAGGTGGCGGAGCGATGAATGATTATGAAAAAATCCCTTTGATCGCTCTGTTTAAAAAGATGGGCACATATAAGGGAAGCAAATGAGGCTGCGGAAAATCGCGAAGGACACGGTAAATCCTGCTCGGCTTAAAGAAGAAAGTGCGCGCTGCCTTGCGTTGGTAATAAAAAAGCCTTTCATCAGGCACGGTGGACATGTTCACATGCATGGTGCAGAAATCCATGTCATTGTAATCCATGCCTTTCAGGCGCTCCTGGAGGTTTTCTTTCACATATTCGTACAAAGCGGTACCGGGAAAAGGGGTCACCGTAAAGAAAGAAGCCGTGTGCAGCTGGGAGTCTGTTGCGACCCGAATCGTTTCCTGCATTTCCTCTTCTGTTTCGGTAGGAAAGCCCAGCATCATAAATCCGTTGGCAAAAATGCCTTTTCGCGTGGACAGCTCGATCGCTTTCAAAAACTGAGGAATGTTGAGGCGTTTCCCTGTGAACTCCTGAATACGGGGGGAGCCGGACTCCAGTGCAAAACTGGAAAAATACATGCCTGCGTCCACTAGCGCATCAACGGTCTCTTCTTCCAGCAAATCTGCACGAAGGGCGTTTGGAAAAGCAATTTTAATCGGACCATTGGTTTTAAGCAGCAAATCGGAAAAATCGAGAAGACGCTCCTTGCTCAGGTTGAAAGAGTCATCAACAAATTCA
>MWCY01000140.1 GCA_002070275.1 Candidatus Hydrogenedentes bacterium ADurb.Bin170
CTTACTACATTATATGAATAATGTCTTTATGCGCAGCTTCCCACAGGGGGCTGCGCTTTTCCTATCCGCAAAGCCCCAGTCGATCGATCCGCTCCCGATGCTCTCTGCCGGAGGAGATGAGATATATGCGAGTCGTATCGATGCTGCTGTGGCCGAGGATATCCGCCAGCTTTGCGATGTCCTTTTCGATCTTGTAGAAGGTTCTGGCAAACAGCTTGCGCAGATTGTGGGGAAACACCTTGCTCGGATTCACATGTGCCGCCTCACACAGCGCCTTCATCGCCGCCCAGATATTGCTGCGGTTGATGGGTTTCCCGCTGCGGGTGCAGAAGATGATACCGCTTTCGATGCCGCACTTTTTCGCGTAGGCAAGCAGCAGTGGTTTAAGCTGTTTTGGTATGATTACCGTGCGCAGCTTGTTTTTGCATTCCACCGTGATCTCACCGCTTTTCACCCCTTCTACGGTGAAGTATTGCAGCTCGCTGACGCGGATTCCCGTGGAGCAGATGGTTTTCAGTATGAGCTGCAGGCGCGGCTGCCCTTCGGCGGCATTCAGCAGCCGCTCATATTCCGCCTTGTTCAGTTCCTTTTCCTCCGCACAATAGATCTTGTGCTGCGTTTTCAAGCATTTAACGGTGCAGTCTGACCATCCGAGAAACTTCAGCAGCGCGTTGATACTAACAAGCATGGAATTTATGCTGCCGACTTCATAGTCGCCACAGTCGATTAGCGTCTGCTTATACCCGATGACCAATTCTTTCGTGATCGTCTGTTTATCAGCATAGGAAAGAAAGGCGCGTGCATCGCGCAGATACTTGCTGATCGTACACTCGCTTTTTTCTTCTTCTCTCAGGTACGCTTCAAATTTAAAGATGCTTTCAGGATCCAAGACTCTTTTCGACATGTTTTTGCCTCCTTTTTCGGGTTGTATGCCTTTATTTTATCCGTTTTTTGACACAGATTCAGGTTCTTTCTTTTCTGTGCCTCTTGCAGAGAGATTAAGTCATAGCTTTCCCGTAAAGTCCAGACAAATGTAAATTTCGATATATCGCGGTTCAAATCCCCCCTTGCAGTCGATTGCCGCGTCCTTTGCAGAGCAAAGAAAAGTAAAAAGTACACCAGAGTTTTTGCCCTGTTTTAGGTGCCGGAAACGAAAAAACGGGCTCCGGGACAGCCGTGATGGCCATCTCAAAGCCCGTTTTGCCTCATTTTATGCGATTTTTGCTGTAAAATGCCCCAAAAAGCAAGAAAAAACGTCTTTTGCCTTGGTAGACAAAAGACGTTTCTTTTATG
>MWCY01000141.1 GCA_002070275.1 Candidatus Hydrogenedentes bacterium ADurb.Bin170
TATGACCTCCCCAAGCGTAAAGTTGCCTGTCCGCTCCCGCACCTGATAAGTCAATGCGGTGAGTTTCTTCACGCACACACAGGTCTTTGTCGAGGTCTGGCCCGTGAGAATGTCACCGGCAACCCAATCCGAAGCAGGCGCCACATCCAAAGTCAGAATTTCCAGCCCTGTGGCCACAATACACCTGTCGCCCACCGCGTAGGTCGTTCCCATTGCAAATTCGGTATAGTCAGTTTCCGGCACGTTGGATGCGGTAAGCATGGAATCTGTTATGGTCAACGGTCTTATGATTTTCATTTAACTGGTCCTTATAAGCAATCCATCTGTGTTCATTTCCTGATCCACGTAATCAAGCACCTTTGCCATCTTTCCGGTGTTCTTTGCGATAGCCACGTTCCCGGCCTTGATTTCAGCCCTTAACGCCCGGATTTCTTCAATCAGGATGACGTTGCTATTCGACCCTGTTTTTCCGCTTCGCCACCTTGCCGCATCGGGCGGTGAAAGAACAGCTTCGCCTTCGTGCGCTCTCATTAAATAGTCATCCTTCGGTACGTAATCGAGGCCAGTTGCATGGCCGGGGATTGCTTTCCAGAGGTCGTATGCCGCCGCGAATGCTGATTGGTACGCCGAAACCGTCTGGCTCAACCACGCCCGTTCTGCGTCGCTGTAAGAGTAATATCCGGTTACGCTGTAGGGCGTCCCGGTTTCAATGTTTTCCTGCCGTTCCGTGAAATAAGGAGAGGCGTGAGACGTTGCGAACTGATCCCATTGGGATCGGTAGGATTCAGCCGTTGCCGCCTGTGCGTTATATGCCGCTGTTGCCTGTGCTATCTGTGCCGCTAAAAGCGCCGCCTGTTCCGCTGCTAATTTGTCCGCCGCCGCTTTCTGTTCAGCCGCCAGTTTGTCCGCCGCTGCTTTTGCCGCCGCCGCTTCCTTTGCCGCGAGGTCTTCCGCCGTCAACTGTATCAACTGGTGAACAGCGGCAACAATGAGGCTGGTCTGCGTCACAACATCCGCGAGGCTGCTTGTCTGCGTCGTGCCGGACTTGGCAAGCTGCTCAAGCATCTGCTCGGAATATGATTTGTTTTCCCTTGTAATTGCCTTAATTGCATCAGAGGTAGCGTTCCCCGTAATGATGTTCGCTGTCTGTTCACCAGTAAGCGTGTTGCCGATGGTGATCTTTCCGGTCTGATCAATAACAAGCTGATTCCCCGACACGATCTGCGCAGTCTGCTGCTGTAAAATTGTGGCTATATTTTCCAGCAATCCGGCCTGCTGATT
>MWCY01000142.1 GCA_002070275.1 Candidatus Hydrogenedentes bacterium ADurb.Bin170
AGCCGGCCCGTATCCTGCAGAACGCCGCCCATGAGCGAAGAAATGGTACCTTCGTCGTGGCGCGCATTGGCAGTGGTCGTTCCGGCACCCAGATTACAGCCTTCACCGATAATGCTGTCGCCAATATAATTCCGGTGCGCTGCAAAAACGCCATCGAAAAGGACGGAGTTTTTAATTTCCGTTCCCTGGCCGATTCGGCAGCCGTTGCCGATGGTTGTGCCGGATCGGATCCAGCAGTTGGGACCGATTATGCAGTTCTTTCCGATAAAAGCAGGTCCGTCAATAACGACACCTGCACGGATACCTGTGCCTTCGCCGATGTGTACTTTGCCGTTCACCTCTGCCAGAGGGCTGATTTCGCCCTGCCTGCAGTCCTGCAGAAAGTGATCCAGCCAGTAGCTGTTTGCTTCCAGCAGATGCCAGGGATAGCCGATGGAAAGATAATATCCCCGGGCATGGATCACCCGGAATACATCTTTCAGCGCCCGTTCATGAACTGCATCGGTCACTTCAATTTCGCCGCGGGGCGAGGGTGCGACCTTTTCCAGAAGCCCGAAAATATCCGGCGTGAAGGAATAAGCGCCGATATTGGCGAGATTTGAGCGAGGCCTGGCGGGCTTTTCTTCCAGACCCAGCACCCGATTATCCCCGTCTATCTCGAAAATGCCGAAGCGTTCGGGCGATTCCACTTCCCGCGCCAGCGCCGCATCAGGCTGAAAAGCCAGTTTCTGCAAATCGGCGGGATCGTACATATCATCGCCGTTTAGCACGAGAAAAGGGCCTTTTACAGCATCCGCGGTCTGCAGGACGGCATGGCCGGTGCCGCGCTGTTCCTTCTGCTCCACATAACGCAGCCGTATGGTGCCGTACTGCCCGCCATAGTGCTGCTGTATCATGTCTCCCATAAAGCCGATGATAATGATGACCTCATCGGCGATGCCCTGCAGCGAGCGGAGCTGATGCTCAAGAAGTGGCATGCCCATGACAGGCAGCAGCGGTTTGGGTCTTGTAAGGGTAAGCGGCCAGGTGCGCGTTGATTTTCCTGCCGCCATAATGACAGCCTGCATGAAAGGCATCTCCTCCCGGTTTCGTCTACTACGTTTTACTGCTGCCGGCGGCGTTACAGCGCCCAGTCGCAATCTTCGGCAAGCACGTGCTTTTCCTGTTCTTTAATGAAAATACGGGGATCTTCCGTTTCAGGCACATCAGTGACAGGCCGTGCCTCCTCCACACCGAAAAA
>MWCY01000143.1 GCA_002070275.1 Candidatus Hydrogenedentes bacterium ADurb.Bin170
GCCTCTTTAGCTCAGTTGGCCAGAGCACGTGATTTGTAATCTCGGGGTCGTTGGTTCGAATCCGACAAGAGGCTCTCACTTCTTCCCGATGATTGCCTGACTTTGTCGGCAGAAATTGAATGGGCAGAAAAAAGAGGATGGCTTTACAGTCACCCTCTCGGTTCTATTGAAGTTGGAGTTTGCTCTATTCTACTGTAAACTATAATCTATTCCTTCTTTACAATTTTGAATACTTTGGTCTTATGGTTGGCGCTGACCCTGAGCAAGTACAAGCCTGCCGAGTAATTATTCAGATCGACCAGGCAGTCGGGCGCAGGGCTTTCGAGGTTTTCCATGAGTTTGCCGGTCAGGCTGAGAATTTCCACCTTGATTGGGTCTGTGGCCGCTTCGCAGTTGATGCGATAGATAGGAAGGTTGTCGCTTTGAATAAGCCGGAATTCAGCGCTTGTTGCCGAGGGTAGGGCTGAGGCAGCCTGTACTGCCAGGATACCTTCGTTGATACGGCTGAGGTCCCACTCCAAACCTTCGCCGGGAACGGCAGGTTCAATGGCTTCGAAAGCGCCGCTTACTGTACCGCCGGCCGTGAAGAGCGCTAAACTGCGGCCTTCTTTCAGGCCTGCTCCCTGAATTTGCAGTTCCAGGGTTCCGTTCAGGCTGATGTTTCCGTCAACGGTCAGTTTGTCGCAGTAAAGCAGGCGTTGCTTAAATACCATGCGGCTGCCCGGGTTCATAGTCAGGTTTTTGCCCAATTTCAATGTGCTGCCTACGTTGGTGGGGGAGCCTGCTGCCAGGATGCCCCCTTCCAGTACCTGTACCGTGCCTGCAATGCTGCCCCGCCCGGTCAGTTTGGCTCCGGAACGCACCGTGACGTTGCCCGTGCCGGTGGCACTTCCTGAGCTATTGCTCACTATCAGGCTGCCTTGTTGAACAATGGTACCGCCGGTGTATTCATTGGCTCCTCGCAGATCGAGTTCACCGCTGCCTTGTTTGGTAAGGCGTCCGCCTCCGCTGCTGATGGTTCCGCTGAAAACGGTGGAGGTATTTTTACTACCGATGACCAGACTGTTGCGGCCTGAAATAGTTCCCGTGCCGCTCAAGGCTCCCAAAGTAAATGTTTGAGCCGTAGAAGACTCGCTGCTGCCGTTGGAAGCTGCCATCAGGTAAGTGCCGTCGCCCAGATTGACTTCTGCCAGAGGCAGATTGCGGGCTGCGGCGTTGTTGAGGCGAACATCACGGCCG
>MWCY01000144.1 GCA_002070275.1 Candidatus Hydrogenedentes bacterium ADurb.Bin170
GACGGAGAACGCAGCACATCTCGGCCTGCCGGTACCGGAGAAATTAAAGGAGGTCTTGGAGCAGCTCCACGACCGTCACGATGAGGAGGAAAAATAACATGACGAGAAAAGGAATCGACGTCAGTCATTGGCAGGGAACCATTGACTGGAATAAGGTCAAAAAGGCCGGTATCGAGTTTGCCATCATCAAAGCTGGCGGCTCCGATGCCGGTTTTTATACGGACAGCAAATGGGAAGCAAATTACAAAGGTGCGAAGGCTGCCGGTATCCCCATCGGCGCTTATTACTTTGTCGGAAAGGACTGCGTGACTGCTGCCGCCGGAAAAGCAGATGCCGAGCGCTTCCTGCAAATCCTGAAGGGCAAGCAGCTGGAATACCCGGTCTACATGGATAACGAAGCGCAGCCTGCCTCTGCCAAGGCCGGAATCACTGAGGCCACCATTGCTTTCTGTGAAACTATGGAAGATGCCGGATACTTCGTCGGGATCTATGGCTCCGCTGTTTCCGGCTTCAAAGAACGCATGGATGACACGAAACTCACGCCCTACGCTCACTGGGTAGCGCAGTATGCCAGCAAATGCTCCTATAAAGGCGACTACGGCATCTGGCAGTATTCTTCCAAGGGCTCTGTTGACGGCATCAGTGGTAATGTGGATATGGACTACGCCTATGTGGATTATCCTGCCATTATCCAGAACGGCGGCTTCAACGGCTTTACAAAGGCTGTGTCCGATGACAGCAAGCCTGCCACTCCTGCTCCGGTCACTCCGGCAAAGACCGTAGATGAGCTGGCGCAGGAGGTGCTGGACGGCAAATGGGGAAACGGAACTGACCGCAAAGAACGCCTCACCGCTGCCGGGTATGATTATTCTGCCGTGCAGGCAAAGGTCAATGCTCTGGTGAAAAAGCAGGAATCTACTCCTGTCTACTACACCGTAAAAAGCGGTGATACCCTCTCCGGAATTGCTAAGAAATACAGCACCACGGTTTCGGCGATCCAGAAGCTCAACCCGACGCTCATCAAAAACGTCAACCTTATTCTGACCGGCTGGAAGATCAGAGTGAAATAACTGAATATCCAATCTGCTATGCCTGCGAGTGTTCTTCGGAATGCCCGCAGGCTTTTTTTATTTTCCTCCGCTCAAAAAGGCAGTTCATCTCCAGTGGAAACTGGAGGTGGATATGTTATGACAGACGAAATCACAAATGTTCAATCTGGATATTT
>MWCY01000145.1 GCA_002070275.1 Candidatus Hydrogenedentes bacterium ADurb.Bin170
AAATATCCAGATTGAACATTTGTGATTTCGTCTGTCATAACATATCCACCTCCAGTTTCCACTGGAGATGAACTGTCGTTTTGAGCGGAGGAAAATAAAAAAAGCCTGCGCGCATTCCGAAGAACACTCGCAGGCATACAGATTGGGTATTCAGTTATTTCACTCTGATCTTCCAGCCGGTCAGAATGAGGTTGACGTTTTTGATGAGCGTCGGATTGAGCTTCTGGATTGCAGAAACCGTGGTATTGTACTTCTTAGCAATTCCGGAGAGGGTATCGCCGCTTTTTACGGTGTAATAGACCGGAGCGGATTCCTGCTTTTTCACCAGAGCATTGACCTTGGCCTGCACGGCAGAATAGTCATATCCGGCAGCGATGAGGCGGTTTTTGCGGTCAGTGCCGTTTCCCCATTTGCCGTCCAGCACTTCCTGTGCCAGCTCATCTATGGCCTTTGCCGGAGTGACCGGAGCAGGAATGGTAGACGTGTTGTCATCAGCCGCAGCTTTTGTATAGCCGTTGAAGCCGCCGTTCTTGATGATGGTCGGATAATCCACTAAGGCTATGTCCAGATCCACGTTGCCGCTGATACCGTCAACAGAGCCTTTGGAAGAATACTGCCAGATGCCGTAGTCGCCTTTATAGGAGCATTTGCTGGCATACTGTGCTACCCAGTGGGCGTAGGACGTGAGCTTCGTGTCATCCATACGTTCTTTGAAGCCGGAAACAGCGGAGCCATAGATCCCGACTAAGTATCCGGCATCCTCCATCGTCTTACAGAAAGCAATGGTGGCCTCAGTGATTCCGGCTTTGGCAGAAGCGGGCTGTGCCTCGTTATCCATATAGACCGGATATTCCAGCTGCTTGCCCTTCAGGATATGCAGGAAGCGCTCGGCATCTGCTTTTCCGGCGGCAGCAGTCACGCAGTCTTTTCCGACAAAGTAATAAGCGCCGATGGGGATACCGGCAGCCTTCGCACCTTTGTAATTTGCTTCCCATTTGCTATCCGTATAAAAACCGGCATCGGAGCCGCCAGCCTTGATGATGGCAAACTCGATACCGGCCTTTTTGGCCTTATTCCAGTCAATGGTTCCCTGCCAATGACTGACGTCGATTCCTTTTATCGTCATGTTATTTTTCCTCCTCACTGTCGCGGTCGTGGAGCTGCTCCAAGACCTCCTTTAATTTCTCCGGTACCGGCAGGCCGAGATGTGCTGCGTTCTCCGTC
>MWCY01000146.1 GCA_002070275.1 Candidatus Hydrogenedentes bacterium ADurb.Bin170
GCAGTACTAAAGATAAGGGTTCCTACATGTACCCTTATATTGAGACAAATGGCATCGCAGATTTCCGGGGACGCTTGCGATGCTCTTTTTGTTTTGGCATAGCCTTGCTTCTATGGTGTGAAAGGTCTCCGGGGCGAATCTGGAAAAGGAGGCTCAAGATGAAGAAACTCCTGATACAGGCAAGTTCGATCGTTCTGATGGGAGCAGGCTTTATGAGTATGGGGAATGCTTATGGGGTGAACGCACCCGTTGAGCCGGAAATGCTCACAAGCCTTCGGGCATCGCAAACAATCAACGCAGCCCGGGACCCGGGACGGGGCATCATCAAGATGGAGGGAGATCAGCTGGTTTCAGTAGAATTCGATGACAACAACGCCAATTGGGGATCGGCGCAAACGGCTCTGGAAAAAGCATTTAACATCGTCATCTCTCTGGAAGAATCTCCCTTGTGGGAGCCTGAGGTTGTCCCCTTCGGGCACCATACTTTCGCTTATTCTGTGCATGTTAATGAACGGCTCGTGGATGCTCTGAACCGGCTCACGGAAGCCAGTGAGGGAACAGTGCGCTGGCGTTTGCTCCGGGGCAAGATCATACTGAGTGCCATGCCCCAGGAGCAGCGGGAAGGCGTTCCTCTGATTGGCGACCGCAGGGTAGCTGTGGATATAAAAGCGGAATCACTCTATGAAGCTTTTCTTCAGCTGGAAGCACAGTACAACACACAATATCAGGACTTCGCACTGGTTGCACTGGCACCCTATGAGCAAAGTGTTGCCTTTCTGAGTTCCCCGCGTGAAGTCGGCAAGTCCGGAATGCTTGAGTTGCGCTGTGAAGGCTCCCTGCGGGATATTGTTCTGGAACTTTTGAGCCAGACGGAAAAGGCGGAAACCAGCTATATGCTTACAGTATCGCGCATTTACAAAACAGATGAGATGCCCGCTCCCTTTTATGAGCGAGGTGATCTCTTTCACTTTGCACTTTGGTATAAAACACATTCCTATTACAGCGACCCCAAGCCAGAAGAATCAGAGGATGATCCCCTCTGGTGTGCCCGGCAAAATGAAGAACGCCGGAAAAGACAGCGACAGTATTACATACAAAACCATCCGGAGCTGGCTATGGAAAGCGGCGGATCATAATGCTCGGTTATGTCAAGAAGTTTCTGTAAATTAGTTTTCCTGGTGAACAGTGCGTTGTTAGTTACTATACTTTGATCCT
>MWCY01000147.1 GCA_002070275.1 Candidatus Hydrogenedentes bacterium ADurb.Bin170
CCTTTGTTTTTATTTCCCCTGGGTTCATTCTACTACAGAACCCGAAGGAAGGTAGCTTTTTCATATGATCAAAGCTCTGGTCAAGCCCGGGATGACTGGAGGGGGTATTATTAAAGGCTTTTGTCTGTTTGCCCGCGTGAGGACGCCCTTTTCCTGTCTTTTAGCCTGCTTATAAGTGCCTGCATTTCCGGGCTTTTCAGAAGGTAGGCGCAAAGCAAGTAAGCTGACCCGCCTGCTGCGACGGATGCGGCGAGGTGAATCAGTCTCGTTTTAAAGGCGGCGTTTGTCTGCCAGGTCATGAAGTACTCAATGGCCCCGATGGCGGCCAGCATCGCCAGCGAGGAAATCACGATTTTGAAGAAGGAAACGTAAAAAGTGCGGTCCAGATATATACCGATTTTTCTTTTTAAAACGAAAGCCAGAATCGCCACATTAACCATTGCGGAAAGTGAACCGGCCAGCGCGATGCCGTTGTGCTTGAGCGGAATCATCAGAACCAGACTCGCCAGCACATTGACAACAAGCGCGGCGGTGGCGGCCTTCAGCGGCCAGCGTGAGTCCTGAAGGGAGTAAAACGAAGAAACAAAGACACGCAGTATTGAATAAGCCCACAGTCCCAGAGCATAGCAAAATAGAGCCTGTCCTGTTTTAACGACGGCCTCTTCGCCGAATGCTCCCCTTTGGAACAGTACCGAGATGATCGGCAAATGCAGCGCCATCAGGGCCAGCATCGCAGGAATGGTCAGGAAAAGCAAAAGCCGGAGGGAAAAAGAAATTCCTGATTTCAAATCGTCCATACGGCCTGCCGCCACATGGCTGGAAAAACTCGGCAGTGCCGCTGTCCCTACGGCAATGGCAAAAATGCCCAGTGGAAATTCCATGATGCGGTCGGCATAAAAAAGATACGTGACGGAACCTCCGGGCAAAAGTGATGCGAGCACTGTGCCGACAAATACATTTATTGTGCCCACGCCGGCACCTAAAACCGCCGGCAGCATAAGCAGGCCGATTTGTTTGAGGCCCGGATGGCGCAGGTTAAAACTGAATTTCAGCCTCACTCCGAATTTGACAAGTGCCGGCCACTGCATGGCCAGTTGCAGCGCCCCGCCTGCCAGCACACCGACGGCCAGAGCGGTAATCGGGTAAGCAAAGTAGGGGCGCAAAAAGAAAGCCGCGGCGATCATGGCGATGTTGAGCAT
>MWCY01000148.1 GCA_002070275.1 Candidatus Hydrogenedentes bacterium ADurb.Bin170
CGCGAGGGTAATTTTGACGTTGTGCTCCTGGATCTGCTCATGCCGGAAGTTGATGGTATGCAGGTGCTGGAAGCAGTCAGACCTTTCTGTCCGCGCACGGAGTTTATTATTTTGACTGCGGTCGATGATGTTGCCACCACGGTTAAAGCAATGCGTCGGGGAGCCTATGATTATCTGGTTAAACCGGTGGACAACGAACTGCTTTTTTTGTCCATAGAAAGGGCCTATGAACACAAGGGGCTCCTGGCGGGGCTTTCCGCCAATGCAGGTTTTGACGCAGGTGGAATTCCGCCTGCCTTTGCCGATACGATCACACAAAGCGCGCAGATGAAGTCGCTCATCTCCTACGCCCAAGTGATGGCAACAAGCGGCAATCCTGTTCTGATTACCGGTGAGTCAGGAACGGGCAAGGAACTCATGGCGCGCGGTATTCATCGGGCTGGTCCCGCGCCCGATGGTCCTTTTGTACCGGTCAATGTCTCAGCCATTCCTGCCACGATGTTCGAAAGCCAGTTTTTTGGGCACGCCAAGGGAGCTTTCACCGGCGCGGAGGCCAATCACGCAGGTTTTTTTGAACAGGCGGACGGGGGTACTCTTTTTCTCGATGAAATTGGTGAGCTGCCTGTGGGACTGCAGTCCAAGCTTCTGCGCGTCCTGGAAGATAAAACATTCACGCCGCTGGGAGCGAGCTGCCCGGTACGCGTCGATGTGCGGCTTGTCTCCGCCACGAACAAGGACCTGGACCGTGCCTGCCGCGAGGAAAAATTCCGCGTTGATCTGCTCTACCGTCTCAAATCAGCCTATATCTGCCTGCCGCCCATCAGGGAGAGAAGAGGCGATATCCCGCTTTTGGCGGAATATTTTTTGCGAAATGCCTGCCACAAACACAAGAAAAACATTGATGGTTTCTCAACTGAAGCCATGACTCTTCTTTGCCGTAAAGATTATCCCGGCAATATCCGCGAGCTGGCACAGATCGTTGAAAATGCCGTCCTGCTGGCGGACGGGCCGGTGGTGCTGCCCGCCCACCTGCCGGATGGTCAGGAGGCGCAAAGCGTACCGCCGCTTTCTTGCCGCACACTTTGTACACTCAAAGAAAACGACGCGGCGCATGTGCGGTTTGTTCTCGACGCCGTAGGAGCCAATCGTACCGAGGCTGCCCGCATTTTGGGCATTACTCTC
>MWCY01000149.1 GCA_002070275.1 Candidatus Hydrogenedentes bacterium ADurb.Bin170
GAGAGTGTACGGCGGTTCCCGCAATGCGCACCGCATCGCAGTCCTCGAGGAAGGAATGCAGTATAAACCGATATCGCTGCCGCCGGAGGATTCGCAGTTCCTTTCTACTAGGGAATTCGATGTGGAAGAAATCTGCCGAATGTTTCAGGTTCCGCCCCATCTGGTACAGGATCTGAAGCGCAGCACCTTCAATAACATCGAGCATCAGGGCATCGCATTTGTGCAGTATTCGCTCATGCCGTGGATCATCCGCATTGAAAAAGGCATCATCAAAGACCTTCTGCTGGAGGAGGAACAGGATGTATATTTCCCGAAATTCAATGTGGACGGCCTGATGCGCGGAGATTATCAGAGCAGAATGAACGCTTATGCGATCGGTGTCGGCAACGGCTTTATGAGCCCGAATGATGTGCGCAGGCTTGAAAACATGGATCTTATTCCGCACGATCTCGGCGGTGATGATTATTACCTCAACGGCAGCTACAATAAGCTGCAGGATGCAGGTGCCGCATACGACCTGGACGAGTCCGGGGAAGATGACACTGAGGAGCAGACAGATACAGAAAATACACCGGAAGAAGAAACCGATGACAGATTCCTGCGGAAAAGGCGCAGGAAGAAATTACGAAACGGAGGGATGTAAATGCCAAAATTCTGGGACTATATTCACGATGACAGCGGCGGCAGAGTGCTCCGCCTGGAGGGGCCGATCGACTCGGATTCCTTCTGGGGCGATGAGATCACGCCGCAGGATTTCAGAGATGAGCTGTATGCCGAAGACGGTGACCTCACACTCTGGATCAATTCGCCGGGCGGCAACGTCTTCGCCGCTGCGGAGATCTACACAATGATCCGTGACTATCCGCACAATGTCACTGTCAGAATTGCAAGCATCGCTGCATCAGCGGCAAGTGTGATCGCAATGGCAGGCAATACCGTGCAGATGTCTCCCACCGCACTTCTCATGATCCATGACCCTTCTACCATTGCTTTCGGCAATGCCAAGGACATGGAAAAAGCTATTGCAACGCTGAATGAGGTCAAGGAGAGCATCATCAACGCCTATGCCGCAAAGACGGGTCTTTCCCGAAACCGCATCAGCAAGCTCATGTCCGATGAGACATGGATCAATGCGAAAAAGGCGGTCGAGCTGGGCTTTGCAGATGAG
>MWCY01000150.1 GCA_002070275.1 Candidatus Hydrogenedentes bacterium ADurb.Bin170
ACACTGAAAATGCATAGAAGCATCTGTGCGGGGAGAGTCATCATGTCTTTTTCACGAAGATCTTTTGTAGGATTCATGGCTGCAGCAGGGTTTGCCGGCAATGCACGGTTTGCTGCGGCAGAAGGCAGCTGCGGGGCGAAATGCAGTGCCGCCAAAGCGGTGTATGTAGTGGCAACGGTTACTGTCAAAGCCGGGAAACGTGAGGAATTTGTCCGTATTTTCAAGGAAAACGTTCCGAACGTGCTTGCGGAAGAGGGTTGTATTTTTTATGATCCTCTGGTCGATGTGGACTCAGGCATCAGCGCTCAGGGAGCGCTGCGGCCCGAAGTCATGGTCGTAGCGGAAAAATGGGCAAGTCTGGAACATTTGAAAGCGCATCTGGCGGCGCCGCATATGGCGGCTTATCGTGAAAAGGTCAAAGATCTGGTTATCAGCACTGAACTGCAGATTATGCATCAGGCTTAACCGGCGGATATTGCATCATTCCCGGACGGGAAAGAAAGGAAATCAGTATGAAAAGTGGCAGCTCTATCTGGATGACCGGAGTCATCCCCGTACTGGCAATTGCAATGCTTCTGGTGTTTTCCCGGGGCCTGCGCGGCGCAACCAACCCGTTGGAAGGAAAAGAAGCGCCGGCTTTTTCACTGGAAACACTGGCAGGAGGTACGTTTGACCTGAAAGAGCATCTCGGCAAACGCCCTGTCGTATTGGATTTCTGGGCGGTATGGTGCCCGCCCTGCCGGGCGAGCCTGCCGAAGGTTGCGGAAACAGTGAAAGGACTGGGTGATGCAGATCTGGCGTTCAGTACCGTCAACCTGGGCGACAGTCCGGATAAAATCACAGAATTTCTGAAAAGCAAAAACCTGGAAGATCTGCCTGTTGCTTTAGACAAAAACCGGGAGGCAGCCAAACTCTACGGCGTCCAGAGCATTCCCACCATGGTGCTCATTGATAAAGAAGGAAAAGTGGCAGTTGTGTCTGTAGGCGCCATGACTGAATCCGCTCTTTCCGCCGCCTTGAAAAAACTGCTCGACTGAGTTTTGATTTTTTGCATGCCCGAAAACAGCACTGCTTCACCTTTAAATGCAGGGACAGACTACGGAATAAATTATTTTTTGCTTTTTAAGTAGTCTGTCCCTGCATTTTCC
>MWCY01000151.1 GCA_002070275.1 Candidatus Hydrogenedentes bacterium ADurb.Bin170
TTTGCTTATGTGTGATAAAGAAGCAATAGAAGTGCAAAAAATTTTGCCGTTCCTATCCGACACTTGGCCATTGTGTCGGATAGGTCGGGCGGTTATTCGGGCAAGTCAATCTTGCCGACAAAGCTGTAATAAATCTCAATGTCCTGCCTGCGGGTGCCGTTCTCATCATAGCTGCACTCATGCACCACAATTTTCTCGATCATTTCCCGCAAGAGAGTGGGGGTCAGTTCTTCAAAGGCAAGGTGCTTGCGGACAATGCCCATAAATTTCTCGGCGTTGACGGTAGCTGCCTGTGACTTGTCCAGTTCGGCTTGCAGGGCGGCGGCTCTCTTTTTCAGCTCCGCTTGCTCGGCTTCGTAGTCAGCCGACAGTTCCATGAAACGCTCATCGCTGATTTTGCCGTTTACATTGTCCTCATACAGCCGCTTGATAATGCGGCTGATTTCAGAAATGCGTTCCTGCGCCTGTTCAAGCTGCTTGATGGCTGCGGCGGTCTTTCGCTTGCCGCCGATCTCGTTCTGCTGGACAAGTAGTTTCACAAACCGGCTCTCATGCTTGGCTGCGTATTCGGTCACTTGCCGGAGATTTGCCAGGACACCAGCGGTCAACAGATCGGTGCGGATAAAGTGCGCCGTACAGTTGCGGGTGCGCTTCTTGTAGCTGCCGCAGATGTAGCAGTCCTGTTTGCGGTCTTTGTTCTGATACCGCTGCTGATACAGCACATGGCCGCAGTCGGCGCAGAACAAAATCCCGGAGAACAGCCCCACTTCATCGTAGCGGTTCGGGCGTTTGCGCTGTTTGCGTAACTCCTGCACCCGTTCCCATGTTTCCTTGTCGATGATCGGCTCATGGTGGTTCTCGAAAATGGCCTGCTTCTCGACGGGGTTCTCTATGCTGTGCTTGACCTTATAAGAAGGCTTTTCCGTTTTGAAGTTCACCAGACATCCGGTGTACTCTCGGTTTTCGAGGATATGAACGACGGTGTTGGTCGCCCATTTGCACTCATAGCCTGGGTGATAACGGCGGGTGCTGCCTGTCCGCTGATATTCCAGCGTCCCCGGCGTGGGGATTTGCTGCTCCGTCAGCATACGGGCAATCTTGGTCGGGCCGTTCCCGGCAAGGCAAAGCTGGTAAATCTGCTG
>MWCY01000152.1 GCA_002070275.1 Candidatus Hydrogenedentes bacterium ADurb.Bin170
AAGAATTTTTTTTATCGCTTGGGCTTCCTCAATAAATTCGCGCGTGGTTATTTCCTTTTCCCTGAGCTGAACGTATGCCGCACCTCCCCGCACAGCCTGCAAAATGACCTCCTCCAGAGGGCGGCCAAGGCACAGCCGGCGATCGGTAACCAGATAAACCCCGCGCATTATTAAACCTCCACTCTAAGTCTTTCCTGAATCTCCACTGCCGACATATTGTACAGGCAATCCAGAAAGTGCATCTGCAGACTTCCCGGCCCTGCCGACTTTTCTACCGCCATCTCACCGGCAATCCCCACGAGCGCCATTGCCTGCACGGCAGCCGACAATGTATCTTTTTCGACAGCGGCAAAAGCTCCGCAAAGAGCGCTGGCCGTACAGCCAAGCCCCGTCACCCGCGTCATCAGAGGATGACCGTTGGCCACTTTAACGACGTCCTGGCCCTCAACAACATAATCAACGGCACCGCTGACAACTACAACACATTGATTGTTTTCGCTGATGCTCCGTGCAGCCCTGAGTGCCTCATCAGATTGGGATCTGCTATCAACCCCTTTTGTTTTGAGACGGCCATCTGCCAGGGACATTATTTCAGAGGCATTGCCCCTGATCATTGCCGGATGCCCTGTGTCCAGTAGTTCACGGACCGTCCGCGTCCGATATGCGGTAGCTCCCGCACCTACCGGATCGATAATCACCGGCAGACCTTCTTTCAGGGCGGTGTGAAAAGCTTCGCCCATGGCCCGCACCCACGCGGAGCTCAATGTGCCGATATTGATGACCAGCGCCTGCGCCAGAGTTGTCATCTCCTTCACTTCCTCTGCGGCATGCGCCATCACCGGCGACGCGCCGATGGCCAAAAGCGCATTGGCTGTATTATTCATGGCAACATAATTGGTGATATTGTGGATCAGGGGATTTACCGCCCGAATGTCCCCAACCGACTTATAGATATCATCTGCGCTGATTTTCATTTCTTCTCCTTTTCCCTCAAGTATAAATAAAAACCCTTTCACACGACGGAGAAAGGGTTTTACATACAGACTTTATTTTCCCTCCGCCGGCATTACCCGGATCAGGTTCAACGGGTATCTTCTCAGACGGGAATTTGTCCCGCCACCCCGATATT
>MWCY01000153.1 GCA_002070275.1 Candidatus Hydrogenedentes bacterium ADurb.Bin170
CTATCACTTGCGCTATTTCACAGAAGAATGTCAGGAGGTTTAACGCTATGTATGAAATTAAAGAAAGTCGCAGAGAGCTTTTTGATGGCACTGAGATCACTACCTACACCCGCGATGTGGTAAGTGCCAATATCCTGCAGGTCGAAGCCGGAACAACCGGTTACAAAGGTGGCGACACCGGCCACGGCGGACGCACCTATTTCCGCATTTCCGATGAAGCCAGCACAGATATCCATGTCACACCTTTCATGGACAGATTCGGCTGCAACGGTTTTGAAGTTACCCTTGGCGGCGACTGCGAACTGGAAACCATGATCCGCGCCCTGAAATTTATCACAAAGGTGCTGGAGGAAGAATCGGAGGAGGTGTACGACTGATGTTTACCCTGTATAGCGCCGATTTTATCGGCAATCCCGGAAACTGCTCCTATCCGCATAAAACCGTTGTCATGGATACGGACAGCATGAAAGCCGCAGTCAGTCACGACTATGTGTGTGCGGAGTACAAAAATCACTACCGCAACAGCGACAACTTCCTCTCCGCTGACTGTCTTCCCGTGGACTGTGATAACGACCATTCAGAAGATCCGAAAGACTGGATCACACCGGCAGACGTGCTGGAGGCATTTCCGGGAGTAAGCCTCGCCATCCATTACAGCCGCTTTAATCAGCGCGAGAAAAACGGCAAACCGGCAAGGCCAAAGTTCCATGTGCTCTTTCCCATCGACCGGGTAACGGATGCTGCCCTCTATAGCGATATGAAGAAGCTGGTCAATTCCATATTTCCGTATTTCGATACGAAGGCGCTGGATGCTGCTCGTTTCTTCTTCGGAACACAGGAGCCGAATGTGGAGCTCTATCCCGGTCGCATGAACCTCACGGAATTTTTGAATGACGATGAGTTCGATGCAAACCTGCCCGGCGGCCACGAGAAAGACATCGTGATCCCGGAAGGAAGCCGCAACGCTACCATGTCCCGCTTTGCCAGTATCGTCATAAAGAAATACGGCGATACGGAAAAAGCCTACCAAAGTTTTCTGGAAAAGGCCGCGACCTGCGTGCCGCCTCTGGATAACAGCGAGCTTAGTACAATCTGGCACAGCGCCCAGCGCTTTTA
>MWCY01000154.1 GCA_002070275.1 Candidatus Hydrogenedentes bacterium ADurb.Bin170
TTACCCGAAGAAAGCATGTTAAAGCTGATAAACGCAGCTGAAAAGTTCTTATCTTCCGCGGCGCTCTTATCGTGAATCAATACAGTTCTATTTACGAGTGTATTAAGCACATTTCTGATACTGTCAATCTGTTTGCAGGCGCCGGCATAATCACCGGCCGGAGGTATGACAGGGCTGCCGGCAATTTTTGGGGCTGCCATGACCTCGCTTTCAAGCAAATTGGCAAGGAAGTCCGCCTGAGCGTCGTTTGTAACGATGCCGTATTGCGCCCCCGCCATTGTGATAAAGCGGCCGTTCACGATGCATAAATTATACCCCGCCGAGTTGACGCCCTCGGCATATTTCAGGGCATCGTCAGGACTGCCGAATTCAAACACCGGTATAAAAGCGTCGCTGTTACTGTCTGAATAGTGTACGTAGAAGCCGTTTTCAGGCTTTATGCTGTCCACAGGCTGATAGCCCTCAATGGATGTTACTTCATATCCAAGCTCTTCCGCCTTCGCCTTAAGTTTTTCCAGTGTCAGGCCGCTGTCGGGTACAGCTTCTGCCCCTGCCGCATTTTGCTCCGCAGCTTCTGCCCCTGCTGTGTTCTGATCTTCAGTTTTTGCTGCCGTATTTTGATTTACAGCTTCTGCTTCTGCTGTTTTTTGATCTGTGGCTTCCGTCGCAGGCGATTGCACCGGCGATTCGGGCTTGACATCCGGAGCCTCAGAGCCCCCCGAGGAGCATGAAGACAAGAATAGTACGGAACAAACCATGATTAAGATTGAGACAACTATAAAACTTGTCTTACTCATGTTAATCCTTCCCTTTCTGTTTGATGTTAAAAGCTGCAATAGCCGACTTAAGCCCCCGGCAATCGCCAAGGATAGGCCTGCTTTGCTTTTCAGTCAGGTATTCTGTTTTTTCCATTAGTTCCAGCAGGTATTCCGCTTCTGAAACATAGTTCATGGCTTTCTGATTGGTTTCAAAGGACATACTGCCGGCGGATGCGGCCTGTTTCATGCATACACCTATTCCGGTTGCGCATGCAAGCAGCCTCCCGCTCAAAGGAAAGCTTTTATTCTCTCTCTCAAGGTACTTAATCAGCTCTGTGATG
>MWCY01000155.1 GCA_002070275.1 Candidatus Hydrogenedentes bacterium ADurb.Bin170
CATGGTCCGGATCAGCTGAGAGAGGATGTCCGGTGTGTTTCCGTAGATGCTTTCGACCATGTCAAAGCACCCGAGCTTGACTAGCTCCCGCGCTTCATCCAGCGTGCTGATATGATTTTGCGGAAGATTCTGCAACTGGATTCCGCGTCCTGCCCAGCGCTGTGTTCTGTTCGCGCCGGAAAACTGGAACAGGCCATGCGCACGCCCATCTGAACAGATGTAGCGATCCGCTGCCTGGTATTTCTTCACGGAGCTTTTTGCCATCTGGAGCCGGAGCTTCAACATGTCCAGGGCTTCCTGATCCAGCCCGCCCTTATCAATCTCTTTGATCATGGCGGCTACATCCTTTTTGCCCAGGCTGCTGATCTCAATACCCCGTTCCTCCAGCCACCCTTTCAGCTGCGATACTGAGTTTGGGTTTTCAAGCCCGGTCAACTCGTAGGCCTTTTTACTCATCTCCTCAGAAAGCATCAGGTCACAGGTAATCGCCTGTTCAACCAGCGTCTTATCGATCCGGACCCCTCGGTCGTTGATCCTCTGGTCCATGTGATAGAAATCCCACTCCTGAGCCAGCAGCGGAAATGCCTCCAGCTTTTTACGGATATCCCGCTCCGTCCTCACATCCTGAAGGCAGTACTCTTTAAACTGCCGCCATTTTTCCGGTGCATGTTCCGGCAGATTCCGTGTACGGCCGCCATTGGTTTTTGTAGGCTTACACGGCACAGAGAAGAACCGGATCAGGTCTTCGCCCGCCTTATCCTTCTGTTCTCCTGTTTTTAATACTAGAGCTGCATTCTTCAGCGCTAGCGGAAGAGAAAGACTTGCTGCCCAAATCATCGAACACTGCCAGGCTTCCGGAGACAGGCGTATCCCAAAGTATTGTGAAAGACACGTCCGCTCAAACTGGGCATTCCAAGCTGCCTTCACAACGTCATCGTCAAAGATTGCGTCAACGATCTCCTGCGGCAGCTCTTCTCCGCAGGCCATATCGATAATCCGCACCGGATCATCATCAAACGCATAAGCAAAAAGCAGGATGTGGAAGTCTCCCTCCACATACCGATAAACGCCACATGTACTCAAATCCACATCGCT
>MWCY01000156.1 GCA_002070275.1 Candidatus Hydrogenedentes bacterium ADurb.Bin170
GCGCCGGTATTCGACGAGCATGGGGCGGTGAGCAGCGCCAAAGAAATCACCATGCAGCACGCCAGCAGAAAAGAGCACACTCTTGTTCTCATGGCCATTTCCTCCAATAACTCAATGATATTTCGTAGAGTTCCGCCCCAAGAATAACCCCGAAAAGGGAAAGAACGAGCCTTTACGCTTAAAAGGCTCATTCTTACACTTAAAAAGACTCACACATTCTTTTAGACTAACTCCTGCCAAGCAGAAATTGCCGTATTGTCACACCAGAAGGCGCACCCGAAAAACACCGTTTTCGATTCTGTAGATCAGCTCGCCGTCATGTTCTCTGGCAAAGGCGATAACGCTCTTGCTGCCGATGCCGTGGCCCTCCCCGCGGGCGACAGGATAGCCGCTTTTGTCAAGCACAGTGCCCTCGGCACATGGGTTCTCCATCTCCAATAGCAGTCGACCCACGCTTCGGCAGGTGAAGCGGAGATAGGGGGTCTGATTTCGCGGCAGGTTTTCGCAGGACTGAATAGCGTTTTCCATCAGGTTTGAAACCACCATGGAAAGCTCCAGCGCGTCCAGATTCACATTCCCGGGAATATCCAGGGCAATTTCTGTGAGTATGCCCGCCTGCTCCGCAAGACCCGCATAGTGGCAGACAGCGGCGTTGACGGCGGGGTTTTCGCAATAGACCATGCCGATTCTTGGCGCCACTTGATTTTGACTTTGCAGCAAAACGGTAGCCTCGCCGGCTTTCCCCTGCTCCAAAAGCTCCAGAAGCACGTTGTTGAAGTGGCGGCGGTCATGGGCGGCGCGACTGTTCTGCGCCGACACCTCTTCCATAAGCGCCAAGCGCCGTGACATATTGCCCGCAGCCAGTTGCAGGTATTCCCGTTCCGCCTGCATTTTCTGGTTTTCCTCCTTGCCCCGGAACTCTTGCTGGAGATTCTTGAGAGAGAGGAAAATGGAGCCGTAGGCGGCGAGTCCGATGATGATTACCAGAATCAGCGGCACCGCCTGCTTCGTCAGGGTAACGACAATGTCGTCCGAAGACAGAACATAGTAGTTGAACGTGACG
>MWCY01000157.1 GCA_002070275.1 Candidatus Hydrogenedentes bacterium ADurb.Bin170
CATTAGCTATTGTATTCTGTCAATCTACAGAATACACCTCACAGGATATCCTCATGCTGTTTTGCTCACAGTCCCCACGTTCATGGGATTGGAGTTATTCTTAAGCTGCACCTGAATCCCGTCCGGCATAATCATAACCCGTTCCACAAGCTCGTCAAATGCTGCCATGTCAAATTTCTCAAGTTGCATGGCATCTGCAATTTCTGCGAGCAGTATTTCCTCACGCACAGCGGAATTTTTGCAGCCGTTTCCCTTTTTGCCCTTCTGGCGTTCTCTGCAGTTCCATGCCTTGTAATGCCCACCCTTGCGGTCGGTAAAGGTTCGCCGCGTGTAAGGCGCTCCGCATACCCCGCAGAATACTTTTCCATACAGAAAATGTGTTTCGGTACAGTTGAACACAAGCCCGGCGGCTTTTTCGGCAGCCACTGCGTCCAGCTTTTCTTTCGTCTGTTCCCATGTGTTTCTGTCGATGATGCCAACATGGGCATCCCTGACATAATAGCTGGTGCAGTCGGTATGAATGGAGCGCTTTGTCAGAAAATCCTTTGGAGCATTCTTGCGCAGCAGCATGTCGCCTACATAATATTCGTTTTGAAGGATACGGCGTATCCGTTCAGCGGTATAGGGCTTGTCGCTCCTAAGCCGTCTGGCTCCTGCTGCATCCAAGTCTGCCGCAATTTCTGTATAATTCATACCGGCAAGAAAATTATCAAACACCCTTTTTATAATCCACGCATCACCGTTGGGGATAAGCTTCCCGTCTGTTCCCATGTCATACCCCAGGATACGGTTACCACCCAAGTGATAGACGCCCTTTTCAAAGTCCTTCGCATACCGCCATCGGACATTTTCACTGATAGAACGGCTTTCTTCCTGCGCCACCGTTGCCAGCATGGAAAAAACGAAATCTGCGCTGGCGTCCATGCTGCTGATACCTTCGCGCTCGAAGCGTACCTCAACACCCCTGGATTTCAGGTCTTTCACATACCGCTGACAATCCACCACGTTTCGGGCAAAACGGCTGATGCTCTTTGTCAGAATAATATCAATCT
>MWCY01000158.1 GCA_002070275.1 Candidatus Hydrogenedentes bacterium ADurb.Bin170
CTCGGTGTCGCAGTATTGCACAATCCTCTGCACATCGTGCTTGTCTCGCGGATGCACCACCACATCGGCCACCTCGCGAATAATTCCCTTACGGAGCTCCAGGATTTCCTCGGTGGTCTTCCCGTGGGCATACTTAACCCGTGAATAGTCGTCCAGAGATACGTTCTCCTTTCCCAGAATGGACACGAGTGCCGCGATCTGCTCAGCCTTCAGTGCCGGAGGACGATTCAGGACCACCGTTTCAAGCCCTTCCGCCTTTCTGGTTGTAAAATCCGCGTCACGGAGATGAAATTCTTCCTTCATCATGCGGTACCAGCCATCGCTGGGATGCTTGAAACGGTGAGGATCACCGTATTTGAAGATGGACCGGAATGTGCCTGGGGCCGGGGCGTTCTCGGTCCAGTCAGGAATAAAACCTTTCGCTTTTGACATTCCTTTTTCCTTTCTTCCTAGAAATTTTCTGCGCGAGGTAAAGGCCCGGACGATTCCTCATCCCCGGGAATGCGCAGCAGGGCATTTGTCTGCCCGATTTCCTTTTCCACTCTTTCACTGTCCCAGCCCAGCAGAGATGCCGCCACTGCGGCAACCTTTCTGAGCATCTGATCGCCGGGATTCCCCAGTGTTGCGATGCCCGTACGTCGCAGAACAATATCCGGCAGCGTCCGCGCCATTTCCCGGGTTACCGCATAAGTCACCTGCGCCATGATCTCGCCGTCTTCATTGAGAACTTCCGCCAAACGACTGTCCCCCCGCGCCAGATCAAGAACCGCAGCATATTCGGTGCCGTAATTACGTCCGAGATACTCCAGGGTCACTTCACTAAAATCTTTGTTGTCCCGTCGTACAGAATCCAAAAATACGTTCATATCGCGAATGTCGCAACCGGCCAGGTAACGGCCTGCAGTAACACTCCTGCCCAATTTTCGCCCAAGCTTCTTCTCGACAATTTTCAGGCAGTTCTCCGCCAGCTTCCGGCTGGTGGTGTACTTGCCGCCTTCAACCGTGACAAGCCCTTCAAGTCCATCACACGCGTTGTCGTATATT
>MWCY01000159.1 GCA_002070275.1 Candidatus Hydrogenedentes bacterium ADurb.Bin170
AAAATCAGACTGGCAAAGCATCCTTCTAGTGATGCTGGTGGTCCGGATGATCGTTTTCCGGAGTGCAGCACAGAAGCTGCCCGTGGTTGCAGCTCACGCATTCGAACTGAAGCGTCGGGTGATCGATGTGAAATTCGTCCGCCAGTGTTTTACGTACTTTACCCGCCAGTTCATCGACACGGCCCAGCATTTGATCGGGGACGGTAATGTGGACGGCAAGGGCGATGCTTTCATTGGACGGATTCCAGACGTGCAAATCATGGATTTCCAGGATGCCGTCGATGGCTTCCAGCGATCTCTGGACTTCTTCCAGGTCAATCCCGGGCGGTGTCGCATTCATCAGGATGAGAAAACTGTCTTTTAATAAACCCCATCCGCTATACAGGATCATGGCGACAATCAGCCAGGAAAAAAGCGGGTCCAGCCAGTACCAGGATTTAAACATCCAGAGAATTCCAAGTGCCACGACCCCCAGAGAAGTGGCGGCATCGGCCATCATGTGGAGAAACGCACTTTTCATGTTGAGATTGACTTTTGATCCCGCGTGCAGAAGCAGGGCGGAAAGAATATTGCCGGCAAAACCGAGCAGGGCAATCCAGATCACCAGTTGTCCGGCAATCGGCTGCGGTTCGCTGAATCTTCCCCAGGCCTCGGCGGCAATGTAAAAGGACGCTCCGTATAACAGGGCCACGCTGAACAGGGTGGCAAATATTTCCACGCGCTTGAAGCCGAAAGTGTGTTTGAGCGTAGGCGGGCGTTTCCCGATTACCAGCGCAGCGTAGTTGATCACCAGGGAGATGAAATCGCTTAAATTGTGAAGCGCGTCGCTGATCAGCGCCATGCTGCCGGACAGGATGCCGCCGTAAATCTGCACGGCCGGAATGAGCAGATTTATCAGCATGGAGGCAACCAGACGGTTCCCCCATGATTTTTCGTTGTGATGATGGTTATGCCGCGTTGTTGTCATCATTGCTTCCGTCCAGAATCTTCAGGCCCAGGTCAATTGCGTTGTGGCTTCCAAAGAGCACCAGCTGATCCCC
>MWCY01000160.1 GCA_002070275.1 Candidatus Hydrogenedentes bacterium ADurb.Bin170
CATGGATCTGCCCGGCGCTTATGAGCGGCTGGAATAGGATCTGCAAAGCATCGGGCGATCGGCCCAAAATATTACACAAATATATCTAAGCCACGTGCACATGGATCACTGCGGCATGGCGGGCATCATTCAGGACAAATCAAAAGCTCATGTGTATCTTTCCGCGGCTGCCCATCAGGCTTACGAGCATTTTCAGCAGGGCCAGCGCCTCATCGAGCAGGCAGACGTATTTTACAGCAGGCAGGGCGTGCCGCCCGACGACGTGAGAGCGATTATCGAAGAAATTGAAGACATGCGCACACGCATTCCGCTTTTTACCGCAGCCGGTTTTGTTCGTGACCGTGAAGTGCGTTCTTTCGGCGACAGATCATTTGAGGTGGTATTTACGCCGGGCCATGCCGACGGCCATATCTGCTTTTTTTTCCACGACGAGGGACTGCTTTTGGCGGGCGACCATATCCTGCCCTACATCCCACCGAGCCTGAGCCCCAATATCTTCGATGAAACATCTCAGCCTCTGGCGGGCTACTTGACATCACTTGCCGCCATCGAGCAGCTTCCGATTACCTGTGCCCATCCGGGGCACGGCACATCCTTTGGCGGTGTTGTGGAACGCATCGACGAAATACGTGAACATCACGCTCTGAAAAAGGAATTACTGTTTAAGATCCTCAACGACAAGCCAAAATCAGTTTTCGGCATCACGGGCGAGATCCTCGGTACAGCGGGAGCCGCACGCGATGACTGGGAAAAATTCATGGCGTTAAACGAAACGTATGTCTATTTACAGGAGCTTAAGCGGGAAGAGACTGTCATAGAAACTGCATCAGACGGAGTTCTCCTCTACCGTCGATGTCCCCGCTGAAAAGAACCCCTGGGCAAAAACTACCGCACAGCCAACCGCCTCGGCCTATCCGGCCGTACTGTAGTAGCCTTCCCATTTTTCATTTATCTGCTTTTGAATCTCTTCAATCTGTTCATCGGTCAGCACCTTGAAGCGGGACTGCGCGCGGAAATATTCACGCACCGGCACCAGC
>MWCY01000161.1 GCA_002070275.1 Candidatus Hydrogenedentes bacterium ADurb.Bin170
AGGAAATTGCCATCGAGCAGGCCGATTATGAACCCTATTTTTCCCTGGCACCCGGCTGGGCCGAACAGCGAACGGAGGATTACTGGGACAAGTTATGCAGGGTCTGCCGGGGTCTTATGGGAAAGATTAACATTGATCTGTGCCAGATTGCCGGAATCGGACTGACGAGCCAGCGAAACACGGTCATTCCCATGGACAAAGACGGCAACGCGCTGCGGGCGGGAATTATCTGGCTCGATCAGCGGACGGTTTCCAGTGCCCCTCCTCTCGGGAGGGCTGTGACACTGGTGACCTCTCTGGCAGGGCTGACGGAGGCGATACGCTATTCGCAGAAAAACTCAAAATTTTTGTGGATCATGCAGAATGAACCCGAAATATACCGTAAAACGCACAAGTTCGTTCAGGCTACGGGATTTTTTGTGAGGAAACTCACCGGCGAATTTCGCGATTCCTGCGGTATGGTTGCCGGTATCTGGCCCTTTGATTACAAAAGCAAACAATGGTACGGCAAGGCGTTCAATTTTATCTACAATGCGTTTGGAATTGAGAACAGACACTGCGTTGATCTCTATCCGCCGGATAAGGTGCTTGGGCATATTACATCTGAGGCCTCGCAGGCCACAGGATTGCCGGAAGGCCTGCCGGTCGTTGTCGGTGCCGGTGATAAACAGTGCGAGCTGCTCGGTGCCGGCGCCATTGATCCGTCTATTGCCGTGATCAGCTTTGGGACCGGCACGGCAATGGAGGTCATTACCTATAAGTATATCAAAGACGCACAGCTGCGTTATTTTACCTGGCCTGCCGCCCTGCCCAATGCCTGGGACATCGAAATGTTCATCTACCGCGGCTTCTGGATGGTTACCTGGTTCAAGCAGGAGTTTGGACATCGGGAAGCCGTTGAGGCGCAAAAGCGGGGCGTGGCGGCTGAAGTCGTGCTGGACGAGGTTATCCGGGATATCCCTCCGGGCTCTATGGGACTTCTTCTTCAGCCGCACTGGTCGCCCACGGTAAGCAATAAATTTGCCAAGGG
>MWCY01000162.1 GCA_002070275.1 Candidatus Hydrogenedentes bacterium ADurb.Bin170
ATAGTTTTCACTATTCTTCAGGAAAACAGACGGTTTTATCCCCGTATCAGGAAACCATGCCGGGAGAGCGCCGTCAAATACCTCCCTTTCTGTCATTTTCAGCGCTCCTGTCGGGCAGGCGGCAACGCAGGCCGGCTCAATATTCTGAGCGGTTCTGTCAGCGCATAAGTGGCATTTTTCAATATATCCCAGGGCTGGATTGATCTTCGGGGCGTCATAGGGACACCTCCATGTGCAGTATCCACACCCCATGCACCGGTCTGCATGATGGATAACAACGCCGTCAGGCCCAATGGTGTATGCCAGCGCCGGGCAGCCTGAAGCGCAGGCGGGCCGGGCACAGTGGTTGCAGGCCATGGAGAGGTTGATGACGCCCACCAGCGGAAGTGCATGATCATTCCACGTGAAGAGGGAGCGTGTGCCGGGCTGGAGCCCGTTCTCAAGAATGCAGGCAGCGCTGCAAGCCTTGCAGCTTACACAGAGTGCGGCGTCAAATGAGAATCCCTTCCTCATGGCGCCATCTTTTCTATATCAACCCTCGTGTTGTGAAAGGCAGCTCCATGCCCCATGTCGGTCTCTGACGGCGCTATGAGCCTGTTCACTCCCCCGCCCTCGCCAAGCCATATACCGTTGGGAAAGACCAGGCTGCCGCTTTTGACGCGGTGTGTGACGCTGACTCTTCCCGTAACCTCTCCGCGTGAGTTGAACACCCTGATCATGTCGCCACTTTTCAGACCCCTGCTCCTTGCATCAGCAACCGATATTTCCCATACCGGCTCTTCAACCACACTCCTGACAACTTCCAGATTACCGAACTGTGAATGGATACGTGATGCAATATTCGGTGTCATGAGCCTCATGGGAAGATGCGCCTCCCCAAAGTTGTCCAGTGGTTCATAGGTCGGCAGCGGATTCACACCCCACAGCTTCACTGCCCTTTCAGACCAGAGCTCTATCTTTCCCGAAGGAGTGGCAAATTTCATGTTTGCGTAGGCCGGGTGCTCGTTCCGGTCAGGTATCA
>MWCY01000163.1 GCA_002070275.1 Candidatus Hydrogenedentes bacterium ADurb.Bin170
ATTGCTGACCGCCGAGGTGCAGAATCATTTGAGAAAAACGATCGGATCTTATGAAATTCCCCAGAAATTCGCCTTCATCCTGGAGGATTTCACGCTGGAAAGCGGCATGCTCACGCAGACCATGAAGCTCAAGCGCCAGGCGGTTCTGGACAAATACGGGGATCTCCTCAACAGTCTTTACAAGGAATAAACGGAAGTTTTCGGTTTTGACAAAACAAAGAACCGGAAGAAAAAACAATGGAGGCGGTCCGCAGGACTGCCTCCATTGTTTATGATTTGATCAGCATGGTCGCCGGATCAAGCAGCAGGGCATCCTGCCGGGAATCGGGCGACTGGCCCTTGAGGGCTTTGATATACACTTCGGGCCCCTGGGAAGACAACTGCACCAGCACATCAAAAAGATCCGCCACATGCAGGAAAGAAAGAGGCAATCCATCTTCCTTGGGCGGTTCATGACGATGCGTGTGAACGGTGCACCAGATGCGCATGGCGTATTTTCCGGCCATTTCCTTTAATTCCACCAGCAGCCCCCGCCCGGATTCATCAAATTTCAGACCGTCCAGAATAACGGTGTGCGGCTTGAAAATATTCTGCTGCATCAGATCGGCCAGACGCTCCTCCAGCTTTGGAACGCTGAATCCTTCCACCCGGAACGTCATGATAAACCGGTAATGGAGCATGTTTTCCCAGTATTGCGTAATTTCCGCGGAATCATATTTTGAGGCCATGTCGTTGAACAATTCGCGGTACCACAGGTCCACCTTGCTGACCGCGTCGTTCAGGCTGACATGCAGCACGGGCTGTTCATGCATCATGGCATGCAGCGCCGTCTGCACAAGCAGCGCCGTTTTGCCGACGCCGGCGTGGGCCAGAACCGCGCCCAATCCGCCGTCGGACAGGATATATTCCCTGTCGAATCCCAGGTTCAACAGCGGATTGCGTTCTATGATTTCTTTCCTGATCATCATCCGTTCCTCATACGTTAAATGAACGACATTGTCTTTCCATCTGACCGCTCTT
>MWCY01000164.1 GCA_002070275.1 Candidatus Hydrogenedentes bacterium ADurb.Bin170
TCGGTCTTTGGTTTCGAGATAGCTCCCAAGACCAAGAAGTGCATATATTGCGGCGAGACACTTGAAGGAAAAGCTAAGTTCTGCTGGAAGTGCGGTAAGCCCACAGAGGGTGGCATTGATTTGTCCTTTCTTGACAGGAAGGGCAACGATTATGTTGCTCCTGAGAATATCGTTAGTTCGGATAATGCTGCACCCCGACCGCAGCAACAGGCTACGCCTGCTCCGGCGCCTGCACCTGCAGCGGCATCGCAGCAATCGGCACAGCCGCTTCCGGAACTTGATTTCTTAAAGTCCCCCGAAGATTTTTCATCTTCTCTTGGAGGGGATGCCGAGATCAATCTTAATTCCTCGGGAAGAGTCAGCTCAAACAGTTCATCCAAAAAAGAAGAAAATCAATATGTTCAGCCTGCGGCTGCTGTATGGAGCCTTCTGCAGGATGGAACACCTCCGCATAATCCTACGGGGGCACCCGTTCAGTCTAATGTTACGGAAGCAGTACCTGCTCAGCCTGTTGTAACACCTGTTCAGGCTGCTCAGGCGTCTCCTGTGGCAGTTCCTCCTGTTTCACAGCAGGTTCAGAATGCTCCCGGTCAGAGCTTTGCCTCTGTGGCAGGTATGGCTCCGGCTAACGGCCCCGCAGAAGAAGCAGCGCGCAAGGCGGAAGAGGAAAGAAAGATCGCAGAACAAAGAGCTGCAGAGGAAGCAGCGCGCAAGGCGGAAGAAGAAAGAAAAGCTGCGGAACAAAAAGCTGCGGAACAAAAGGCTGCGGAACAAAAAGCTGCAGAAGAAGCGGCGCGTAAAGCCGAAGAAGAAAGAAAGCGTGCAGCGGAAGAAGCAGCGCGTAAAGCCGAAGAAGAACGAAAAGCTGCAGAGCAAAAAGCTGCAGAAGAGGCGGCCCGCAAGGCGGAAGAAGAAAGAAAGCGTGCTGAGGAAGAAGCGGCGCGTAAGGCGGAAGAAGAAAGGAAACGTGCCGAGGAAGAAGCGGCTCGTAAGGCTGAGGA